>NZ_JAAEAH010000002.1 GCF_010998615.1 Myxococcus sp. CA023 | reverse complement strand
CGCCACGGCCCCCCATGCGCCCCCCTCACCAGGGCGACCGCCCCATCCCGCAATCACGAGGGCTTCAAATCCTGGCCGCACCAGGACGACTGCCGTTGCGTCCAGGTGCGCCAACGTCACCGAGGCCGCGCGTCCACCCGCTCGCCCCCAGTCATGCACGGCGGACAGCGCCAGGGTGTAGCGCCCCTGCTGCCTGGGCTTGCCAAAGAGGATGTGCTCCATGTCCAGGGCGAACTCCGCGCCCATCAGCCGCGCGCCCAGGACGTCCGAAACGAACGCTTCCGTATAGAGGGGCCCCAGCGTGCCAGTGAGGAAGCCTCCTGCCGGGTGGTAGTCCGGATTCGCGCGGTTGGAGTAGCGGCGGACCAGATGCCCTGTGAGCAGGCTGTAGCCATCCAGGCCACCGAACCACACCCCCAGCGGCGCGTTGTCCGAGCCGAACTTGAGGCCACGGACGAGTTGCCCCCAGTCCGAGAGGGAGTCCCAGTCCTCTCGTCGCACAACCCTCGCGCCCTCGCCACCACCCCACAGGTGAAAGCGCACGGGAGCGCCGACGTTGACGCCGAACTCGGGGCCACCGTCGACGATGAAGGTGGGCTCCACCTGGATGAAGCCATCGTCACCACCAGCGCCCGCGCGAGGGAGGAACGCAAACGTCGTCGCCTCCAGGCGCGTCAGGTAGTTCCACCTGCGCGAGGGGGAGGCCGGTGGAGTAGGCGGCGCCTCTTCCTCTGGCAAGGGAGGCTCCGAGGTCCACCCCGGCCAGGGGAGCAAGACAAGCAGAAACAGCGCGGACAGAAACCTCCGCTTCCTATGCATACACGCCTCCTGTGCGGGCCCCGGAATGAGGCACGAGAAACACACGTCTCCCGGTCGGCATGACGGCTGGCGCCGTGCCGGTGGTGCATTGGTAGTGGTGAGATGGATTGGGGGCTGCCTTTAAACGGTCGGCTGCTTCGTCAACGTGCGACGGGGGCCTGCGCCGGGCTCCGTTGGCACATCGTCTGGGTGGGCCAAATCTGCAACGTCTCTTTACGCTCCCAGAGGGGAACTAGGGCCAACGCTTGTCACTGGCCAGCCGCATGGGGCCACCCGTAGCCAGCGGCATGGGGCCGGGTGGAAACGCGAGCGACCGGGCTCGTTCATGCCACTGACCCGGCCCCCGCGTCCACCCAGCGGCCTTCCGCGTTGAGGGAGGCCGCCGCCGTCCCGCTCGCCGTGATGCCGGAAGGCATCAGATGGGAACCAAGAAGGCGAACAACCACGAACTGGCGCATTGCCCTGGAGTGGTTGTTGGGAAGCTCACGCGCTCGTCAGTCCTCGGGACATTGGTCGGCAAGGACATTGAGCAGTTCAATGGGCGCATGCCTGTCATCATACGAGGCGCAAGAGTGCGGTTCCTGAAGTCGGGGCCAGGCGATGGACCGAAGCCCCGACCGCGGCCACCGTGCGAATACTGCGGGAAGCCAGAGCACCCATTCGCATCGCAGTGGGGGCAAGACACTGGCGACTCGCACACGCTGCGAGAGGCGCTTCTTGGCACGCATGACTCCTCGGTGCATGAGTGGTACGCGGGACCGTTTACAGTCGCAGCGCACCATCTGATTGCCTGCGAAGCGACGGAGGAGGCGTCGTGGGGGACGTACTGCCGCCGGTTCGGGTACGACGTGAACGGTGCGGAGGATGGAGTCATGCTGCCGTCCCGCATGGAGGTGGCGTGTCAACTGGCCGTCCCTGTGCACCGCGGGCCGCATGCGGCGGGCCAAGGGCCTGAGGCTGACATGAACTATCCCAACGCGGTGCGCGCGCATCTCAAGGACGTGGAGGCGGCACTGGTGAGGGGTGAGTTCTGCGCGAACCCAGGAGCGCTGGTAGAGGAATTGAATGCGCTGAGCGCGTTCATCCTGGAGCAGATAGCCTCCTTTACCTGGACGATTACCCGCGACGGGAGGGACTACCGCTCCGGCGGCAGTGGTTGTGCAGGAGCAGGCAGCATACGCCGCAAGCAGGAGAGGGCCTGTCCGGCGAAGCGCGACCATGGGGTCCGGCACGGCATCACGGGGAAGTCGCTTGAGCGGCGGAAGTTGAGAGCGGGGGCGTGATGATGCCGCTGCAAGCGGACTACTTCGTGCTGGTGCGCACAGGCGACGCGGACGTTCCGCTGCTGAGATGGGACCAGGAGTCGGGCGACTTCCGGCGGGGGAGGGAGGTCGTGGTGAAGGAGGCAATCCAACTGCAACTGCTGGCCCCGGTGCCGGCGGCCCCGCGGATGCTGGACCACCACGCCCTGCCAGACCCGGTTGTGTCGACGCGGGTCCGGAACGTGCTGCGCCCGCTGGAACTCCACCGCGTGCAACTGCTTCCGGCAGAGGTGCCAGTCGGCGACGAGGTGTACACGTACTGGCTCGTGCACATCTTTAACGAGCTCCGGTGTCTGGATGAGGAGAAGTCCGAGGTCACCAGGTCGCCTGGCGGGAGGTTCATCTATTCGATAGGGCGACTCGTGCTGCAGGAGGAGGCACTGGCGGGGGTTCCGCTCAGCGAGCGAAGGGTCTTCGCGCTCGCCGAATCACCGTCGGTGAGCCTGTTCCATCGGGAGGTCGTCGAGCGTATCCTCGCGCTCCAGCCGGCAGTTCAAGGCCTGCGATTCGTGCCGGCGTCGCAGTGGACGACGAACAGCGCCTTCGAGTGAGGACGTCGCGTCAGTGTCGTGTCCCCCTCGCAGTCAAGACACGCTCGCCGGCGGAAATGGGCGGATGGGAGAGGCGTGTCGGTGGGTTGCTGCTATGCGGCCTCGCGCAGGGGGAGTGGCCTGGCGAGCTTTTCCGCCCGCACCTCGGCGGGCGTCTTCCAGTCGAGCGCCTGGTGGGGCGTCGGGCCGTTCGTGACGTTTGTCTGAGCAGCGCCGCTTCACTGAGCGGAGACGCCATGGCTGAACCGCTGAAGAAGCAACTGCCGTCCGAACTCACCGCTCACATCGAGGCGCTCCGAGATGCGCTGCTGACCAGGCTCGTCGAACGAGACGTGTCGGTCCGGCTCGCGCTACTCGCCGCGCTCGCGGGTGAGCACCTGCTGCTCATCGGGCCGCCAGGTACGGCCGGAAGACGTTGAGCACGCCTCGCACGCAGCGCGGTGCTCCTCGAGAACCCTGGCCAGTCGCGCTCGCCGTACAGAACCTCCATGAGCGAACATCAAGTCTACGAGTTCGTGGCGTTGGACCGGCCTTTGACGGCCAGGCAGATGGCGGAGCTTCGGGCCATCTCGACGCGGGCCGAAATCACGCCGACCCGGTTCTGGAACGAATACCACAGGGGTGGATTGGGTGCGGACCCCGCCCAGCTCCTCCTGCGCTACTTCGACGCGCACCTGTACGATTCGAACTGGGGCGACTGTCGGCTGATGCTGCGCCTGCCCCGCGCGGGGCTCGACGTGAAGGCGCTCAAGGCGTGCTTTCCGGCACGAAGTCCATCGGCGCTCACGGTGTCTGGGAACTCCGTGATGCTCGACTTCCAGGTGGGGGATGAGGACCCTTCTGGCAGGGAGGACGCGCCGTCCGCCTCGCTCGCGGCGCTGGTTCCCCTTCGGACCGAGCTCCAGCGCGGAGACCTGCGCGGGGCCTATCTCGCGTGGCTGGGGGCTGTTCAGGCGGGCAGCGTGGCGTCATTCGCGAAGGAGCCCCTCGTGCCCGAGGAGTTGAGCACGCTGTCCGCCGCGCAGCAGGCGCTGGTGGCGTTGCTCCGGCTCGACGAAGACCTGCTCGCGGCGGCGGCGCACGGAGAAAAGAAGCGCGAGGATGACAGCCTCGCCTTCCGGGCCTGGGTTCGTGACCTCTCCCCCAAGGACCAGATGCGCTGGCTCCTCCGTGCGGTGGACGCACCGGAGCGCCCGCTGGGCTCCGAGCTGCTCCGTGCCTTCCGCGCGGAGCACGCGTCAGCAAACCAGAGGCCCGCGCGGACCGTCCACGAACTCCAGGCGCTCATGGTGGCCCAGCGCGCAGCACGGGAGCGCGCAGAGTCCGCCCGCGCTCGCGCGGCCACCGCTGCCGCGATGAGTCGCCTCCAGCGGCGGTTGACGGCCCTGTCGCGGGACGTGGATGGGGCCTGGGCTCGGCTCGAGGCCCGGGTCGCCGCCAGCGAGTACGACGAGGCGGTGAGGCTCGCCGAGGACTTGCGGGCGTTGGCCACGCGTGATGACGACCTGGCCGGGTTCGCCGCCCGCTTCGCGGCCCTGCGTGGGCGGCAAGCCCGGCGCCGCGGGTTCTTCGACCGGTGGAAGCTGCGCGACTGACTTCCCCGGTGCGACTCCTCGAGGGACGTCCGCTGCTGGCCCGCATCGGGCCTCTCCCTGTGCGTGGCTCGGAGCTCGACCGGCCACGTCCCGGTACTTTCAAGTTTCTTTCGTGGCGACCGATGGCTCCGGGCCGTTCGTGACGTCTGTCTGAACAGCGCCGCTTCACTGGACGGAGACGCCATGGCTGAACCCTTGAAGAAGCAACTGCCGTCCGACCTCACCGCTCGCATCGCGGCGCTCCGCGATGCGCTACTGACGGGGCTCGTCGAGCGAGACGTGCCGGTCCGGCTCGCGCTGCTCGCCGCGCTCGCGGGTGAGCACCTGCTGCTCATCGGGCCGCCGGGGACGGCGAAGAGCCTGGTCGCCAGGCGCCTGCATCTGGCCTTCCATCCGGCCACCTACTTCGAGCGTCTGTTGACGCGGTTCACGGTGCCGGAGGAGCTCTTCGGGCCCCTGTCCATCAAGGGCCTGGAGGAGGACCGCTACGAGCGCCTCACGGAGGCGTACCTCCCCAAGGCCTCCGTCGCCTTCCTTGATGAAATCTTCAAGGCGAACAGCGCCATCCTCAACGCGCTCCTCACGTTGCTCAACGAGCGCGAGTTCGACAACGGAAAGCGCCGCGAGTCCACCCCGCTGCTCTCCGTGGTGGGCGCGAGCAACGAGCTCCCGGAGGGGGAGGAGCTCGACGCGCTCTTCGACCGGTTCCTGCTCCGCTGTCACGTCGGACCCGTGTCGAAGGCGGGCTTCCCCGCACTGCTGGGGCTTCGGGGGGACGTGGTCGCCGAGTTCTCTCGGCAACGCAGGTTGAGCGACGAGGACCTGGCGGAGGTTCGACAGGCGGCGACCGAGGTGGCCGTGCCTGACGACGTCGTGGCGCTGCTCGCAGACCTGCGCGACTGGTGTACGGCCGAGGGCATCCAGGTGTCGGACCGCCGCTGGCGGAAAGTCGTGAAGCTCCTCCAGACGGCGGCCCTCACGAACGGCCGGGACCGCGTGTCCATCTGGGATTGCTGGCTGCTTCAGCACTGCCTGTGGAGCGCGCCCGAGCAGCGCGCCAAGGTCCACGACTGGTACGCGGCGAGGGCCGGCGCGAGCGCGGCGATGGACCCGTCCCGGCTGACGCGCATCGTGGTGTCTTGGGAGGCCCGGCTCAAGCTGGACCAGGACAGCCGCTCCCAAGCGCGTAATGAGAACGGGAACCTCTTGTTCAAGGGCAATGATGGAAAGCCCACGGTCAACAAGGGAGGCAGGGCGCAGGCCAGGCGCGGCAGGGAGCCGCTGTACCTCGCGCCTGACGATGCTCATTCGAGGGATCCTGACGACTACTGGAATGGGCGCAACAACGCGAAGATCAATGATCGCACCAACGCGGGAAATGGGTTCACGCTAGCCGAGCTGAACGCGCTCTGGATTCATGACCCTACCTCTCGTTCACCACAGTTCACGCATTGGGCAAACCGTGACGCCTACCTCACGAACCAGGCGAACTGGCACATGGAAGACGTAGACCTTCCGCCCTTCATGGAGCCGACCCGCCAGAAGGCGGCGCACGTCGAGGACTGCCTCAAGGAACTCACCGCGCTCGGGCAGCAGGTCGCGACCTACAAGACGCAACTGCTCGCCCACATCGCCAGCCTGGGCGCGGACATCCGCGCGCACCTCTGGGTGACCGACGACTTCGCCGAGCCCGCGGCGCGAAGCCTGGAGGGGACGCGGCGTGAAGTGGACACGCTGCTGGGGCGTCTCGAGAAGCTCCGCCAGGGCTTCGGGCTGCTTCCTCGTGAGGAAGCAGCCCGATGAAAGAGGCCTTTGACGTGGGCGCCCTGGAGCGGGGCTACGCGTTCCTCGACGACTGCCCCGAGCAGTTCCTCCCCGACCTTATCGCGCTTCCCGTCGGAACGCTCGCGGAGCGGGTCCGTGGCCTTCGTGCCTGGCGTGACGCCTTGCTCGACGGACGCCTCCCTCCGAACGTGACGTGGCCGCCGCCCGGAATCGCCGCTCCCGCGCGGCTCACCGCCGAGCCCCTGGGCATCTTGCGCTTCTGCAAGGGCCAGCCCGAACTGGTGGACGCCTTTCTGCGCGACGTGCTCGCGTCGTTCATCCGTCATGCGGCGGTGGTCCGCGCGGAGGTCGTCGCGCGACTCCGCGAGTTGGAGCAACTCGAACGCCAGCGGATGGAGGCGCAGGAGGCTCAGGCGGCGAAGCGAGAGCGACGGGCCCGGAAGTCCAGGCAGCCCGACGCGCTCACGCTCGCGCGGCTGCGCCAGCAGGCCGAACGGGAGGTCGCGCAACGGCCCGTGAAGGAAGACGCGGACCTCCTCGCGGGCTGGGAGGAGCGGACGCGTATCTGGGCGGCGATCTCGGCTGTGTTCGGTGACCTCGGAGAGCTGATGGGGCGCGGCTGGGACCTGAGCATCGGCGTGCTGAAGCACACGGGGTGGGCGGACCTCGTTCGTCTTCGTGAGCTCGTCGAGCAGTTACCGCAGCTCACGGAAGTCGTTCGCTCGCTGGGACGGCTCCATGCGAGCGACGCTGAAGAGACCATCGCGGAGACCATCTTCGTCCCGATGAGACGGCTGGAGGAGGAGCGTCGCGAGGTCTGGACGAGGCGCGTTCCGGCGGAGACCCGAGGCATCGAACGGAGCGGAGAGCTGGCGCGAATGCTGCCTGTCGAAGCGGTGAACCTCGGGCATCCCAAGTTCCGCTACCTGTGGCACGCGCGTCGGGCGGAGCGCGCGTTGCTCACGTATCGCGTCGAAGGTCTCGAAATAGAGCGAACGCTCGTCGAGCGTGACAGCGAGGAGGCCGTCGAGCGGAGTAGCCCACGTCCCAAGCGCGGTCCCATCATCACCGTCATGGACACGTCCGGCTCGATGCACGGTCTTCCGGAGCAGGTGGGGAAGGCCCTGGTGTTGGAGGCACTTCGGACCGCCCATGCGGAGAAGCGCCGGTGCTTCCTCTACGCCTACAGTGGTCCGGGGCAGGTGCTGGAGTTCGAGCTGTCGCTGACCGAGGGCGGCCTCGGACGGCTGCTGGCGTTCCTCGGCCAATCCTTCGGAGGCGGCAGCGACGTATCCGAGGTCACGGCCAGGGTGGTCCAGCGCCTGGATGCCAATGACTGGAAGCGGGCGGACGTGCTCTTCGTCAGTGACGGCGAGTGGCCGGTGCCAGACGGCCTGCCTCGCCGGGTCGAGCAGGCACGCGAGAAGGGCACCCGCTTTCACGGCGTCCAGATTGGCAACAGGGGCCGCACGGGCCTGCACGCCCTCTGCGACCCGGTCCACGTCTTCCAGGACTGGGCGGCCGTTGGCGGGGGGTAGGGCCTCCCGTCCGGTGTCGTCCTCTTCGTCATCATCATCGCCCCGGGAGACCGGGCCCTGTGTCCTGTGTACCTGCATCGCCGTCCAAGCCTGGCGGAGGACGGGAGTGTCGACTTCCCGGTAGGTCCACGGCACAAGGACCCGACAAGTCCGAGCAGGGACGTTCGCAGGGCTGTTTTCGCCAGCCACCCGCAAGGGGCGGGCGTTACATTCCCACCCATGCCGCTCGTGTTCCTCCCCGACACCGAGACGCTGTTCCTCTGGGGGGCCGACCCGCTGCCACGTGAGCTCGCCGGCCTGCTGGAGACGGGGGACCGCGCCTCCGCGCCGCTCGTGACGCCCGAGGGATTGCGTGAGTGCGAGGGGCGCGGGCTGCCCCTGGCCGCCACCGTCGAGCGGCTCGCGGTGGTGCAAACCTCCGAGGCTGAGTCCTTTCCCGGCTCCATCGCCCTGTGGACGCTGGCCAGCAAGCTCGCGCTGGAGTTGGTGGCGCGCGAGCGCGTGGTGCCCACGCTCCTGCGGCGGGGCGAGCGCATCGAGGCGCGCTGGGCGGCGGCCCTCTCCGCCACCGAGGACGCTGGCCGCGTCGCCGCGCTCGCCCGGAGCATGCCGCCCGGCGCGCACGCCGTCCCCGTGGGCGCCAGGCCAAGCCGCGCCGTCTGGGCCCCGGACGCCTTGCTGCGCGCCTTCCTCGACGCCACCGTCGACGCCTTCGTGCGCGCCGCGCGCGGTGCGCCTTCGTTGCCGGCCCGGCGCGCGGCCTCGTGGGACGAGCGCTGGCGCGAGGCGCTCACCGGCGCGCGACGCGACTTCGCGCCGGAGGGCTTCGCCGAGCGCTCCGTCGTCGACGAGCTGACGCGCTGGAGCGAACCCGCGCTCGGCGCCCGGGACAAGCTTCGCGCCTGCTTCCGGCTGGAGCCCCCGACGGAGGAGCGCGAGCCCTTCGTGCTGAGCTTCCACCTCCAATCCCCGGACGACCCGAGCCTGCTCGTCCCGGCCGCGGACGTCTGGAAGACGCGCGGGCGCAGCCTGGAGAAGCTCGGCCGCGCCTTCCGTGACCCGCAGGAATCACTGCTCGAGGCGCTCGGCCGCGCCGCCCGGCTCTTTCCCCCGCTGGCGCTCGTGCTGGAGAGCCCACGTCCCCAGGCGCTCCTGCTCGAGCCCGACACCGCGTGGACGTTCCTCTCGGAGGGCGCCCGCGTGCTCTCCGACGCTGGTTTCGGCGTCATCGTCCCTGGCGAGCTCACCACCTCGGGCCGACGTCGCCTGCGCCTGCGCATGCGCGTGGGCGCGAGCACGAAGGCCGCGGGGGCCGTCGGTGGCACCGCGGGGCTCGGGCTCGACACGCTGCTGCGCGTGGACTGGGACGCCGTGCTGGGCGACCAACCTCTCTCCGCCCAGGAGCTGGCGCTGCTGGCCCAGCGCAAGGCCTCGCTCGTGCGCTTCCGCGGCGAGTGGGTCGCGGTGGATCCCCTTGAACTCGACGCCATCCAGCGCCACCTCGCCCAGGGCCCTGGCCGCATGGCGCTGAGCGAGGCGGTGCGGGTGTCCCTGCTCGGCGAAACGCGCCACGGACAGCTCCCCGTCACCGTTCTCGCCACCGGGGCACTGGAGGAGCGCCTGCGCCTGCTTCGGGAGGGCGGGGCCACCGCTCAGGACGCCCCCCGCGCGCTGCGCGCCACGCTGCGGCCCTACCAGTCGCGCGGTCTGCACTGGCTGGACACGCTGGCCTCATTGGGGCTCGGCGCCTGCCTCGCGGACGACATGGGCCTGGGCAAGACGGTGCAGGTGCTGGCCTTCCTGCTGCGGCGGCTCGAGCAGGTGCCTGACGGGGCGCGCCCCACGCTGCTGGTGGCCCCCACCTCCGTGGTGGGCAACTGGGAGCGTGAGCTCGCCCGCTTCGCCCCCACCTTGCGCCTGACGCCGCACTACGGCGCCGAGCGCGCCCGCGCGGCGAACCGCTTCCCCCGCGCGCCCGGCGCCGTCGTGCTCACCACCTACGGCTTGCTGCGCCGGGACGCCGCGCTGCTCGCGCGCGTGGACTGGGGCGCGGTGGTGCTCGACGAGGCGCAGAACATCAAGAACGCGGCGTCGGCCACCGCCCGCGCGGCCCGGGCGCTGCGCGCCAGCCAGCGCTTCGCGCTCACAGGCACGCCGGTGGAGAACCGCCTGGCGGAGCTGTGGTCCATCCTCGAGTTCGCCAACCCGGGCCTGCTCGGGCCGCTGGAGACGTTCCGGCGCGAGCTGGCGCTGCCCATTGAACGCCATGGCAATCAGGAGGCCGCGGCCCGGCTGCGCCGGCTCGTGAGCCCCTTCGTCCTGCGCCGCCTCAAGAGCGACCCGGCCATCATCACGGACCTGCCCGCGAAGAATGAGATGAAGGTCGTCTGCACGCTCACGCGCGAGCAGGCCTCGCTCTACAAGGCGGTGGTGGACGAGGAGCTGCGGCGCATCGAGGAGGCCGACGGCATGGAGCGCCGGGGCCGCGTGCTCGCGCTGCTGCTGTACACGAAGCAGATCGCCAACCACCCGGCGCAGTACCTCGGGGAGTCCGGGCCCCTGCCGGGGCGCTCGGGGAAGCTGGCGCGCGTGGTGGAGATGCTCGAGGAGTCCCTGGCCGCTGGCGACAAGGCGCTCGTCTTCACGCAGTTCCGGGAGATGGGCGACAAGCTGGTGGCGCACCTGTCGGAGCACCTGGGCCACGAGGTGCTCTTCCTCCACGGCGGCACGCCTCGCAAGGCGCGCGACGAGATGGTGCGGCGCTTCCAGGAGGACGCCCGCGGTCCGCGCGTGTTCGTGCTGTCCGTCAAGGCGGGAGGCACGGGGCTCAACCTGACGGCGGCGAGCCGTGTGTTCCATTACGACCGCTGGTGGAACCCGGCCGTCGAGGACCAGGCCACCGACCGCGCGTACCGCATCGGGCAGACGCGCGCGGTGCAGGTCCACAAGCTGGTGTGTGCGGGCACCGTCGAGGAGAAGGTGGACCGGCTGCTCGAACAGAAGCGCCAGCTCGCCGAGAAGGTCGTGGGCACGGGCGAGCACTGGGTGACCGAGCTGGACACGGCGGCGCTGCGCGAGCTGTTCTCGCTGTCCGAGGGCGCCGTGGCGGACGATGGCGACGCGGAAGGGGAAGACGACGCGCGGGTGCGCGCCCCTCGACGGCGCGGCCGTGCGAGCGCGAAGGCGGTGTCGCGATGAGCTACCGGGAGTTCTGGGGCTGGACGTCCGCGCCGAAGCGGCCGCCGCCCGAGCATGGCATCAAGGTGAAGAAGGCTGGCGCCACCTGGTGGGGGCAGCGGTGGCTGGAGGCGCTCGAGCGCGTCCTGAAGGGAGAGTCGGGACGGCTGGCCCGGGGCCGGACGTATGCGCGGGCGGGGCGCACGCATGACCTGGTCATCCGGCGCGGCAAGGTCACCGCGCGGGTGACGGGCTCGCGCCCGACGCCCTACGCCGTCTCGCTGGCGCTCAGGCCGCACGGCGAGGCCGTCTGGGAGAAGGCCATCGCGGAGATGGCTGGCAGGGCGCAGTACACGGCGGAGTTGCTCGCTGGGACGATGCCCCAGGCCATCGACGAGGTCTTCCGCGCGGCGGGTGTCAGCCTCTTCCCGCGGAGCCGGGAGGAGCTGGTGACGGACTGCTCGTGTCCGGACTGGGGAGACCCGTGCAAGCACGTCGCCGCCACGCACTACGTCCTGGGCGAGGCGTTGGACCGCGACCCGTTCCTCCTGTTCGAGCTGCGCGGCCGGACGAAGGAGCAGGTGCTGAGCGCGCTGCGGGCCGCGCGTGAGGCTGGCTCAGCCGGGGCGGCGCTCGAGCCGCGCGGCGCGGCGAAGCGGAAGCGGGCAGCGCGGGACGCGAAGGCGGAGGCGCCCGAGGTCCCGAGCGTGAAGCCGGGCAAGCTGACGCGGGACAGCTACGACGTCCCTCGCGAGCCGCTGCCGGCGCTGAGCTTCTCGTTCGATGCGCCCGTCACCCATGGCGCGGTGCTGCGGCAGTTGGGGGCGCCGGCGTCATGGGGCGCGAAGGCCTCGCCGGAGGATGTGCTCGCGCCGCCGGTCCGCGCGGCGGCGGAGGTGGCGCGGCGCATCGCGCTTCGGGAGCGGGGGGAGGCGAGCGCGCCAGACAGGGCGCCGCGTGGCCGGAGCCGCGCGAAGCAGCCGGCCCGGCGCGCGAAGCGTGGGCCCTCAACGTAGCCGTCTCAGCGGCCTCTCGCGCGTCAGTAGACCTTGTCGCCCTTCACCACCCCGAAGCTGGACGGCTCCGCGAAGACGCCGTTCACCGTGGTGCCCCCGTTGTGAAGGCTGGGGAACATGGGCTGCATGCTCTGGGGGAACCCGAAGGTCGGCTGGGTGAGCGCGTCGAGCCGGGCGAGCTGCTCGGCGGTCAGCTTCACCTCCAGGGCACCCACGTTGTCCTCCAGCTGCGACAGCCGCCGCGCGCCGATGATGGTCGAGCTCACGCCCGGCTGTGCCTGCACCCAGGCCAGCGCCACACGCGCCACGGTGCTCCCGTGCTCGCGGGCGATGGCTCCCAGCGCGTCGACCAGGGCGTAGGTCTTCTCGTTCAGGACCTGGTCCAGGAAGGCGCTCCGGTCGGCCTTCTGCTGCCCGGCGTTCGCGCGGGTGTACTTGCCGCTGAGCGCGCCACTCTTCAGCGGAGACCACGGGGTGATGCCGAGCCCGAACTCGAGCGCCATGGGCACCAACTCCTGCTCCACGCTGCGTTCGAGCAGGGAGTACTCAATCTGCAACCCGATGAAGGACGACCAGCCCCGGAAGTGCGCCAGCACGTTGGCCTGGGCAATCTTCCAGGCGGGCGTGTCCGAGACGCCGATGTAGCGAACCTTGCCCGCCCGGACGAGGTCCTCCAGCGCGGCCATTGTCTCCTCGATGGGCGTGTGGATGTCCCAGTTATGCAGCCAGTACAGGTCGATGTAGTCGGTCTGCAGGCGGCGCAGCGAATTCTCGGCTGCATTGATGATGGACTTACGGCCCGATCCGCCGCCGTTCGGGTCTCCCGGATAGAGGTTCCCGCTGAACTTCGTCGCAATCACCAGCCGGTCACGCCGGGCCGGGTGGCGGCCAACGTGGTCACCGAGAATCTTCTCGGAGTGGCTCTTCGTGTAGAAGTTCGCGGTGTCGATGAAGTTGCCGCCGAGCTCGATGTACCGGTCGATGATGCGCTGTGACTCCTCGACGCTGGACCCCCAACCGAGGTCTTCACCGAAAGTCATGGCACCGAGGCACAGCGGGCTCACGCGCAGGCCGGAACGGCCGAGCGTCACGTAGTGGTTGAGCGGCATGGTGGGCTCCTGGGGTGTGCTCATCACCGGCTGCTGATGGCCGGTGATTTCCTGCGTCGCCGCGGACATCGCCGCGCCGGGGCTCGAGACGAAGGAACTATTCGTGCTCGCGGTGGTGGATGCACACCCCTACCCAGCCGAGCTGGCGGCCGTCCTGTGCATCCCCAAGCCGTCGGTGACGCTGTACGTGAAGCGGCTCGAGACGGCGGGCTCCCTGCGCCGTGAAATCGACACCTCCATGAGGAGCGCGGCGAGGCCTTGGGGTGGTGACTGGACTCACCAGGGCACGAACTCCCGTCACCAGTGCGCGCGGGCTCGGGCGGGGCCTTGTCTCCACCCGCGGCCCGCAAGCGCTGATTTTGACAGGATATCCCTGGTGGGGCCGCCTGGCTCTTCGTATGGCCTGAGAGTTGCTGTGGGGTTTAGCCAGTCTCCCCCGATACGCTCTCAACCCCATCGACGACAGGAGTCCCTCCCATGAAAGGCATCAAGTTCGGCGGCTTCAAGAGCCCCTCCCTCCCCAAGAGTCCCGCTGCTTCCGGGAGTGGGACGAACAAGCCGAGCGCCCCTCCGCCCGTGGAGTCGAAGCCCGCGTCCAAGCCGAGCCCCGTCAAGGACGGGTTCGACGCGCAGGGCAGCAAGCCCTCCACGAGCACGGTGAACCCCCAGCCCACGCGGCAGCCGGGCAAGGACGTCACTTCGTCGTTCGGTGCGAACCCGCTGGGCTACTCGGGGCAGAACGTCCTGAACGCCTACAACATGTCCCCAAGCGGCGCGCTCCAGGGCGTGGCCCTCCCCACCGCCCAGAAGCCCTTCGTCAACGCCAGTGACGCGGTGGTGACGCTCAATGCCCACCAGCACCAGGGCAACACGAACCTGTCCGTCTCGCCCGCCGGTGGCCAGGGCATCCCGGCGCACTACATGCACTACCTCTCCACGGGCGAGGGCAAGTTCGCGGGCATCCAGGGGGTGCCGCTGCATCCGCGTCCTGGGGAGCCGCACACGGTGGTGACGGGCGCGCTCAACGGTTGCGCCATCCATGCCCTGCACGACACGAAGAACAACAGCCTGTCCTTTCTCCACCACGCGGACTATTCGAAGAACGGCAAGGCGGAGCTGGACGGTTTCCTCTCGCAGCACCCGAACCTCAAGCCGGCGGGGAGCTTCACGCCCAGCGACTATTCGCACCCCACCGGCAAGCACAACGACCCGACGGGCGCCACGCCCTTCATCCACTACTCCCAGGGGACCGGCAACCGGCCGGGGCAGTGGACCATCGCCGGTCAGCTCAACACCTTCAAGAGTGGTGGCACCGAGGGTGGCCGCCCCGCGCTGATGCGCCCCACGGACCTCCAGGTTCCCCTCATGCAGACCATCCCGGTGGACGTGCCTTGAGCTTTCGCGAGGCACGCCGCTGAAGGACGGGCCGCCCTGGCCATCCGTTGGATTCCAGCCGCGCGTCCACCGCGTCCGTTCATGAGGCCACACCGACAGGTGGCCTCCCGGTGCCATGCGCCGCTTCGTGCATAGGGTGCGCACGACGTATGGCCACCCTGGACTCGCCCTCTGCCTCCTGGCTCACACGCTGCGCGCTGTTCAGCGGCAAGCTGCTCGTGGTCGCGGCCGCAGTGGTGGCGCTCGTGCTGCTGCTGGCGCGGCTCTACCTCATCGTCCTGCCGACAGTGGCGGCGCTGCTGCTGGCGACGTTGCTGTATCCGCCCGTCCGGTGGCTGTCCGCCCACCGGGTGCCCAGGGCGCTCGCGACGCTGCTGGCGGTGTTGGTGCTGCTCCTGGTGGGGGCGGCCGGGCTGTTCGTGCTCGTGCCCCGTATCGTCCAGCAGGTGGGCTCGGCGGGCTCGAACGTGAAGGAGGGAATGGAGGGCCTCGTCGGGTGGATGACGCAGGAACTCCCCGTGTCCCGGGAGCAGATCGACGGCCTGTTCGAGAAGGGGCTCGACTTCTTGAAGTCGAACCTGGGGCGCATCACCACCGGCGTCCTCGCGGGCGCCAACTTCGCCGCGCAGGCCGTGGCGGGCGGGCTGCTGACGCTGACGCTGCTGTTCTTCTTCGTGAAGGACACCGAGCGGCTCGGAGGCTGGGTGCTGGCCCGGGTGTCTCCGTCGCGGCGTGACACGGTGCGCGCCGTGGGTCTGCGCGCCTGGGGAACGCTCAGCGGCTACCTGCGTGGCGTCGTCATCGTCGCGCTGGTGGACGCGGTGGGCATTGGCGCGGGCCTGGCCATCATCGGCGTGCCGCTCGTGCTTCCGCTGGCGGCGCTCACCTTCGTGGGCGGGTTCTTTCCCGTCATTGGCGCCACCCTGGCGGGCGTGGTCGCGGTGCTGGTGGCGCTCATCACCAACGGGCCGCTCGACGCGCTCCTGGTATTGGCCGTGGTGCTGGGCGTGCAGCAACTGGAGAGCAACGTCCTGGAGCCCGTGGTGATGGGGCGCGCGGTGCCGCTGCACCCGGTGGTCATCCTGCTGTCCATCACCGCCGGGGGCGTGCTCTTCGGCGTGGCGGGCGCCTTTCTCTCCGTGCCCGTCGCCGCAGTCCTCTCCGCCGCGGGCAACGAGCTGCGCCTGCGCGACGAGGCGCGCGTCCTGGAGAAGCCTTCGACGAGTTCACCGCCGTGAGGCTGCCGCGTCAGGGGAAGTGGTCCACCACCTGGGCGTTGGACCAGGGATGCGCGCGAGTGTGGCCGGGCCGTGAGCCCCGGTACTTGGGTATTCCCGCCTCGTTGCCCAGGATGAAGCACACCGGGTACTCGCTGCCGTCCGGCGTCCTCACGAGCGTGTAGCGGCCCTGGATTGTCTCGCCGCCGGTCCAGAGGCGCCCGTAGAAGAGCGTGTTCGCCGGGAGGCGGCCGATGGGCTCATCGAGCCGACTGGTGATGGGGCCGTCGCTGACGACGATGCTGTAGTTCGTCTGGTACGAGTCGTCCGGTTGCTGAAGGTCGAGCTGGATGAACCCGCCAAACCCCAGATCGAGCCCGAGCTGACGCATTGATTCCAGGGCTTCGGAAGGGCAGCGCGCGGGCTCGGGCCGGACCTGAGTGCCTGAGCAAGCATTGAGACTGGCCGCTGTGAATGCAGCCATCAGGTAGCGGTGGAGTCGGGGGACACAGCGCGCGTGTGGCTTGGTCGTGGACATGGCATCTCCCGGCCATGGCTGCTCGGCGGTGGAAAACGGAAGGGCCGTGGCGGGCGAGCCAGTCTCGGCTGGTCCGTCGGTCCGCGCCAGTTGCTGAACGGGATGGGACGGCATGGGTGTGCCATGCGGCGGGCCTGCGAGCACCAGTCCCCAGGCCATGCACGCAACCAACATCAGGACTCCGGCGATGCGCATCCACCGGCCCTCGGGCCGCGGCTCCGGCGGGCTCGCTGACTCCGTGCGAGGTTGCGTCTGGACCTCCGAGAACACCCGGCGTCGCAGCCAGCGGCCCATCCGATGGTGCTGAACCCGTGCCGCGCGCAGGGCCCTCGCATGGAGAAGGGCTGCTTCTTCTCCCGGTGCCACGGGGCCCCAGGAGTCCTCCTCGTCTGTCGTGCGGGTCGCCGTGGAAGGCCCCTCGTACCAGCCAAACAGCGGGACGTCCCAATCTGGTCCCGCGTCGGCCTGGGCCCGTTGGACTTCCCGGGCGAGGTCCCCCGCGCTGCGCGGCCGGGCTGCGGGGGCGAACGCGAGCAGTCCCTCAATCCAGCGTGCGAGCGGCTCGGGCACACGCGGGTTGAGGGTTCTCAAGGTGGCGGAGGTCACCGGGGAGTGCGCCTTGTCCAGGACGAGCGGCGGATACTGCTCCACCACCAGCCGGTGAAAGGTGACGCCCACCGCGTACAGCTCGTCCGCCACCGTGTAGGGGTAGTGCTCGGAGCGGGAGGTCTGCCGTGGAGCCTGCATGCTCCAGAGGATGGCCTGGGGGCTGCGATAGGGCCCGGTCCCGGGCGGCAGCCGTGCGGCGGAGGTGATGGGGGCGGCACGGGGATGCCAGCCCGCGCCCCAGTCCAGCACCACCAGTCTTCCGCGTTCCTCGACGCGAAGGTTCTCCCCCTTGAAGTCGCGGTGAAGCACCTGCTTGCGATGCGCGGCATCCAATGCCCACGCGGCCTGCGCCAACAGGTCGGCGACGTGTCGTGCTGTCGGATTGCGCGCCCGAGACCAGTCATACAGCGTGCGGCCTCGCACGTACTCCATCACGAGGTAGGGGTAGGCGGCGGCTCCAGCGCGCCAGGTTCCCGTCGCTTGCAGTCGCACCACGCCAGGGTGGCGAAGCAGGTGAAGCGTCCGTGCCTCGCGCTGGAAGCGGGGATCGCCGGGGGCGTGGGCCAGCTTGAGCGCGTAGCTGCGGCCTTCAGGGCGCGAGCGCACCTCATACACCGTGCCGTTACCGCCGCCTCCGATGCGGCGCTCCACGCGCCAGCGCTCCACGCGCGTGCCGGCCGGCAGGGCCTGTGGAGACAGTACGAGGGGACCTGGGGAAGATGCGTTCGACTCCAGTCGCATGACGGATTCCTTCGAGGCTGTCGCGCACGTCTACGGTTTCAGCCGCGCCCATCTCGCGCCGCGGCGCCGGCCCGTGTCCCAAATCTCCAGCGCGTAGGCGGGCGGCGGGCGTGTGGGGGCGGGCCATTGCACGACGGCGACCGCGCTCTGGCCAGGCAACAGACGCGGTTCCTGCAACAACAGGGGCAGTTCCATCGTCTCGCCTGTTGAGCGCCCGTCCGAGTCCAGGTGTGTCAGCCGCGCGATGCCCGGTTGCCAGGGGGCTTCGCCCAGTGGGTTCTCCAGCTTCACGGCGAGCGTCAGCCACGAGCCGGAGCGATAGCTGCCGAGTTGCTGGACCTTGAGCCCCGTCTCACTGGGTCGGTCACCCATCCACTTGACGAGAACTCCCGTGGGGCCGATGGCGCCGGAGAGGACTGCGTTCGCGAGCCCCGGTTGTGGCAGCGGCCGGCGAGCCGTGGCCAGCCGGGCCTCCAGCAGTGCGTTGCGCTCACGCAGTGCCACCAGCTCGGCTTCCAGTTGCGCCACGGCGGCGGGGTGGCGCCGGACGTCGACGACCGAGTCCACCACGCTGCCCTCGGTGGTCAGCTCCAGGACGAGCCGTTGTGGCGCGGCCGCGTCCGTGAATCGCAGCACCAGTGGCGGAACGCCCCGTGCGGGCATCGCGACGGCGGGCTGGAGCAGCAGATGCGTCTCCGTGACGTCCAGCCGGGTGAACAGCCCGCGTAGGGCATCGGGCAGATCACTTTCCATTACAGCGTCCGAGTCGAGCAGCACCGTCGTCACGACGCCGGGCGCCAGCCGGAGTCGCTGGACGGGCTCACCCGCGCCTGCGCTCAGGACCACGGCCCGTTCGATACGCCGCCAACGCTTCGTGTCCGGAGTCTGGGCCAGCGCCGCCGTGCCCAGCAGGAGCACCACCGCCGTCATCACCAACGAGCCAGGGGGGAACACGCAGGGGCAACCTCCAGGGTTCTAAGCTACTCGATGGGGATGACACGGCGGGACGCTTGGACGAGCGCGAATGTCCCGCCTTCTTCGAGGAAGAACGCGCCTCCGTCTGGCACCTCGGAATGGGCGATGTCTACCTGAAAGGTAGTCAGATTCGCGCAGGACGTTCAGCGGTCGTCGGGAGCACTCCCGCCGCGCGCCGGAAGAAAAATCACCGGGCCCGCGATGGGTTGCCCCGCGCGTTGGCGTCTTCCTTTTCGAGCGCCGCATTCCATACCCCTGGGGAGGTATCCACCGCCGTCCCTGGCGTCGCTATGAGGGAGCGTCATGGGAGAGCAGAGCGCGTCTCGCCTGGAGGGCGATCGCTATCAGCACTTGCTGAGCTGGTACGAGCTGCTCCGGCTGCTCGACGCGGGCAGTCCCTTCTCTTACGGCTACGTCGAGCACCCGGCGGCGGGCTCGGCGGATGACGTGACGCTGCACGCCCGGCCCGGCGCGGGTGTGGCCAGTCGATACATGCAGGTGAAGTGGCACGTCGACCACCGGGATAGCTACTCCCTGGCGGGGCTGGTGACGCCGCCTCGGGTGGGTCGCTCCCTGCTGCGGAAGTTGCTGGAGAGTTGGTTGGTGCTGCGGCCCCTGGGGCCCGTCGAAATCTGGCTGTTGAGCAACTGGGCGTCGGCGGCGGACCTGGGCCGCTATCTGCATGGCCGGGACCACTGCTTCACCGAGGCGTTCTTCGAGCAGCCGCCACGAGGCGCCCTGAAGAAACACTGGGCGGAGTGGGAACAACGGCTCGGTGTATCGGCTGAGATGCTGCGGGCGTTCTGCAAGGACTTGCGCTTGCGGCTCGGCGTGGGCGGCATCGCCGACTTGGAAGAGCAGGTGGATGACCGGATGGGGCGGCTTGGCCTGCGCATGGGACGGCAGCCGCGCGCCATCGCGGTGGACGGGCTTCGGGAGTGGATTGAGGTCGGCGGCGGCAGGAAGCACGTCACCCCGGAGTCGCTGCGGGGGGCCATTCGCGCGTGGGGACTGCTGGCCTCACGGGAGGACGCGCCCGCCGTGAGCCTCTGGATTCATGGGTGGGTGCGACGTGAGTGGGAGCAGCCACCCACCGAGGAGCTGGACTGGACGCCTCATTTTGACCGCGACACGCGGGCGGTGCCGTCGGAAGCGGTGTGGCGGGACGTGCTGCTGCCTTCGCTGCTGGCTGTGCGACAGCGGCTATCGAGGCGGCCTGACGGTGCGTTGATTGACCTGCGGGGCAAGCTGCCGCTGAGCACGGTGCTGGCGGTGGGCTTCCACTTCCCGGAGGTGGGCGGCTACCGCTTCCGCGTCGAGCAGCCCACGCGGGGAGAGACCTTCTTGTGGTGCTCGGACGCGAAGCCGTCTCCGCGCCGACTGCGTGTCACGGGGCACGAGGGCGACTCGGACGCTGCGGGGCTGCTGGTGGTGTTCCAGATGACCGGGGATGCTCGCGCGGACGTGGGGCGCTTCCTGGCAGAGCGGCCAGGGCACTTCCGCGCCGTGCTCTACCTGGAGCCGGAGGACGGGCCCCACGACGGCGCCGTTGGCTCGGATGCGGACGCGGTGGCGTTCGCCGTCCAGGCGCGCGAACAGCTCCGGCGCGCGCGCAACGAGCTGCGCACGGCGGTCACACATCTCATCCTCTATGCCCCCGCTGCGTGCTGCCTGTTCCTGGGCCAGCGGCTCAACGCCGTGGGCCCGGTCGTGGCCTACGAGCGCACCGGCTCAGGTGGGTACGCGCCCGCGCTCACGTTGCAGACGGGGTGAACGCCATGCCGCCGATATCCGCCCGCACGTTTCGTACCGCGTTCAGCACACCTCGCTTCATGACGCCGCTCCGGAAAGGTCCCTCACATGCCTGCCATTGACCTGCTGTTCCCCGTGCAAGGCGGTCCGGTGCCGCTCGACCACGCCTATCTCCTGTTCTCCGCGCTCTCCCTCCACATTCCCGCACTGCATGAACGCACGGACATGGGCGTGTTCTCGCTCCGAGGCGCGAGCAACACGCGGGAGTTGCTCTACCTGGGGCGAGGCACGATGCGCCTGCGGTGCCCAATCGAAGCCGTGGCCACGCTGCTGCCGCTCGTGAGCGCGCCGCTGGAGGTCGCGGGGAGACGCCTGTCCCTGGGCGCGCCCTCGCTCCATGCGCTAGAGCCCGTGCCCTCGCTGTCCGCGCGGCTGGTCACCTTCAAGCACGCGATGGATGAGTCCTCGTTCATCGTGGCTGTCTCCCGGGCACTGGAGGCGCTTGGTGTCCAGGCCACGGCGAAGGTGGGGCGCCGGCGCATCGTGCGCATCGCTGGCAAGAAGGTCGTGGGCTTCGCGCTCGAACTCCATGGCTTGTCGGCTGAGCACTCGCTGCGCGTGCAGGAGCAGGGACTGGGAGGCCGCCGTCACATGGGATGTGGCCTCTTCCTCCCGCCCGGCCGGGCGGCGCGTGTCCAGTCCCATGGGAAGGCCGCGTGAAGCGGCTGCTGGCCAAGAGCACGGCCACGCCCGACAGACCCGAGGGCGAGGCCACGCTGCTGGGACACACCGCCCTGGTGCTGTCGGCCGCACGTCGGCTCCTGGAGCACCGTGGGCGCGCGTCGCTCCTGGCCGCGGGCCTGGACCCGGCGTTGGAGCCCCGGCTGCGGCGCATCGTCCTGCTGGCCGCCGCGCTTCATGACCTGGGCAAGTGCAGCGAGCACTTCCAATCCATGCTGCGCCGCCAGCGCGACGCGCCGCAGCTTGTCCGCCACGAAGCGCTCTCGCTGTGGCTCTGCTGGCCAGGGCAGCCGCTCTCCGCATGGCTCCTGCGGGACGTGAGCGAGCTGGACCTGTGCCTGGCGCTGGTCTGCGTGGCCGCACACCACCGCAAGTTCCAGACAGAGGCCTTCGCGCCCGACGGCACCGGAGCGGGGCTGTCGCTGGAGTTGCGGGTCCAGCATGAAGACTTCGCCCGGACGCTGGGGCGCATCGCCGAGGAGCTGGCGCTGTCCGCTCCGCCACTGTTCACCGCGCCCATCGTGCTTCGTGCCACGCGGAAGGAGCACCCGCGCGACCCGCTCCAGTCGTGGCAGGACGACTTCGAGCGGACCGTGCCCGCCGGCTCCGTGGACGCGCGGCTCCTGGCAGTGTGCAAGGCGTTGGTGCTCGCGGCGGACGTCGCGGGCTCGGCGCTTCCCCGGAGCGGGGAGAAGCAGGACTGGGTGGATCGTCAGCTCACGGCGCCCCATCCCGCCGAGGCCCTGCACGCCGTGGTCGAGCGCCGCCTCGCGGGACGCACACCGCGACCGTTTCAGGAGGAGGTGGCTCACAGTGCCGCGCCGCTGACCCTGGTCCGTGCCGGCTGTGGCAGCGGCAAGACGGCCGCTGCGTACCTCTGGGCCGCCAGACAGCACCCCGGCCGTCCGCTGTGGCTCACGTATCCCACGATGGGCACGGCGACGGAGGGCTTCCGGCACTACATCCACGGCGCGGACGTGGATGCCCGGTTGCAGCACTCTCGCGCGGAGGTGGACTTCGACATCTTCGGACTCCGCGACGGCGCTGCGCCGGGGACGGGCTCCCGCGACCAGGACCGGCTCGACGCGCTCCGCTCCTGGGGCGTGGACGCGATGAGCTGCACGGCCGACACGGTGCTCGGGCTCGTCCAGAGTCAGCGGCAGGGGCTCTATGCCTGGCCCGCGCTCTGCGCCGCCTGCGTCGTCTTCGACGAAGTCCACGCCTACGACGACCGGCTCTTCGGCTGCCTGCTGCGCTTCCTGGAAGCCCTGCCGGGAATCCCCGCGTTGCTGATGACCGCCAGCCTGCCCGCTACGCGGCTCGCCGCGTTGCGCGGCGTGTGCGCGCGCGTTCATGGCCGGAGCCTCGCGGAAGTCGAAGGATCGGAGGACCTGGAGACACTGCCGCGCTACCAGCGGCTGGATGTCGCGGAGCCGTGGTCCCTAGTGGCGGAGTGTCTGCGGGACCACGGCAAGGTGCTGTGGGTCAGCAACACGGTAGAGCGCTGCATGCGGACCGCCGAGGCCGGCACGTCGCACGGCGCGCGCGCGCTGCTGTACCACAGCCGCTTTCGTTACGAGGACCGCGTCCATCGCCATGGTGACGTCATCGGGGCCTTCGCCACCGAGGGCCGAGCGGCGTTCGCGTCGACGACGCAGGTCGCGGAGATGAGCCTGGACCTGTCAGCGGACCTGCTCGTCACGGACCTGGCGCCCATCCCGGCGCTCATCCAGCGCTTGGGGCGGCTCAACCGCCGCAGCACTCCGGAGCGGCCCGTCCCCGTGCGGCCGTTCGTGGTGCTCCCCTTCGATGGGCCGCCCTACGCCGCGCCGGACCTGCGCGACGCGCGCGCATGGTTGGAGCGGCTGGGAACGGGGCCGCTGAGCCAGCGGGACCTGGTGAACGCATGGGTGACGCCCGGGATGGCGGATGCGCCGCGGCGGCAGTCCAGCACCTGGCTGGATGGACGCTTCGACACCTGGCCCGCTCCGTGCCGCGACGGAAGCCCCAGCCTCACGGTCCTCCTGGAGGAGGACGTCCGCGCCGTCCTGGACGGAGCGGTGAGCGCTCACCAGGTCACCCTGCCCATGAACCTGCCACCCGAGTCCTTCAAGTGGCGTGAATGGCCCCGTGCGGGCCGGCTGCCATACCCCATCCCTCCAGCGAACGCGCTGGACTACGACGGCCTGCGAGGTGCGCGATGGCGAAAGCCGTGAGCCCACGGAAGAAGGACTTGCCCGCTCCGCTCTCCATCCGGTTGTACGCACCGGGGATGACGCCGCTGCTGCGCGCGGGCGCGGGCGGGTTGGCGGCATCGCTCCGCGCCATCCTCGGGAGCGCTTCACCCGCCGCGCCGTGGCCCTCTCCGGTGCGGCTGGGGCCCGGGATGGCGACGGTGGAGCGGGAAGCCATCCACCTGGACTGGGGCGGCGAGGCACCGGCGGCCACGCTCCGAGCGCTGTTCGGCGCGTCATTCCAGGTGAAGCAGGGCTTCATCGACCTGCCGGGCACGCGTTCGCCCGGAGCGCCGGAGCCACCGCCCGAGCTGGCCGCCGCGCTCCACGACGCGCTCAAGGTGACGTTCCTCCAGCATGGCAAGTCGACGCAGGGAGGAGCGCGAAGGCGCGTCACCTTCGAGGTGGACGCGCAGCCCGTTATCGTCGAGTCCCAGGGCTACGACTCATTCGTCCACCAGACGGCCTGGCAGAGCGTGCTCGAGGCGTTGGAGGCGGGGGCGACGTCGTTGGCGAGCTGGGCCTATCCGGGCGCCGCGGAGCGGCACATCGGTGTGCGCGTCACCAAGGTGGAGTACACGGCGGCGGAGGCGCTCTGCGCGTGCTTCGCGCTGGTGGGGTGTGTCTCCTACAAGCTGCCGCAGCTCCGGGGCGGGGCCTTCGTGGCGCTGGCGCCCACGAACCTGGTCCGCTTCGCGGAGCTGCGCCCTGGGCTGACACCCAAGCGGCTGCGTGACGTTGCGGTGGCGGGGGCGTCGGACGCGGTGCTCGCGGCTCAGTTGGTGATGGCGCAGGAGGCGGGGAAGAAGCGGCTGGGGGACGTGCTGGGGACCACCGAGGCCGTGGCGCTGCGGCAGATGCCGTGGAACGCGCAGCAGAAGATTCGCGGCGCGGTGGTGCGGCAGGACGCCGTGCGCGAGGAGGTCCTGGACCGCTACGAGGCCGCCGCCGCCGCCCTGCCGCACACGCTGCGAGTCCGCAAGCCGGAGGGCAAGGCGAAGGGCGAGGCGAGCTACTTCATCGCGACCAGCGCGCTGCGCGCCTTCATCACGGAGAACCTCGCGGCTTCACGCCCCTGGTACGCGGGCTTCGCCACCGCGACGACGGCGGAGGGCCGCTTCATTCACGACTATCGCGACCGGGACAACCTGGGCGCGCTGCTGTGGCACGAAAGGAAGGGACTCATCGCCATGCATCCGTACCTGGGAGAGGCCGAGCAGTGGCTCGTTCAGAGCGTTCACCTCGCGCTCCGGAGCCGGTTCAAGAGCATCTATGCGGACACGAAGGAGAGCGCCCCGGCCACGCGCTCCAACCGGCTCAAGGGTGAGCGTGAGCGTTTGCGGCTGAGCTTCGCGGGGGCCAAGACGCCGGAGCAGGTGCGCGCGGCGCTCGCGGACCTGTGGAGCCGCGCGGGCACCAACCGTGAGCTCCAGGAGCATTGGCGGGACATCCTCCCGCTGCTGGGGCCCGAGCGGTGGCGCGCGGCCCGCGACCTCGCGCTGGTGGCGCTGGCCAGCTACCAGGGCAAGGGGGGCGAGGCCGCGGAACTTGAGGACGCGGACGAGGCCGCTGGCGCGTCCGAGCAGTCTTGAGCAGCTCCACACACCTTCCCGGAGTCCATTCATGAGCCTTCACGTCTTCGCCGCTTTCGTCACGCCGCTGGGAACCGCCGCCAACAACCGGGGCCTCACCGAGGGAAACATCACCAGCCTCCAGAAGCTGGTGTGGAACGGACAGGTCCACACCACCGTCTCCGCCGAGTCCATCCGCTTCGCCTTGCGGCGGCGCTTGAATGAGCAGGAGCCGTGCAACCGCACCTATGACGACGCGTCACGCGCCAACGAGTGGAAGGACGCCGCCTTCAGCGCCTGGTCGGGGAAGTCGAAGGAGAAGACCTACATCGATGATGACCTGCTGGGCTTCATGTCCGCGGAGGGGGCGAAGCAGGAGAAGGAGAAGGGCACGGCGAAGGTCCGCCGCGCGGTGCTGGAGGTGTCTCGGGCGGTGAGCCTCACGCCGTGGTCCGGGGACGTCACCTTCAACGCCGCGAGCCCTGGGGCCACGCCCTCCGCGCAGAAGAAGGGCAGCAACCCCGTGCCCTACGGGACGGAGATGCACGCGACGCGCTATCAGTACGGCGTGGCGCTGACGCCGGAGGCGCTGCGAGTGCCGGCCCGGGCCGTGACGGCGCTGAACCAGCTCTGCGCGCTGGGGCCCGTCGCGGGCAACCACGGCCGCTTCCTCTTCGACTTCAGTCCGGAGTCGGTCGTCTTCCGGCTCACCCAGGAGGCCGCGCCGCGCATCCTGTATGCCTTCGAGCCGTCCTCCCGCGCGGGGGGCGTGGAGCTCGCCGCGCTGCTGCGAAAGGTGAAGAGCGGCGACGTCCCCGCGAAGGAGTTGGTGTTGGGCGGGCAGGTGGTGGAGGGGCTGGGCGTGGAGGATCGCGAGGTGCTCTCGGGCGCGGAGCTTCACTCGGGCGTGGTCGCCGCCTGCCGCGCGGCGTGCAAGCGGCTGGAGGTGAGGAAGAAGTGATCGCGCTCGAACTGTCCGTGCCCGTGGCGTGCTGGCGCAAGGGCCGGGCGCGCGAGCTGGTGGAGACCGAGGTCCTGCCGCCGCCCGCGACGTGCTACGGCGCGTTGCTCTCGCTCGTTGGTGAGCAGGACCGGGAGCGGCACCGGGGCTGCCGCGTGACGGCGGGGTTGTTGAACGCGCCTGTCATCAGCACGGTGCTTCGCACCTTCTGGCGGTCGAAGAACCTGAAGGTCGCGAAGGGAAATGACGAGAACGCCGCGCCGGACCAGCAACAGCTCGTCATCGATGCGCGCCTGGTGGTCTGGTGCGACAGCCGGGAGGAGCCGGACTCGGGTGAATCGCTGGAGGACCGCGTCGTCCGGGCGATACGTGAGCCCGGCTCCGTGACGCGGGCCGGGGCGTGGTCGCTCGGGGAGTCCACGCACCTCATCAATGACGCGCGTCTGCTCCCGGAGGGGCGGCCACCCGCGGGCTGTCGGGCCTTCCTGACAGCGTCCACCGGTGCCCTCACCCTGCCGGTCTGGGTGGACCATGTGGGCACTCGTGGCACTCGCTACGAGGTGGGGCGGCTCGAAGAGGTCTTGGCTGCTCCCGAGCTCCAACGGCTTCCGCGCATCCCGCTCGCGGAGGGCGCTGGATAGTTGTCTGTCGTTGTCACGCGGTACCGGGGCGGGGGGCCCCAAGGCATGAACGCATCATCCACGAGTCCGAAGCCTGTCGTCGGCGAGCCGTCCATCCGTACGCACGCGCTGCACGCGCTGGCGTACTGCGAGCGGCTCTTCTACCTGGAGGAAGTGGAGGAGTTGCGCGTGGCGGACGCCGCCGTGTTCGCGGGACGGCGGCTGCACATCCAGCTCCAGGAGGAGGGCGAGCGCGTCGAGCTGGAGCTGGCGAGTGAGGCATTGGGCCTGCACGGAAGGGTGGACGCAGTGAGGACGCGGGAGGGGACGCTGGTCGTCTACGAGCACAAGCGCGGACGCCATGCGCCTGGAAGCGACGCGCCGGAGGCGTGGCCAAGTGACCGGCTCCAGGCGGGGGCCTACGCGCTCCTGGTGGAGGAGCGCTTCCCGGGGGCGCCCGTGGAGTGCCGGGTCCGTTACCACCAGACGGACACGACGGTGCGCTTCCCGCTGGATGAGGCGCTGCGGGGCGACGTGGCGGCGGCCGTGACGCGGGCCCGGTTGCTGCGTGCGTCTCGGGAGCGGCCGCCCGTGACACCGGAGGAGCGCAAGTGCGCGAAGTGCTCGCTGGCGCCCGTGTGCCTGCCGGAGGAGGAGCGGCAGCGAGCTGGGGAGGAGCGGCCCCGGCTCTTCCCGGAGGACGACGTGCGGCAGGTGCTGCACGTCGCGACGCCTGGAGCGCGGGTGGGGCGGGCGGCGGAGGAGTTGGTGGTGACGCCTCCGGAAGGGGAGGGTGCGCCGTCGAGGCAGCCAGGGCGCATGGTGTCGGCGCTCATCGCGCACGGGGCGGTGCAGGTGAGTGCGCAGGCGCTGGCGTACTGCGTGGAGAACGACATCGGCGTGCACTGGTTCACGTCCGGGGGGCGCTACCTGGGGGGATTGGGCGGTGGGGCGGGCAACATCCACCGGCGGCTGCGGCAGTTCGAGGCGCTACGGCAGGCGTCCGTGTGTCTGGGGCTCGCCCGCCGCCTGGTGGCGGCGAAGCTGGAGGGGCAGCTCCGCTTCCTGCTTCGCGCCTCGCGCGGTGATTCGGAGTCGCGTCAGGTGCTGGCCTCGGCGGTGCGGGACCTCCGGGCGTTGCTGCCGAAATGCGAGGAGGCGCCGTCGCTGGAGGTGCTCCTGGGGTTGGAGGGCGCGGGCGCGGCGCGGTACTTCGGAGCACTGCCGTACCTTCAAGGCGAGGACGTGGACGCGCGGCTGCGCTTCGACGGGCGCAACCGGCGGCCTCCGAGGGACCGGTTCAACGCGGTGCTCGGCTTCCTATATGGGTTGGTCCACCGGGAGGTGGAGGCGGCCATCCGGGCGGTGGGACTGGACGTGGCGTTTGGCTTCTACCACCAGCCCCGGGGCACGGCGGGGCCGTTGGGGCTGGATGTGATGGAGCTGTTCCGAGTGCCGCTGGCGGACATGCCGCTGGTGGCCTCGGTGAACCGGCGGGCGTGGGACGCGGACGCGGACTTCGAGGTGACGTCCGAGCACGTCTGGCTCAGCAAGGCGGGGCGGGCGAAGGCCATCGAGCTGTACGAGCGGCGCAAGCGGGAGACGTGGAAGCACAACGTGCTGGGGTACTCGCTCAGCTACGCGCGGCTGGTGGAGCTGGAGGTGCGGCTGCTGGAGAAGGAGTGGACCGGCAAGCCGGGGCTGTTCGCGACGTTCCGCTTGAGGTGAGCCATGGCCGAGCCGAGGCGTTGGTATCTGATTACCTATGACATCCGCGACCCGCGGCGGTGGCGGAAGGTGTATGCCCTGCTGAAGGGATATGGGGAGTGGTTGCAGCTCTCGGTGTTCCGTTGCTCGCTGACGGACCGGGACCGGGAGAAGCTGCGCTGGGAGCTGTCGCGGCGGATGGATGCCGTGGATACGTTGTTAGTGATTGGGCTGTGTGGCGGGTGCGTGGAGCGCGTGCGCGCCATCAACGCGAAGGAGGACTGGCCGGAGGAGCCCGCACCGTTCAAGGTGCTGTGAAGCAGGCGACAATCAAGCACCTCGCCGTGGCGGAGACCCGCAGCGGCGAAAACGGCGGATTCCTTTGTGATTTCATAGGGTTGGGGCTCTTTGACAGGTGAATAGGTGCATGATCGATGAAAAGCCGAGTGGTTTCATAGGGTTGGTGATTCTGGGTAGGGCCTGGGACGGCCAACCTGCGTGAAGGAGGGGGAGGTGCTTGAAAAGGGGTTTGTAAGGTGCTGGAATTGCTGGGAGATTCAGGCGGGCAGTCCCGCTCGCCGTGATGCCGAAAGGCGTTGAGCACTCGTGGGTGTCGCCGTGGCGCATGGCCGCATACAAGTCCCGCTCGCCGTGATGCCGAAAGGCGTTGAGCACACGCTTCCGGGTATTTCGACCTCGAAGGCTCCCACAGTCCCGCTCGCCGTGATGCCGAAAGGCGTTGAGCACGACAGCGCCTGCCCGTCCTTGCCCGCCACCTCGTGGTCCCGCTCGCCGTGATGCCGAAAGGCGTTGAGCACTACTTCTCAATCGCTTCAACCAGTTCCTCCCCATGTCCCGCTCGCCGTGATGCCGAAAGGCGTTGAGCACATATGGAGAAGCTTTTCTCGAAATTTTTCCGGGCTCGTCCCGCTCGCCGTGATGCCGAAAGGCGTTGAGCACTTACGGCCTGCGCTGGGCGCATGGTGGCCAGCGAATGGTCCCGCTCGCCGTGATGCCGAAAGGCGTTGAGCACCGGTCATCGGTCGTGTCGTAGCCGGTCAGGCGCTGTCCCGCTCGCCGTGATGCCGAAAGGCGTTGAGCACAGCCCGCTCTTCTCGTGCATCGCGAGGGCCCCAGGGTCCCGCTCGCCGTGATGCCGAAAGGCGTTGAGCACTTGTGGGCCATGGTGAGTTTCCTTTGGGGTTGGGTGTCCCGCTCGCCGTGATGCCGAAAGGCGTTGAGCACTCGAGTTCCGCCGACGCCTTGCCGTAGGCGACATGTCCCGCTCGCCGTGATGCCGAAAGGCGTTGAGCACAACTCCACCGACTTCGAGGGCCAACCCGACTGGCTGTCCCGCTCGCCGTGATGCCGAAAGGCGTTGAGCACCAGCAAGCTTTGCAGTGCGGAGAAATGCCGGCGGGAATAGTCCCGCTCGCCGTGATGCCGAAAGGCGTTGAGCACGCCTGACCCGGCTCAGCCGTACGGGCCGTTCCCGGGTCCCGCTCGCCGTGATGCCGAAAGGCGTTGAGCACACTAAGCGCAAGCCGGGCAGCAATAGACCGACTATCGTCCCGCTCGCCGTGATGCCGAAAGGCGTTGAGCACTAGAGGCTGAAGCGGTTGCGCTCGCCCGCGTTGAGTCCCGCTCGCCGTGATGCCGAAAGGCGTTGAGCACGCACGAGTCCTCGGACGGAACAGCGCAGGCGCCTACGTCCCGCTCGCCGTGATGCCGAAAGGCGTTGAGCACTCTCCCCTCGCCGCAAGGCAGGGGCGGTCCTCAAGTCCCGCTCGCCGTGATGCCGAAAGGCGTTGAGCACGAGGGATTGCGACACGTTGCCCGTCCTGGGTCCAGGTCCCGCTCGCCGTGATGCCGAAAGGCGTTGAGCACAGGATCGCGTAGAGCACAGCCACCATCTCCTCCCGGTCCCGCTCGCCGTGATGCCGAAAGGCGTTGAGCACTGTCCTGGCGGAATGACTGCATGAACAACCCCATTCCGGTCCCGCTCGCCGTGATGCCGAAAGGCGTTGAGCACTCCTGTTCAACGTCGCCCGTCGCCATCACGCCTCCTAGGGTCCCGCTCGCCGTGATGCCGAAAGGCGTTGAGCACGCAACTGGCGCGGACTGGCGTAGAAGGAGTCCAGGTCCCGCTCGCCGTGATGCCGAAAGGCGTTGAGCACCCGAGCAGAACCCCGGGTAGTTGGCCTCTACGACACGTCCCGCTCGCCGTGATGCCGAAAGGCGTTGAGCACTCGGAGCGCTGGCCGAAGTAGATGGTGACGTTGAAGGTCCCGCTCGCCGTGATGCCGAAAGGCGTTGAGCACGTCCCGCCAGCACGGGGCGATTGTCACCACCTCGGACGGTCCCGCTCGCCGTGATGCCGAAAGGCGTTGAGCACCGTCGGCTGCGCAGAGGGGCTGTGATGGCGGCAGTCAGTCCCGCTCGCCGTGATGCCGAAAGGCGTTGAGCACCCGGAATAACTCAGCGCCTTGAGTACACTTGGGTGGTCCGCGTCCCGCTCGCCGTGATGCCGAAAGGCGTTGAGCACTCCTCCGTCACCAGGGACAGCGCCTCCAGCGACACCTGTCCCGCTCGCCGTGATGCCGAAAGGCGTTGAGCACCCCTAGCAGGTACCACGACGCACTGACACCCCATGGCGTCCCGCTCGCCGTGATGCCGAAAGGCGTTGAGCACTCCCCCATAGGCTTCAGGGAAACGGTCACGAAATTGGTCCCGCTCGCCGTGATGCCGAAAGGCGTTGAGCACTTCCTGGACCCCGCTGGCGCCGCCGAGGTCAACGTCCCGCTCGCCGTGATGCCGAAAGGCGTTGAGCACAAGGTAGTCACGGCTGCGTCGAGCAGCTTGGCGAGTGTCCCGCTCGCCGTGATGCCGAAAGGCGTTGAGCACGTGATGCGCCGACGCAGCGCCTCTTCTTCACAAGTCCCGCTCGCCGTGATGCCGAAAGGCGTTGAGCACTCCTTCCGCAGGCGCACCAGACGTTGCAGCGGCGTCCCGCTCGCCGTGATGCCGAAAGGCGTTGAGCACATGCTGTCGAGTCGCGACAGATCTCCGGCGCCGATGGTACGTCCCGCTCGCCGTGATGCCGAAAGGCGTTGAGCACTCGTCCCGTTGCACGAGATCCGCGACGAGGAGAAGTCCCGCTCGCCGTGATGCCGAAAGGCGTTGAGCACCTGACGCCCCTCCAGTCGAAGAAGGGAACGAGCGTGGTCCCGCTCGCCGTGATGCCGAAAGGCGTTGAGCACACGTCGGCCACCTCCCCAAATGCGTCAGCCGTCGTCTGTCCCGCTCGCCGTGATGCCGAAAGGCGTTGAGCACGCGGCAAATCCTCGCGGACGTGGCGCTGGAGATTCGTCCCGCTCGCCGTGATGCCGAAAGGCGTTGAGCACAGCGGTGAGTGCGCCTGCGTCGTGCCGTCCTCCAGGGTCCCGCTCGCCGTGATGCCGAAAGGCGTTGAGCACGCCCGGAACCGACGCGAGCGCCGCCAGGCACAGCAGTCCCGCTCGCCGTGATGCCGAAAGGCGTTGAGCACCCGGCCTGGGCGGCCTGCACGCGACCCCCAAGGGCAGTCCCGCTCGCTGTGATGCCGAAAGGCGTTGAGCACGTGACGCCGTCCGCCGCCCAACCCTCCAGTCCGCAGTGTCCCGCTCGCCGTGATGCCGAAAGGCGTTGAGCACAACCGCTCGCTCTTGGTCATCTGGGTCATGGTGACCGTCTTGCTCTCCGTGATGCCGAAAGGCGTTGAGCACTCCTTCCGGCAGTCGCAGTTCCAAGGCTTCATAATCCCGCTCGCCGTGATGCCGAAAGGCGTTCAACGCGTTGGGGGCGCGTCTGGGCGTTTGCACTGGCCCCTCGGAAGGGTGACCGCGTGACGGGGCCTCCAGCCGTTCCTGAGCGGCGCTGGGGCCACAGCCCCATTACCGGAGTCCCCGGAACGAACACCCACAAAGTGCGCAATCCCTAGTTGGTCGGAGCGGTGCTTGGGGGTAATTGACTGTGTTTGTGTCAACATACGCGCAGGCTTGGTAGGATTGTTGATGTTGCGCAGAGGTCTTGTTGCTTGCCGCGAGTCGCCAATGGAATTTCAAAAGAGATAGGCTTTCGCCCATGGCCAATGCCGTTGGCGTGAACAAGATGTCCGTTGTCACCAAGGACTCCAATGGTGTCACCGTCGCCTTCCCGGACGTGTGCAAGACGCCAAGCCCCGCCGGGCCGATTCCCATTCCCTATCCCAACATCGCCAGGTCCTCGGATACCGACCAGGGCACCAAGAAGGTCTCCGTGGGGGGCAACCCGGTGTGCGTGAAGGACTCCAGCTTCAAGATGAGCACCGGAGACGAGGCTGGCACCGCGGGCGGCGGCGTGGTTTCTGGCAAGACGAAGGGCAAGGCCGAGTTCGTCAACTACTCCTTCGATGTGCAGTTCGAGGGAAAGAACGTGGCGCGCGCCTTCGACCTCATGCTGCACAACGACAAGAACACGCCTCCGGCGCCGCTGCTGCAGCCGCCCGTCGTCGGGCTCGGCAAGCGGCCCGAGGAACTCCCCTGCGATACCTGTGGGAAGGAGCTCTAGACCATGGACGCGTCCCATCGCAGCGGCAAACCCCGCGCGGCCTTCTCCGAAGAGCTCATCCTCGCGCCGCGAGTGGGGTGGGTGGCCGGGGCGAGCGCGAACGGGGTGCTGCTGGTGGACTTCGAGGGCAACCGTCGCGGTCCGCTCCCTGTGCGCACCACGGTGGAGCTGGCGCCGGACGCCATTCGGCGCGCTTCGGTGGAGCGGCAGGGAGCGCTCCTGCTCTTCGAGGAGGGAAACCCCGCCCTGCCTGTCCTCGTCGGGCTCGTTCAGCGCAACAGCCCCGCGCCGCTCACGGAGGCCCTCCTTGAGTCACTGGACGCCGGTCCACGGGAAGCCGAGGTGGATGGCAAGCAGGTGAGCCTCGAGGCGCGGGAAGAAGTCACGCTGAAGTGTGGGAAGGCGAGCCTCACCCTGCGTCGCAACGGAGACGTCATCCTGCGCGGCGTCAACATCCGGACCGAGGCGGAGCAGGTGCAGCGCATCAAGGGCGGGAAGGTCCAGATCAACTGAGCAGGTGCCCAGGATGCCGCTGACGCAGGCAATGGGCCGCGGCACCCGAATACGGCTCCGGGCGTCGCAGCCCTCTTGGAGGCAGCCATGGGGAAGACGTCGCAGACCACGGCGAAGAAGATCTCGGTCAAGGAGGTTCCCCTCAAGAAGAAGATCATCAAGAAGAAGGCCGATGGAGGGACGGCGGGCAAGAAGGGCGCGGCAGAGAAGAAGCCGAAGCCTCCGCCTTCACCCCACTCCTGGGAGGGCTCCTACCTCGCGGATGACCACGAGCATGGTTGCGTCAACCGGCACATCAGTGACTACCGCACGAGCAACCCGTGCAGCCACCGCCACCAGGCGCGGCTGAAGGCGCAGCAGACCCCGGCGAAGTACACGTGGCCGGCGGATGCCGCCAGGCAACCCGACACCGCTGGGGCGTGGGACATCACCGTCGACGGAAACTTCGAGACCAGCGCGCGCATGCCCTTCTCCCATGAAGCGCATCACATCGTGGCCAACGCGGAGTTCAAGGCCGCGGTGATTGACGCGGGCGCGGGCATTGAACCCAAGGGGAGGGTGCCGCTGATTGTCCGCTCGGGGCTGATGCGGGAGGGCTACAACCTCAACAATCAGCTCAACATGATCATCCTGCCGATGGTGAAGTACGCCGCGGTGGCGCTGGGCCTGCCGCTACACCGCAGGACCCCCATCCACTTCCACCACGCGCTCTACAGCGAGTACATCAAGAGGGAGTTGATGAAGCTCTTCGCTTGGGTCAAGAAGGCCGCTGCCGACCACGCGGTTCCGGACTACGCGACCACGCGGGAGGCGGTGGAGTTGCTGTCGACGGATGTCCACCCGCAGATCGTCGCGGCTGGTGAGGCGATGAAGGCCGGCGACATGGCGGGAGAGGCGCTGGAGGACATCCCTCATGATTTCCTCGGAAAGAGTCGGGGCAAGAACGTGGGCATGCTGGATGGCCCACCTCCCTGAGGACTGACCGAATGATGCGATTCCGCCTTCTCGACACAATGGGCAACGCCAACGACCGGGACCTCTGCTTCCTCAGCCGGTTCGTCGAGGGTATCGAGGGTAAGTCCTATGCCACGAACCTCGGCGAGCGGTTGCGCCCCTTCTATCCGAAGGATGCCCGCATCCCGATGAGCCCGGAGCACCCGGGCATCAAGCTGTCGGCACTGATTGGCAATGGGCGGGGCATGCTGATTGCCTCCTCCGCGCTCAAGGAGGCCATCCAGAAGCACTGCACAAACGAGATCGAGTACCTCCCGTTCACGCTTTACGACCACCGCAATCGCCCCTACAGCGGCGACTACTTCATCATCAATCCGATTGGCACCGTCGACTGCCTTGACCTCGAGGCGAGCGATATCTCGTGGAGCACGAAGGCCCCGAAGAAGATCCTCCGCATTCGCAAGTACGTCCTGGACCGCGCGAAGATGCAGAACGCGCCCCAGCTCTTCCGGGTGGACGGGGACCCATCCGAGTATGTCATTGGCCGGGAGTTGGCGCGGGAACTGTACGACCGCAAGCTCACCAACATCCTCTGGATGGAGCTGCGCTTCAGCGACGAGCCGAAGACATGAGCGAGGCCCTCTCTCCATCCTTTCCTCGCGCCGTGACGCGCCGCCCGCCGCTGCTGTGGGATGTGCTCGCGGAGCACCTGGAGGAAGCCAGCTTCCTCTGGACGCAGCGGGAACGGGCGATGGACTCCCCGGATGATACCCTGCTCGAAGTCGAGGCGGGCGACGAGGCCCGGTTGCGAGCTCATCTGGACGGGCTCCGGGTGGGCGGACCGCCAGTCGCGCTCCGGATACTGCGGCCCGCGCTGGAGAGCGAGGAGCCCGGAGGCGTGGCCTCCGCCGCCTTCGTGCTGCTCGCGTCCGGCGAGCAGGCGCTGGTGCTGGAGCGATGGGGGGAAGACGCGGAGCGGCGCCCCTGGCTGCGGCATGCGCTGGCGCTGTGCGAGCGCCAGGAACTGGACGCCGCGCTGCTCGACCTGCTGCCGCGTCTGGTGCCGACGCTCCAGGCCGAACTGCTCGACCTCCTCGCCTTCCGGCAAGTCGACGCGGGCTCGCTCCTGGAGCGCCTGGTCCTCGCGGACACGGAGCCGGTGCTCCTCGCGGCCGCCTTCCGCGCCGCGCGGGTGACGAAGCCGCCGGTGCTGGCGACCTGGCTTCGCAAGGGGATGGAGGACGCCCGGCCCCTGGTGCGCGATGCCGCCATCGAAACAGGGCTGCTCCGGGGCCTGCGCGCGGCCTGGCAGTCCTGCCAGCGGCTCGCGACAGAGGGGGCGGAGCCCCGCCTGGCGATGCTCGCGCTGGCGGCCGGAGGGGCTCCCGCCGACGTGGAGAAGCTGGTTCGGGCGTTGGACAGGTCCGAGCTGCGCGCGGAGGCCCTGTGGGCGCTCGGCTTCAGTGGCCGGTTGGCGGCGGCGGACGCGGCCCTGGCCGTGCTGAAGGAGCAGACGCCGGAGGTGGCGTGGCTGGCCCTGCGGACCTTCTCCGTCATCACCGGTCTGTCCACGGAGGGCCTCTTCATGCGCGGGGATGACGAGGACGACGTGGCGCCGCCTTCTGGCGCCGTGTCCTCCAGCCTGCCGCCCCCCGAGCACCGTCCTGGCCGGGTCCAGGTGGCCGAGGTGGAGCGGTGGTGGGCCCGGGCTCGTAAGCGCTTCGAACCGGAGGGCCGCTACCGGGATGGCGTGCCGTGGACACCCGAGGCCCTGCTCCAGGCCCTCCACCTGGCGCCGATGCGCCACCGTCCGGCGCTGGCCTTCGAGCTGGCCGTCAGGAGCCGGGGGGGCTGCCAGGTGGAGACCCGAGGCTGGTGCGGACACCAGCGCGCGCGGCTCCGGGCCGCCGGGGCGCTGTCGCTGGAGCGGCTCACGCGCGGCTTCGACGCGTGGATGAACGCATGAGCGCCCCCCGCGAGCCCCACCCGCGAGACGTGCTCGGGGTCATCACCGCCATCGGAGCCGTGACATCGGTGGGACGTGATGCCGCCTCGGCGTGCGCCGCCATCCGGGCAGGCATCTCTCGCCCTCGAAGGGTGAGTCACTTCCAGGTGCTGGAGCCGGAGACCCAGGACACCCTTCCGCTCACCGCACACCCCGTCCAGGGCTATACGGACGGCTTTGCGGGAATGGGGCGATGGCTGCGCCTGGCGCGAGGTTGCCTCCGTGAAGTGTTGGAGACGCCCGGACTTCCTCGCCCCTCCGACGCGAGGTTCTGGAGCAGCACGGCCCTGATGATGGTCGCCCCCTCCCGTGATGATGGGGTGTTCGAGGTGGAGGGGGACGATGGCCTGGATGGCATCCGCGAGCACTGCCTCCGCCCGCTCCGCGACGCGCTGGGGCTGTCCCTCCCCGACGCGAATGTGCGGGTGGTGGACCAGGGCCCCGCGGGAGCGGCGGTGGCGGTCCAGCAGGCCTCGGGCGAGCTGTGGCGGGCCGGCTTCGAGCGGATCCTCGTGCTCGCGGTCGACTCGCTGCTGGACCCCGAGGCGCTGCGGGTGCTCGACGAGGAGGGCCGCCTGAAGGTGGGCGACAATCCGGTGGGCCTGATGCCCGGAGAGGCTGGCGCGTGCTTCCTGTTGGAGCAGGAGGGAGGGGCGCGCCAGCGCGGCGCCGCGCCCCTGGCCCTGGTGACGGGCGTGGCCACTGCCCAGGAGCGCCTTCACTTGTACGCGGGCCACGTCAGTCAGGGAGATGGGCTCACGGCCTGCATCCGCGAGGTGCTCGCGCGAGGCCCGCGCCCGGCTCGCTTCGAGGGGGACCTCTACTCCGACTTGAACGGCGAGGAGTGGCGCGCGCGGGAGTGGGGGACCGCGCTCATCCGCTTGGGGGAGGAGCTGGCCGCGCCGAACGTTCATCTCCCCTGCGTCTCGGTAGGGGATGTCGGCGCCGCGAGCGGAGCGCTGGGGGTCTGCCAGGCGGTCCACGCCTTCGTCCGGGGACATTCCCGGACGGGGCAGGCCCTGGTCGTCTCCAGCTCCCCCTGGGGCATCGTGGGCTGTCTGCGTCTCCACTCCGCGGGGGCCTGAAACCCGCCCTCATTCCCGCTTCCAGGTGCGCCCATGGCCTCCCGCTTCCTGCCCGCCGTCATCGAAAACGCCCTGCACCAGAACCGGGCCCTGCGACGGGTGCTCGTCCGTGGGGCGGGACGCTCGCGGCACATCCTGACGTTCTGTGACAACTTCCGTGTCGCGGGCATTGGCTCGCTCTTCCTGACGGGCACCTCGGAGCCCTTTCTCCATCACCTCCATCGGAGCGGCCGGGCCTTCGCCCACTACCTGCGCAACGCGGGGAACGCCGACGTGCGACTGAGCCTCTCGCGGCCCTTCTTCGACGCGGTCGGCGTAGGGGACTTCGACGGCGCGGCGCTGATTGCGCGGCACGCGCGGCGGGCCTGGGCCCAGGGCGAGGAGTACGAGGAGGACTTCCTCTTCATCGAGTTCCTCATCCAGCATGGCGTGCTGGGGGCCCCGGTGGCCGCCTGTGAGGACCTCCTTGCCCGCTATGAGCGCGCGCTGAGAGGCTCCGAGGACCTCCGGCTCGACGTGTGCCGGGCACTGCTTCAAGCAGACTCGGACGCCTTCAATCAGGCGCTCGCGTTGTTCCTTTCGGACAGGAAGGACAGGCTGGAGGCGCAGGCGGAGACCACCCCCTTCCCCGAGGAGTTTCTCGCCACCGAGTGGAACTTCTCCCTCGAAGGTCTGGTGCTGGCGCGGCTGGCCGAGCGCAACGGGCTGGAGACCGAGGAGGATTATCTCCACATCCCGTCACTCACACGAACGCTGGACCGGACGCGGCCGGGTGAAGACTCGTGGATGGATGTCGACTGAGGTTCATGCTGGCCCCGGCCTCCGGCGAGGGGGTTCCCCAGGAGAGGAGGCACGAGGATGTGCGGGCCCTCTTCCTGGGCGCTATCTCGCCGCGGACGACGGGCAAGGAGCCGCGGGTCCTAACGCAGAGCTCCGCCGAGTGCTTCCTTCAGTTCTCTCTGGAACGCCGGAAACCGTGAAGTGCGTGTGCGCAGGGCAACGGCGTCTTCGGAGGCCTTCTGCCGCGGATTGCCTCGGCGGTGACGGTGGCCACGGGCAACATCTACGCGGGGCTCATCTACCCGATCGCCGTCGACCTCACGACCTTCGTCGTCGGCAGCCTGTACCTCAAGGAAACGAAGAACGTGCGCATCTGGGACGAGCAGGAGGAAGCGCGCAAGTCCGGCGAGGCGCGCTGAGCGCCCCCGCCACGGCCTTGAGGCCGGACGTGACACGAGAACGGGGCCGGAAGCCGCTGAGCGTTCAGCGGTCTCCGACCCCATTGCTTTCAGCCCTGGAAGGAGTGCTCGGTGGTAGGCCAACGAACTCCGTCCAGCGTGATGGGATGAGCGGAGAAGTTGGTTTCCTCCATACACTTAGTTGAAATGGAGTTCCTTACATGACCTCGCAGGGAGCCCAGGTTTCACTGGTAGTCGGCCCACTGCCTGTCATTCGGCGACGAGTTGGTCGAGCGCGTGAACGTCGCGGTCTTCCCCACCGCGTCCGCATAGCCGATGGTCCGGTCCAGCGTGCAGAGAAGCGCGTCGTTTCCGTCCACCTTGAGGCCTTGGCAGGTCATCAGGTCGCCGAGCTTCAACGAGCTGCCACTGACCCTCCAGGTGCCGGTGCGTTTGAACATGCGGGAGAGAGGAATCTCGGCGGTGTAGCCATTTGAACGCACGGTCCCCGCGCCCTCGGCGTAGTAGAGGATGAAGCTCTTGTCCTGCTTCAGAAAGGCGGTCGCGGCGAACAGGTTGATGCCATCCCGCTGGGCGGGGAACGCAACCGCGCCACCCGGGGCGCCAGCGTATTTCTCATAGGCGAACTGTGCGTAGTACTCGCTCGCGGGCCTGCCGTTCACCGTCGTTTCCGTGACAGGCACCTCCTCTCCATTTCCATCTCCATCTCCATCTCCGTTCGGATTGGACGGCTCCGAGTCACCTCCACAAGCAACGAGAAGGGCCCCGAGGGAGAGTCCAGCAAGCGCGCACGGCCAACGCATGAACGACGTATTCACAGGATGAATCCTTTGATGCGAGGGTTTGCTCTCGCGAGCTGCGGCCCTGAACTCGCGGCCCCAACAGCGCGAAAATTCCGACGAGCACCCGCGAGCGCCGTCGGCCCCCGTGGGACCGCGCATACGGCGAGTTAATTCACGCGAAACACACCACTTGGAAGATTTCACACTTTGAGAATGTGACAGGGAGAGGCGACTACCGCACGCGCTCGATGCGGTGCTTGCGCCCCTTGATGCGCCCCTCGCTCAATCGCGGAAGGGCCATCTTCGCGACGCGCTTGGAGACCGCGACGAAGGCGTGGCGGTCGTGGATATCGATCTTGCCCACGTCCGACGCGGCCAGCCCACGCGCCTCGTCCGGCCGATGCGATGAACGTACGCCTCGGGGTGTTGGGGCAACTCGTAGTTCACCACCGAGTCCAGCGCCTCCACGTCGATGTCCCGGCCCGCCACGTCCGTGGCCATCAGCACCCGCGTGCTGTGGTTGCCGAACTTCGCCATCACCCGGTCCCGGTCGAACTGCTCCAGGTCTCCAAGAACTGTCCGCCTCCTGCGGAGGCTGCGTCGCTCAGGACGGCTGGGGCACCTGGCGCTTCGGGTACCCCCTGAACGGATTCAAGCTCTCTGGCTTAGAAGATGGCTCAGGCGCCCGCGGCGGCGACCTCGGCCCAGAGCGTGTCGCCTTCCAACACCTGGTTCAGCGGCGCGCGTCGCTCGGAGACACGCAGCAGCACGGCGGCGAGCTGGTCCAGGTGGATGGGCCGCATGTTCCGCAGTGGCGGCAGGCGGGTGAGGGCGCGCAGCACGGGGTTGATGTGGTGGTACTCGCCCTCGAAGGCGGGCGGGCGCACCACGGTCCAGGGGATGCCGCTGTCGCGCACCAGTCGCTCCGCCTCCGCCTTGGCCTTGAGGTACGCGCCCACCGGCCGGCCCGCGCCCACGGAGCTGAGCAACACCAGGTGGTCCACACCCGCGCGCCTGGCGGCCTCCACCAACTGCCGCGTGGTGCCGATGTCGCTCGTCTCATACGTGTCGCCCGACCCGAAGCGCTTGCGCATGGTGCCAATCAACTGGAGCACCGTGGTGCAGCCGCGCATCATCTCCACCAGCGTCTCACCGTCAGACAGTTCCACCATGGCCTTGTGGGGCCAGGGGCGGACCAGGTCGCTGTCCGCGCTCTTCGGCCGCACGTGTGCGAGGACTGGCGGCGCACCGCGCGACAGCGCCTGTCGCATCAGCGTGCGGCCCGTGGCACCCGTGGCGCCAGCGACGAAGAGGTGACGAGAGGGCGTGTTCATGAGGGCGGACTCCGGTGGAGAGGGGCAGCGCGTCGTGCGGGCCCGAGCGATGACGCGGACCGTCGGCTCTTCATCACACTGCGTCGCGCGAGCCCAGCGCGGCGTGGCGCTCCGTGTCGAATGAGGCACACGCCGCGCCCCCATGCCGGGTGTTGAATAGCCATCGATAGACAGTCACCCGATGGGTTGAGGCCCTGTGCTCCAGGCGATACATTGCCGCGCCTTGGAAAATCCCGAACCCCTTGTATTCCAGCAGAGCTTCCAGGGACTGCTTCGCGCCCTGGGCGATGACCTGGATGACGCGTGTGTGGGCCGGCTGCGCGAGGTGGGCCTCGATGCGCGAGGCTCGCTGGCCCTGGCCTATCCCTTGAAAGTCTGGGTGGCCGCGCTGAAGGTCGCGGCGGCCACGCTGGCACCGGAGGCGCCGCTGGACGAGGCCGCCGCGGTGGTGGGGCGGCGCTTCGTGGAGGGCTTCAGCTCCACGCTCATCGGCAGCGCGCTGCTGGGCACCGTGCGGCTCCTGGGGCCGCAGCGCATGCTGGCGCGGATGACGCGCAACCTGCGCACGGGCACCAACTATCTGGAGACGCACATGGAGCAGTTGGGGCCCACCCGGTATGCGCTGACCTGCCGGCCCGTGGTGGTGGCGGGTTTCTACGTGGGGCTCTTCCTGGCGGGGCTGGAGGCCAGCGGGGCGAAACACCCCTCGGTCCAGATTGTCCGGAGGGAGGGCGAAGAGGCGGTGTACGACATCGCTTGGAGCTGAGCATTGACGGGGAGGGCGTGGTAGTGACGGCTTGAAATGTCGACGCCTTCGCCTACCCCCTCTTCGTCCACGGGTTTTTCGGACACCCAGGCCCAGCTCTCCGCCACCCTCCGCGCGCTGTCCGCGCGGCTGCCCGAATCCCTGACGGTGCGGGAGCTGATGCAGGCGTGTGGTGAGCAAGGCCTGCTGCTCTTCTGCTGCATCCTGACCTTCCCCTTCCTCCTGCCCGTGTCGATTCCGGGCGTGTCCACGGTGTTCGGCCTGCTCATCGTCCTCATCGGCGTGGGCGTGACGTTCAACCGGACGCCCTGGCTGCCCCGGAAGCTGCTGGACAAGCCGCTGCTGCGCACCAACCTGGCCCCGGCGTTGGACAAGGGCGCGGAGGTCTTCACCAAGTACGTGGACAAGATGAGCAAGCCGCGGCTGCTGGCGCTCACGCACGGTTCCAGCACCAACCGCTTCAACGGCTTCATGCTCTTCTTCGCGGGCGTGCTGCTGATGATGCCGTTCGGCCTGATTCCCTTCAGCAACACGTTGCCCGCACTGGCCGCGCTCTTCTTCGCCATCGGCATCCTGCAGCGCGACGGCTACTTCATCCTCATGGGGCATGGGATGACGGTGGGGTCGCTCACCTACTTCATCGTCATCATCTACGGCGCCGTGCAAGGGGGCCGCAGCCTGGCCAGTGTCTTCGGCGGGGGCTGAGCCCGCACCTGGGTAGTGGCTGACCTGCCGCCCGGGCTCGCCTTATTTGCCCGGTGAGCCGGGGATTACGGTGCGTCTGGAATCAGTCCTACCGCCGCCAGGGGTTCCCGTTATCATCGGGGGGGCGGGCGGCCCCCCTCTGATGCGGCAACTTCCTTACGAAACCCGGCACCGGCCGGAGGATGCGACGCGTCGCCACGCGGAAGGCGAGGTCGTGGGCGGGCGCTACCGCATCCTCGGCTTCCTGGGCCGGGGCGGTGCGGGCACGGTGTGGCGCGCGCAGGACCTGCTGGCGGGCCCCGTCGCGGTGAAGCGGCTGCACCAGACGCTGGAGGACCTGGCGCGGCTGCCTCGGCTGCCCGAGGGCGAGTACACGCCGTCTTCCATCGCCCGGCATGAGCTGGCGCTGTCGCTGGCGCACGAATTCCAGACGCTCGCCTCGCTGCGCCATCCGCATGTCATCAGCGTGCTGGACTACGGCTTCGACGCCGAGCACCGGCCCTATCTGGCCATGGACCTGCTGGAGGACGCTCGGCACCTGGTGCAGGCGGGCACGGGGCAGCCATTGCGTGTGCAGGTGGGGCTGCTGGTGCAGACGCTGATGGCGCTGGCGTACCTGCACCGGCGCGGCATCATCCACCGCGACCTCAAGCCCGCCAATGTGCTGGTGGCCCACGGGCAGGTGAAGGTGCTGGACTTCGGCCTGGCGGTGGGGCGCGAGCACGTCCACCGCGCGCAGCCGGCCGGCACGCCGGGCTACCTCGCGCCGGAGCTGTTCGAGGACCAGCCGCCCTCGGAGGTGACGGACCTCTTCAGCGTGGGCGCCATGGCCAGCCAGATGATGTTCGGCCGGCTGCCGCATGCCGGACAGGTGCCCTCGCCGCCGGACTTCCCGCCCGCGCTGAAGGCCGTGCTGGAGCGGCTGGTGTCGCCGGACCCGAAGCTGCGGCCCCGCAGCGCGGACGCGGTGATTGCCGAGCTCTGCGCTGCCACCGGTGAGCCGGTACCGCCCGAGTCCGCCGCCACACGCGAGAGCTTCCTCCAGGCCGCGCGCTACGTGGGCCGGGTGGCGGAGCAGGCGCGGCTGTCCACCGTGCTCGAGTCAGCGATGGTGGGCCGCGGCGGCGCGTGGCTGGTGGGTGGGGAGAGCGGCGTGGGCAAGTCGCGGCTCCTGGAGGAGCTGCGCGCGCTGGCGCTGGTGAAGGGCGCGGTGGTGCTGCGAGGCCAGGGCGTGGCGGCGGGTGGTAGCCCGTACCAGGAATGGCGTCCGGTGCTGCGCTGGCTGGCCATCCTCACCACGCTGAGCGAGCGCGAGGCCAGCATCCTCAAGCCGCTGGTGCCGGACATCGAGGCGCTGTTGGGGCACCCCGTCGCGGACCCCGCCGACGTGGGCGCGGACATGGTGCAGGCGCGGCTGCTCCAGGTGGTGGAGGACGTGTTCGCGCGGCTGACCCAGCCCGTGGTGGTGGTGCTGGAGGACCTGCACTGGGCGGGCGATGAGTCGCTGCATCTGCTCTCACGGCTCGCCACGCGGGCGTTGGCGCTGCGCCTGTTGCTCATCGGCAGCTTTCGTGACGATGAGGCGCCTTCGCTTCCCTCGGCACTGCCGGGCCTTCCGCTGCTGCGGCTGCCTCGGCTGGACGCTCGGGAGGTCTCCATCCTCAGTGAGTCCATGATGGGGGCACCCGGAGCCCGGCCCCACCTGGTGGACCTGTTGCTGCGCGAGACGGAGGGCAATCCCTTCTTCCTCGTGGAGGTGGTGCGGGCGCTGGCGGAGGAGGCGGGAGGGCTGGACCGGCTTGGCGACATGGCACTGCCGGAGCGAGTCTTCGCTGGCGGCGTGCGCAGGCTGGTGCAGCGGCGGCTGGAGAAGGTGCCGGTTCCTTCGCGGGAATTGTTGCAGGTGGCCGCCATCGTCGGGCGGCAGGTGGACGTGCCGCTGCTCCAGCAGGCCGCGCCGGATGTGGACGTGGAGCACTGGCTGACGGACTGCGCGGCGGCGGCGGTGCTGGACGTGGCGGATGGGCGCTGGCGCTTCGCACACGACAAGCTGCGCGAAGGGGTGCTGGATGATTTGCCCGTGGACGCGCGGCCCGCGTTGCACCGGCGCGCCGCGCTGGCGATGGAGGCGGCGCATGGGCAGCGGGCGGAGTGGACAGCGGCGCTCACCTACCACTGGGGCATGGCCGGGGACGCGCTGCGTGAGGCTCGCTATGCGCTGCGCGCGGGCGAGGAAGCCCTTCGCGTGGGAGCCTGCCGCGAAGCACTGCCTTTCCTCACCCGGGCGCTGACACGGGTGACCGAAGTGGGTGGCGACGCCATGACGTTGGGGCACCTGGAGGCACTCCTGGCGGAGACGCGCTTCCAGTTGGGGGAGCTCCAGTCCTTCCGTGAGCATGCGGAGCGTGCGCTGCGGCACTTCGGCTGGCCCGTGCCGTCCAGCCGCATGGGCTGGGCGCTGGGGACGCTGGGGCAGGGCCTGCTGCGGCTGGCGCAGAGCTCCCGGCCGGAGGACTACGACGAGGAGACGGAGGAGCAGCGGCGGGTGCGGCGCGTGGCGGGGCGGCTGTTGATGCGGCTGCTCGATGCGTTCATCTATGCGCACCAGGCGCTGCCCGTCCTCTGGTCCGGCCTGCGCGCGTTGAACCTGTGCGAGCCGGCGGGTGCGTCGTCGGAGCTGGCGCGGGGCTACACGAGCATGGCGGTGGTGGCGGGCACGTTGCCCATCCGGTCGGTGGCGGAGACGTGGGCCCGCCGCGCATTGGAGGTGGCCGAGCGCGTGGGCAACCCCGCGGACCTGGCCTTCGTGCTGTGCCGCAACGCCGTGTATGGCGCGTACGTGGCGCGGTGGGCGGAGGCCGAGGCGTGGCTGGAGCGGGCCATGGGTATCGTCGACTCGGTGGGCGACGTGCGGTTGGCGGAGGAGTGCCGCGCGCTGCTGACGGTGGTGTCGTGTTACCAGGGGAAGTTCGCGCGGGGGCTGCCGCTGATGGCGTGGCTGGAGCACTCGGCGCGGCGGCGCGGAGCGCTCCAGACGGAACACTGGGCTCTGCACTACCAGGCGCACATCCATTTGCGGCTGGGCGACTACGCGAAGGCTCGCGCCGCGCTGGCCCAGACGCTGGCATGGACGGAAGCCCAGGGTGGGCAGACGGACCGCATCATCGTGGAGGGGGCGCTGGCGCTGTTGCGGCTGCGTGAAGGTGACGCGGAAGGGGCCCGGGCCGCGGCGGACCAGGCGCTGGCGAGGATGTCGTCCGGAAAGCCAGTGGCGCACTTCGTCTACTTCGGCGTGATGACGGTGGCGGAGGTGCTCTTGACGCTGTGGGAGCGGGGCACGGATGCCTCGCTGGTGGCGAGCGCCAAGGCTGCGCGCCGGGAGGCGGAGGTCTTCGCCAAGGTGTTCCCCTTCGGTGAGGCCGCGGCGCGCTTGTGGCGTGGGCGGGAGGCCTGGCTGGACAACGACGCCACGCGGGCCTTCGAGGCGTGGCGCCGGTGTATCGCTGTCGCATCGAGGAAGGGGCAGTCCTTCGAGGAGGCCCACGCGCGAGTGGCGCTGGCCAGGCACCTGCCATTGGAGGACCCGGCACGGTGTGTCCATCAGCAGCGCGCGGTGGAGTTGTTCACCCGGCTGGGCATGCGGGATGAGCAGGCCCGCGCGGAGGCGCTCGCGCGTTCATGAACGGTGTGCGCGTCCGGGACGTGGCGTTGCTGGCGTGTCCCGCATGTGGTGGGGCGCTGGTGTTCCACGGGCTCGAGGCGGACGGATGCATCCGCGATGGGTGGCTGCGTTGCGGTGGCTGCGGCGAGGCGTGGAGCGTGGCGCGCGGCATGGCGCGGCTGTATCGCGAGGACGCGGTGCGCGGTACGGACCGGCTGATGCGCATCATCTACGACGGGCTGCCGGTGTTGCATGACCCGCTGACGAAGCTGCTGACACCGCTGTTTCAATCTGTCTCGGAAGCGCGGATGCGCGCGGGGTACATGCGCCGTGTGGAGCTCGGCTCGCTGACGCCGCACGAGGACGGGAGCCCGGTGCGGGTGCTGGAGGTGGGCGTGGGCTCGGGGGCGAACCTGCCGCTCCTGCGCGACGGCTTGCCGCCGGGGCTCGACGTGGACGTGTGGGGCGTGGACCTGAGCGAGGGCATGCTCAAGCACTGCAAGCGGCGGTTGCGGTCTGGTGGTTATGCGGGCGTGCGGCTGATGATGGCGGATGCGCACGCGCTGCCGTTCCCGGATGCGTCGTTCGACCGGGTGTTTCACGTGGGAGGCATTGGCGGCTACCGGGCACCCGAGCGGGCCCTGGCGGAGATGGCGCGCGTGGCGAAGCCGGGCACGCCGCTGGTGGTCGTGGACGAGCAAATGGACCCGGCCTTCCGGCCCTCGCTGTTCCAGCGCGCCGCGTTCCGCGCGATGACGTTCTACTCGTGGGATCCACACTGCCCCCGGGAGCTGCTGCCTTCGGGGGCGTTCGACGTCACCGAGGAGCAGGTGGCGCCGTTTTATTACTGTCTGTCGTTCCGGATGCCGGAGCAAGACGCACGGGCCTGACGGCCGACGCACATGTCTGTCTTGAGGGAGATGCCGATTCCTGTCTCTCGGCCATCGGACAGGGCTGACCTCACGGATTCAGCACCAGGTCCAACAGCCGCAGCGTCATCCCGCCAGTGAAGTCGATGGTGGCTCCGTTGAACCAGCCTGCCTCCTCACCGGTGAGCACCGTGACGAAGCGGGCCACATCCTCCACGGTGCCCATGCGTCCCGCGGGATTCATCCTCGCGTGGGCCGCCTCCAGGCGCGCCAGGGCCCCGGGCGAGTACACGTGCTTCAGCGCGGGCGTCATCACCGTGCCGAACTTCAGCAGGTTCACGCGGTGTCCTCGCGGTCCCAGCTCCATGGCCAGGTAGCGCACGTACATCTCCAGCGCCGCCTTCGACGCGCTGATGAGCCCTGTGTTCCCCAGGTGCGTTTCATCCAGCGGGTTCTGCAGACCGAGAAGCCGGGCCTCCGGCGCCAACATGTCTTCATTCACCAGGGCCTGCACCCAGAAGACAAACGAGTGCGCCATCGTGTCGAAGGTCCGGCGGATGCGCCGCGCGTGCAGTCGGTCCTCGCCCTCGGACAGGAATCGCCCCACCGACGCCCCCGCAATCGAATGCACGAAGAGCTTCACGCTCCGAGGCCCGGCGACGTCCCGCAGCGCCGCCACGCCTGCCTCAGCGGCCTCTGGAGACGACGCGTCCGCCTGCCACATCACACTGAGTCCACCGGCGTCCCGCACCCGCTGCTCCAACTGCACGGCACCGTCCGCGTACCGGCCCCGGTGGACACCGAAGACATTCAACCCGGGCTTCCGAGTCACTGCCTCCGCGATGGCCGCGCCCGTGCCAGACGAAGCTCCCAGGATGAGCGCCCACTGTCGCGCCTCGGAACCCTCACCTTCCTTCATTGCACTGCCTTCCGTGTGCTGCCCTTGTCCACGTCGCGAGCCTTGTCGAGCAGCCCCTGCACCGCGTCCGCCACTTCCTGATGCACCGCGCGCATCGCGTCCCGGTTGCCCGCGTCGAAGCCTGGCTCCAGGTGGCGCGTCAGCGGCTCGCCCACCCACTGCGTCATCTTCACGGGGAAGGGAAGCGACAAGGGCCACAGGCCCGTGGCACCCACGCCCAGCCACAGCGGCAGCCGCGCGGGCATGCCCACCCGCCGGCCCAGCGCGTACCCGTCGTTGAGGCCCACGTACGCGTCGTCCATGCCGCTGCCGCCCACGGGGACAATCGGCAGCCGGTAGCGCACCGCCAGGCGCAGGTAGCCCATTCGCTCGCCCCAGTCGACGCGGTAGCGGTGGCGGAAGTCACGGCAGCCCTCGCGCGTGCCTCCTGGCTGCAACAACACGTGCTCGCCGCGCGCCACCGCCTCCGCCAGCCGCGGGTCATCCCTTGTGACGAAGCCCAGCCCGTCCGCCACCGTGCGCATGCCCGGAATCGAATCGAACGCGCCGTGCGCCACGCCGTGCGGCAGATAGCCCAGGCGTTCGTGGAGCGTCACCGTCAGCATGCACAGGTCCACGGCCAGGGGGCGCCCGTGGTAACCGACGATGAGCTTCGCGCCGGGACGGAGCAGCGGCTCCAGGTTCACCACCTCGTAGCGGTGATACCGGCGCAGCAGCCGGAATGTGGTCAGCCATGCCGTCAGGGGCCAACCGCCCGCCTGTTTCATCCGCCCACCTGGTAGAGCACCGCGCCGTGGGCCACGCCCGCGCCCACGCCCACCAGGAGGATGCGGTGCCCTGGCTTCACCGGACGCGTGCGCAGCAGCCGGTCCAGGCTGGTGCCCAGCGAGGCCGAGCCCACGCTGCCCACCGTGTCCACCACGCGTACGCTCCGCTCCGGTGACACCTCCAGCGCCTGGAGGATGGCCTCCAGCATGCTGCCATTCGGCTGGTGCGTGAGCACCCACTCGACGTCGCGAAGGGCCACGCCCGCCTCGTCCAACGCCGCGCGCGCCGCCCGTACCAGCGCATCCAGCGCGACGCGGGTCATCTCCTGACTGGGCGTCAGGAAGCGCATCCGCTCCAGCTTGCCGGTGGCCGTCGGGTTCTCCAGCACCACGTCCGTGGGCAGCGTGCCGTCATTGCCCAGGGCCACGCCCAGGACGCCTTCTCCCGAACGGCCCGCGCCCATCACGGCGGCGGCGGCGGCGTCGCCCAGCACCAGGTAGGGGCGGGGCTCCTCGGGCGTGGTGGTGCGCGACAGCAGCTCCACGGACACGATGCCCACCGGCCCCAGCCCCGTGGCCACTGAGCGCGCCGCCAGGTCGAAGGCGCTCAGGAAGCCCATGCAGGCGTTGCTCAGGTCCATCGCGTCGCAGCTTCCCGACAGGCCCAGCGCCGCTGCCACGCGGTTGGCGGTGGCGGGCGTGGTGACGTCGCCGCCCATGGAGGTGACGCAGAGGATGCGGCGCAGGGCCCGGGCCTCCAGTCCCGCCGCGTCCAGCGCGCCGCGCAGCGCCTGTGCCGCCACGTCCGCGGCCTTCGTCCCCGGTGGCGCGAAGTGGCGGGTGCGGATGCCCGTCTTCCGTTCCACCTCCGCGGCGTCACGTCCCACGCGCGCGCACAGTTCCGCGGTCGTCACGGCGGGGCCGGGAAGGACACTGGCGGTGCCCATGATGCGAACGGGAATCATGCGGCTTGCTGTCCTCCTGGATGCGCGTGGGCACGGGCACCCCGGGCTTTGACCTGGAGCCAGTGCTGCTTCATCTCCTCCAGCCGCTTCGCGAGCGAAGCATCCTCCGCCGCCCGTCCGAGGATGTCCCGGGCCTTGGTGAACTCCATGGCGGTCAGCAGCGGCGCCTCCGCGGATTGGATGTCGTAGCGGACGTCCGCGAGCAGGCTCTCCACGTCACCACTGCGGTGCAATAGCAGCACGCCACTGGCCGCCAGGTCCAGCGCGCGGGCCACCGGATTGAGTCCCGCCAGGAATCGCCCCAGGCCGGACTGCCGCCGCGGGGACGCATGCCGGACGCCGAAGGGGAAGATGTTGCTGGAGAAGATGACGTCCGCGCCCGCGTTCAACAGCACGTGTGCGGGCACCATGCTGGTGAAGGCGCCGTCCACGTACCGCGCGGGAGGCACCACCGTGGGGCCCCAGATACCCGGCGCCGAGCCACTGGCGCGCACCGCCAGGGCCACCGGCCCCTGCTCCAGCGCCACGCAGTCTCCGCTGGTCAGGTCCGTCGTCACGGGCAGGAAGCGGATGGCCATTTCCTCCAGGCAGAGCCGGCCCAGGTCCTGCTCCACGAAGCGCTCCAGCGAATACGTGGTCACGATGGCGGCCGTGGCGGCCAGGGTGAGCTGCCGGCTCATTGCTCGCTCCTCCAGCCGTCGCAGTCCTCCCATCCCGTCGTGCCCATCCAGCGCGCTGCCGCAGAAATACGCGCCCACCAGCGAGCCCATGCTGGCGCCGCTGACGATGTCGATGGGCACGCCCTGGCTCACCAGCCAGCGCAGGATGTGGACGTGATAGAAGCCCCACACGCCGCCGCCGCTGAGCGCTAGGCCCACGCGCCGGTGGGTGAGGGCACGGGCCCAGCGGGAGAGCGCGTCCCGCTCGCCGGGGCTCAGCACCGTGGCGTCCAACGGACGGTCATCCACGAGCACCCGCGCCATCCTGTCCATGCTCAACCGCAAGGGACAGGGCGGCAGCCACTGGGGATGCAGCGACTGGCCACTCAGCTCCGACGCGTGTGACGCACGGCGGGGCTCCACCACCACGGTGGGAAGCACGCGAGGGGCCGACGTCTGCCGCGCGTCCAGCGTCGTCACCAGCCGCGCCGTCTTGCCTGTCATCCCGGCGTCCGCTACGCCGCAGCCGTCGAGCAGGGCGTAGTGGAGGCCGTGCTCGGCCGTGAGCCGTTGGAGCACCGATGGGGTCAGCAGTCCGGGACCGCCAGCTTCCGCTGGAGGCAGTGTGGCGCGCAGGACGCCATCCGCCCCCTTCGTGACGGGCGCGTCATGCCCGCCCGGTGCGCTCCGGAGCAGCAGCACGCGGTCTCCGAAGTCACGGTGGATGACCTTCGCCACCAACTCGATGAGGGAGGACAGGGGCGCGCCGCGCACGTCGCTCTCGAAGGCGATGACCTCCGCTGGCGGACGGGGCCGCTCCTGCACGCCGGTGGGCGCGTGCAGCAGGCTCGCGACAGCGTCCTTCGGAAAGAAGAGGCCCTCGGAGTCCGTCGTCGCGCGGATGGTGAAGGCGTTGCTGCCGCTCGACAGCGCCTCCAGTCCCAGGGGCGTGCCGGGCTGGAGCGTCATCAGGAGCGCGTCACCGCGCATGACCTCCAACTCGCCCTCCAGGAGAAGGGAGAATCCCTCGGGGGGCTCGCCTTCCCGGCACAGCACCTCGCCGCGAGCCCAGGACACGTCCTGGCCCTTGCCCAGCAGTTGGAGCAGCGCGGTGTTGCCATGGTGCCGGAGCCCGGGCGCACGTTTGAGTGCATACAGCCGCTGGCGCCGCCGGTCATCGCGTGACGGGAAGTGAGACATGGCACCCCGCAGGATAACGAAGCCCCTCCGGCGGGGCATCCAGTGGGCCCCCAGGCCGCTGGTCAGCACTCAGGGTGCGTGGGGCTCCGGAGGGCGGACGGAGGGCGGCGGCGTGTTGACATCGCCATGCCCGCGGACGCGGAGCCTGGCGGCCTCCAGCACCACGTACAGCACGGGGATGAAGATGAGGTTCACGAAGGTGGACAGCAGCATGCCGCCGAACACGGTGGTGCCCAGGGACTTGCGCGCGGAGGCCCCCGCCCCCGAGGCCAGCATCAGCGGCACCACGCCCATGAGGAACGCGAAGGACGTCATCAGGATGGGCCGCAGGCGCGTCTGGGCGGAGTGGATGGCGGCGTCCACGACGCTTCGGCCTTCGTGGCGGAGCTGCTCGGCGAACTCGACGATGAGGATGGCGTTCTTGCTGGCCAAGCCTACCAGCATGACGAGCCCGACCTGGCAGAACACGTCGTTCTGGAGGCCGCGCAAATTCTGCAGCCCCAGCGCGCCCAGCATGGCCACGGGGACGCCCAGGAGGATGACCAGGGGCAGGGCGAAGCTCTCGTACTGCGCGGACAGCACCAGGAAGACGAAGACGACGCCCAGCCCGAAGATGAGCAGCACGCTGCGGCCCGCCTCCTTCTGCTCCTGGGACAGGCCCGTCCATTCGAAGGTGTAGCCCACGGGCAACGTCTTGCGCGCCACCGCCTCCATCGTGTCCAGGGCCTGCCCGGAGCTGGAGCCCGGCGCGGCCTGCCCGTTGATGGTCGCCGAGCGATACAGGTTGTAGTGCTGGATGTTCTGCGCGCTGGTGATGGGCCGCACCTGCACCAGCGACTCCAGCGGCACCATCTCTCCCTTCGCGGAGCGGACGTAGAGCGCGTCGATGTCGCGCGGCTCGTTGCGGAACGGGACGGCGGCCTGCACGTACACCCGGTACACGCGGCTGGCGAAGGTGAAGTCATTCACGTACTGGCTGCCCAGGTAGACTTGCAGCGTGGAGAAGACGCCGTCCAGCGGGACGCCCATCGCCAGGGCCTTCTCCCGGTCCACCTGCACGTCCAGGAGTGGCGTGTTGGCGGTGTAGGAGGAGAAGACACCGCGCAGGCCGGGGTTCTGGCTGGCCGCGCCCACCAGCATGTCCGTCGTCTGCGCGAGCTGAGCGAGCGTTCGGCCGCCTTGCTGGTCCTCCAGCACGAACTCGAAGCCGCCCACGCTGCCCACGCCGCGGATGGCGGGGGGCTCGAAGGGCAACACGCGCGCGCCGCCAATGGCCATCAGCGGGCGTCGCAGGCGCTCCACCAGTCCCGCCACGCTCTGGTCCGGCCGCTTGCGCTCGTCCCACAGGTGCAGGTTGACGAAGAGGGTGCCGTAGTTGACGCCCGTGCCCAGCAGCGAGAAGCCGCCCACGGTGAAGATGTCCGCGACCTCCGGCTGCTGGCGCAGCACGTCTTCCGCTTGGATCAGCACATTGCGCGTGTAGTCCAGCGACGTGCCCTCCGGTCCCTGCACGGCGATGATGAGGTAGCCCTGGTCCTCGCCCGGGATGAAGCCGGTGGGCGTGAGGTGGTACACCAGGATGGTGCCGGCCAGACACACGACGAAGGCGATGACCACCGGCCAGCGCAGCGGTCCGATGAGCTTCGCCAACATCCGGCCGTAGGCGTCGCGGAACGCGTCGAGCCCCCGGTCGAACATGCGGAAGACCTTCCACTTCTGGCCTTCGTGGGGCCGCAGCAGGATGGCGCACAGCGCGGGGGACAGGGTGAGCGCCACCAGCGCGGACAGGCTGATGGAGAAGGCCAGGGTGAGGGCGAACTGCCGGTAGATGATGCCGGTGGTGCCGGGGAAGAAGGACACCGGCACGAACACCGCGGACAGCACCAGGGCAATGGCCACCAGCGCGCCGGCGACCTGCTTCATTCCCCGGTGGGTGGCCTCGCGAGGGCCCACGTTGTCCTGCTCCATGGTGCGCTCGACGTTCTCGATGACGATGATGGCGTCATCCACCACCAGGCCCGTGGCCAGCGTGAGGCCGAAGAGCGTCAGCGTGTTGATGGAGAAGCCGAACGCGTTGACGAAGAGGAAGGTGCCCACCAGCGACACGGGCAGCGTGGTGGCCACCACCAGCACGCTGCGCCAGCCGTGCAGGAAGATGAAGATGACCAGCACCACCAGGAAGATGGCCTCACCCAGCGTCACCAGCACCTCCTCGATGGAGGCCTGCACCGCCGCCGTGGTGTCGAAGGCGCGCTGGTAGCGCATGCCCGGCGGGAAGTTGCCCTTCAGCCGCTCCAGCTCAGCGACGATGCCGTCGCGCACCTCCAGCGCGTTGGAGCCGGGGAGCTGGAAGATGCCCAGGCCCACGGCCTCACGGCCGTTGAAGCGCAAGAGCTGTCCGTAGTTCTCCGCGCCCAGCTCCGCGCGGCCCACGTCCTTCAGCCGCACCAGCGAGCCGTCCGGCCCCTGCTGCACCACGATGTTGCCGAACTCCTCCGCGGACGTGAGCTGCCCCAGCACGCGCACCGTGAACTGGTACGTCTGTCCCGGCGGCGCGGGCGGCTGTCCCACCTGTCCCGCGCCGATTTGAACGTTCTGCGCGCGCAGGGCGTTCACCACGTCCGTGGCGGCGAGCCCACGCCGCGCCAGCTCCGAGGGGTCCAGCCACAGCCGCATGGCGAAGCGCCGCTCGCCGAAAATTCGCACGTCGCCCACGCCCGTCACGCGCAACAGCGCGTCCCGGATGAAGACGTCCGCGTAGTTGCTGAGGAAGCCCGTCTCGTAACGGTTCTCCTCGTCGAACAGGCCGAAGGCCATGAGCAGCTGCGTCTGGGCCTTGGTGATGGTGACGCCCAGCGCGTTGACGGCGGCCGGGAGCTGCGCGGACGCGGTGGCCACGCGGTTCTGGACGTCCACCGCGGCGATGTCCAAGTCCCGTCCTGGGTCGAAGGTGACGGTGATGGTGCTCACGCCCGTGTTGCTGCTGGTGGAGGAGATGTAACGCATGCCCTCCACGCCGTTGAGCTGCCGCTCCATCACGGTGGTGACGGCGCTCTCCACTGTTTCCGCGGAGGCGCCGATGTACGTCGCCGTCACCTGCACCACGGGCAACGACAGGTCAGGGTATTGCTCGACGGGCAGGATGGGGATGGAGATGGCCCCCACCAGGGTGATGATGATGGACACCACGCTGGCGAAGACGGGACGGCGGATGAAGAAGTCGGTGAACATGGCGGCCCCTCACTGTTCCGGCGGGGTGCCGCCGTCGGCGCCGCTGCCGCCCACGCCATGAGGTGGCTTGCGCGAGGGGGCCTTGGGTTGGATGGGCTGGCCATCGCGGAGCAGCTGGATGCCGCTGAGCACCACGGGCGTGCCCGCGTCCAGTCCGCCCGTCACCTCGTAGTCATTGCCGGAGACGAGGCCCAGGCTCACCGGCGCCCGCTGCGCCACGGTGCCCGCGTCCGAGTCCTGCACCACGAACACGAAGGCCTGGCTGCTGATGCGGGTGACGGCGGAGGTCGGGACGCGCAAGGCTTCCCGCGTGGCATAGACGACCCGGGCGCGCACGAACTGTCCCGCGCGCAGGCCCACGGTGTTCTCGAAGACGCCGCGTATCTCCACCAGCTGCGTGGTGGCGTTGGGCGTGGGCGCTACGAAGAACACCGGCGCGGACACCACGAGCCGGCCCTCCGGGTCCAACACCTCCACTGGCGTGGTGCCCACCCGGACGGTGCCTGCCCGCTCGACGGGAATCTGGACGGACAGCTCCAGCGTGTTGCTCTGGTCCAGTGTGGTGAGGACCGTCTGCTGCGTCACGAAGTCGCCCACGTTCACCGGGTAATCGCCCACGATGCCGGCGAAGGGCGCGCTCACTTCGTAGAAGCCGAGCTGGACCTCCTGGGCCTGCACCTGGGCTTCGATGGCATGCGCGTTGGCCTCGGCTTGCAGTGCCTGCGCCACCGCCTGGTCATGGTCCTGGCGGCTCTGGAGTCCCTCCTTCAGCAGTTGCGCGCTGCGCTTGCGCGTCTGTTGGGCGTACTCTCGCTGCGCCATGGCGGCGGCTTGCTGCGCCTGGGTGGCGCGCAGGCCCGCGCTTTCTCGCCGGGGGTCCACCACGAGCAGCACTTCACCCTGTTGGACGCGTGCTCCTGGCTCGAGCGGAATCGCCTTCACGTAACCCGCGACCTGCGGATAGACGGTGATGCTGCTGCGGGAGATGAGCGCGCCCAGGTACTCGTTGGACTCGCGCACCTCGGCGGGGGCCAGGCGCTCCACCTCCACCGGCATGGGCTGGTTCGTGGCCTCCTGGCCTCCCTGCGGCCCCGGATCGCTCTGCGAGCGGCAGCCCGCGAGGAGCAGAACGGCGAGCCCCGTGCTCCACGCCCTCACCAATCGCATGCCGCCTCCGTGAGAAACGCCGCGACCCGCGCCTGCTCCAGCTCGAACTCGCGCACCACCAGCAGCAGCTCCGCCTGGCGGAGGTCCGACGCTGTCTGGATGAGCTCCAGGCTGGTTCCCGTTCCCACCTCGAAGCTGCGCCGGGTGAGCCTGTCATTCTCCTCGGCCAGGGCGCGTCCCCGGCCCGCGATTCGCACGGCCGCCTCCGCGACCTCCACGGCGCGCCGGGCCTGCAGCACCTCCACTGAGGCCGTGCGCTCCAGCTCCACCAGCCCCTGCTTCGCCACCTCCACGCCCGCGCGCGTCTGCCGCAGTTGGCCTTCACGCGCGCCGCCATCCCAGAAGGGCAGCACCAGGCTGGCGCCGATGTTCCACACCGGCACCGTCGCGAAGCCCTCTTCCACGGTGAGGGCCAGGGTGGTGCTGGTCAGCGCGAGCGTCGGGGCATAACGCGCCTTCACCTCCGACACCTGCCGCTCCGCCAGCGTGCGCCGCGAGCGCGCCACCGCGATGTCCGCGCGCCGGTCGAGCGACTCCAACTGCTGGCAGTCCCGCCGCGAGTGCTGGAGCAGGGTCTCCAACTGGACGCCCCGGACCAGGCCCACGCCTCGAGGAATGCCCAGCACCAGTCCCAGCGTCTCACGGGCCTTGCGCAGGGTCTCGTCACCCAGGACGACGAGGTTGCGCGCCGTCTCCGTGTCCTGCTGCACGCGCACCACGTCCAGCCGCGTGCCCGCGCCCAGCTCGAAGCGACGCTCCGTGAGGGCCAGTCGCTCCAGGGCGGTGCGGAGGTTGACGCGGTTGACCTCGGCCGTCCGCTCCTGCGCGGCGACGAGCACTAGAGACTGGGCCAGCGCGCTGGTGAGCTGGCGCCGCGTCTCCGCCAACGACAGGTTGGCGGTGCGCCGGGCCTCGCGCGCGGTGCCCAGCGCGATGATGGACGGGAGGTTGAACAGGGGCTGGGTGGCGTTCAGCAGTCCCAGGAAAGGCGGGCGGGTGAGGCCCGGTGACTGGGCGCCTCCGACGTCGCCGCCAATGCCGCCTCCCACGCCGCCGCCACCACCACCCAGCAGCGGCGTCGCGTTGGGGTTGAGCACGTTGTACTGGACGGAGACGGTGCCGGTGAGCGTGGGCAGCAACGCGGCCAGGGCGATTCGCTGCGCGCCCGCGGCGGACTCCACCTGGGCCAGTGCGGTGTACAGGCTGGTGGAGCGTTGACGCAGCAGGTGCAGCGCCTCGTCCCAGGTCGCCACCTGCATCTCGGCCGGGGGAACGGGCTCCAGCAGCGGGTCGGACACCGGGAACTTCGGCGGCTCGGGTGTCTCCGGGGAGAGGGCGGGAGCACGGGTCGCGGGGGGCTCCACGCCCGCGTCGGTGCCGGGGCCCGCCTGGGCCAGCAGGAGGCTGGAGGCGTGGGACAGCAGGACTGCGAGCAGCAGGGCATTCATGGGAGCGCGCGCACAGGTAGGAAGCGCGTTGCCCAGCCACCACGGCCGGCGGGGCTGCCCTGCGTCTGGTGGACAGAAAAAGGGACGGGACTGCGTGTCAGTGCATGAAGAAGGGCAGGACAGGCAGCCCGTGGGGCAGGGCTGCTGTCATGCACGGCCTCCGGGGGCGATGCGACTGCGCGGGCTTGGACAACAGCTCAGAGCTCCGCGTCCCAGTAGTAGTCGAAGCGCAGCATCCCCGTGAGGGTGCGTGCGTCCGTTCGCGGAGTGAGCCGGGCGTAGCCCGCGTGTGTCTCGATGCCGGCCCGGAGTTTCCGGTGGGTCACCCACAGGCCGCCGCCCAGTTCGTGCGTGCGGAACGCGCCGGAGGTCAGCTCACCAGCGAACCGGTAGTTGAGGCCGAGCCCCAGGTTGATGGTGGGGCTGCCGAACACCTGAACGTGCTCCCTCTGGATGCCGCCGCCCACGCCCACGTCGAGGAGGCCCACGTCACCGGGGCCTCGGGCGAAAAGGTGAAGGTAGCGGGCATGGGCGGTGAGCTGGGTTTGGAAGGGCCAGCGCGAGGGGGCGTTCCGGACGACGAGGCTGGGCGCAAGGGTGGTCCTGCCACCGGCCGACAGCGGCGCTGGGGTCAGCACGCCCGCGAAGCCTCGCGCGTTGACGTACTCGCCGTCGAGGTTGGCGGTCATGTCGAACGAGGGGCCCAGGAAGGACAGTGACTTCGAGACGCCCGCGCCCGCCGACCAGGCGCGCCGCTCGGACTCTGGGAGGTCCAGGCCTTCGACGTGGGTGAACGTCGAACCGCTCAGGTGCGCCCGCGCGGCGATGGTGGGCCACGCATAGTGCTGGACGTTGAAGCGCGCCGAGGGCCCACTGTAGGTGCCGGAGGGTGCGTCATCGCCGGTGAGGGTCAGGCTCGAATAGGCCAGTCGTCCACCCGCGTGGTCGTAGAGGTCGGTGTCAGGAACGTCCTCCGGCGTCATCTGGGTGGGATTCCCCCAGTCGCAGAACGGGAGGATGCACGCCTCATCGGGGCCGGTGCAGATGCCACAGCCGCTGTTGCAGCAGGCGGTTCCTTTCGCACAGTCAGTGGGGCCACAGCGGATGCGATTGAAACAGCCCGTGAGGCCCAGGCTTGCCGCAATCAGGATGAGGACGCACAGCCGCCGGTTCGAGCCAGGTGTTGTCATATGAGGGAAACTAGACAGGGCGCCCCGTGTCGTTGCATCACGGAACCCTCATGGATGGCGCATCCTTGCGTCCTTCCATCGCCGCCATGGAGTCGGAATGAGAGTGGAAGAATTTCGCCGCGCCCTCGACAAGCGGAGCGCCTCTCGTGGGCTGGAGGTGGTCTTCCACCCACCCGCTTCAACCGAGGCACTCCAGGCGCTCTCGGAGCAGCTTGGCGGACCGCTTCCATTCCAGGTCGAGCTCTTCTGGCGCGCGCATGATGGACTCGTCGTGCGGGAGCCAGCGCTGTGCGTCCTGCCCTGTGCGCAGTGGGTTCCGGTGGGTGGCTTCGTGCATTTCGCCACGTTCGACGGCCAGCATCGGCTGGGCTTCGACACCCGGGCCCGGAATGACGCCGACCAGTGGGACATCGTCCATGTCGATACCGGAGACTGCGTGACGCTGACGATGGCCAGCTTCTGGTCCAACAAGGTGTTCGCGTGGGTGGACAAGCGCCGGCCCATCTGGGAGTCCCAGGGGGGCATGCTGCCGTGCGGCGCGAGTTGACGCTGAAGCGTCCAGGGAGCCAGTCTTCCGGCTGATGCTCAAGCTCCAGTGGCTCCAGGTCCACCAGTTCCGCTCCGTGAAGCCCGGGACGCGGTTGCTCTTCAGCCCGTCCCTCAACGTGCTGCTCGGAGATAACGGCACCGGGAAGTCCACGCTGCTGGATCTCGCCGCCGCCGTGGTCAGCTCGGACTTCACGCCGTTGCGGCATGAGGCGTTCGACCTCGAGTATGCGCTGGCCGCGGACACCGGCCGCATCACCGTGCGCGTGCGCAACGTGCCCTCGGGCGCGGAGGGCACGAGCGGCTTGTCCATGGACATCACCGTGGCCCCGCGCGACATGGCCTGGCCGCTGGTCATCCACCGCGAGGGCCAGCAGCTCCGCGTCTCCCGCGAGGACGACACCACCGACGTCGTGCACGAGCGCATCGCTCCCGAAGTCGGTGGCCGGCTCTGGCTCGTCTTGATGACGGGCGGCATCGCCTGGGTGGAGAAGACGGGTGAGGGCACCGCCGCCGTCGAGCCGATGCTCGCCATGGCGCGGGAGGTCTCCGCGCAGGCCGACCTCCGCCGCTTCGACGAGGGGCTCGCCCACTTCGACCAGCTCTGGCGCGCCGAGCTGCGGCTCTCCCGTCGCGCGGAGGGCGTGCTCGCCACGGGCACGGGCGTGGCCTCGGAGGACCTGCTCGACGGCCTGCGCAAGGTCGCCGCCGCGCAGTGGGGCGCCGCCCGCTACGTGCTGTCCTCGGAGAACGTCCCCTTCCTCCGTGACGCCGCCCGGCTCCTCGGCTTCGCGTCCGCGGAGGCGCTCCTGTCCCCGCTGGAGACCCAACCCCAGGGCAAATACGAAACGCTGTCCCTGGGAAACCTGGACCTCTGCTTCGTCACCGCCGCCGGCCAGCGCCTCTCCGCCCGACAGCTCGGCTACGGACAGAAGCGCCTGGTGGCCTTCCTCCACTACCTGGCCCACGCCCGCGCCGTCGTCATCGCGGATGAGGTCGCGCACGCCTTCCACCCCCGGCAGGTCCGCGCCATCCTCGAACAGCTCGAACCCCGGCAGGCCCTGCTCACCAGCCAGAGTCCAGAGCTGCTCGACAGCCTCACCTTCGACTCGCCCGAGCAGGTGCGCTCCACCTTCGTGCGCTGCCGCCGCGAGGAGGACACCGGCCGCCTCATCTGGGAGAACCTGTCCCCCGACGCCGCTGGGGACTTCTTCACCGCCTGGCGCGCCGAGCCCCGCCGCGTGGGCGAGCTGCTTCAAGCCAAGGGACTCTGGTAGCCAGTCGCGTGGGCTCCGAGGGCAGCGCGACGTCATCCGGCCAACGGCTCCGCGAAGGGGCGTACCCGTTCGTGTGAGTCGCTCGCCTATCCTCGCCAGCCGGGGAGGGTGCTGCGCATGTCGATGCTGACCGTCAACGGAACGGAGCTGTACTACGAGGACTCGGGTGGCACGGGCGTGCCCGTCGTCTTCAGCCACGGCTTGCTGTGGAGCTGTCGCCTCTTCGACCCGCAGGTGGAAGCGCTGTGCGGACGTTACCGCTGCATCGCCTATGACCACCGGGGCCAGGGCCAGAGCGCCGTGCCTCCGGCGCGCGTCATCGACATGGAGACGGTGTACCTGGACGCGGTGGCGCTCATCGAGCAGCTGGGCGTGGGGCCCTGCCACTTCGTGGGCCTGTCCATGGGCGGCTTCGTCGGCATGCGCATCGCCGCGCGGCGTCCGGACCTGCTGCGCTCGCTGGTGCTGATGGAGACGTCCGCCGACCCGGAGCCCCTTCACAACGTGCCGCGCTACACGCTGCTCAACCTCACCGCGCGCCTGGCGGGCCTGCGCCCGGTGGCGGACCCGGTGATGCGCATCATGTTCGGCCGCAGCTTCATGACGGACCCCAACCGGGCCGAGGAGCGCAGCCGTTGGCGCACGCGCCTCGTGGAGAACCGCCGCGACATCTGGCGCGCCGTCAACGGCGTCATCGAACGGCGCGGCGTGGCCCATGAAATCCCACACATCCGCGTGCCCACGCTCGTCGTCGTCGGCGCCGAGGACACGGCCACCGTCCCCGCCAAGGCGCAGCGCCTGCACCGGCTCATTCCCGGCTCACGTCTGGTGACCCTGCCGCGCGGAGGGCACTCCTCCACCGTGGAGGAGCCCGCGCTCGTCAATGCCACCTTGGGAACATTCCTGGACGCGCAATCAGAGACGCGGACCTCCAGGGCGGGGTGACGGATTGCCGCCAGCGGGAACGAAATTCCAGCTCAGCGTGGCGTATTCCTGCTGTCAGTCGCCCGCGTCACGGGCGAGAGGAGCTGGGCCCAGAAGCGCCGGGGAAACGGCTCCACGAGCCCGAGCGGATACTGCTCGGGCCCGGTGGGCCGGTGGTAGGTGCCGAAGAGCCAGTCCGTCCACGGCGCGAGGTTGCCGAAGTTGTGCCGTGTGTGCCGTTCGCGCGCGTGGTGCCAGTGGTGTAGTTCGGGCGCGCCGAAGAGGAAGCCGAGGGGGCCCAGCGGCAGCCGGACGTTGGAGTGGATGAAGATGGCCCACATCCCGCGGAAGGCGATGAGCATCGCCAGCGTCTCGAGCGGAAAGCCCATCATCATCGCGGGGAGGTTCACCACCAACTGCGTGAGCAGTCCGTCCACTGGGTGCTCGCGGTGCGCGGCGAGCCAGTCGAGGTGCTCGGCGGAGTGGTGGACGGCGTGGAAGCGCCAGAGGAAGTCCACCTGGTGGGACAGTCGGTGGAAGCCGTAGACGAGCAGGTCGCAGAGCACCACCGCTTCAAGTGCCTGGAGCCACCAGGGCTGGTGTGCCACGGCGGCCTGGAGTCCGGTCAGGACACCCACCTGGCAGAGTGCCTTCACGTGGCTCAACACGAACAGCGCCAGCGGCGCGAGCACCAGGTACTGCGCGACGAAGTAGGCGAGGTCGGTGCGGAAGGCAGGACGCAGCAGCGGCTGTCCGGGGCGCGCGGCCCAGGCCTTCTCCAAGGGCCAGAAGACACACGCGAGCACCCCGAAGGACATCGCGGCCCCCCCGCCTAGGACCTCCAGACTCATCACGGCGTGGCCGGGGGCGCCGTGTCACCGTCATCGAGGGATTGCAGGCCGCCCTCCGGCATGCCGAACAGCGGGCGGATCTTGGTCCCACCGAAGAAGGTTCCAGCCGCCGTCAGCACCACGAAACCCAGCAGGAGGACCGCGAGGATCACCGTCACCGTACGAAGAACCTTGCTGCCTTGTGATTGCATGGACACGCGTACTCCCGTTATCCGGGAGGCTACACCACGCGTGCCATTCGAATGCAAACGCACACCATCTCAGCGGCTGAGAAGATAATCCGGACAGTCACTCCACATCCCGACCGCATCCGCCAGGCCACCCAGCGCGTGCTGTAGGCAGGCCGTCAGTACACGTAGGGCGTGCGCTTCGCCCAGCTCGTCTTGCCGTAGTGCTTGTGGAGATATCGGAAGGCATCCCGGGCCTCGCGCGTGGCCTGTCCGCAGCCGCGCTTGCTGGCGCGGACCGCGCGGAACAGGGCGATGGGCGAGCGCGGGTCATCCGGGTGGGCCTGGGCCCAGGCCATGGCGACGCGGGCGAAGTAGGGCACCGAGTTGCCCGCGTCCTGGAGGGCCTTCCACTCCCGCGCCGCGTCCGGTGTGTCGGGCGTGTCCTCGAAGTGTACGGAGGGCACGCTCGCGTCTGGCTTCGGGCCGCACCACCCGTTGCGCTGGTAGGAGATGTCCATGGTGAGGCTGAGGTTGGGATGCGTGTTCGCCAGCCGGTCCTCGCCCGGGTAGAGCCGCGCCGAGACGGCGGGCAGTCCCATGAGGAGCAACTGGGCCTCGAATTGACGCTCTTCGGGCGTGGGCTTGCCGGCGAGCGCCAGCAGCTCCGCCTTGGCCTTGGGCTCCGTCTCCGCCAGGCGCTTCGCCACGGCCTGAATCGTCGCGTCATCACCCGCGACGGTGGCGCGTGCGAAGGCGGTCCACATGAGCTGCCGCCGAAGGGCGGGAGGCAGGGTGTCCCCCGCCGCCAGCTCACCCATGCGCTTCGCCGTCAGCCGGGGCTCCAGCATGGCCACGGCGCGCGGGCTGAAGAGCCGGGGCCGTTCGGCCAGCGGCGTGGTGTAGGGCTCGGAGTAGCTGCTGGTCATTTCATAGTCGGCGATGATGTTGACGGCTTCCCGCATGGCCTCGTCCAGGTCTCTGGCCACCGCGAGCCGCTCCTCGCGCAGCAGGTTGTCCGTGGAGGGAAGGTCCCGGGTCAGCTCGGCGGGCACCGTCGCGAGCCGCGCCCGCGCCGCCTCCACCTCGCCTCGGCCATGCAAGAGCCGCGCGGCATGGTACGCCACCATCAGGCCGGCGGGAGACGTGGGCGCGACCTTCGCGGAGGCGGCGAGCAGCTCCGGCACGCCCGGCGCGTCCGGCGTCGCCTTGCTCAGCGCGGCGACGAGCCACGGTATGTGCGCCGTCTTCTTCCATCGGGCCAGGGCTCCGTCGTATTGCGCGCGGCGCTCCGCATCGGGCGCCGCGCTGTAGGGCGTGTCCTTCATGGCGTGGAGCCACGCCTGGAGCGCCTCGGCGGGCGCGGGGAGGCCCTCGCAGGTGCTCGCTTCCCGCAACATCAGGTCGAGGTCGCCCAGCTCCGCGGCGAAGGCAGTGCCCGTCCCGGGTTCGAGCACGTGCGACAGCAGCTCACAGTGCCAGGTCTTGGGTCGCAGCCGGTAGCGCACCAGGCTCCGCAAGCCGCGCGCGGACGCATGGACGCTCCGCAGCTCCGGGGAGGCGAGCACGCCATCGAGCACCCGGTCCGCCTCGCTCAGTCGCGAGAGGAAGACGGCGTCTTCCCGCGACTCGAAGGGATACTCCCCCTGCTTCTCCATCAGCGCCTGCCGGACGTGGGTGCGCGCCACGAGGTAGGCGGCGAGCGCCCGGTAGGGCGATTCCTGCGACGCAGCGAGCTTCTGGAACGAGGACAGGGCGCCGGGATAGTCGTCGCAGTAGAAGCGCGAGGCCGCCTCCTGGTAGGCGCGCTCGTCCCGCCGGCGGGCCTGGTGCTGCGCGCTCACGCCTTCATCCAGCCGCGGGTCGGGCTCCGGCAGGCTGGCGCACGGGCCGAAGACGGTGTCCTGGTTGCGCACCCACTCCTCCACCAGCGCGGGGTGCTTCTTCCACGCCTGGGCCAGGTCGGTGGCGGTGTTCGCGGCGCGCTGGAACGCGTCACCCTGGATGCGGGGGACCTGTGCGTATTTCACCTGCCGGGAATGCGCGAGCGAGGCTTCCGGGAGCTGAGGCGCCACCTGCTTCCGTGCCGCCAGCCAACGCTGGAATCCAGGTGTCAGGGAGAGGTGCTCCGGCAACGCCTGGTGCATGAGCTCCCAGCGCGTCACCAGGGGCTGTTGCTCCTCGGGCGTGGTGGGAATGCCCATCATCGTCCGGTAGGCGAACGCGAGGTAGGCGGTGCGCATCGAGCCGTGCACCACGCCCAGCCGCCCGGCCGCGAAGGTGGAGAGCGGCCAGTCGGGATGGCTGCTGGTGACGAACACGGGCCCGGCGAAATCGTGGGCACACGCCCTCGCTTCGGTGGGGGTGAGCAGGAACGCGAGGCCGCTGGTGACGGTGATGAGCAGCTTCTTCATGGATGGAGCTCCGCCACCGCGCGCGCGAACGCATCGGGCGTCCAGGGCCGGGGGTTGAAGACATAGAGGGTGGAGACGCCAGGGGGCACGGCCTGCCACTCATCGAGCGCCAGCCCCACGCTGCCCCGGCAAGGGGCGGGCAGTCCGCGCGCGAAGCGGGCCCGCCACGTGGGGGCCTCCGGGCCCATGCGGAAGAGCTGGGGCACCACCTCGTCCACGGGGGCGTGCGTCAGCCAGCTTCCGGGCGTGCACCATGAGGCGAGACCGGTGATGGACAGCGCCATCGATGTGGGCAGCTTCTGGCGGAGCGCCTGGAGCAGCGCGACGTAGGCGTCGTATTCGGACGCGCGGGCATCGAAGTCAATCTGGAGTGCCGTCAGCTCCGGAAGGCGCGCCAGCGTGGCGAGCCGGTCCGCCAGCGCGTGCAGTCGCTCGGGCGGGTACCGCGCGAGCGACGCGCCCGGCTGGGTTTCCATCCGCACCGTGGCCCTCAAGGGTGTCCCGGGCGGAACGTGGAGCGGCTGCCGGCGCGGGTGTTCGCGCACCTCCGTCTCCGTGAGCGCGAGCGTGGCGCGCAGGAAGGCCACGCTGACCGGGCGCCCCGTCCGCGCGAGGAAGCGGAGGTCTTCCGGCCGCTCCCAGGCCCAGAGCACCACGCGCGGTGGCTCCGGCGGCGGCGTGGGCGTGCTGCACGACATGAGCACGGCGAGGGTGGCCAGCAGGCCGCTCCGTGTCCAGGGTGCCACGAGGGGCGAAGGGGATGGGGGAAGCATCGTGGTCGTCGGGCCGCACTCGCGCGGTGGACCGGACTGTTTGCAACGCGCGTTCCGGGTACGCGCCGCCTCAGGCCTGGGCCGCGCGCTTGTTCTGGGCGCGGCGCCGGAGCCAGTTGCGGAGGAAGGCCTTCACCGCGGGGTGCTGTGACTCACGGAATGCGTCTGGCGGGCCGTACTCCACGATGCGGCCTTCGTGCATCAGGGCCAGGTGGTCCGCCATGCCAAAGGCGGAGGCCACGTCCGGCGTAATCACCAGCGAGGTGGCGCCGAGCTGCTGCTTGCCGGTGGTGATGATTTCATTCACCGCCGCGGTGGTGAGCGGATCCAGTCCGGCGGTGGGGTCGTCGTAGAGGAGAATCTTCGGCTGGAGGATGGTGGCGCGCGCGAAGCCCACGCGCTTCTGCATGCCGCCGGACAGCTCGCCGGGGAAGCGCTGCGTTGCGTGCGACAGGCCCACGCGCTCCAGCGTCTTGTTCACCGTCTCGGCGATTTCTGCCTCGGGCATGCGGGTGCGCTCGCGCAGGGGGAAGGCCACGTTGTCGAACACGGTGAGCGAGTCGAAGAGGGCGTTCGCCTGGAAGAGGATGCCCTGCTTGCGGCGCATCTGGTCGAGCGCGGCCTCGTTCATCCGCGCGATGTCCTCGCCATCCACCAGGACGGTGCCCCGGTCCGGCTGCAAGAGGCCCATGATGTGCTTCATCAGCACCGTCTTGCCCGACCCGGACACGCCCATCAGCACGCAGGTGGTGCCCTCTGGCACTTCCAGGTTCACCCCACGCAGCGCGTGCTGGTCTCCGAAGGACTTGTGGAGGTCCCGCACTTCGATGGCCAACTGGCGGGAGGACGGTGGGCTCGAGGGGCTCATGGCCGCGCGAACATAGTGCGCGTCCGCCGCCTTCCGCCTCCAAGAAGCGGCTGCCAGGCGTGGGGAAGGGGCGCCCGGCCGCCCGGCTTCCATCCCGGTGTGGAATGGCGGTCAGAGGCGGGGCGGCCCCTCGCCACGGGGCTTGCCCTGGGAGCGGAGGGCGCGATGCTTCGAGGTCCGTGGGGGAGACGGAATGACACATGGGGCGTCCAGAGGCCGGGCGCCCGGGAGGCAAGGCGTTTGGCGACGGTGTCCCTGGAGGACGTGCGCAAGGTGTACCGGGGCGGCGTGGTCGCGGTGAAGGGCGTGAGCCTGGACATCGCGGACGGCGAGTTCATCTCGCTGGTGGGCCCGTCGGGCTGCGGCAAGTCCACGACACTGAACCTCATCGCCGGGCTGGAGGAGATGTCGGGCGGCACGCTGCGCATCGATGGCGCGGTGGTGAATGACATGTCACCGCGGGAGCGGGATATCGCCATGGTGTTCCAGAGCTACGCGCTCTACCCGCACCTGGACGTGGCGCGGAACCTCGCCTTCCCGCTGAAGGTGGCGGGGATGGCGAAGGCGGAGATCGACGCGCGCGTGCGCGAGGTGGCTTCGCTGCTGGGGCTGGAGGGCCTGCTGTCGCGCAAGCCGAAGGAGCTGTCGGGAGGCCAGCGGCAGCGCGTGGCATTGGGGCGCGCCCTGGTCCGCCGTCCCAAGGTGTTTCTCTTCGACGAGCCGCTGTCCAACCTGGACGCGACGTTGCGCACGCAGATGCGGGGGGAAATCAAGAAGCTGCACGAGCAGCTCAAGGCCACCTTCGTCTACGTCACCCACGACCAGGCGGAGGCGATGACGTTGTCGGACCGCGTGGTGGTGATGAACCAGGGTGAGGTGCAGCAGGTGGCCCCGCCGCGCGAGCTGTACGACGCGCCGGCGAACCTGTTCGTGGCGGGCTTCTTCGGCGCGCCACGCATCAACCTGGTGAGGCCCCGGACGCTGGGGCTGCCGGACGCGGACGTGGTGTTGGGGCTTCGTCCCGAGCACCTGGAGGTGGGGCAGGGCACGCCGCCACCGGACGCGCTGGAGGGCCGCGTGTACCTGGTGGAGTCCATGGGCGCGGAGAGCTGGGTGACGGTGGACGTGGCCGGGGAGCGCATGGTGGCGCGCGCCGCCGGGGACTTCCGTGTGCCCACGGGCGCTCCGGTGTGGCTGCGGTATGACGCGGCGAAGCCGCGGCGCTTCGATGCGAAGTCGGGCCGGGCCCTGTAGCGGGCCTCAGGCGTAGACCTGTTCTCCCTCCAGGCTCATGTCGAGCCGGCGGTTGAGTTGGTCCAGCCGCTCATATCGCTCGCGCAGCAGGTCGCGATGGGCGCGCGGGTCCGCATGGGCCATCTCTTCCAAGATCGCGCGCAGCGCTGTGTCCAACGCTTGCTTCACGTCGCGCGCCTCCACGGCGGACAGTTCCAGCAACATGGTGCACCTCCTGCCTGGAACGTTAGGCACGCACATACCCATGTGGCCTCGCCGCCTGCCCGGAGTACGCCAGGGCTGGCGGCCAGGCGCCTCGCGTTCTCCTGGCAGGACATGAGGCCCGGCGGCCCCTGCGTTCGCGCGGTGGTGGAGCGGCGGGCCGTCGTCGCGAGCGCTCCACCGTGTGCGCCGTTGCAGGTGCGTCCCGTCATGCCCGCTCGCACTGTTGTCTGGGAGTCCCGGACGGGCCGGGCACCCGAGCGCGAGGAGGCCGGAATGATTCGGACAGACGACGTACACGAAGGCATGACCGTGCGGACGGCGACGGGCCGTGTCATCGGGCGCGTGGCGGGCATCGGGGACACGCACTTCGAACTGGAGCAGGGGCTGATGCCCATTCCCCGGCGCGACTACCTGGTGGAGTTCTCCGACGTGGACTTCATCCGCGGCCACGACGTCTACCTGGTCAACGCGGACCATCCGCTCCTCGCGCTGGAGGTGGATGACGACGGCGGCGCGCTCCCGCCTCGCCATTCCGAGGGACTGGAGCGCGAGCCCGTGAATGTCGACGTGGAGTCTTGAGCCGCGAGAAAACGAGTGACGCAAGGCGTTGCACGTTCGCTCCGGCCCGCTCTGGACAGGTGGCCGGACAGGCCCCGAGTGCCGGGTAAGCGTCGGGAATCACTCAGGTTGGACCGCCCTGGAATGTCAGACGGTCAGTCTAGACATGACTGCTTCGACGGGCATTCCAGGTGGGGTCATGCAACGGTTTTCGGCATCATGTGTCACGGTCATTCTCTTCGCTGTCTCGTTCGCTTGCAGCGCGGGTCCGCGCGCGGAGGACGGGGGAAATGGGGCGGCGGAGCAGGGCCTGTTCTTGTCCACACCCCGCAAGCTCCTGCCCTTCGTGGTGATGGAGAGCGGGCATGTGCTGGCCTCGGGCGGGCATGACGGGAGCCGAACGCTGGGCAGCTGCGAGGTGTTCGAGCCGGAGACGGGCCGCTGGCGTGAGACGGGGGCCCTGCGCACGCGCCGGCGCAACCACGCCGCGGTGCGGCTGACGGACGGCCGAGTGCTGGTGATGGGCGGCTCCAACGGCTTGGCGATGGGCGCGCTTGCGGACGCGGAGGTGTATGCGCCGGCCACCGGGACGTGGACGGAGGTGCGCCCCATGGGCGTGGCGCGCAATGACCCGGCCGCGGTGCTGCTGGCGGATGGGCGCGTGCTGGTGGCGGGGGGGACGGATGTGGACCAGCGGCCGCTGCGCTCGGCGGAGGTGTTCGATCCTGCGACGGGGATGTGGAGCGCCGTGTCGCCTCCGGGCTTCTCACGGGGTGGGGCTCAGACGGCGGTGGTGCTGGCCAACGGCAAGGCCCTGTTCGTGAGTGGCCTGCAGGCGGAGCTGTATGACCCGGTGACGGGACTCTGGGAGAAGGCGGGACTCACCGGTGGGGCGGCGGGCACGCACCGGCTGGCGCACTCGGTGACGTTGCTGCCGGATGGGCGCGTGTTGGTGGTGGGGGGAACCACGGCGCGCGCGGCGGCCACGGCGGAGGTGTATTCGCCGGAGACGGGTGTGTGGACGCTGGTGGGAGCGCCCAAGGTGCCTCGTGAGCATCATGCGACGGTGGTGCTGCCGGATGGCGCGGTGCTGATGATGGGCGGCGAGCACTACACGACGGGGGCGCTCGCGTCGGTGGAGCGCTTCGATTTGAAGACGGAGACGTGGTCTTCCGCGCCCGCGCTGGACGAGCCGCGCGAGAAGCTGGGCGCCCTGGCGCTGGGCGATGGCGCGGTGCTGGTGATGGGCGGTGGCAACGAGGCGGCGGGCATGCTGTCCGAGAGCGAGCGCTATGTCCCGGATGCTTGTGTCGTGGAGCCGTGTGCTGCGCGAGAGATGGATGGGGCCGAGGCCGTGATGGAACTCTCCGTGGCCGGGCAGGTCGAGTGACGCGCGTCTCGCAGGCCTCGCTGTGTGTGGGTGAGCGCGGCGAGGCTCGAGGTCGCTGGGGGCAAGCGGGCAGGCAGGCGTTGAGGGTGACTCCAGCGTTAGCGCCGGGTGAGATGGGGGCATGAACCCGTGGAAGGCGTCGCTGGTGGTGTGCGTGTGGCTCGTGGCGTGTGGTGGCTCGGAGGCACCGCAGCGCTCCTACGCTGGCTGGTCGGAGCGCGTGGCGGCATCCGCGTGCGCGTATGAGGAACAGTGCGGAACCCTGACGGTGTCACGCGAGCAGTGCGAGGCGGACCGCATCGCGGCCTACGCGGCGGTGGAGCCGGACCTGTCGCGAACCGAAACTGGCGCGAAGGCGGGCTGCGTGCAGTGCATGCGCGTGCGCATCGATGAACTCGACGCGGTCGCCGCGAGCGGTTGCCTGAAAGCCATCGACGAAGCCCGTCTGCTCGCTGTGTGCGGCGTGGATGGCGCGGCCTGTGCGGGCGTGCCCTGACGCCGGCGATTTCACGGCTGCTCCCTGCGTTCCGGAGTCGCGGGCCTCTCGGGGCGTGAGCCGCTGACGGCGTGCGGACTCCGCGCGCGCCGCGTGCCGGTGCGTGACAGACTGCGCGGCCATGCGCACTCGGACCCTGTTGCTTGCCCCGTTGCTGCTCTCCACTTCCTGCGCCACCGTCTCTCCGAAGGCACAGGCACCGGACGCCACCACCGCCGAGGCGAAGTCCCCGGCACCCGAGCGTCCCTTTGGCACCCTGCGTGAGCAGGCGAAGCGCCAGCAGGCATGGCTGGCCGAGCGTGTGGAGAAGGCCCTGCCCCAGCTCATGCGCCAGTACGGCGTGGACATGTGGGTCATCCCCATGCGCGAGTACAACGAGGACCCTGTCTTCAAGGCGCTCGTCTCGCCAACGACGTTCGCCGCGCGCCGCCGGACCATCTACGTCTTCTTCGACCGAGGTCCGGAGCAGGGCGTGGAGCGGCTCGCGCTGGGAGGTGGCTCGCAGGGAGGCATCTACACGCCGCGCCGCGCGCAGCGGCAGGTGGACGGCGGCGGTGTGAGTCGGCAGGCGGAGCTGTGGGGCCCCGAGCAGTGGCAGGTGCTCAAGCAGGTGGTGGAGGAGCGCCAGCCGAAGCGCATCGCCCTCAACGTGTCGCGCACCTTCGCCTTCGCGGACGGCCTCACCCATGGCGAATACGAGGGCATGGCGGAGGCGCTCGGCCCGGACTGGGTGAAGCGCTTCACCTCCGTGGACGGGCTGGCGGTGGACCTCCTCGCCTGGCGCAGCGCGGATGAGGCCCGCTTCTACGAGGAGCAGACGAAGCTCGCGTGGAACATCATCGAGACGGCCTTCTCCAACCAGGTCATCACCCCGGGCGTCACCACCACCCGTGACGTGGAGTGGTGGATGCGTCAGCGCCTGGCGGACCTGGGCCTGGAGACGTGGTTCCAGCCGTCGGTGGACATCCAGCGGCAGGGCGTCACCGAGCAGGAGCTGGGCGACGACCCCATCATCCAGCGTGGCGACGTGCTGCACTGCGACTACGGCGTCACCGCGCTGGGTCTCAACACCGACACCCAGCACATGGGCTACGTGCTGCGTGAGGGGGAGACGGACGTCCCCGCAGGACTGAAGGCCGCGCTGAAGACGTCCAACCGGCTGCAGGACATTGTCTTCGAGGAGCTGCGTCCCGGTCGCACGGGCAACGACATCCTCCGCGCCTCCCGCGAGCGGATGCGCGCCGAGGGCATCGACGGCACCGTGTACTCGCACCCCATTGGCCTGCACGGCCACGGTGCCGGCCCCATGGTGGGCTTGTGGGACCGCCAAGAAGGTGTGCCCGGCAATGGAGACCACAAGGTGATTGCGAACCAGTGGTACTCCATCGAGCTGCAGGCCACGTCCGCGGTGCCGGAGTGGAACGGCCAGCGGGTGCGCTCGGCGCAGGAAGAGGACATCACCATCGACGCCGAAGGCCGCGTGCACTGGGGCTGGAAGCGCCAGACGGACTTCCATCTGGTGCGCTGAGCACGGTGCCGGGATGCTGGGCGAGCGGCCTCACTCCGGGGCCGCTCGCGGCGAGCCCTACTGTGGCCGCACGACGGTGAAGCCCGACAAGACCCAGGGGAACGCGTTTCCGTCGAGGAGGAACGTCGACAACGTCTCCCCGGAAATGAGTTGCTTGGGCTCCCAGGCTCCGGCGCGGCGCCTGCGGTAATAAGTCTTGTTGTCCTGAGGAAACGGATATTCGGTCCAGGCCAACCACGGCTCGTTGTCGCGGTCCACGACGAGCCTGAGCGATGCATGCGTGCTGGTCTGGCTCAGGACTTCAATTGATTCGGGCGTGGACCAGTTGGATGACCAGGAGCGCAGCGCCGCGGATGAGAATCGGATGGTGCTGACATTGGTCGTGGGGTTGATCTCGCTCCATGCGAGGGCAGCGCGGTTGTTGGGCTGAAACGCAAGCTCCACTCGATCCACGGAGGTGTCCGCCGGGATGGGGATGGACGAGCCCACGGGAAACCATCTTCCGTTCTCGAACATGCTGACGTGAAGGTGGAGGGAGCCGGTATCAGCGGAGGTCTCCAGCCAGCTCACGAAGACCACGCTGTCGGCGGCGATGGCTGCCCGCCACGAAGGGGTGCGAGGCGCAGGGTTGGCACTGAGCGGCTCTCCCAGGGCAATCCATTCCGTGCCGTTCCACTCGATGACGCGCACTTCGGTTTCGTTCAGCTCAGGCATCTGTTCCAACGCGATGACGGGACGTCCCCACCAGTTCAATGCCAGCTTGACCTGGGTGTACTCGGATTGTGTGTCGTAGGGCGCCCCCAGGCGTTGCCAGGCCGTTCCGTCGTAACGCACCACGTGAATCTGGTCGAACCCGGTTTCTTCAACCTCTTCGCGCCAGGTGGCGACGAGGGTCTCCCTCGTCGCGGCAATTTGGAGGTCCAGGGCGCGCCGGGAGCGTGCATCCTCCGCCCGGAGTGGAGGGAGCTGCTGCCATGCATGACCATCCCACCGCGCGACGGCCGGTTCCGATGCGCTGTCGGTGAAGCCGACGACGGGCATTGTTCCGCTAACGCCGCTTCCCAGCACGAGCGACATGGGGACGACGGAGGAGTTCGTCGGGTCCAGGGGCTCCGTGGCGCGGGCGAAAGGCCAGTAGGTGGCGTTGTGGGTGAGGGAAAAGGCCGTCAGGCTCGGGTCGAGCAGGTTGCCGGCCCGGTCGGTCAGCGTTCGCTGGAGCAACACCGCATGGAGCGTGGTGGGAGGGCGGATCGGCGATGTCGGCACCAACTCGAGGACCGTTCCGTCCTCACTGAGGGCCGCTCGATGGGCGACGGAGAACCCGTCCGGGTCACGCAGTTGGGTGGGCACGGGCTGGAGTGAGCCCGGCTGCAGCGGCTCGGAGAAGACGAACGCCAGCGGAGACGTCACAGCCGGGTGGCTGAGGCGCGGGAGCCAGGAGACGATGGTGGGGGGCGTTCGGTCCACCTCCACGGAGGCGCTCTCCGCCTCGAAGTTCCGGTCCTCGCCCACGGCTCGGGCCACGAACGAGAAGCGGCCCTCGGCATGCGTGGCGCAGTCGATGACGTGTTGGTACGGCGCCTCCAGCATCATGGGCTCTTGCGCGTTCGTGAGGAGCTCCACGCGCTCCGGCGTGCCGCCTTCCACGGAGACGAAGAGCGTCCACTGGCCTTCCCGGCAGTACTCGGGACCCTCGGTCCGAACGGTGACGCGCAGCTCGGGAGGTGGTTCCTCTTCGCCGGGGGGAGGCGGCGGGACAGGCTCTGATTTCAGGCTGTCACAAGCGGTGGTTCCCAGTGCCACATAGAGCAACGGGAGCGCCCAGCGGGCACGGGTGCGGCGGGGAGTCATGAGGAGCCTCTCGGATGGAGTTTCGCGTGTCGTGCCTTGGACACGCGAACCCGCGAAGTTGGGACTCAGCGCACGAAGCTGATTCCCAGACTCCCCCCGAGCGACAGCGCGGACGCGGTGCCCGCCTCCTCACGGACCCAGGTATGTCCCGCGTTCACGAGCAGCGACACACCGAAGGGCCCGTGCACGGGCAGCCATGCGCCGCCCACCGCGCCCACCATGGGTTGCAGGGCGAGCGCCTTCTCTCCATTGCTGGGCTGCCATTGCTGGGACAGGGTGGCGCCTACCTCCACCGCGCCGTGGAGCCTCAGGCTCCGCCAGACGCGCGCGTCATGGCCCACGCCCAGCCGCAGCGTGTGGTCGTTCTGCCGGAGGTTCCCGGAAGGATGCCGTCCATGCCGCACGTCCACGCCTGCGGTCATGACGTTCGCCCAGGCCGCCGCCCACGTGTACTGGAGCGCGGCGGTGCCACCCATCATCGCTCCGAAGGACGGCACGAGCGGCCTGCCGACGCTGGGCCCCACGTGTATCCGCAACGCTGACGCCTGCTCGCCCTTGAGCGAGTTGACCTCCAGCCGCTGGGGGCGGAGCTGGGCCCGCGTGAGCTGCGCGCGCCCGGCGTCGGGCACCTGCACGCGCGCCGTCATCGCGGTGTGCTCGCCGCGAGTGGTGACGATGTATCCACCCGCGGGAAGGGCGAGCGTGGCCGTGCCCGCGCCCTTGCGCAGGTTGCCCAGGAAGGGTTCTCCCGCCAGCGTGAACACGGTCCAGTCCCCGGGCTCGTCGATGGCGAGCGTCAGCAGCGACGTGGCCTGCGCGGGAGAGGAGAGGATGAGGTCCCCCTTCCCCTGGAGGTCGAAGTGGAAGCTGGGATGCTGCGCGCCCGCGCGGGACATCAGCGAGGACTCCACCGTCCGCGCGTAGGAATAGGTGTAGGCCTCCGCGAGCGTGACGCGGCCATCCCCGGACACGTCCGCCGCCCCGCGCAGCGCGGCGACCAGGTGGTGCGTGAAGACGGAGCCCCCGAGCGCGTCCGACTCCTGCGCGGCTTCATCCGCGGCAGAGGCGGTGATGATGACCCGTCCCGCCAGCTCCGGCCGCTCCACGCTCACCAGGACGCCGGGAATGGGCTTCAGCCCCTTGAGCCGCACCGCCTCGCCTGACTGGCACGAGTCCACCACCAGCAGCGCGACGCTCACCGGCGCGCGCTCGATGAACCGCACCAGCTCATGCAGGGGCAGGTTCGTGCCGGACAGGTGCAGCTCGCCCGCGTCCGCATGGCTGGAGACGTAGACGAAGAGCTGGTCTCCCTTCCGCGCCTGCGCCTGGAGGTGGCGCTCGAAGCGGGACACCGCCTGTCGCACCGTGTCCGCGTCATTTCCCAGGACGAGCACGGCATCCTCTCGCCGCACGCCGCCCACCTCGTACAGCACGTCCATCAGGGTGCGCGCGTCACGCTCCGCGTAACGCAGCACCGCGTCCGCGCTGGAGCCCCGGTTGTTGCCCACCGCCAGGGCGAACCGGCGCGGGCTGCCGTCCGCGACCGCTGCTGTTGGCTGCGCCGCCACCACCGCCGCCAGGAGCAGGGCGAGCGTCATGGACGGGCCTCGACCTGGAGCGCCACGGCCGCGTGCGCCACGCCCGGGGGGACGCCGGCGAGCGACAGACACGCGGCCGACATCGGCGCGGCGCGGCACTCCGGCTTCAGCGTGCTCAACCAATCCCGGACGGTGTCGAGCCGCAGCGGCGTCTCCGAGTACAGCGCGTGCACCACAAAGTCTCCTTGGGTGACCTGGAACAGGGGGGCGGGCTGCGCGGCGGCCAACTCGCCGCTCTGACGTCCTTCGGGGGGCCACAGTGCCTCCACCTCTTTCCCGCTGTCCATGGCAACGACCAGCGCGTAGCGGTGCCCCCCACTCCTCAGCCGGAGCGCCACCTCGTCGCCTTCCTGGAGTAGGGGGTTGATCTCGCCGTCCTTCAGCCGGAGCAGCTCCACCTGAGGAGGTCCCTTGATCCGCATGCCCAGGAGCGGCTCCTGCGTCCCCGGATGGGCGAAGGGGGCCTCGGGGGAGGGGCCCTCGGGCGAGGTCACCGGGTCCACCGCCCGTGCTCCGCGGACCACCACCACGGTGGCCAACGTGGCCAGGACAGGGACGAGCAGCCACCGGGTGAGCCAGGCGCCGCCGGGCTTCCGTGGCGGGGCCGCCCGCTCCGACAGGACGCGAGCCCGGACGCGGGCGAAGTGGGGCCCGGCACGGACCTTCTCGGCGTGCGACTCCAGCAGCGCCAACCGCTCACGGCAGGCGACACAGGAGTCCAGGTGTGGCGGACTCATACCGCCAGCGACCACCTCGTCCATGACGAGGTCCGACAGGTGTTCACTCATCCGGCACCTCTTCGAATCCCCTCGGGCTCACCCAGCGCGCGGGCCAGGGCGCTGATGCGCTGGACGTCGCGGACAATGGTCTTCCGGGAGAGCCCCAGGACCTGGGCAATCTCCTCCTGGGACATCCCATCCAGGTAGTGCAGCGTCGCCACCGTGAGGGCGCGCTCGTCCAGTTCGCGCGCCAGCTTCATCAGGAAGTCGCGGCACTCGGTGGCGGCGAGCGCGTCCACAGCGCCTTCGCTTCCGGCATCCTCCGGGGCGACATCCCGCAGGGCCCGGGTGCGGAGCATGTTGAGGCAGACGTTGGTCGTCACCCGGTAGATGAACGTCATCGGCCGGGCCTCCCGCCGGAATGCGGCGGCGGATTGGAGGACGCGGATGCAGGACTCCTGCACCGCGTCCCAGGCGTCCGCCTCCCGCTGAAGCAAGGCGAAGGCCCTCCGGTACATGCCAGGGGCATACCGGTCGTACAGGTCCTGGAGCTCCTTGGCGCTCAACCCTGGTGGCATCTTCGCCACCTTGGACACGGGGGCCGGGACAACTGGGACATTTCCCGTGCGAAAAGGTGCCGGGGCCCCAAGGGCCGCCCCGCCTGCATCAGGGGTGCGTCGCGCCCGTCATGGACTGGAGCAGCGTCACCAGCGCGCGCTTCTCCTCGTTCGTCAGCTCCAGCGGCACGATGGTCACCGTCTTCTGACCCACGAAGCTGCCGGCCGCATCGCCGCCCTCGTTGTAGAAGTCGATGACCTCCTCCAGCGTGGTCTGGGCGCCGGTGTGCATGTACGGTGCCGTCAGGGCCACGTTGCGCAGCGACGGCGTGCGGAACGCGCCTTCCAGCGTCGCCGGGTCCGCCTGGGTGCGCAGCGTCTGGAGCCGCGCCGCGATGGTGCCGGTGGGCGCGTCGCTATAGCGGCCGGCGGCGTTGAACTCCCAGTCCAGCAGCGGCGTTAGCGCGCTCCACTGCCCGCCCGCGCCCGAGCTGCTGTCCTGCACGCCGATGTTGTGGAACAGGTCGTCGGTGAGCGCCGGCCCCTTGTGGCAGACGATGCACTGGCCCTTGCGCAGGAACGTCTTCAGCCCCAGGTACGCCGGGTCCGCCTCCGCCTGGCCGGCCTCGGCCGCCGTGATGAAGCGCCGCACGTCCGTGTCGAAGGGCGCGTCGATGCGCATGAGCGTCCGCTGGTAGGCCGCCATCACCTTGCCCACGTTGGCCAGCAGCGCCGAGTCCGTCTCGTCCGCGGGCGCCTTGCCGAAGAGGGCCTGGTACTCCGTGGTGTACGACTCCTCCGCGGTGAGCCGGGCGCGCACCACCTGCGCGTCCGTGTTCATCTCCACCGGGTTGAGCAGCGGCAGGATGGCCTGGCTCCAGAGCCGGTCCGCCCGTCCGTCCCACATGAACCAACGGTTGTAGGCCACGTTCAGCAGGGTGGGCGGGTTGCGCTCGGACAGGTGTCCGTCGCAGCCCTTCGCCTTGGCGGTGGACACCGTCAGGCCCTCGCCGCCATGGCAGCTCGCGCAGGACACCGTGCCGCAGCGCGACAGGCCGCTGTCGTGGAACAGCACGTCGCCCAGCGCCTCGGCGCGCGCGACCCCGTCCATCCGGTTGGTGCTGTCCTTCGGCGGCTGCCGCCCCAGGCTGTGGAGGCTGCGGAGCTGGTCCAGCTCGTCGAGGTTGGGGAACGGCTCTTCGGATTCACACGCCATGCCTGACCCGCCCAGGGCCAGGGCGAGCGTCACGGCGCGCAAGCGGTACGGAGTCATCACCCAACTCGTCTTTCTGCGAAGGACCCGGGAAGCTTCGCGTCCCCTTCGACGCGAATCAATCCACAAGGGCCCCTTGCCCGCCAGACGAGTTCGTGCTGATGGCGTGACGCCGCTACGCCTGCCCCATGGGGAGGGCTGGACGGGCGGCGTCACAGGCGTGCTTCAGGACCTCAGGCGCCGCAGCTCAGGGCGAAGTCGCGCGTGGCGGTGCCGTAATCGCTCACCTTCACAGTGGAAGGCTCCGGGGTGATGGTCGGCGTGGCGCCCGTCTCGCACTTCAGGCCGCCGCCCGCCGCGAGCCCGACCTGGAGGTCGGTGTTGCTGGGGACGCCCGACACCGTGAAGGAGCAGCGGTTGCCGCGGCTCGGCTTCACCATCGTCCGGCCCAGCCCGTTGGTGGGCGCGTCCGGCGAGGCCACGATGACCTGGAGCTGCCCGCAAGCGTCATCGGCACGCAGCCCGCTCTCCGGCAGGCGGATGACGCCGGCGATGGTGGCGTTGCCCTCACGGCCACCGCCACCGCCCGTGGTGGCGCAACCGGACGCGGCAAGGACCAGGGCGGCTACGGCAATGCGATACATGAAATCCTCAATTCTTGATGGTTGAGATGGCGGCAAGGTCGCCGTGCAAGCGGTCTTACGATGCGCCCTCAAGACAATTGCGATGGGAATTCATTCCAGCCACCCCTCGCATTCTTCGTGGGGCCGGGATTTGAACAGTTCCCAAGGAGTTCCAGGCGGTTTTGAACGCCATGTGTTTCCGGCGGAGCACGCCGCGTGGCGCTCCATCAGATGGAATCATCGGTCGAATCAAACACAAACGCTTGACGCGTTTGGCTGTCACCTCGGTCCCAAAGACGGACACGGAAGTCCCGAATCCGGGCATGTCTGGTCTTGGCGCGCGGAGGCTCTTCCCACGTGACGGGCGGCCCTGCCTCCGCCGCGCGGTCTGCTGTCAGCGCTCCCGCGCACCCCCACGGTGAAGGGCAGGGAGAGGAGACGACACCATGTCGATACAAAAGCAGGAGCGCACGCCTTCGTGGACGGGACTGGGCGTGGGGACGGACCGCAAATCGTTTCTGGACGCAGTATCCTCCCAGATTCCGGATTACGAGGCGGACAAGGCCGCCGAGGCGGTGTTCTGTGCGTTGTCGGAGCGCCTGTCCGGTTCGTGGGTGGAGCACCTGCGCGAGCAGCTCTCGCCGGACGTGCGCGAGTTGTTGCGCGGTTGTCACAGGCACCGCGGCGAGGCGCCCGCGAAGCTGGACCGCGACGACTTCTACTTGATGGTGGCCAACCACCTGAACGCCGAACCAGAGAACGTGCGGCTGGTGCTCCACGGCGTGTTCTCCGCGCTTCATGCCCAAATCACCGAAGGGGAGGCGAAGAAGTTGGAGCAGCAGCTTCCCGCCTGGCTCCAGGGGACGTGGGCCGCCGCGCGGATGCATGTCGATCGGCCCTACTGAGGCCGTGCAAGGGGCGGGGCACCCGGGGGAGAAGGCCCCGGACGCTTCCGCCGCCGCCGTCAGTAGGTTCCGCCCAGCGAGAGCATCGCCGAGTAGCGGCCGTCCAGCGCGCCGGGAGCCCGGCCGCCCGGGGCGAAGTCCTGGTCGAACAGGAAGTTGTAGTTCACCCGGGCGTCGGCGGTGATGAGGTTGCCCATCTGGTAGCGCAGGCCCGCGCCGGCGGGCACGTAGCCGCTGGTGTCATCGGAGAAGCCGCGGACGGCGCCCCGGGCGTCGTTGCGGACGTTGTAGCGGTCCAGGCCGATGCCCGTCAGGACGTAGGGCTGGAGCCGGGTGTCGGTGAAGCTGCCCACGACGACGGCCTGGCCGGCGTTGCGAACGATGTCCGGTCCGCCCTCGCCGTCGTCGAGCAGCCCCATGCGGCTGTCGATGTCGCTCAGGCCGCCGCTGTAGCCCAGCTCGACGGCGAAGAATTCGTGCGGCCGGTAGCCCAGCGCGGCGCCATAGGAGAAGCCCGGCGTGACTTCCGGCGCGAGCTGACCGGTGTAGCCCTCCAGGCCGCCGCCCAGTTGGGCATAGATGCCGGTGTCGGCCCGCTTCCGCCCGCTGTCGCTGAACTCCACCGTCTCCGCGGACCGCATGCGCGGCTCCGCGATGGGGCGGTCCTCCGCCTGGGCCAGCGCGGCGCCGCCCCAGAGCGCCGCCCCGCACAGCGCGCCACGTACGAGTGCCTTCATGACGGACTCCTTTGTTCGCGTCCGAAAGGCAACGTGGTCCGCGCGGGAGGGCCTGGCAATCAGGCCCACGCGGGCCGTGGGGCACCTGGTGCGACTGTCCTTCCCACCCCTCAGGGCAGCTGGGTGAGGACCTCCAGCGCGCTGCGGGCCTGCACCAGCCCATGGCCAAAGTCCTCGTCATGGCCGGAAGGCCCCAGGTCCTTCGCCGAGGACAACAGGGCGTGTTTGACCTGGTCCGGCGTGGCGGAGGGACGGGCGCTGAAGAGCAGCGCGGCCACGCCGCTCACGTAGGGCGTGGCCATGGAGGTGCCGGACATATAGGCGTAGTCCGCCGGGCTCATGCTGATGCGGGCCAGCTCCCCCAGCATCCGGTGCAGCACGGTGCCACCCGCCTGGGTGATGGTGACGGCGGGCACCCACTGCCCTCGCCGAGGCATGGCGAGGATGTCCACGCCGCCCTCCCAGCTCGAGTTACCGAAGATGACGGCGCGCGCGCCCTGCTTCATCACGTTGACCATGGCCATGTCGGTGGGCACCTCGCCGTGCCGCACGTACGCGACGAAGCCGCTGCACGTGCTGCCCTTGCACGAGTCCAGCGTCGCGCCGCCCCCGCAATCCACCAGCTTGCCCCACTTGTTCTCGATGGGGGCATACAGCAGTGAGCGCGACAGCGGCCGGGTGTCCCGCACGTCCACCGTGGAGAACGCGCCCTGTCCGCGCGGGAAGGTGGACAGCACGTCCACGCCCGGGGCTACCAGCGCCAGTTGGCTTCCGCCGGAGGAGAAGGTGGCCCGCTGGTCCAGGGCGTCCACCGCGCCCACCGCCAGCACGTGCGGGTCCGACGCGGGGTAGTCCACCCGCTGGGCGTTGCTGTTGCCCGACGCGGCCACCACCAGGATGCCCTGCGCGTGGGCCGCCGCGAAGACCTCGAACGTCGTCTTGGAGGGCACGCCGCCGCCCAGCGACAGGGAGATGACCTTGGCGCCCTGCTCCGCGCAGTATTCCACCGCCGCCAGGACGAAGCTCATGTGCGTACGGCCGTGGATGTCCAGCACCCGGGCGATGATCAGCTCCACGCCCGGTGCCACGCCCATCACCCCGGTGTCCGACAGCTGGGGCGAGCCGCGCCCGCCGTGGCCTGGCCGCGCCGCGATGATGCCCGCCACGTGCGTGCCGTGGCCGGTGCCCCAGCCGTGGCCGCTGCTGAAGTCGGAGGGGTCGTCATCGTCCTCCAGCAGGTCGCGGCCGGCGACGACCGCGTCGCGCAGCTCCGGGTGCTCCAAATCCAAGCCGCTGTCGATGACACACAGCCGCACGCCCGCGCCCGTGGGCCGGTCCGGGTCCGGCAGTCCGTCCCCATCCACGTCCCACACCTCGTGCGCCTGGACCTTGCGCAGCCCGGGGGTGAACTCGCGCGGCGTGGCGCCCCGCGCCACCGAGGCCAGGACGGGATGAATCGGCACGGTGGCGGGGGCCAGGGCGCGCCACTCCTGGTCCAGCTCGATGCTCTCCACTGTCGGGTCTTCGGCCAGGAGCGCTCGCTGTTCCTGGAGAGTCATGCGCGCCGCCACCGCGGGCGTGGAGCGGAAGGTGGCTGTCACCTGTCCACCCACCTGTTGCACGCGGGCGGTGCCCATCACCCCCTGATTCCGGTAACGGATGATGACCCGCTGCCGGCCATCGTCATCCGTCAGGGGGGCCTGGACGTGCCGTGTCTCCACGGGTTCCGACAGGGAGCCCGCGATGATGTTCGGGCAGACCTGGCTCTGGGCTCCCTTGTCTGAGGAGTCGTCCGGCCCACATGCCGCGAGTGCCAACAGCCCCATGAGTCCCCACCGCTTCATGAGCCGCTCCTTCTCGAACGGCACCCGGCGGAGACACCGGGCGCGCATCCCCCAGGGAGCGCATTTCGCGAAAGCGTGGCAACGGACTGGGGGGCGCCCCCCTGCCTGAGGTGCGGCGGTTCACACCGCATCTGTTGAGCGGCGGAATGAGGCTCCAGATCAGGGTTGCCTTCACGCACGCACCCGGCATTCGCCGCTCTCCTGAACACCCACCCCGCCCGACGGGTACGCGGCGGCCGCACTGTCGGAGGGCGAGTTTCCGTCCATGGCCCTGGCAGTGTCTGAGGGAAGGAAGTCGCCCGCTGCTTGATTCCGTCCGCTTTCGGGTGCTTCGCTGCCGCCAGACGCCATGAGTACCGTCCCTACAGAGTCCTCCCGCTTCCTTGGGCGCTATGAGCTCGTCCACCCCCTGGGCCAGGGGGGCATGGGGGAGGTGTACCTGGCGAAAATCAGCGGCGCGGCCGGTTTCGAGAAGCCGTGCATCGTGAAGACGATTCTGCCGGCGCTGCTGAAGGACCGTCAGTTCCTGGATCGGTTCCACCACGAGGCCAAGGTGTTGGTGCACCTGGTGCACTCGTCCATTGCCCAGGTCTACGACATGGGTGAGGCGGACGGCACGTACTTCATGGCGTTGGAGTACGTGGCCGGCGTGGACCTGGCCTACCTGTTGGAGCAGGCGCGCTCGCAGGGCGTGGCGGTGCCGGTGCCGGTGGCGTTGTTCCTCGGCCAGCGCATCGCGGAGGGCCTGGGCTACGCGCACCGCAAGACGGGGCCGGACGGCTCGCCGCTGGGCATCGTCCACCGCGACGTGTCCCCGCACAACGTCATGGTGTCCTATGAAGGTGAGGTGAAGGTCATCGACTTCGGCCTCGCCAAGTCCGCGGCGCGCAGCAAGTACACGCTGCCGTCCACGGTGATGGGGAAGCTGGGGTACATGTCCCCCGAGCAGGTGCGCGCCGAGCCCCTGGACCACCGCAGCGACATCTATTCGTGTGGCGTCGTGGTGTGGGAGATGCTGGCCGGCCGCTCGCTCATCCCCCATGGGACGGTGGGCGAGATGATGGCGGCCATGTCGCAGCCGGTGGTGCCGTCGCTGAGCGAGCTGCGGCCGGACGTGGACGCCGCGCTGGACGCCGCCGTGCGCCGCGCGCTGACGGCCCGCCCGGACGACCGCTACATGCGTTCGGACGAACTGGCGCGCGCGCTCAACACGGAGTTGGTGCGCTCGGGGACCGCGATGGGCGCCGAGGAGGTGGGTCACTTCGTGCGCGCGCTGTGCCCGGAGGCGTTCGACGCCCAGCGCAAGCTCATCTCCAAGGTGTCTTCGTCCTCCAACCACCGCCGCACCCCCGCGCCGGGCTATGGCACCGGGCCGCAGCAGGCCGCGGGCTTCGAGCCCACGCTGATGCGCGGCCCGGCGGTGCAGTCCGGGTTCGGCTCGGGAGGCGTGGCCCGTCCCGGCGCCATCTATGCGGACGGCGATGACCTGGGCACCGGGAGCACCACGGTGCGGCCGCCTTCCGACTCGCCCTCCAGCGTCGTGGTGGCTTCGGGTGGCGAGCCCGCCGCGTCCCAGTCCGTCGTCGCGCCCACCGTCGTGTCCGCGGCGACGCTGGAGGAACGGGCGTCCCGGAAGCGGCCTGTGGGGCTCTATGCCGCCATCGCCGTGTTGCTGGTGATTGCCACCTCCGCTGTCACCGCGCTCTTCGTCCAGTCGTCGGGCGTGGCGCCGGTGGCTACCGGGACCGTGGCCGGTGCTTCAGGGCAGGTCGCGTCGCCCCCGGCTTCCGACGAGGGGGTGGAGACGCCCGTCGCCGCCGCGCGGCAGGGGGCGACCGTGGAAGCAGCGCCCTTGTCCGACGCGAGCACGGGCGCTGACGCCGGTGCGGCGGTGGTGGCCGCGGGCGGGCCGGGTTCCGCAGAGGTGGCGTCCGCGCCGTCCTCGGTGCACGCCGAGAACGACAAGGCGGAGCCCGAGCGGGCTCGGACGCCACGCCCCGCGTCGGTGAAGACTTCCGCGAAGAAGACGGCGGTCACCGTCGAGCCCGCCGTCGTCTATGCCACGCCGGCGAAGGTGCTCCCGATTCAGCGCGCGAACGGGCGCTACTATGTCGACCGGAGCATCATCGGGCGGGGCTTCCTCCCGGGCGCGGAGATGGACGTGCTGGGGCCGTTGAAGAACGGCAAGCGCGAGGTGCTGGGGCGGGCCCGGGTGGTGCGGCCGGGACGCGGCGTCGTGATGCGACCCACGCGGGCGTTCATCGAACTGGATGACCGTGCCCTGGCGGCTTCGGGGGACCTCTTCGTGGCGGCGCCTGGACGGGATGACGCCCCCGCCGACGCGTCGGCGACCGAGGAGTCCCAGGCGCAGGCCGCCGAGCCCGACAAGGGCGAGGTGGAGGCCGTCGTGGCCGCGGCCCCCGCGAAGCGCACGCTGCGCGGCCACGCGAGCGAGCAGGGCGGGGTGGGCGGCTTCCTGGACCCGGGTGTGGAGGTCCAGAACCACGAGTCCATCGACTGGACGGACTGCTACGTGGTGAAGGACATCCGCAAAGCGGCGTGGCTGGGCGTCGTGAAGGCCGGGGACCGGAAGACGGCCAGCCGTTTCCGCCACAACCCGAACTTCGACGTGGGCTCCGGCTACCTGGGCGTCATCTGCAAGGAAGGCGAGCTGCGGGTGAAGGTGCGCTGAGGCGCTCCGCGCCGTGACGGACGCGGAAGGCTCACGGCCCCAGCCGCGCGCCGGCGACGGGGCAGTCGGCGACGAGCGCCTTCACCTCGGCGTCCCCACTCCGGGCGTTGCGCACCGCGCGGTCTAGGGACGTGCGGCACTGCCACGTCACCTCGCGCGTGCCGTGGCAGCAGTGCCAGCCCGTCAGCGTGCGGCCCAGGTACTGGAGCATCTCCGCCTTGGTGGGGGTGACGAGCAGCCACACCGCGCCCGCCAGCACCGCCAGCCAGGGCAGCTGGAGCGCCACGCCCTTGAGGCGAGGGCCCGCGCCGGGAGCAACGGGCTCCGCGTGGAGCCCGAGCAGCGTGTCCAGGGGACGGCGCATCAGCACCCCGTTCAGCAGCAGGTCCAGCGGCGTGGTGAAGGCGCGGGCCAGGCCGCGGAGCAACCCGGGCGTGCGCTCCGCGTGCACCAGCTTCACCCCGGCCACCTGTCGCCAGAAGGTCCGGCCCGTCAACCCGCCCACGGCGGACGCGGTGAGCCACGCCAGGGCCATGGCCAGGGGCATCGATAGCGGGGTGCGGTCCTGCTCCAGCGCGCGTAACGCGCCCCAGCCCACGAGGACGGACGTCCCCAGGTCCAGCACATCCGCCACCCACAGGTGCCACTGGTACCGCGCCTGCGTGGTCACCTGGTCCGTCGCAAACAACGACCCGTTGCTCATCCACCCTCTTTTCGGCGCGCGGAGCATAGACCGGACGGGAGGACGTGCGCCTCATGGCTCCGCTGGGTTCGACCAGGGGACACCCAGGGTGTCGCATTCCCGCAGTGGCGCGGTGGGGGCGTGGCTCGCATCTTCACCACTGCGCGACGCGTCGGAGGCCTCCGCCACCACCGGGGCCTCCTCGCCGGGCGCGCAATGGCCAAGGCCATGACGGAGCCGGGGGTGCGGTTCCCGGCTCCACAGGTGGTGGCGGACGCGGCGGCAGCGGCGGGGGGAAGTCGGTGGGGCTGTACAGGGGGAGGAGGCCGGTCCCTCGCCGCTGCCGCCAAGACCGTTCACTGAACGTTCCACCTCCGGTGAATTCGGCGGCGTGTGGCCTCTGGGCCGTTTCTGCCGGACACTGCAGGCGACATGCGCACTCCGGGGCAGCGAGCCCGCGCTCTCGGGCGGGGGTTCATCGGGTGGTTCTTCGTCGTGGGACTCGTCCTGGCAACGCCGGGCATGGCCCTGGACCCCCAGCGTCGTGTCTCGCAGTACAGCCAGGACACGTGGCGCAGCGACGACGGGCTGCCGCAGAACAGCCTGCTGTCCATGGTGCAGACGCGCGACGGCTACCTCTGGCTGGGCACGTGGGAGGGACTGGCCCGCTTCGACGGCGCGCGCTTCACCGTGTTCGACAAGCGCAACGCGCCGGAGCTGCGCAACCACACCATCAAGGCGCTCGCGGAGGATGCGTCGGGCACGCTGTGGATGGGCACGGGCCAGGGGCTGGTGGCGTACCGCAAGGGCCACTTCGAGCGCGCTCCCGGCGCCGCCGCGCCGCTGGACTCCGCGCGGGTGGAGACGTTGGTGGCGACGGATGGCGTGCTCTGGGTGGGGACGACGACGGGCCTCTGGCAGGTGCCGCTGGGCGAGGGCGTGGCGCGCCAGTACACGGTGGCGGATGGCCTGCCTGCCTCCCACATCACGGCACTGACGCCCGGTGAGGGCACATCGCTCTGGGTGGGCACGCCGGAGGGGCTGGCCCGGTGGGTGGATGGGCGCGTGGAGCCGGCGCCGTTCCCCTTCCCCGGGCCGGAGTCCCGGCCCTATGTGATGGCGCTGCGTCGCGATGCGACGGGCGTGCTCTGGCTGGGGACGAAAGCGGGCCTCTATTCGTGGAATGGCGTGGTGGCCCAGCGCTTCACGACCGACGAAGGCCTGCCGTCCCTGTCCGTCAACGCGCTGTACGCCGACGGTGACGGCAACCTCTGGGTGGGCACGCATCGCGGCGGCCTGACGCGGCACAACACGAAGGGCTTCAGCGAGCCGGTGCCCGGCATGGAGTGGATGGCGGAGTCCGCGGTGCTGTCGCTGCTGGAGGACCGGGACGGCCACCTCTGGGTGGGCACCTATTCGGGCCTGATGCGCCTGCGTGACGGTCCCTTCGCCACATATGGCATCCCCGAGGGGCTGGCCGACGAGACGGTCAGCGCCGTGCTGGAGGACCGCCGCGGCACGCTGTGGGTGGGGACCACCAGCGGCCTGTTCCGGTACGAGGACCGCACGTTCCACCACGTGGGCACCGAGCAAGGGCTTCCGGAGAGCGTCATCCCCGCGATGCACGAGGCGCATGACGGGACGTTGTGGGTGGGCACCCTCACCGGTGCATACCGGTATGACGGCCAGCGCTTCACGCGCGTGTCGCGCGCGCAGGGGCTGCCGCACGACGTGGTGACGGCCATCCTGGTCGACTCGCGGGGGGACACGTGGTTGGGCACGCAAGCGGGCCTGGCGCGGATGCATGGCGGCGGCGTGACGGTGTACGGCCCGAAGCACGGCTTCACCAACCCCATCATCGTCATGGTGGAGGACTCGCACGGCCGGGTGTGGTTCGGCTCGGACACGGGGCTGGTGCGCTGGGACGGCGAGCAGAAGGGCTTCCAGCGCTTCACGCAGCAGGACGGGTTGCCGGGCGACCTGGTGCTGGCGCTGCACGCGGACCCTGACGGTACGGTGTGGGTGGGCACGGAGACGGGGCTGGGCCGGTGGCGCGAGGACACCTGGGCGCGCTTCACCGTCGCGCAGGGCCTGTACGACGACGCGGTGTTCAGCCTGGTGCCGGACGGGGACGGCTCGCTGTGGATGAGCAGCAACAAGGGCGTGTCCCGCGTGTCTCGGCGCGACCTGGAGGATGTGGCGGCTGGCGTGCGTCCGCGTTTGACGACGCTGGACTTCGACACGCGCGACGGCATGCGCAGCGCGGAGTGCAACGGCAACACGCAGCCGTCGGCGTGGCGGGGGCAGGACGGGCGGCTGTGGTTCACCAACCTGCGCGGCGCCATCGTGGTGGACCCGGTGCGGGTGCGCGAGAGCCGGCAGCCGCCCGAGGTGCGGATTGAAGAGGTGCGCGTCCAGGGCTCGCCGGTGCCGATGGAGGGGCCGGTGGAGCTGGAGCCCGGGGCCTCGCGGCTGGAGATTCGCTTCACGGCCTTCACCCCGGTGGACGCGGCGCGGCTGCCCTTCCGCTACCGGCTGGCGGGCCATGATGACACCTGGGTGCACGCGGAGTCGCGGCGGGCCCTGTACAACGGCCTACGGCCAGGCAGCTACCGCTTCGAGGTCCAGGCGAAGGGCCGGGACGGCGGGTGGACCGAGCCGGTGTCCCTGGACGTCGTGTTGGAGCCGAAGCTGTGGCAGCGCACGGGCTTCTGGCTGCTGTGCGTGCTGGGCGTGGGGATTCTGGGCGTCAGCGTGTACCTGCTGCGCGTGGGGCAGTTGAAGGACCGCGAGCGGTGGCTGGCGGAGCGCGTGAAGGACCGCACGCAGGCGCTGGCGCGGGCCAACGCGGAGCTGGAGGCGAACATGCGCACGCTCCGGCAGGCGCAGGCGCAGCTCGTGCAGACGGGGCGGCTGGCGGCGGTGGGACAGCTCGCGGCGGGCGTGGGGCACGAAATCAACAACCCGCTGGCGTACATCGTGTCGAACCTGGAGCACGCCAGCGAGGAGGCGGACGCGCTCGCGCGGGAGTTGGACGGGACGCGCGACGTGGGCGCTCGCTTGAAGGATGTGAATCAGGCGCTGCGTGACGCGCTGCTGGGCGCGGACCGCGTGCGGCGCATCGTCCAGGACTTGAAGATGTTCTCCCGGCCGGATGACGAGAAGCAGGGGCCGGTGGAGTTGCACGCGGTGCTCGACTCGGCGGTGAAGATTGCCATGGGCGAGCTGCGCCCTCGCGCGAAGCTGGTGCGCGACTACGGCGACGTGCCGCGCGTGGAGGGCAACGAGGCGCGCCTGGCACAGGTGTTCCTCAACCTGCTCATCAACGCGGCGCAGGCACTGCCGGAGGGACGGGCGGAGTCGAACGAGGTGCGGCTCGTCACGCGCAGGGGCTCGGATGGGCGGGTGGTGACGGAGGTGCGCGACACGGGCAGCGGGATTTCGCCGGAGCTGCTCGGTCGCATCTTCGACCCCTTCTACACGACGAAGCCGGTGGGCGTGGGCACGGGGCTGGGGCTGTCGCTGTGCCACGCCTACCTGACGGCCATGGGCGGCACCATCGCCGTGGACAGCGAGGCCGGGCGGGGCTCGGTGTTCCGCGTGACGCTGAGGGCCGCGGCGGAGGCGCAGCGGGTTGGAGAGGACGGTGCCTCGGTGGAGCCTCCCGCGACGTCGGAGCGAGGCGTGCCGGGGGCCGCGGTGCCTGTGACTCCAGCGTCTTCGGGACACATCGCGACGGCGCCCGACGTGTCCGTCGAGCACGGTGTGGCGGCGAGCGACGCGACCACGATGCGCCTGCGTGGCGAGGCAGCCCCGCATGCCGAACTGGACTCGACGCCGCGGGCCTCTGCTCCGGAGCGGACGCAAGGCGCTGGGGGGGGCCTCACTCCTCCACAGGCGAAGTCCACGGACGGCCGGGCAGTGGATTCCGACGCCCTGGCGGCGAGCCAGGAGAACGGAGGGCGGATGGCCTCGCAGGACGCCAGTGTCACATCCGGCATGTCACGGTCATCGGATGCGGGCACCGTGGGCTCGCACCTGGGCGAGCCGTCGTCCACCCATGCGAGCGCGGATGGGCCGCCTCCAGACCGCATGGGCGAGGATGGACGGTTCTCCGCTACCGAGGCGGCAACGCGAGGCCGCGTGCTGGTGGTGGACGACGATGCCCTGGTGAGTGGCGCCATCCGCCGCACCCTCGCGCGAGAGAACGACGTGGATGTGTTGGTGAGCGCGCGGCGAGCCCTGGAGAAACTGACCGGGCCAGAGGCCCGTTACGATGTGGTGCTCTGCGACCTGATGATGCCGGAGATGACCGGGATGGACCTGTACGACGCGCTCGCGCAGGTGGACTCGCGAGCGGCGGAACGCATCGTGTTCATCACCGGCGGCGCCTTTACGGCCACCGCGCGGACGTTCCTGGAGCGCGTGGGCAATCCGCGCGTGGAGAAGCCCTTCGACCCGGAAGCCTTGCGTCAGCTCGTCCGGTCCGAAGTGGCGCGTGCTCGCCGGGAGGCGTCGGGCCGGGCGGCATAGCTCCCGGCCCGGCCGTGTCAGAGGTCCAGCACCAGCCGCTTGGAGCGGGCGCGTGACACGCAGACGAGCATGCGCTGGTCACCCGCGGGCTCCGCCTGGAAGAAGGTGTCGCGGTGGTCGGGCTGGCCGTCGCAGACCCGTGTGACGCAGGTGCCGCACGTCCCAGCCTCGCAGTCACTGGGGATGCGCACCCCGTTGCGGCGCAGCACGTTGAGTACCGACTGGCCAACGGGCACCTGCAGCACCTGGCCCGTGCTGCGGATGGTCACCTCGAAACCCTGCTCCTCCCGGCCCGTGGCGGCGCTGGTGCCCTCGGCGGTGAAGGATTCAAAGTGCACCTTCTCCCAAGGCCAGTGGTGCAGGGTGGCCGCGTCGCGCACGGCTTTCATCAACCCCGTGGGACCGCAACAGTACAGCCGGGCCCCCGGCTGTCGCGTGGCCAGCAGTCCCTTCACGTCCAGGCCCCGGGCGGGGTCCCCTCCGTCGAAGGAGAAGCGCACGTGCTCGGCGAAGGGCGCCTGGGAGAGCAGTTCGTGGAAGGCGGTGCGGCCGGGCTCGCGCGCGCAGTAGTGCAGCGTGTAGTCCGCGCCGGTGCGCTGGAGCATGCGCGTCATGGACAGCATGGGGGTGATGCCGATGCCTCCCGCCACCAGCACGTAGCTGCGCGCGAACAGCAGGGGGAAGTTGTTGCGAGGAGGCTTCACCTCCAGCACGCCCCCCTCGTGCACCCATTCGTGCATGGCGTTCGAGCCCCCGCGGCCCTTGGCGTCGCGGGCCACGGCGATGACGTAGCGGTGGGTCTCCTCCGGGTCGTTGCAGAGTGAATACGCGCGCAGGAAGTTTCCCGGTCCTGGGACGTGGACCTCCAGGTGGGCGCCGGCCTCGAAGGGGGGCAGGCTGCCTCCCTCCGTCGCGACCAACTCGTACGACAGGATGTCCTCGGCCTCGCGAGTCACGCGCGCGACCCGGACGCGCAGGATGTCATTCATCATGGTGCTCTCCCTTCCCCAGTCCCAATCAGCGGCGCACCCCATCCTCCCGAGGTACGGTGGCACGGACATTGGCCCGCGAAACGCCCACGGGTGATTGCCCGGGAGTCTGGGCGCCCGTTGCATCCCCAGCGGCGTGGCGGGTTGCCCGTTGAGCGGCCGTACGGCCAGTCCGTCCGTGCGCCGCCCGCGCATCCAAGCGGCGTCATCCCCACCATCCACGACATGCCGCGCTGCGCCAGGAGGCCAGCGGCCAACGAACTCTTCAGGGAGGTGCGTCCATGGATGCCATCGCGTTGCTGAAGGCGGACCACAAGACGGTGGAGCAGCTGTTCCGGAAGTTCGAGAAGGCGGGCCCCAATGCCCACAAGTTGAAGCGTCGGCTGGTGGACCAGCTGGTCACAGAGCTGGCCGTGCACGCCACCATCGAGGAGCAGGTGTTCTACCCCGCGGTTCGTTCACGCTCGGAGGAGTTGGGGCCGGACGTGCTGCGCTCGCTGGAGGAGCACCACGTGGTGAAGTGGCTGCTGGCGGAGCTGGACGGAATGTCCCCGGAAGCAGAGCGTTTCGACGCGAAGGTGCAGGTGTTGATGGAGAACGTGCGCGCGCACGTCCTGCAGGAGGAGAGCGACCTCTTCCCGGCGCTGAAGAAGGTCTTCCGTCCGCAGGAACTTCGGACGATGGGCGACGTGCTGGAGATGTCGCGGAAGGCGGCGCCCACGCGGCCGCACCCGATGGCGCCGGACACGCCGCCCGGCAACCTGGTCGCGGGCGCGGTGTCGGCGGTGATGGACATGGGCCGGGATGCGCTGAGGGCCGCGCGGCGCAAGGCCACCACGAAGGTGCGCTCGGTGGCGAGTCGGGGCCCCAGTCAGGTGGTGCGTGAGATGGCCGGCGCCGAAGCCGCCAGTCCGTGACATTCCGCCGGGACAAGATTCCGGCCAGTCCGGCGCTCCTTCTTCCAGGAGGGAGAAGGAGCGCCCCGGGCACGGGCACGAGGAATATGAATGTCACCCGTTGACGGCCGTTCCAAGGGGTAAGGACGTTGCAGTACGACCCGCAGCGGCCCATTCCTGAGGAGGCACCATGTTCGCTCGACCTGTTCGACCCCTGTTGCTGACAGCGATGTTGCTCACTGGCCTGACGGCCTTCGCGCAGCCCCAGCCCATCTCCGCGCCGCGTGCGCAGGCCCCGACGGGCGTGCGGACGATTCGCGTGGAAGGCACCGGTGAGGTGAAGGCGCAGCCCGACGAGGCCTTCGTCGACGTGGCGGTGGAGACGCTGGCGCCGAACGCGAAGGCGGCGGGCGAGCAGAACGCGAAGCGGATGGAGAAGGTGATTGCGGCGCTGACGTCCGCGGGCATCGCACGGCGGGACATCCAGACGCGTAACTACTCGGTGTACCCGGAGTACGCGCCGCCGCTGCCGAACCAGACGGAGCCGAAGCTGAAGGGCTACCGGGTGAGCAACCTGGTGAGCGTCCACGTGAAGGACCTGTCGCGGGTGGGGAACCTGCTGGACCAGGCCCTGGCGGCGGGCGCGAACCGGGTGGACTCGGTGCGCTTCGGGCTGAGCCGCCAGGAGGCGGTGCAGGGCGAGGCCCTGCGGCAGGCAGTGGCGCGGGCGCGCAAGTCGGCGGAGGTGCTGGCCGCGTCGCTGAACGTGAAGCTGGGCGCGGTGCTCGACGCGAGCACGGTGACGGAGCCGCCGCAGCTCTACCCGGCGCGCTTCGCGATGGCCGAGGCAGCGGATGCCCGCGGGATGTCGACGCCCATCCAGCCCGAGGAGCAGACGGTGCAGGGGAAGGTGACGCTCATCTTCGCCATCGAATAGTTCGGAGGACCGTCGGGGGCTGACCGGTGCCCCCGATGGGAGTGCGCGCGTCGAGGGGCTCCGCTCAACGAGTGGGCCCCGACTGTTCCCGGCTCACCGCCGCCCGCCGTGGCAGCGTGACGGTGAAGGTGGTCCCTTCTCCTGGCGCGGAGCTCACGTCGATGTGCCCCTGGTGCGCGTCGACGACCGCCTTCACGATGAAGAGGCCCAGCCCTACGCTGCGGCTCGCGACGTCCACGTCATCGATGCCCCGCTGGAGCGGCTGGAAGATGTTCGGAAGGCGCTCGGGCGGGATGGGGGAACCTTCGTTGTGGACGCGCAGTGTCACCTGGTCGCGGTCGCCCTCGAGCGTCACCTCGATGGGGGCCTCGGGCTGGCCGTACTTCACGGCGTTCGTCACCAGGTTCTGAATCACCTGGGAGAGCCGGACCGCGTCCCACGCGCCCTGCCCATCGCCGCTCGTCACCACCTCCACGTGGGCGGAAGGGTGGGCTTCTTCCACTTCCTGCACGGCGGTCCGGACGAGCGCATGGAGGTCGATGGGGTTGCGCTCGAGCCGGATGCCGCCGCCCAGCCGGGCCTGGGTGAAGTCGAGGAGCTCCTTCACCATCCGCACGGCACGGGAGGCCGACGCGTGGATGCGGTCCACGGTCTTGAGGGCGTTTGGGTCCAGTTCCTCTGAGCGCTTCAGCCGCTCCGTTCCCAGGAGGATGGCGCCCAGGGGATTGCGCAGGTCGTGGCTCACGATGCCGATGAGCTGCTGTTCGAACTCCGCCTGCTCCTGGAGCCTTCGCGCGTGCAGCTCCCGCTCCTGCTCCAGTTTCCGTTGCGCCGTGATGTCCTGGAGGAGCGCCACGTAGCCGGCCCCGGGTTGTCCCGGCTCACGGTGCGGGATGAAGGACACCTGCACGTCCCGTTTGCCTCCGAACCGATAGGGTACGTCATGCTGCTCGAAAGAGATGCTCTCTCCCGCCAACCCCCGCTTCACGAAGGGGCTCAGCACGGCGTAGGCCGCCTCTCCGATGATGTCTCGAATCTTCTGGTTCCGGAGTTGCTCCTGCGAATGCCCGAACCAGTCCTCATACGCTTTGTTGACGCGGCCGTAACGCTCGTCCGCGCTGACGAACGAGACCAGGACGGGGATTGCGTCGAGCAGCATGGCCTGCTCCGCCTCACTGGCGCGCAGCCGCTCCGTGAGGGCTTCGTTGCGCTGACGCACCTGGGTCTGTTCGGTGACGTCGCGGAAGATGAGCACGGCGCCCGAAAATTCATGTGGCCCCGTGCGAATCGGCGCGGCGCTGCCCTCGATGGGGACTTCTGTCCCGTCCTGACGGATGAGCAGCGTCGGCCCCGCGTGCCCCTTCTCCGCATCCAGAACGGGCGCCAGCTCAAGGGGCTTCCGGCTGGCTGCGTCGATGATGCGAAAGACCTCTGCCACCGGCCGCTGCCGGGCATCCGTGGTGCGCCAGCCGGTGATGCGCTCGGCCGCGGGATTGAGGAGGACGACACGTCCGGCGCGGTCCGTGGTGATGACGGCGTCACCAATGCTGGAGAGCGTCGTGGACAGGTATGCTTCGCGTTCTTTCAGCCGCTCGCCCTGAGCATGGATGCGCAGGAGGCTGGCGACTCGGGCGAGCAGCTCCGCGTCGTGCAAGGGCTTGGCGATGTAGTCGTTGGCTCCCGCCCGCAACCCTTCCGTGAAGTCGTCGTGAGTTCCCCAGATGGAGAGCATCAGGATGGGGAGGGTGACATCATCGTAGTGCTCGCGGACATAGCGGCACGCGTCCAGTCCCGAGATGCCCGGCAACTGCCAGTCCAAGAGGAGCACCTCGGGAGGCTGCCCTAGGGAGAGCCGCTCCAGCATCTGCTCGGCGTTGCTGAAGGTCTCAATCGCGTAGTGCTTCGACAGCAGTTCGCGGGCTTGCGCCAGTTGCGTGGGACTGTCATCGACCAGCCACACGCATGATGAAGGCGCGGGATGTGCCGGGCCCGCCTTCAAGGCTGGGAGGGAGGCTGCTGTCTTGCTCACGAGTACGAGGACCGTGGTGCTCGAGGGGTGCTGCCAGACGAGAAATTAGGCAGGGCCCGGCAGGTACGTCGAGTCCTTGAGCCAGGGGGTGTCTGCTCTCCATCTCGCTCTTCCTGGGAGCGCGAAAGGAAGAACGGATGGTCCCCATGGCGGGAGGCTCTTCACTGGCGGGCTTGATGAGGAGTTCCGCGGCGCCTGGGGCGAGCTGGGGACAACGAGGGTCCTCCATGTCATGAGGACTCAGGTCACCGGTTCGGGACGGCCGGTGGCTGCGTTCGAGGTCGGGGCATCCACGCAGGCAGAGGGGCCGTGCGACGGAGCGTTCTACCCTCTTCCTGGTCGCCATCAAGGCGCGCCTTGGGAAGCACTGGGGTCTCGGCCGCCAGGGCCATCCGCATGTTGAGGAAGAGACAGGAGCGGGCCGGGGCGGGCCGGCCGTCGCGATGAACTTCCACACGCGGGGGGCACGAGCGAATGAGGGCAACGCGCGGTTGGAGGATGATGGCATTCGGGCTGTTCGCCGTGTGGCTCGGTTGCGGCCAGCGGAGCGAGAACCGAGGGCCTCCATCCGCGAGCGAGCGAGAAGGCCGCTCGGATGTCCTTCGCGGCCTCATGGCCTCACGCGAGCGGCCCCCAGAATCCGGGGCGCCTGGCTCCGGCTCGCTTCCCGTGGGCACACAGGGAGCGGGGCAGGGCGGTTCGGGACGGCCAGCGCCCACGGACCAGCTCCATGGCCGCGTGGAGTGGGTGGGCGACAACGAGCTGCTCATCCGCGGCAATGACGGCGTGGAGTACGACGTCGGAGTGGATGAGCAGACCCGCCTCTTCATGAAGGGCGAGCCCGTCACGGGCCTGCGGGAGTATCACGAGGGAGACGAGGTTCGTGTCACCTACGGCGATGGACCCGGAGGTCTGGTGGCGCACCGCGTGGATGGGATGCCGGGGCCCGGTGCCGAACCACCGCGTCCGCAAGAGTCAGCCCCACGCGAGGACACCGCGGGCCCAGGCTCGCCGCTCGATTCACTTCGCTGAAACCGAGGCCGGAGGCGTCCTTCGCGGGAGCGGGTCAGAACGCCCGGCCATCCACGCGGAGGCCCGGGGATGAGCTGAGCCCCGGAGTAATCAGATGGTGGTAGTCGAACGCCGCGTCGGGCGTGGCATCGGGCGACCGGTTGAAGGAGATGTTGTCGAAGGTGCCTCCGTAGGACATCTCATTGACGTTGCTCCCATCGGGCGAGAGGAGCCTGACGACGTCGCCATCGTTGTTGAGGCCCAGGCCGCCCGAGGATGCGGCCACGGTAGCGGGCGTACCGGCCGGGAAGCCTCGAGCGCCACCAAAGACGACGAAGACCCGGCCGGGAGCGAGCGTGGTGCCAGGGGCGAAGACATGCCGCACGGATGCGGAGTCCGACAGGCTCCAGCCGGACAGGTCCGCGGTGGAGGTCCCCGCGTTGTACACCTCGATGAATTCGTAATGGGTGTCCGACACGGTCTGCCCGGGCGGGATGGGCTCGTTGGGCAGGACCTCGTTGATGATGAGGTTGGACAAGGGCTCTGGGTCCGTGCCGCCGCTGGAGTCTCCCAGGTCGTAGCTGCTGATGACGGGATAGTGGTCGCTGACGATGTCGCCGTAGTTGGGAATCCACGCGTCCGGGCGCAGGATTTCGACGGAGCCGGGCAGGTAGTTCGTGGCCATCTCGTTGGAGGCGAGCGTGTGGTCGATGGCGTCGCGATAGTCGACGGTGGTGCGCAAGCCGCGCAGGGACAGTGGCTCGGTGATGAAGGTGTAGCGCTGCGTGTCGGCCACGAATGGAGCGAAGGGGCTGGGCAGAGGGTTGCCGTCGCTGCCTTGGGTGATGGACTGGTCGACATCGTCATTCCAGTCGCCAATGACGAGCACTCGCTCGGTGGGCAGGGATGTGTCGAGGTACGACTTGAGCGCCGCGCTGGAGCGCTGCCGCTGTCCGTAGGCGGTCTCGTTGTCGAACGCCTTCATGTGAACGACGATGACGACCAGGTGGGTGCTCACGCCCTGGACGGTCGTGGTGAAGTCCACGCGCAGAGGGGGGCGACCACCGAAGTCCGCGTCGTTCGCGGTGAGGATGAGCTGCGCCCCCTGCAGCGTGAGGGTGCTGTCGTAGAGGATGCCGGGCTTCTGCTCGCCGTTGCTGTAGTAGGCCGTTCCGTTGGGGACGAAGGACGTGTCATTGGCGAGGAAGCCATTGAATCCGGGGAGCTGCTCCTTGAGGGTGGCGAAGTCCGCGGCGTCCACCATCTCCACGAGGCCCCACACATTGGCGCCCGAGTCGCGAATGATGTCGCGCGCATGGGCAATCTGAAGGTCGTCCGTCGTTCCGCCCTCCGAGGTGGAGTCCGGCGGGCCCTGGTTGGGGGCACCGAACCACTCGAGGTTCCAATGCGCCACTGTGAGGGGCGCGCTGGCGGTGCGCACGTGGAGGACCATCGCGTGCCAACCCTGCTGGCCCGTGGCATCCGTCACTGTGACTGTGAACGCTGAGTACCCGAGCTCCGAGAGGGTGCCGCTGAGGGTTCCTGATGTTGAGAGCGTGAGCCCCGAAGGCGGCATCCCCGACACGATGTGCCAGGAGAGCGGCGCCTTGCCGCCGGATGCTTGCAGTTGGGTGGAGTAGGGCAGGTCCTTGCGCGCATCGGGCAGCGACGTGGTGACGACGGTGGGGAGTTCGTAGACCGTGAGGGTGAAGTCCCGTGTGCCCGTCCGTCCGTTCGCGTCGGTGACGACGGCCTGTCCGCTGATGGTACCGGGAGCGGGGGGCGTGCCTGAAAGCTGCCCGGAGGCGGAGAGCTGCAGCCAGGAGGGAAGGGGGCTGGCTGGAGCGAACGAATACGGCGCCTTTCCGTAGGTGACGGAGTACGTCGCGCTGAAGGACCGCGAGACATACCCGTCGAGCTGAAGCGCCGGTCCGGCTACGGACGGAGGCCGGTACACGACAAGGTTGAGCGCTCGGGTGGCGACGCGTGCGTCGGCGTCGGTGACTTGGACGGAGAAGGAGAAGGTACCCGTCGTGGACGAGGTGCCTTCGAGCAGGCCGGTGCTGGTGAGCCGGATGCCGGCGGGAAGCGAACCCGCGCTGAGCGCCCAGGCATAAGGCGCGCGTCCACCCATCACCAACAGGCCTTGTCGATACGCGGCATCGGTATAGGCATCCGGCAGGGTGCTGGGGGTGATGGTGATGCCGCCCTGGACGGTGAGGTTGAATGTGGCGGACGCCGAACGGCCATTGGCGTCCTGGACCTCGACGGTGAAGGCGTCGGCTCCTGGTTCGCTGGGCGTCCCTCGGACAAGGCTGGCATCCAGTTGGAGGCCCGAGGGCAAGGCACCCGAGGTGATGCGGAACGTAAGCGGTGGTCGCCCGCCAACGGCGTGAAGCTCCGTGGAGTAGGCCGCTCCGAGCGAGGCGGAGGGGAGCGTGCCGCCCGCGAGATAGGGCGCGGTGAAGGCGGAGAGCGCGAGGCCACGCTGGCTCGAAAGCCCGGTGGCGTCCTGCACGTGGACGGTGACGGAGAAGGTGCCGGAGCTGGCGGGAACGCCGGAGATGTGCCCCTGTGCGTCGAGGCGCACGCCCGACGGGAGGGTGCCCTCCGCGAGCGTCCAGGTGTACGGCGCCGTGCCGCCCGAAGCGTCGAGTTGCGCGGCGTAGTTGTCGCCGACGTATGCATCGGGGAGCGTGGATGACGCGACCTGGAGGCCGGCGTTGAGCACCTCGAGCTCGAACGTGGCGCGAACAGTCCGTCCGCGGGAATCACGGACCTCCGCGTCGAAGGAAGCGGTGCCTGTCGATTGGGGCGTCCCGGTGACTTCGCCCAGGGTGGAGAGACTGAGTCCGGTGGGCAGTGCGCCCTGCGCGACGCGCCACGAATAGGCAGGTGTGCCACCCGAAGCGGTGAGGGAGCTGCGATAGGCCTGCGCGACGGATGCGGCGGGGAGCGCCTCCGTGGTGATGGCCAGTCCCGGTCCGGTGTCGTCAGTGCGGGGAGGCGCGGAGTCAGAACATGCGGTCAGCAGCAGCGCGAGGATGGGGAGCAGGGCGTGATGGGCGCGCATGAAGACTCCGGCCCGCGAAGGAGTCGGGCCCACGGATGAAGTGTCGGCACTGTAGAGGCAGCCGTGACGACGGCGCACAGGGTCCCACCGAACCCAGGGCAAAGAAAAGGGCCGCGGCTCACAAGGAGCCGCGGCCCGAAGGCTTCATGTGGAAGCCGTCAGACTAGAAGTTGGGCAGGCCCCACGAAGGAGCGCCCACCGCCCAGTCTTCCTTCATGTTGGTGTCCGTCGCGCTGATGCGGCGGACGCTGTTGCTCGTGGGCCCCGCGTTGTTCGGAATGCCCGCCCAGGATGCGGACACGTCACCAGCGGAAGGCGTGGACGTGTTGGTGCAGGGAGCACCTTCGCAGTTCACCGGCAGCCACTTGCCGGCCGCCTGGATGGCCTGCAGGTGGCCCGGGAACGCACCAGGCGGGGTGCCTGTCGACCGGAAGGGCACCGCGTCCTGAATGGCTCCGGCCGCGTCCTGCACGAGAATGACCCGGCTGGAGTAGGTGATGGAGTTGGCGCCATTGCCCTTGAAGTCCCAGGCAGTATCGAAGTGCGTCGAATTGGCACTCTGCGGGTGCTCATTCTTGGCCTGCGTTTCGACAGGGAAGTCCGCGGCTGCATTGAGATGCACCACGATGATGTCGCCGACCGCGACGTCCACGTCGGGGAAGCTGGCGAGCGTACCGGGGGTGGCGGTGACGCTGTCCTGGACCAAGATGAGGCCTGACGTGGTTCCCGCAGTGAGGACCTGAAGTTCGACCAGGTCCTTGGGGGCGGTGCCCGTGCCCCCGTTCGGCTGCACCTCGGTCAGTTGGAGAACGGCCGGCGCGCGATAGCCGCGGAACGTCTGCGTGCTGGCCTCCGAAGCCACAGAGCCTCCCGCCACGTCCGTCACGGTGTTCGCGACGGTGACGGAGTAGGTGGTGCCCGGGGTCTGCTCGCTCGTGGTCAGGACGACCCGCTTACCCTCGACGCGGAAATCGGAGATCGTCAGCCCCTCGGTGAGCGTGAACTGCTCCGGCGCGTTGGTGATGCTCGCCGCTGAGATGCTGCGGCTGAAGCTGAGCACGAGTTCCGTCAGTGACGTCGCCGAAGCCGACGCGAACGTCGGCGCGGCGCAGCCCGACAGGGTGAGCTCGGAAGCCGTGAACGCTGACGGCTGGGCGTTGGCATCGAACCGCCAGATGGGGCCCGCGTTCAGCGTGAACGTGCAGCCCTGGATGATGTCGAGATCCGTGGCGAGCGCCGCGGGCACGCGGAGCCGGAAGTTGGCGGCGCCAGCGGTGACACCCGCGGTGGTGATCTGGAATCCAGTGAAGCCGGCGCCAATGCCACTGCCGGCCGCGGCAATCGTGCCCGTCAGGTAAGTGAGCTCGGACTCCACGGAGTCCAGACCGGTCACCAGCGTGTCCGCCGTGTCCGCGGAGCGGTTCACGGCGAGGCCGGCCGGGGTGGCCGTCGACTGGGTCTGAACCGGGTGGCCCTGGCTGATGACCGTGGTCCCAGTGACGGTGGCCGCGGAGCGCAGGCTGCCGGTGGTCGCCTTCGACGACACGGAGAAGCTGACCCGGTCACCCACGGCGACCGCGGCCAGCGCCGTCGCGTCGGACACGAACAGGGCGGGGCCCTGGGCCTCGGCCTGGACGAAGAAGCCGGGGACCTCGTTGCTGCCAGTGACGGCAGGCTTGATGAACGTGACGAACGCACCCTCGATGGCCAGCGCGGGGTCGAGCGCGCCATCCGCCGCATCCCGGACCGCCTGGATCTGCGTGCTGGTCGTCGCCACCGGCGTGACAAAGCCCGAGTCTTCGCACTCGCTCGTCGTGGTGTTGCAGGTCTCGGTCAGGCCGCAGGTCGCGTTGCTGGTGCAGCCCTCCGTGCCGGCGTCCGGGTCGGTGCCCGCGTCACCTTCGCCGGCATCCGGCTCGGTGCCCGCATCTTCCTCGGTGCCCGCATCCGGGCCCTGGGTGATGTCGCGCTGCTCGCACGTGCCAGAGTTACAGGTCCACTGCTTGCCGGCGGCCGGCGGGCCCTTGTCAGTGCGGCAGTCATACAGGTCAACGCACTCGTCGCCACATCCCGTGCCCATCGTGACCATCACGGCCGTGACGACCGCCGGGAGCCAAAATCGTCTCTGCATGAGTTCCCCTCCATGGGAAGCAGGTTGCGTCCCCCTTACACCTGAACCGGAGGGCAATCCAATGTCCGCTCCTGGTGACATGGGCATTTCACACAAGAGGTGCCCGGATTTTCAGGCGTTCAGGGATTGGCCTGAGGAGACCTGGCCGGAGGGCCGGAATACAGGTCGATGACTTCGGAGATGGCGCTCTGACACACCGCGCAGAATGGGACGCGATCCCGAGTGAACATCACGCAGTCGACCTGTGGCCGGTAGTAGCCCTTCGACTCGTACATGGCCCCCTCGAAGGCCCCGACCCGGCCTGAATACTTCTGAGAGGAAAGGAACTTTTCCTCCCAGTCCCGCTGGGCCAGGAAGAGCTTGTCCATGTCTGACTCGGGCTTTCGCTGCGCCCGAATCTGGCCGCGCTGCTTCTGCACGGCGGTGGCATGCTTTTCGTATCCCTCCTTGTTCCAGGGGGTAGGCAGGGGTGTTCCTGGTGACACCAGGTGCTTCCACTTCAGGTCTTCCGGGGAGTGGAGCGCGGTGACGTTCTTCTCCCAGGGCTCCAGGCGGTCCGCGGCGGGCGCATAGACGGATTCAGAGGTGTAGTACTCGTCGGCCAGCCCGGCGAAGTGGTGGCCGAACTCGTGCACGAAGACGTAGGGCGCCCACAGGCTGTCCGAGGCGACGGTGCCGTAGAGCCCGAAGATGCCGCCGCCGCCGTAGGTGTTGCCGTTGACCAGGATCTCCACGAACTCGTAGGGCGCGAAGGCCGCTGCCTCGCGGAAGGCCTTGTTGTCGAAGGTGAGCACATAGCGCTCACTGCCAAAGGCATCGTAGGTGGCGCCGATGGGAGAGCGCCGGTGGACTCCCGTCGAAGGGCGAGAGATGCCGGACTGGGCCGCGGCGGGGACGAGCCCCCACACGTTGAAGTCCGATTTGCGCTCCTTGAAGGGAGAGAAGGTGAAGAGGATGTCCACCATGTGCCGGGCATCCTTCTCGAACTTGGCGTGCTCGGCCTTCGTGTAGCCGTCCCCCAGGATGAGCAGGTCGACCTTCTGCGCTGACGGCCCGTTCTCCAGCAGTTTCAGCAGCGGCCCGGGCGCGGGAGGAGACGACGAGTCGATGAACATGTCCTTCGGGTCGACAACCAGTGACCACACTTCGCGGAAGGCATTCTGGGCATCCCGCTTCTTGAGGAGGACCTGTACGGGGCGCTCAGGCGCGGGGAAGCGGAGCGACTCATGGAAGGTGCGGTTGCTGCTGCGCGCCTCGTTCGTGACCTCCCACTCTCCGTAGATGGACGCGAAGCCTCGCGAGAACAGGAGCCGGTTGTTCTCCCGGTCTCGGACCTCGAAGAGGTACTTGCCGAGGTTCGTCTCATCGATGGCGCGTTCCAAGTGGCCGGGCCAGGGCAGCGGCTCGACGACGACCTTGTCGAGGCTGAACCGTTCCTCGGTGGCGTTCCCGGTGTGGAAGTAGTCGACCCGGAGGGTTCGGGGGGAGGCCGCGGAGGCGCTCGTGGCCAGCAGCAGGATGAAGAGGGCTCGCATCATGGGCGGCACTCTATGCGCCGTGGTGGCTTGGCGGTGTGTGTTGACGCGTCTCTCCTATCCAGCGCTCGACGTGTCTGCTTGCCTGCTCAGGAGGTGGACTGACTCGGATGGTCCACCTCTCGCGGAATGCGTGTCCTTGGATTCATGAATAGTGCGTCAGAACGAACCAGACAGTGAGGCCGCCGCGCCGTGGCTGTCCGCGGAGAGCCCTACCGAGACGGGCGGTGCCGAGCTCGAATCTGGAGACAGGAGGTAGAGCACCGCGCCCGTGACAACCGCCGCGCCTCCGCCGATGAGCAACCCATTGAGGACATGGCTCTTCTGGACCAGCGAGTCACGAATCCCCATCGCCTCCCTGTCACTGGACAGAATCCGGCCGTTGTCGAGCCGCTTCTCCAGCGCGTTCACGTCTTTCTGGGCCAGGAGGCGGACGACGCCCGCGCCACCGAATGCGGCTACACCCGTTCCCAGCGCGACATACGAGGCCGTGCGAAGCCCGGAGGTGGAACGTGCCCCGGACGCGTCGCCCTCTGGCATGAGGTTGGGGGCCGTCAGGTCCATGCCGCCTGCTGACGCGCTCCCATTCCTGCCCACGCTTCCAGGAGAGTCCCACGGGGCCTTTCCATTGGCGTTCATCACCACGAGGTTGGAGGGCGAGCGGCCGGTGGTAACGAAGTCGACCAGCGCTGCGAGTGCCTCATCCGGAGCGTCCGCGTCCTGGGTCTTGAAGCCGCCTTCGCGGAGCTTCTGTCCTCCTTCGACATTGAGGACGGTCGCCGCGAACCACTTGGGCCCGCTGCTCGGGCGCTCGAGTCGGACGACGATGACTTCCTCCACGCCGAGCGTTCCACCCAGCCGGACCGCATGGCTCAGCGTGCGCTCGTCATTGCCGTCCGAGGTGGCGAGGCAGGGGAAGGGGCTCGCGGAGACAGAGCCCTCATAAGCCACGTCGACGAGCAGCGGCGTCTCCGTGCCCTGTACCTGGACGTGCCGTGGGAAGCTCGTGGTGGCGCCTTTGACGAGCGTGAGGTGATAGGTGCCCGGGACCGCATCGAGCGACAGCGGCGTCTGGCCCACCTTGAGCCCATCCAGGTACACGTCCGCGGCGGGCAGCGTGGACTTCACGGACAGCTTCACCTTGCGCGTCTGCGCGAGTTCTTTCCGGAGCTTGTCGAAGTTCTGCCGGACGGACGGGGCGAAGTAGTCCGGGTTGAGCTGGTACTCGGGCTGGAGCCGCAGCACGTTGCGGAACGCGAAGTCGCTCTCCTTTGGCTTACCCATGGCTCGGTAGTTGAGGCCGTGGAGGAGTTGTGCTTCGACGTAGAGCTTCCAGCGGGCGTCTCCCACGGGGAGCCGGGTGATCTGCTGCAGGGCTTCGTCGACGGCCTGGAGCGTCCTGGCGTTGCGGCCTTCGTAGAACTGGTCCTGGGCGGCTTCGAGCTGCCGCTGGAGGTCCTCGTAGCTCTTGGTGGGCTGCGGGAAGAGCCGGTCGCTGAACTGGTTGGCGGTGAGTGTGTCCTGCTCGGGGCGCGAGGCAAGGGCTCCCAGGAATGCCTTGGCCTGCCCGCTCAGCTCCGCGTCCTTGCAGTCCCCGCTGGCCACCACCGTGCGGCGGGGGGCCGCGAAGGCCTGAGTCGACAGGAAAAAGGCCACGATTGCTGGTGTGATCCTCATCTTTTAATCTCTTTGATGTAGATGGCCGACGGGGTGAGCTTGGCTACCGGTTGCGGCGATAGATGACGACGTCTCTGGTTCCGTTGGTTCCGGAGTTCACCCATGCCACAACGATGTTCTCAGTGGAGTCTACGGCCAGGCTGGGATTGCCGGATGGATACATGCCTGTTCTTCTTTCGAAGTGCTTGCTCCAGATATTCTCCCAGTGTCCCCCAGAATGGCGGTCGATACTTATCAAGACTTTCTCGGCGTCGTATTCGGTCGACAATGCGAGAAGTCCTTCCAGTGGAGTGAATTTAGTCTCTTGGATGTATCTTTCGCTTGATGCCAGTTGCCTGGGGGGCGCGCCCAGCGAATCCCAGTGGGTCTGAGACCATTCGCTAGAATGGAAGTTCCTGCGCGATGTGCCTGTTTCGGTACCGGTCCAGGAGACAATGGGACGGTTTGCTGCTGTGAGCGCTAGTTTGACACCATGGGGAGAGCGCAGGCTGGTGTTTACCTGGGTGGGGTCGCCCTGTTGCTCCCAGTCGGTTCCTGACCAACGCCAAGCGAGAGCACGGCTCTGGCTGTTGTTTGCCGCGAATGCCACGAAGGGGTTGTCGTTCGCATCCAGTACCAATGCTGGTGTGTGGGCTATGTACGGAGGCTCGTTTTGAAGTGCGGAGCCAATGCGCTGCCACTTTTCGCCAGTCCATTGATGGATATGCACAGCCCCTCCCTCGGCGTCCTCCGGATCCATTGAGAATGCGACGACTGGATGTCCTTGGGAGGTGAGCTGAAGAGCGACACCAACGGCATGAGGGCGTTCAGGGATGATGCCTTGTTCGCCGCTGTAGCGGACCCAAGCTTCCCCGTTCCATCGAGCCACGTGGATGTAATTGTTGAACTCCGCACCGAGGTCCTCTTGCCATGCGACGACAGGGGTTCCATCTGGGAGGAGTTGAATGTTGGGTGAGTTGATTGTGAATTCGATTGGACTTGTCTTCAGTCCAGGGCCAATTTGTTCCCATTGGCTGCCCGTCCAGCGATTCACAAACAGATTCACGGGGGTGCGCTCGTTCGCCGTTTCGAAGCGCTGGGTCAATACTGTGGGATGCCCATTTGTATCTAGCTGGATGTATGGCTTGATGATGTCATGAGGCCCTGTCGGGCCCGGTGGATGAGGCGGATACGGCACGAACTCAGGAACAGCCCAGCTCCACGCCTCCCCCAGGTTCACAGCGGCATTCCCAGCCAGGTCCGTCACTGTCCCAGAGAAGGCCAGCGCCACGGTGCTCGGCGCGGTCATCTGTGTCACGGGCACCACCGTCACCGTCTTCCCATCCTCCGACAGCGACACCGTGTGGGCCACGGCTACGTCGCCCACCGTCAGGTGCATGGACTCCGTCGTCACGGCGCTTCGCTTCACGGGCTCGGAGAACTCGGCGCGGATGGGGCTCTGCACCCAGACCTCCTGGGCGCCCGGTTCCGGCACGCGTGACACCACCTGCGGAGGCGTCCGGTCCACCACGACCTCGCGGCTCGCGCTCACATACGCGAGGTCTCCCAGGGCCGCGCGCGCCTCCAGCCGGTACGTCCCTTCCGCTTCTCCCGCTGTGTCCCAGGTGTACGTGTATGGCGGCGCCAGCTCCGCCATCACTTCGCCGTCCTTGAGCAGCTCCACTCGGTCCGGCGTATGGCCCGTCACATCGAGTCGGACCTCGACCACACCATTCGTGTAGGCCGTTCCCGCCGGCGCGGTGATTCGCACCTCTGCCTGTGCGGGCTCGACGGCTGGCACGTTGATGCACGCGGACGCACACAGGAGGACGACGGCCGCCGTCCAGGGCGGCGGAAGGAAGCGTTCGGAGATGTTCATGGCTCGCGGGCCGAGTGCAGGTTGCGTTCCGTTTCCTGCCCGACAGTCGCTCGCACATACCAAGCCCGCTCCGCTTCCTCCAACCTACCCGTGCTCCGCGAAAAGCCGAGCCATCTCCACCCCTTGCCCGCGTGGAACCCCGCCTCCACGTCCCGTGCGGACGCACCGCTTCGCGCCCAGCCCCCCGTCCCGGCAGTGGACTCCCATCCCCGGCGGCGGCCTGCGACGTGGACTCTCGCGCCGCTCCGCCGCCTGTCCTCCAGCCAGGTGTTCGATGACCCGGTGCGTCGCTGTGTGCAATTGCCATCTTCGCGAGGGGAACTCAGGCCATGCGCTGGGGCTCGGCCCCGTAAGGAGAACGCGGACATGAAGCGAGCCTGGAAGAACCAAGTCGTCGTCGTCACCGGCGCATCCAGTGGCATCGGTCGCGCTACCGCGCTGGCCCTGGCGAACAAGGGGGCCCACGTCGTCCTGGCCGCCCGGCGCGAGGAGCCGCTGGAGGACCTAGCTCGCGAGTGCCGGGGGCTCGGCGTCCAGGCCCACGTCGTGCCCACGGACGTGTCCGACGTGGCCGCCGTGCAGCACCTGGCGGACGAGGCGCGCAGGGTCTTCGGCCACTTCGATGCGTGGATCAACAACGCGGGCGTCTACCTCATGGGCCGTCTCGAAGAGACACCGGATGACGCCTTCCGACAGGTGATGGAGACGAACTTCTTCGGCACCGTCAGCGGCGCCCGCACCGCCGTGGCCCAGTTCCGTCGGCAGGGCTACGGCACACTGGTCAACGTCTCTTCGACCTTTGGGACGGTCGCCGCTCCGTATGTCAGCGCCTATGTGGCCTCGAAGCACGCCGTGCGCGGCTTCTCGGCGTCTGTCCGCCAGGAGTTGCTCGGCACCGGCATCGACGTGTGTACCGTGCTCCCCGCGGCCATCGACACGCCGCTGTGGCAACACACCGCCAACTACACCGGCTGGCGCATCCGTCCCGTGGAGCCCGTCTACACTCCGGAGCGCGTCGCGCGCGCCATCCTCCGGGTCCTCCGCAGCCCCAAGCACGAGGTCTTCGTCGGCCCCGCCGCTCGGACCTTCGCCGCCATGCACGGCCTGCTGCCCCGCACCTTCGAGCGCACCATGAACGGCGTCACCGAGGCCCATCACTTCGAGAAGGAGCGCCAGGGCCACACCTCTGGGACGCTCTTCCGTCCGATGGCGGAGGGAGCGGGGACCTCGGGGGGCCACCACGCGGCGGGCAAGCAATGGCTGCCCCGCCTGCTGGTCGCCGGGGGCGTGGCCGTAGCGGCGTTCTCCCTCGGAAAGAAGCGGGAGGCACGGGGGCTGAAGGCCCGTTTCGCCCATGCACTGGGAGTATGAGGGTTGTTTTTGCGTCACGACGCGTCACCGGTTGCTGCGCCGTGACCGGGCCATGACAAAGCGTGGAGAGAGTCCCGCTCGCCATGAATGACATCGCCGTCCTCGTCAACCTCCGTGCACGCCGGGGCTCCGAAGGCATGGGAGGGCTTGTCCAGCGCTTCCTGCCCCGAGCGCGCGTGGCGCTCACCCGTTCGCTCGACGAGGCCCGTGCCTGGATTTCGGACACGCTCCGGCCCAATCCGCCCTCCCTCCTCCTGGCGGGCGGTGGTGACGGGACGATTACGGGGTTGCTCAACGAGCTGCGCACCGCGGGGGTGGCCCTGCCGGCCATTGGCGTCCTCCCCATGGGTACCGGCAACGCCTGGGCCCGCGTCACCGGCGCGCCCCGGCCCGCGGAGGCCTTGAAGCAGATTGCCGCCGTGGGCGAGCGCCTTCCTCCCCTGCGCCCCTTCGCCCTGGTCCGCGTGGAGGGCAAGGTGGCCCCCTTCGCCGGCACCGGCTGGGACGCGGAGATGATTCAGGACTTCAAGAACCAGCTCGCCGCCTCCGGTCCGCTGCGCAGTACCCAGGCCGGCCTGCGTGGCTACCTGGGCGCCATGTTCACCCGGACGGTGCCTCGCCACGTCTTCGGCGAGGGCAACCCCATGGTGTCCGTCTACAACCTGGGCGACCCCGCCCTCACGGTGGACGCGCGGGGCTCCGTGCAGCCCGTGCCGCATGGGGACAAGGGCGCGCTCCTGTACCGGGGGCCCGCGGGCGTCGCCGGCGCGGCCACCACGCCCGAGTGGGGCTTCGGCTTCAAGGCCTTCCCCTTCGCGCAGGCGGTGCCCCACCGGCTGTCTGTGCGCGTCTATGGCGCCGGCGTGATGGAGGCCACCCGGAACATGTTCCGCCTCTGGCGCGGCGAGCATCCGATGCCCCACATGCATGACTGGTTCGTCCAGCGCCTGCGCATGGACTTCGACCGGGAAGTGCCCTTCCAGATGGGCGGCGACGTCATCGGCATGCGGCGCTCGCTGGAGTTCGACCTGGCCGAGGAGAGCGTTCAGCTCGTCGACTGGCGCCAGCTGTCGCGCATGGTCCGGACCTAGGCCGCGCGGGCCCGGCGGCCACTCTGTCCGCGACTTGACCCGGGTGTGTTCCGGACACTATGCCGGGACCGGTGAGCTACACCTATGAGTACCCGAGGCCGGCGCTGACGGTGGACTGTGTCGTCTTCGGTCTGGATGACGAGGACCTGAAGGTGCTGCTCATTCGCCGCGGGGTGGAGCCCTTCGCCGGGCGGTGGGCACTGCCGGGGGGCTTCGTGCGGATGGAGGAGTCGCTCGACGACGCCGCGCGCCGGGAGCTGGATGAGGAGGCGGGCATCCGGCCGAACCACTTGGAGCAGCTCTACACGTTCGGCACCCCGGGGAGAGATCCACGCGGGCGCGTCGTCACGGTGGCGTACTTCGCGCTGGTGAAGCTCAGTGACCATGTGCCGCATGCGGCGACGGACGCGCGGGACGCGGCGTGGTTCTCCGTCTGGGATACGCCGAAGCTGGCCTTCGACCACGTGGACGTGCTCGGCACGGCGCTGCAGCGGCTCAAGGGCAAGGTCCGCTATCAACCCATCGGTTTCGAGCTGCTGCCTCCCAAGTTCACGCTGACGCAGCTCCAGCGGCTGTACGAGGTCATCCTGGAGCGGGAGCTCGACAAGCGGAACTTCCGCAAGAAGATCCTCGCCATGGACCTGCTCGAGGAACTGGACGAGGTGGAGCAGGACGTCTCCCACCGGGCAGCGCGCCTCTACCGGTTCGATCACAAGAAGTACAAGCAGTTGGAGAAGGCGGGCTTCAACTTCGAACTCTGACCCGCTGCGGGCTCGAGGGAGGCCCCGGCAGCTCGTGACATTGACATCGTGTAATTTGGACACTATGTTCGTGTCATTGAGACACGAACATGGGCGCAACCCAGGTTCGTGAGAGGCCGCTGCCCGTGGGGTGTCCACTGGCTGAAGCGCGCCGCCGTATCGCCGCCTGTCTCGCCGCACGTGCCCTTTCAGGGCCACGGGAGAGCCATGTCCGCGCTGCCCTTCGACATCGCCGCTGCCTCGGTGCTGGGCCGGGAGCACGCCCGAGCGGGTCGCAACAACCAGGATGCGCTGTGCATCCGCGCCAGTGAGCATGGCCTGGTGGCCGTGGTGACGGATGGCTGTGGCAGCCAGCCCTGCAGTGAGCTGGGCGCACAGTTGGGCGCGCGCAGGTTGGCGCGGGCCGCGCTGGTGCGGCTCGCGGAGGGGGAACGCGTGGATGAGCCCACCTTCCTCCCAGGCCTTCGTGAGGACGTGTTGTGTCTGCTCAGTGAGCTCCGGGCGGACCTGGGGCGGGAGGTGATGGGGGACTTCCTCTTCACCGTGGTGGGAGCGGTTGTGACGCCCTCGCTGACGCTCGTCTTCTCCGCGGGGGACGGCGTGTGGGCGCTCAATGGCGAGGTGCATCCACTCGGGCCGTTTCCGGGGAACGCGCCTCCCTATCTCGCCTATGCGTTGATGCACGGAGAGGACGTTTCGCTGACCACGCGGGCCCTGGTGCCCACGGAGGACGTCCACGCGCTGCTGCTGGGCACCGACGGTGTGGCGGACCTGGAGCGGCTGGCCACCACGCGCATTCCGGCAGGGGACGAACTCGTCGGGCCGCTGTCACGGCTCTGGACGGAGGATCGGTACTTCGCCAACCCGGATGCCCTGCGCCGCCGGTTGGCCTTGCTCAACCGAGAAGCCGTGCGCGCGGACTTCGCCTCCCAGCAACTGTCGCGAACTCCGGGCCTGCTGCCGGATGACACCACGCTGGTGGTGCTGCGCCGCCGCATGGGGAGGGCGTGAGGCCATGGACGTCTGGCTCGAAGGCAAGAAGGTGCGGCTGAACCCCGCGCGAGCGCTGGGCAAGGGCGGCGAGGCGGACGTGTTCGACCTGGGGGATGGCCGCGCTCTCAAGGTGTTCAAGCCACCCGAGCATCCCGACTACACGGGCCTGCCCGCGGAACAGGCCGCGGCGCGCGTCCGGTTGGACGAGCACCAACGCAAGCTACGCGTCTTCCCGGCAGGATTGCCCGGCCGGGTGGTGGTGCCCCAGGCCTTGGCGACGGACAAGAAGGCGCGCGAGGTCCTGGGCTACGCCATGCGCAAGCTGGACGGCGTGGAGCCCTTGCGGCGCTTCGGAGAGCCGTCGTTCCGCAGGGCAGGCGCGGCGTCCGGGCGGGTGGTGGACCTGCTGCGCGAGCTGCATCGGACGCTCGACGCGGTGCATGCGTCGGGCGTGGTGGTGGGGGACTTCAACGACCTCAACGTGCTCGTGGCGGGGACGTCGGAGGCGTACCTCATCGACGCGGACAGCTTCCAGTTCGGTGGGTTCCTCTGTCCGGTGTTCACGGAGCGCTTCCTCGACCCGCTGCGGCTCGGGAGCACGGGCACGCAAGGGTTGGTACCCAGCCGCCCCGCTTCCATCGAGAGTGATTGGTATGCCTATGCCGTCGCGGTGATGCAGTCGCTGCTGTGCGTGGGGCCGCACGGAGGCATCTACAAGCCCAGGAGCGCGGCCGCTCGGACGACGTCCGCGGGCCGGGTGCTCCAACGCATCACCGTGTTCCATCCGGAAGTGCAGTATCCAAAGCCCGCGCTGCCGCTGACGACCTTGCCGGACGACGTGCTGCACCACCTGCACCGCGTCTTCGTGGAGGACCTTCGCGGCGTCTTTCCGTATCCGCTGCTGGAGGGGCTGCGCTTCACCCCCTGCGCGTCGTGCGGCGTGGAGCATGCGCGAGCGGCCTGCCCGACGTGTCAGCCCCACGCCACCGCGACCGCGACGCCGGTGACGTCGGTCCGAGGTCAGGTGACGGCGACGCGGTTGTTCTCCACGCGAGGCGTGCTGGTGCACGCGAGCAACGAGGCGGGCATCCTTCGCTGGCTCTACCACGCGGAAGGCGCGTACCGGCGCGAGGACGGACGCGTGGTGCTTCGCGGGGCGCTGGACCCGTCGCTGCGCTGGGCATTGCAAGGGGACGTGACGCTGGTGGGCCGGGGCGGTGAGGTGGCGGTGCTGGCGCCCGGTCGGCCCCCGGACCGCATGGGCGTGGATGCGCCGGAGGGCCAGTCCGCCTTCGCCACCAACGCGCGGCACCGGTACTGGGCCGTGGGCGGCGGGCTGTGGCGGGACGGCGCATATGGGCCGGAGCGCGTGGGCGCGGTGCTCGAAGGACAGACGCGGCTCTTCGTGGGGCCACGCTTCGGGTTGGGCTTCCATCGCGCGGGCGGCCTGCGCGGCGCCTTCGTCTTCGATGCGGAGCGCCTGGGCTTGAAGGATGGACTGTCGCTCCCCTGGCCCACGGGAAAGCTCGTGGACGTGGACTGTGTCTTCGATGGGTCCTCCGCCTGGCTGTTCCTGGTGGATGAAGCCGGTGGGCGCACGCTGCATCACTGCGTGGTGGTGGGCCACGACGGGGCCGTGCGCGCGAGCGCGGTGGCGGAGGCCGGTGACGGCTCATGGCTGGGCAGCGCGCCACGTGGACGGTGCGCGGCGGGCGACGCGTTGTTCTGCGCCACCGATACGGGGCTCACCCGTGTGGAGCTTCGGCAGGGCCGCCTGGAGGCGGTGCGCGAGTTCCCGGATGCCGAGCCCTTCGTGGACGCGGGCTGCTCGCTCTTCCTCGTGCGGCAGGGGTTGGCGGTGGTGGGGCGGCAGGACGTCACCGTGCTGCGAATGAACTGAAGGGACGTTTCTCAACCGCGTGGAGCGGGTGCCTCCACGCCTCACAGGAGGTAGGTCGATGAAGACGCAAGTGAAGGCGCTTCCGCTTCCGAGGTTCTACGACGCGGCCCATGCCGGGCAGTTCGGATACAGCCCTGACGCGGGAAAGCTCCAGGTGGAGGCCCAGCGCTGGCGCGCGGCGAACGACGTCTCCATGTCGGCGACGGACGCGTTCAACCTGCACCTGTTGCTCATCGACGTGCAGAAGGACTTCTGCTTCCCGGAGGGCTCGCTCTACGTGGCGGGACGCAGCGGGCGCGGCGCCGTGGATGACAGCCGTCGCATCGCGGAGTTCATCTACAGCAACCTCGGCGCGCTGACGAACGTGACGGCGACGCTCGACACCCACTTCGCGTACCAGATTTTCTTCCCGTCCTTCTGGGTGGACCAGGACGACCAGCCGCTGACGCCGTACCGCGAGGTGACGCGCGAGCAGATTGAGCGTGGGCAGGCGCGGCCCAACCCCGCCATGGCGAAGTGGCTGTGCGGCGGCAACTACCCCTGGCTGCTCAAGCAGGTGAAGTACTACTGCGAGGAATTGGAGCGGGCGGGCAAGTACACGCTGTACCTGTGGCCGCCGCACTGCCTGCTGGGCAGCGACGGGCACGCGCTGGCGGGTGTGGTGCAGGAGGCGCGGCTGTTCCACTCCTTCGCGCGTGGCATGCAGTCGTGGGCGGAGGTGAAGGGGGGCAATCCGCTGACGGAGAACTACTCGGTGCTGCGCCCGGAGGTGCTGGGGCGGCATGACGGCCAGCCGCTGGCGCAGCGCAATACCCAGTTCATCAAGACGCTGCTGACCGCGGACGCGGTGGTGATTGCAGGGCAGGCGGCGAGCCACTGCGTGAAGAGCTCCATCGACGACCTGCTCGGGGAGATTGTCACGCAGGACGCGGCGCTGGCTCGCAAGGTGTACCTGCTGACGGACTGCATGTCGTCGGTGACGGTGCCGGACGGCAAGGGGGGCTTCGCGGCGGACTTCACCCCGCAGGCGGAGGCATCGCTGAAGCGCTTCGCGGACGCGGGGATGCACCTGGTGAAGTCCACGGACCCGCTGGCGAGCTGGCCGGACCTGCGCATCGCCTGAGCCTCGCGGCGCGAGGCGTGACGACACACCGCAATCGCTTCGTCTGCGCTCGCGGGCGCGGGACAGGCGGAGCCCTGCCCTCGGGAGAGGGAGAAGGAGCACGGGACATGAGCAGCAAGGCGAATGGCAGTGGCATCCGGAAGCTCTTCGATGACGCACACGCGGAGGGCGTGCTGAGTCCGGCGGGATTGCAGGCGCTGACGGTGGTGGACCTGGGCGCGCAGATTCAGGCGGGGCTCGGCGTCTGCGTGGAGGACGTGCAGTCCAGCGAGGTGGTGCTGGTGACGGTGATGCCGGATGACTCGGGGAGCATCGACTACTCCGGGCATTCGAAGACGGTGTGTGACGGGCACAACCTGGTGCTGGACGCGCTGCTGGCGAGCAAGCAGAAGGACGGCGTCCTCTTCCACACGCGCTACCTCAACGGGTTCGTGTTGAACCCGTATCGGCCGGTGGAGGACGTGGTGCGGATGCATGCCAGGAACTACCGGGCTGACCATGGCACTCCGCTGTACGACCAGTCGGTGGTGCTGCTGGGCACGGTGCTGGCGAAGGCGCAGGAGTTCAGCGCCAACGGCGTGCCGGTGCGGACAGTGACACTGTTGATTACGGATGGCTCGGACCAGCACTCGACGTCGGCGAAGGCAAAGGACGTGGCGGCGCTGGTGAATGACCTGAAGCGCGCGGAGAATCACATCGTCGCGGCGATGGGCATCAACGACGGGAGCACGGACTTCCGGCGCGTGTTCCGCGAGATGGGCATCGATGACAAGTGGATTCTCACGCCAGGGCAGAGCGCACAGGAGATTCGCGCGGCGTTCCAGGTGTTCAGCCAGTCCGCCGCGCGGGTGAGTCAGGGGGCCGCGAGCTTCAGCCGTACGGCGCTAGGGGGCTTCGGGCAGTGAGGGGGCACGCCCAGGGGGAGGTGGCCGTGCTCCTGGGCGTCTCACGCAAGACACCGGCTCCTGGCCCAGGTTGCCGGTGGCGATGGCGCGTGATGGAGGTAGCGTTGCGCGGCCATGTCCGACAGCCCGCGCGTCCTCCTCATCGCTGAACGCTTTCCTCCCGACATCGGCGGCCTGGCCCGCAGTGGCGCGCGCACCGCGGGCTCGCTGGTGAAGCTGGGCGCCCGGGTGGACGTGCTGGCCTGGACGCGCACGGCGGCGCCAGGCGCGCTCCAGACGGTGGAGGACGCCGGGGACGTCTCACCCTTCGCGCGTGGTGTGACGCTCCACCGGCTGGGGTTGTTCGGCAGCACGGACCTGTCCATGCAGCACACGCTCGACGTGCTCGGCTACCTGCACGCGAAGCAACGCTATGACCTGGTGTGGGGGCACTACCTGTCTCCGCCCGGGTTCCTCGCCGTCGCCTTCGCCGAGTCCGTGGGCATTGCCTCCACCGTCAGCGCCCGGGGCAACGACGTGGACCAGCTCATGTTCCCCCCGGGCGACTTCGCGCGCCTGCTGTGGACGCTGCAACGTGCCCGCGTCCTCACCGCGGCCTCCGCGGACCTGGGCCGGAAGATGTGCATGCTCCTGGGACGGGACGAAACCGTGGAGGTCATCCCCAACGCCGTCGACACCAGCATCTTCTCCCCCGGTCCCGCGGACCCGGCGCTCCGGGAGCGGTTGGGCATCGCGCCAGACGAAGCCGTGCTCGGCTTCTCCGGTGAGCTCCGGCACAAGAAGGGGCTGCCCTTCCTGCTCTCCGCCCTCACCGAGGTGCGCCGCGTCCGGCCCGCGTGTCTGCTCGTCATCGGCGAGGTGCGGCCGCGCGACGCCGAGCATCTGGTCGCCTTCCGCGCCGAGCATCCCGAGGACGCCGCGCGCATCCTCATCTCCGGGCCGCTGGACACACCGCAGGCCATCGCCGCGCACCTGCGCCTGTGTGACGTCTACCTCCAGCCGTCGCTGTGGGAAGGCATGCCCAATGCCTTGCTGGAGGCCATGGCCTGTGCCCGGCCCGTCATCGCCAGCGACGCTGGGGGCATCCCCGAGGCCGTGGACGCCGGACGCAACGGCTTCATCGTCTCCAAGGCCCTGCTCAATCACTTGGGGCAGGCGTGCCTGGATGTACTCTCCCTGCCGCTCGAACAGCGCGCCGCGATGGGTGCCGCCGCCCGTCAGCGCATCGAGGAGCGCTTTCAGGCGCACGCGGAGGCAGAGGTGCTCCGTCGCGTGCTGGCTCGCGCCATCCCGAGCCGCTCTTCGTAGGCGCTCACCAGGGCTTCACCCGCGCGGCTCCATGGGAAGTCGCGCTCCACTCGCGCCCGTGCCTTCGCGCTCATCGCTGGGCCCAGGGTGGGGTCCGCCCGCAGGGCCTTCACCGCTTCAGCAATCGCCTTCGCCGAGCCCGGCCGTATCAGCATCACCTCGTCCGGCGCGGCCAGGGTGCTCACCACGGGGAGGTTGCTGGCCACCACGGGCGTCCCGGTGGCCATGGCCTCCAGCAGCTTCAGTGGGCAGCAGCCCTGCACGCAGTTGCGGTCGTTGACGGGCAGGGGCACCAGCACCACGTCGCAGGCATGGTGCAGCGCTGCCAGCTCCGCCTGGGGCAGGGGCTCCAGCAACTCCACGGTGCCCTCCAGCAGCAGGTCACCGCACCGGTCCATCAGCGCCCGCCGTGTGTGCCGGCGCAGCGGTCCCACCAGCGTCAGCACGGTGGGCATGTCCCGCCGCAGCAACCGGCAGGCCTCGATGGCATGGTGCACGCCCTGCCAGGACGTCATCGTCCCGCTGTACAGCAGCCGCACGGGACGCCCGGGCTCCAGAGGGCGCGGCGGCGCGTACCGGAACACCTCCAGGTCGGCGCCGTTCGGAATCACCCGCACCCGCGAGGCGTCCACGCCCCGTGTCGTCACGAGGTACTCCGCCGTCACCGTGCTCGGGGTCACCACCAGGTCCGCGCGCGAGAGACAGACGTCCTCCTGCGCCACCAGCTTGCGCAAGAGCTCCGCGTCATCCGCCACGTCCGGGTAGTGATACTTCAGCTCGATGGAAGGCAGGCCGTTCACCTCGAAGACGAGCGCATCCGTCAGCGCTTCCTTCCGGCAGGCGACGGGGTAGCCCTCGAAGATGGAGCGCACGTGCACGACGGAGGCTCGCGGTCTTTCGCGCCACCATGCCGCCAGGTGCGAGCGGAACGACAGGGCCTGGGCCATCAGGTCCTTCCCGCGTGATTCCAGCGGGTGGTACGTCACGCCCTCCACCAGCGCGAGCGGCCCGGTGGGCGCAGTGGGGTTGTCCCGGAGCGCGACCAGGTCGACTCGGCCAAAGGCCGCGCCCAGTGACTCCACGAAGGCCCGGATGTGCACCGCGGCGCCCTTGGGCGAAGGGAAGCGGTCGAACGACGCGTAGACGATGCCGGTGCCGGGATGGGGAGACACACTCGCGTTGCTAGCGCGGCTCGGCCGGGCCGGCAAACAGGAGGGTTTGACCCCTACTGCACGGGCCTTTACGCTTCCCCTTTCTTTCGTTCCGCCGAGGGGGCGCGACTCACCGTGGCATTCAACATCGACCGCTTCCGCGAGGAACGCGTCTACAGATGCACCGGCCCCATCCGGGAGTTGCGGGAAGACCTCGAGCGGCTGCGCCTCCTGGACATGGGTGTGGAGCAGTCGCGGCGGAAGTGGCGGAAGTCGGCCTGGGTGTGTCTGGCCGCCACCGTCGTCGTCTTCATCTACCGGATGACGCTGGATGAGGGGCTCGAGGACGCGCTCGCGCTGCGGCTCACCCTGTGGCCGGGCCTCGTGATGCTCGCGGGGACCGTGGGGTGCTTCGTCGTGTACCTTCGCTTCCGGCGCCTGGACCTGGAGAACCGGAGGTACACGCTGGCCTCTCAGGTCATCCATCGGCTGCGCCGTGACATCGGCCCTGATGCGTCGGTGAGGCTGGAGCTCGACTTCACGCCCGCGGACAGCTCGGAGAAGCTGCTCGGCAAGCACACCACGCCCAGCGGCTGGAAAGCGGAGAACTTCAGCGACCCGTGGTTCACCCTCCAGACGCGGCTGCTGGACGGCACGCACCTGCGCATCGCCATGGTGCAGCGGCTCATGAAGCGGTCGCGCACCCGGCGCAGCGCCAGCGGCAAGTACAAGACGAAGCACCGGCAGGACAGCTGGGCGTTGCTCCAGGTCCAATTGCGCGTGAAGGCGGCGCGTCACCAGGACCTGGCGCTGCTCGAGCCGGAGGCCCGTCAGGCGATGCGCCTGCCGGAGGACGTCGCCGTGGACAAGCTCCAGTTGGGCGAGGACCGGATGTTCCTGCGCACCCTCGTGGAGAAGGACTGGGATGCCGGGCCCAACGTCCAGGGGGACGCGGTGGATGCGCCGAAGACGGTGGTGATGATGCTGCTGAGCCTCTACCAGGTCCTCAACTCCTCCAGACAACTGCGTCAGCAGGCGAAGGCTTCGTGATGATGGGCATGGGCCGGTTCCTTCTCTGTTGTTCCCTGGTCGCGCTCACGGGCGCCGCCGGGTGCTCCAAGCCCGGTGACGTCGAGGCGCCGCAAGCCGTTCGCGCGCAGGAGGCCGCCGGCGCCCCCGTCGCCGCCGCGGACGTGAAGGGCCTCGAGGGCAAGCTCAAGTTCAAGGACGATGCCGACCGCGAGCGCTTCTCCCTCAAGCCGAAGGATGACGGCGCCAAGCTGGTGGATGGCGAGGAGCGCGAGCTGGCGCGTTACAAGTGGAAGGGCGCGTCGCTGAAGGTCTCCGGCCCGGATGACGTGGCGCTGGGATATGTCGTCGGCTCCGCGGGCGGGGCGCTCACCGTGCGGGACGGTGAGCAGCGGCAGGTGCTGTTCACGCTCGCGCGGCAGGGGCCGGGCTGGCGCCTCAACGACATGAAGGGCACGCTCCTGTACTCCGTGTGGCCGGAGGACGACGGTGCTCGCATCCAGGACGGCGCTGGCGCGGACGTGGCTCGTGTGAAGGTGCGCGAGGGAAAGGTCTCCCTGCGTGATGCGCAGGGGCGCACGTTGCTCGCCACCAAGTCGCTGCTGGCGGCGGAGGCCGCCGCGTGTCTCACTTTCGAGGCGCTGGAGCTGCCGCTGCGCATGGCGCTGCTCTTCCGCCTCCAGGCGCCGCCGTCCCAGGAGCTGGCCCAGCCATGAGTGGATTGGTCTGCCAGGAGAACGTGGGCTTCCTGTTCTCCCATGGCTGTGGGAGCCCCGCTGCCATGACGTGCATGCGGTGCGCGATGCCGCTGTGTGAGCAGCACGTGACGTCCGTGGGCGCGGAGATGCTCTGCGCGACGTGCGCGCGGCAACACGACGACTACACGGGGGACCGGAACGGCGTGGACGAGGACCACCCGAGCTACTACTACGACAACTACGGGTACTACGGCGCCGCCGCCTCGTCAGGGAGCGGCAGGGCCCACGACGCCAACGATTTCACCGAGGCTGACGGCGCGAGCCTCCGCCACGAGGACGACGCCTCCTTCGAGGAGGACATGGGCGGGAGCTGACATGGCTGGCCGCTGGCTCGTCTATGCGCTGGGAGGCGGCATGGGGCACCTGACCCGTGCCTCCGCGTTGGCTCGTGCGGCCTCGCGCCGAGGGCACGCCGTCGTCCTGCTCACCAACAGCCCGTTCGCGAGCGGGCTCCCACTGGAGGACGTGCTGGGCACCGGTGTCGAGGTGTTCCGGCTCAACCCCGCGCTGGGGCGCGAGGCCGTGGGCGAAGTGGTGGAGCAGTGCCTGGCGGACGTGCGCCCGGACCTGTTCGTCGTGGACACCTTTCCCCGGGGGCTCGGAGGCGAGCTGGTGCCGCTGCTGCCTTCCGTGCGCGCGCGCAAGGTGCTGATTCACCGCGACGTGAATCCCACGTACGTGAAGCAGTACGGCCTGGCGCGGGCGGTGGACGCGTTCGACCTGCTGCTCGTCCCAGGTGAGGCCGCGCCCTTTGCGAACCATCCTCGCGCCGTGAGGACCGCGCCCTGGCTGCTCCTGCGCGCCAGCGAGCTGCTGCCCCGTGACAAGGCCCGCGCGCGGCTGGGCGTGCCCGCGGAGGACACGCGCGCCCTGGTGGCGGTGATGGGCTGTGGCACCCCCGAGGAAGTGGGGGAGGCGGGGCACATCGCCGCCCGGCTGGACGCGATGCTGGGGCCAGAGGCCGTGGTCCGGTGGCTGGTGCCACCCGGAGTGGCGATGGATGTGCCCGCGCCGCGCGCGAAGCAGGGCAGGCGGGCTGGGGCTTCCCTGGAGGAGGGCCTGGCCCTGCGCATGTCCACGTGGCCCGCGCTGGCGGTGCTCCCCGGCGTGGACGTGCTCGTCGGCGCGGGCGGGTACAACACCGTGCAGGAGGCCCGTGTCACCGGAACGCCCTTCGTGGCGCTCGCGCGGCCCCGGCTCTACGACAGGCAGGCCCTGCGGCTGCGCCCCGAGGAGCGGGCGGGAACCGTGGAGGCGCTGGTGACGCGCGCCGCCGGGCTCGCTCGTGCCCGACCGGCTCGGAGCACGAGGCCCTACGTCAACGGGACGGACGACGCGGTGACGCTCATCGAGCGCACCGTCCTCAGTGCTTGAGGTCCTTGTGCCCCGGCGCCGGGTCGATGCCGTGCGCCATGATGAAGTGGTAGAGCGCCTGCGGGTCTTCCTTGGGCCCGCCCATGAGCTCCACCAGGAAGTGGCCCTGGGCGCCCGTGTCCGGGTCGGGGGCGACGTTCACCTCCGTCACCTCACGGCCGGGGATGACCAGCTCGCCCACCAGCACCTTTCCCTTGAGGACCTGCACGATGTGCTGGCGCTCCTCTTCCAGGAGGGCCCAGTGGAAGTCGTCGTGGTCATAGAGCATGGCGTCCACGGAGCCGCACCGCAGGATGCAGTGCGTGTGCTCCTGGAGCCAGCGCCAGAAGCCATCGAATTTCAAGGTGCGTACCGGCTGGGAGATGATGTCCATGGAGACCTCTCGCTCGTCGGCCAGGGCGCTTGCCGGCCACGTTTCGCCCCTCCCTAGCACGGCTGGCGCCATCCGGTGATGCCCCCTTTCGGGGAACGGGTCAGGCGTGCCCTCTTGCTGTCCGGTCCGCGAATCCCGTGGGCATTGGCTGTGTTGCTCCTCTCAGCAATGGGGGTGGCCCTCGTGTCTGGGAACCCCGTGAGGAGCGTGCGTGAAGGTCTCGTCGGGGCTGCCCCGTGTTCCAGATGGCCCTGGTTCCGCCCGGGGCGGCTCCATGAGTCTGCGCGCCTGGCTCGCCGCCACCATGGGGGTGCTGACGTTGATGACGTTGGCGGCCGCCGCCCTGCTCATCGCCCTGACGAGCGTGCTCGACCGCTCGGCCGCGACCTTGGGCGTCGCCGTCGAGGGCATCTGGGTGTCCGAGGAGCTGGAGGTGGGCCTGCTGGCGTACGACCGGATGGTCCGGGAAGGCCCCGTCAGGGTGCCCCGCGGCCCGGGCGGGTTGTCGCGGTTCGAGCTGGAGGCCTCGCTGTACCGGCAGATTGGGGTGCTGAGGCGCATCGCCTCGACGGATGCGGAGCGCGAGCGGCTCGACAATGTCCGCGAGGACGTGGACGTCTACTTCTCCGCTCAGCGGGACCTGGTGCGCGCGGAGCGGGAGGCGGGCCCGGCGCTGGTCGCCGCGTTGAATGGCCTGGAGGAGGTCATCTCCATCAACGTGAAGCGCGCGCGCGTGGCCCGCTTGGAAGCGGAGCGGTGGAACAACATGGCGGACTCCGTGGGCATGGTGCTCTGTGGCTTGCTGCTGTTGGGCGTGCTCGTCGTGAGCGTGCTGCTGCGGCGCGTGGCGCTCCAGCCGCTGCGGGACATCAGCCAGTCCATGCGCCGCTTCGGCGCGGGCTGCAGGCGTACCCGGGCCCCGGAGGCCGGGCCCACCGAGTTGCGGGACATGGCTCGCACGTTCAACGAGCTGGCCAACAGCCTGGCCCACCAGCAGGAGCAGCAGCTCGCGTTCCTCGCGGGCGTGGCGCACGAGCTGCGCAATCCGCTGTCCGCCCTCAAGTTGTCCACAGCCCTGTCGGACCGCAGCCGCGCCCAGCTCACGCCCGAGCGCATGGACCGCACCCTGTCCCTGGTAGGGCGGCAGGTGGAGCGGTTGGACCGCATGGTGGGCGACCTGCTCGACGCCACCCGCATCGAAGCCGGCAGGTTGGAGCTGCGCCCGGAGGTGCGGGACGCGCGTGAGCTGGCCCGCGAGGTGGTGGAGCTCTACCGCTCCGGCGACACCGGCCATGGCCTCCGTCTCAGCCTGCCGGGCGTGTCCGTGCCGGTTCTCGCGGACCCGGCCCGGCTGGAGCAGGTGCTCCACAACCTCGTCAGCAACGCGCTGAAGTACTCGCCGGCGGGCAGCACCGTGGAGGTGTCCGTGCGCCGCGAACAGGACACGGCTGTCCTGTGCGTGACGGACCAGGGCATCGGTATCTCCGAGGATGAGATGCGCCTGCTCTTCGCGCCCTTCCAGCGCGCCGGCAGCGCCCGTCAGCGCGCTCCGGGCGTGGGCCTGGGCCTGTCGGTGGCCCGGCGCATCGTCGAGGGGCATGGGGGCAGCATCGACGTGACGAGCCAGCCCGGCCATGGCTCCGTCTTCTGCGTGCGGCTGGCCGTGGCCACCGAGGCCGCCCGGCATGTCGAAGAAGACGCGGGGCTGACGTTCCCCCAGGCCCCGCCGCACTGAGGGGGCTGCCCCCAGGTTGGCGCGAAGCGTCGCATGGCGCGCGTCCGCGTGTAGACGGCGGATGCGTTCACGCAAGGCCCGACGTACCTTCGGGGTCCAACCTTCAGGAGTCGCCTGCCCTTATGAAGACCCCGCGCCGCGCCGCGCCGCTCGTCGCCCTCCTGGCCCTGGGAGGGCTGGGGGCGTGTGCCTCCCGCCAGCAGGCACCGACCGCCGCAGCGAAGCCCGAAGCCCCGCGGGCCGCCGAGCCTGTCATCCAGTCCATGGAAGGGGGCTTCTCCGTCGCGATTCCCGGGCCGGTGAGCGAGGAGCGCCGTTCGCAGGAGACGGATGTCGGCGCGGTGACACTCCACACCTTCATCGCCGTGCGGCCGGAGGCGGATACCGCCTACTACGTCTCCTATACGGACTTCCCCGCCGCCGCGGTGTCCCAGGCGGCCCCGCGTGACGTGGTGGCCCGGGCCAGTCACGGCGCGCTGGAGGCACTGGGCGCCACCGGGCTGTCCGCGAAGCCGCTGGTGCTGAGCGGCTTCCCGGGCTGGGAGGTGGAGGGCGTGTCCGGCCCCCGTCACCTGCGCGGCCGCTTCTTCCTGGTGGGGCCCCGGCTCTACCAGCAGCTCTTGCTGCACCCGGAAGGAAAGCCGCCCCAGGACGCGGACCGCTTCTTCGAGTCCTTCCAACTGGACCCGCAGGTGGCCGCGATGTTGACGGGTGAGCGGCGCTCCTGAGCGGGGCGCTGTGTCAGTGGCGGTGTTCGCCCACCGTGCTCAGCAGCACGTCCATGTCGAAGGGCTTCTTGAGGACGGTCCGCACGCCGGGCACCTGGCCGCGGCCGCTCGCCGTGACGAGGATGATGGGCAGCTCGGTCAAGCGCTGCTCCTGCTGGATTCGGCCGACGAACTCCTCGCCGTCCATGACGGGCATCATCAAGTCCAACAGGATGAGGCAGGGCCGCAGTGCGTTCGGTCCGGTCAGCAGCGCCAGGGCCTCCTGGCCGTTGGCGGCCTGGGCCACGGCGTAGCCTTCAAAGGACAGGATGTCCTGCACGGCCTCGCGGATGTCGGCGTCGTCATCCACGACCAGGACGATGTTGGTCGCGGTGCTCACGGCTTCGCGCTGCTCTTCCCCTTGCGCAGCTTTCCGAAGAGCTGGGTCATGGTGTCTTGCCGGCATGAGAGGGTGTGTTCCAGGGGGCTGTAGCCCCGGCGCGTGAGCTTCACCGTAACCGGCGCGTCTGTCACGCAGTCCAGTGAGACGGACAGCGGTGTGGTGCCTTCGGCCCGGCCATTCACGGACACGGACGCCCCGGAAGGTTCGGAATCGACCATGAGCAGGCTGGCGCCTTCCATGAACGCGCGCTGCTCACGGACCTCTCCCGGTTGGACGTCCGACGGCGGGTCGAAGTTCGGGGCCAGCGTCGTCTCGGGGCGGGTGGTGACCAGCTCCTCCTTCGTGAGGGGCGGCTGACCGGCGTCCCTCAGCGCGGGGAGCACGAGGATGCTGGCGGCGAGCAGGCCCGCGGCCGCGCCGCAGAGCCGGAGGACGGCGGCCAGCGGACTGGGCGGAGGCGGCGGTGGTGGTGGGGCGGGCACGTGCCGTCTGCGGGGCGTCTCCGCCACGTCGAGTCGGGGCTGGGCCCGGGGCGCCTCGTGAGGGTCGGCATCCCGAGGCGTCTGCGCCTGGAGGTGGGCCAGCTCCTCGGTGCGTCCCATCAGGGACTGGGACCAGGCATCGGGCTCCGTGGACGCATCTGGGAGCGTGCCGCGGGGATGGGGAGGGGTGTTCACGTGGGTCGCTTCCTTGGGAAGAGCGCTCAGCCGCCAACGACGCGGAACACTTCACGCAGGGACGTGTCGCCCGCCCGCGCGCGTTCGACGCCCGCGGCCAGCAGGGGCACCATGCCCTCCTGGACGGCAATCTCCTGGATGCGGGTGCTGGGCACCTTGGCGTTGACGGCGTCGCGGATGGCCTGGGAGATGACGAGCATCTCGTAGAGCGCGGTGCGCCCCAGGTAGCCGCTGCCCTCGCAGTGCTCGCACCCCACGGGGCCGAAGAAGTTCCCGCGCGCAATCCCGGCCGCGTCCAGCCGCACCGCCTCCTCGGGCGTCAGCGGCTGCGGCGCGCGGCAGTGCGGACAGAGGCCGCGCACCAGGCGCTGGGAGAGGGTGGCTGCCGTCGCGGAGGCGAGGAGGAAGGGCTCCACGCCCATGTCGATGAGGCGGTTGAACGCGCCCGCGGCGGAGTTGGCGTGGATGGTGCTGAGCAGCAGGTGGCCGCTGAGCCCCGCCTGGATGGCGGTGCGCGCCGTCTCCGAGTCGCGAATCTCGCCCACCATGATGACGTTGGGGTCCTGCCGCAGCACCGCGCGCAGGCCGTGCGCGAAGTTGAAGCCCTGCGCGGCGTTGACCTGCGTCTGCGCGAAGAGCGGGACGTCGAACTCGATGGGGTCCTCGATGGTGGCGATGCGCGTGAGCTCGCCGCGCGACTGCTGGATGTGGCCCAGCGAGGCATACAGCGACGTCGTCTTGCCGCTGCCAGTGGCGCCCGCCACCAGGATGAGGCCCTGTGGCAGCGCGAGCAGCTCCTGGTACTTCGTGAGCAGCGCTTCGGGGAAGCCGAGCGCCGGAAGCTGGGGCAGCCGCACGCCGGTGCGGGCGATGCGCAGCGCCACCGCGGGGCCGTGGTTGGTGGGCAGGATGGAGACGCGGATGTCCGCGGGCCCGTCCTGCGTGGTCCAGGGGAAGTGCCCGTCCTGGGGCTTGTCCAGGTCGTACAGCGGCAGCTTCGCGAGCACCTTCACGCGGTTGATGAGGCGCGAGTGGTGCTCGCGTGGGAAGGAGAGGACCTCCTCCAGCACGCCGTGCATGCGGAAGGCGATGCGCGTTCCCGCCTCCAGGGGGTGGATGTGGATGTCGCTGGCGCCCAGGCGGATGGCGCCATCCATCAACAGGTTCTTGAAGCCGATGATGTCCGGGTCTGGCTTCGCGGCGATGCGGCGCAGCCGCTGCCCCAGGTCCACGAGCAGCGTCCTGACGGCGGTGGCCGTGTCGGGGGTGAGGACCTCCAGCGGGGAGAGGCTGGGGCCCGCCGGCGGTGGCTTCGACGGCGCCGGGCGGTGCCGCGCGCGGCGGGCCACCACGCCGGAGGCGTAGCTCAGCCCGAAGGCCAGGGCCACGCTCCCGGCGAGCAGCGGCGACATCGCGGCTTGAAGGTAGCGCCCGCCTTCCTGGAGCAGCGTGGCGGCCTCCAGTGAGGAGTGCCGGTAGGCCCACACGCCCGCACCGCCGAGCACCGCGATGACGGCGAGGGTCCACAGCAGGCTCGCGACTCGATTCATCAGCGGAGTCATCAGGCGCCGCACGCTACCACTGGGGTTGGCGCACCCTCAAAACGACCTGTGAGGATGATGTCGGACCGCGGAGGTCAGGACGGGTGGGAACGTCCTGACCCCCTGGAAACCCCGTGAAGGGCTCAGCTCTCGGCTTCTTCCGAGGCCTTGTCCGTCTGCTGCTGGCCGCACGCGGGCGCGGCCTTGTCGGACGCCTTCTTGTCGCTCGCGGAGGCCTGCGGGTCGTTCTTCGCGCAGTCACCGAGGCACGGAGCGCCCGCGAGCCCACACCGGGAGGGCTGGCCGTTATCCGTGCAGACCCTGTTGCAGGGCACGTTGCAGCCGCAGGCCTCGTAGCATTCCTGCGCCTGCGCGCCAGGGGCAAAGGTGAGCGAGAACAGGAAGGCGGTGCCCGCGAGGAACTTCGTCAGCGTGTTCATGATTGCTCCTGTGGAAGACAGCCACGTCGCGGCTCTCCATGAGCCGCGAATCCAGGTGTACCGACACAGGGTGATGGGAGCGTGACAGGCCCGCGCGGGCCTCAGCGGTCCTCGAACATCGCCTGGATGACGCGCCAGGCCAGCTCGACCTCACGGCCCGAGCGCAGGGAGAGGAAGTCGCATGGGGTATCTCGGTCGCAAGTGAAGGGAGGATGTTCGGGGCTTGACCTTGCATTTGCGCCGGGCTGTTTCTCCCGCAACTTCCGTTGACTCACAGGCATCCACTCCACCGCTGCCAGGAACGCGGAGTGTGGGCGCTGGGGCTGCTCCTCCAGCAGGCGGGGAGACGCCGGCCGGGAACATGCGCACGCAGGGGCTTTCGTCTACGCTGCCGACTACATGACGCATTCGGAAGTCGGGCGGAGCGGCTGGCGGACCTGGTTCCCGGTCCTGCTCGGTGGCCTGTTGACCGCCTGTGACATCGGGTCCTCGCCTCGCGCCGCCACACCCCCTGCTTCCGCGCCAGAGGCACCGGTCGCGCGCCCCGCTGAACCGCCGCGGCCGTCCCCCGCGCCAGAGGTTCGCCGGCGGATGCCTGTCCGTCCCGAACGGGTCGCCGAGGTCCAGGCCCTGGCCGAGAAGCTGGGGGCACTCGGTGCGAAGGTGGAAGACCCCTGCGTGGCACCCCTGGGGAACGGCTGCGCGCGCACGGCGCTGGCGCCCTTTTTCACCTCGCTGGATGCGTTGTCCGCGGGCACGGAGACGCGCCCCGTGGTCATCGAGGCCTTTGGCAATTCGCTGATTGCCGGGGACCGCATCGTGGACGTCCTGCGCGACGACCTGGCCACGGCGTTCGGAAGCGCGGGCCGGGGCGTGTTGCTCGTGGACCGCATGGCTCCCTACGGCGGGCGAGGCCGCACCAGCGCCAGCAGCAGTGGCTGGCAGCCGCGCACCCTGGGCGAGCTGCGCGCGCCTCCGCACGCCTTCGGTATCACCGGCGTGTATCACGTGGCCACGAACGCCAAGGCCCGCAGCCGCTTCAAGCTGGATGGCGAGCCGCGCGGCACGCTGTGGTGGCTGGACGTGCCAGGCGCTGGCGCGGTCAGCCTCTCCAGTGGCGGCAAGGTGCTGGCACGGACCGAGCCCACGGGAAGCGGCTTGTCGCGCGCCACCCACTTCGAGCTGCCCGAGGACGCACAGACGCTGGACGTGGTGGCCGAGGGACAGGGCGCGGTGGTGCAGGGCGTGGTGTTGCAGCACTCGCGGCCCGGCATCGTCCTGGACACGCTGGGCGTGCCTTCGTCGGACGCAAGCCTCTATGCACGCATCGACGGCGCCACGCTCACGTCCCAACTCGCGGAGCGTTCGCCCCAGTTGCTCGTCTTCTTCCTGGGAGGCAACGAGTCCAAGCGCATCGAATGGAAGCGCCTGGACATGGAGAAGCTGCGCACGGACCTGCGGGCGCTGCTCCGCCGCGCGCGGGAGGCGGCGCCCGGGAGCGCGTGTCTGCTGGTGGGGCCCATGGACGCGGTGAAGGGGCCCGGCGTGAAGGCTCAGGCGCTGACGCAGCGTTCCTCGCTGGAGGCGGTCAACGCCGCCGAGCGGGAGGTCGCGCTCGCCGAAGGGTGTGCCTTCTTCGACTTCTACGCCGCCATGGGCGGAAAGGGGGCGCTCGCGCGCTTCCATGCGTCCGGTTACATGCATGACGACCTGGTGCATCCGCGCGGCGCGGGGTTGGACGTGCTGGGGCACCTGGTCACCGACGCGCTGCTGCGCGCCTATGTGGAGACGCCGCCGCCCGCGCGGGGTGTCGCGGCGGTGATGCCCACGCCTTCGGGGGCGGGAGCCGCGCCCACCGGGGTGTCCGAGCCCAGTGCGGAGGCCACGCCATGAGACTTGCGTTCGCCCGGTATGGGGCCGCGGTGCTCCTGGGGCTCGCGGGGCCCGTGTCCCTGGCGGCGCCTCGGGCCTCGCTGGGGATGGTGTGTGAGCCCGCCAGCCTCGACGCCGAGCAGTCCCCTCGGGCCTTCTCCGAGGAAGTGCGCGGCGCCCTGGACGCGGTCGTCCGCGCCGAGCTGGCACAGGGGCCCGTCGCGGGTCTGTCCGTGGGCGTGACACGCGGCGCGGAGCGCTGGGTGTGTGCCTATGGCCTTCGCGACGTGGGCCGCAAGCTGCCCGCGACGCCGCGCACCACGTACCGCATGGCGTCCGTCACCAAGTCCTTCACGGCGGTGGCGGTGCTGCAGTTGGTGGAGCAGGGGAAGCTGAGCCTGGACGCGGACATCTCCACCCTGGTGCCGACCTATCCGGCCAAGCAGTGGCCCGTCACGGTGCGGGACCTGCTGGGCCACGTGAGCGGCGTGCCCACCTATGACGGGGTGGCGTCCACCCGCAACGTGAAGGCGGTGAGCACGGAGGCGGCCATCGCCGCCTTCGCGGGCAAGCCGCTCGCCTTCGAGCCGCGCACCCGCTACCTGTACACGACGTGGGGCTACAACCTGCTGGGCGCGGCGGTGGAGACGGCCTCCGGCCAGTCCTACCGCGACTACCTGCGCGAGCACGTCTTCAAGCCCGCGGGCATGCCGAACGCGGACCTGGACATCACCGCCACGCGCGATGAGCACCAGGCCAAGGGCTACCGCATCCAGGGTGCGGCGCTGAAGCCGTCGCGCTTCCTCGACGTGTCCAGCCGCTTCGCCGGTGGTGGCACCCGCGCCACGGTGGGGGACATGCTGGGCTTCGGCCGCGCCGTGCTGTCGCACACCCTGGTGTCGCGCGAGACGATGGGCCGCATGCAGACGTCCATGTCCACCCTCGACGGGCGCCTCACCGACTACGGCATGGGCTTCGCGACGTATCCGCTGCGCGGCCACTACGTGGTGGCCCACGCGGGCGGCCAGCCCGAGACGACCACGCTGCTGATGATGCTCCCCGCCGAGGACACGGTGATTGCCCTGGCCTCCAACGTGGAGGGCGAGGCGCGGCGCATGCGCCGGCTGTCCATCCGTTTGATGGAGCAGGTGTTGGAAGAGGGCAACACCCGCCGCGATGCCTACGTGGCGGACCCGGTGGACGCGGTGGTGCACGAAGGGCTCAGCCGCGTCGCCAGCTATGGGCTGTCCTATCACCAGTGGGCCACGCGAGGCCCGGGCGTGCTGCCGGAGGAGACGGACCTGCCCGGTGCTTTCGCCCAGGTGTCCGCGATGCTGAACCGGAAGGAGATTGGCCGGGACACCCGGGCGGCGCTGGAGCGCGTCCGAAGCGGTCATGACCCACGTCTGCGCGCCCTCTTCATCCGCGTGGGCGCGCACATGGCCCGCACGTTGGAGAAGGTCCACGGTGCGGCTCGGCTGAAGGCCTACGTAGTCGAAGGACCGCTGGCGTTCTTCGAGGATTACCTGGCCGCTTGTGACGCGAAGCAGGTTCCAGAGGCGGAGCGCATCGGCGAGCCGTTGCGCGCGGACGTGCTCCGTCTGGCCGCGAGCTGGAAGCGCGCGCAGTTGCCCGGGCTCCAGCGCCTGCGCCTGGACGAGGAGAAGAACCCGGAGGCGCACTGGGCCGCGCTGCGCAAGTCCGTCACCGCGTCGCCGGGGCTCCATCCGGATTACTCAGACGAGTTGCTGCGCATCGCGGAGGGCTTCGCCTGGCGCAAGCAGCCCGCGGCGCGGCGGCGCTGGTTGGAGCGGGCCGTGGAACTGCACCCCCGGGGCCTGGATGCGCGCTGGGCCCTGGCCGAGGCGTTGCTCGCGGCGAGCCCGGAGGAGGCCGTGCTGCCGCATCTGCGTGAGGCCGCGGCCACGCCGCAGGGCACGCTGGCGCTCGCGCCTCGGAACTTCCTGAAGCGCCTCTCCAACGCGGAGTCCACCGCGGTGGCGGCGGGCCTGCTGCGCGCGGGCGTGGCGCTGCATCCGGATGCGCCCGAATTGTGGGATGCGTTGGCGAAGCGGGAGCAGTCCCTGGGCCGGAAGGCGGCGGCCACCGCGGCCCTGCGTGAGGCGAAGCGGGCGCGCGAGGCGCCCAGGCCGGAAGCCGCGCCGGCGCCCTCCGTCCCCGAGGTGCCGGGCGCCAGCGGCCCCGTGCCGGATGACCACGGGCTGGTTCCCGCGGGGAAGTGAGCGTCACTGCCGGAGCCCGTGACTCCGGCGGAGGCGGCTCAGTTCTCCGGCCGTGGCGTCAGCTTGCCGGACATGGTGCAGGTCGTCGCGATGGGCTTGTCCTTGTAGAGGGCCGGCTTGAAGCGCCACTGCTTGATGGTCTCCCGGTTCTTCGCGTCCAGGCCCACTCCGGGCTTGAGCATCTGGCAGTCGGTGGCCGTCCCGTCGAGATGGAAGGTGCACCTGATCTGATAGGTGGTCGCCTTGGTGCGGGTGAGCCGCGAGGGGGCGAACTGGAGATCCTCTCCCTTGATTCGCTCGGGGCGCATCGGCGGGTTGCCGCAGGGGATGGGCGTGCCGCGGTCCATGTTCTTCTCGACGGCCTCCAGGTTGCGCTGGAATTCGGCTTCGACTGCTGCCTTGTCCTGCGTCGCGGGCTCGGCGGCCAGGGCGGGCGCGGACAGCAGGAGGAGGGAGACGAGTCCGGGCATGTGCATGGTCTCTCCTTTAAGCGTGAGTGGGGTGGGGCGAAAGCGTGATGCCGACACCCTGACTTCCCGGCGGGCACCCATGCGAGGATGAGGGCACGTATGCGCATCCCGTGTCCCCGTTGTCAGGCCTTCGCCGTCCCAGGCGCGCAGAGCTGCGCGTGGTGCGGCGCGTCTCTTCTGCAGGAGGCCACGCCAGGCTCCGCGGACCCCGTGTGCGCCGTCCACCCGGAGCTGCTCAGCCTGCATGCGTGTGGCCGGTGCGGCAGCTTCGCGTGCGCGCAGTGCCTGCGGAAGGGGCCCTGGGACGAACTCCTGTGCGCCGCGTGTCATGACCGCGTGCCCGCGGATGCCCTGCCGTGGGACCGGCGCGATGAGCTGGGGACACTGCGGGCGTACTGGCAGACCTGTGTGGCGGTGATGCTGCGTCCCTCGGCCACCTTCGCGCGCGCGCGGCCGGAGGGTTCGGTGGGTAGCTCCCTGGGCTTCGTGGCGCTGTCCAACCTGGCCGGCTCCTTCACCACGGCGCTCTTCTACCTGGCCCTCCTCTTCGCCATCCCGCGTGAGATGATGGATGGAGACAACGTCTCCCAGAGCGGGTTCCGGCTGGCCGGGGTCGGGCTGTTCGGGGCGATGATGGTGATGGTGCCCTTCATCGGCATGCTCGTCGCGCTCTTCAACTCCGCGCTGGACCACCTCGTGTTCCGGATGGAGGGCACCGGTCAGCCCTTCGAGGTCACCCTGCGCGCCAATGCCCTGTCGCTGTCGCCCTACCTGATGGGGCTGATTCCCTTCTGTGGAATGTATGGCGCGCCCTTCTGGGCCCTGGGGCTGCGCATCTACGCGTACCGGAGCCTGCACCGCACGGGCTGGAGCACCGCGGCGGTGGCAGCCCTGGCGGTGCCGCTGCTCTCCTGTGGTCTGTTCTTCGCTGCCTACGCGGTGATTGCGGTCGTGGGCGCCAGCATCGGCAGGTAGTTCGCCGCGCGAGTGCTACGGCTCCGTCACCGTGCTGGCGGGCGCCGCCGCGGTGACGGTCCGTTGCTGGGGCCAGAAGCGCGTGCCGTGGACGTTCTCCAACGCGGCGATGCGCTTCTTCGTCTTCGCGTCGTAGACGCGGGCGGCCTGCTCGGCGGAGACCAGCAGCAGGCGTCCGCGCATCCGCAGCGCCACGGTCGACGTGGGCGCGAGCGCCAGTTGCTCAGGCTCCACCAGCCGGTCGTTCACCTCCCAGCGCAGCGGGAGCATGAGCGTGGGCAGCTCGCCCGTGGCTTCCCAGGAGTAGAGCGGACCCTGGTGCGTCTCCATGGAGACCCACATGCCGTAGGCCGTGTGGCCCCGGTCCTTCACCACCGCGTCCAGCCGGGCCGCGTCTTCGTTGCCTTCCTCCAGCTCCGACTCGGAGAGCCGGTCCGCGTCCTGGCTGAAGGTGGAGGACGTCAGCCGGCTGGCCGTGGCCAGGGCTTCCGTGCCCAGGGCACCGTCCATCTCATACAGCGTGGCCACCGTCTCCAGGTGCTTCCACTGGCCGGCCTCGTGGCGGTACGCGTGCGCCAGGCCCGGGCTGCCTTCCGCCTCCGGGAGGAGGAAGCGCTTGCCGTCGAAGAGGAAGTACTCACTGCCGCTCTCCATCTTCCGCGGCAGGTCCTCCAGCTGCGACACCAGCGCGACGACGTGGCCCGCTTCGTCGAAGCCCAGCGTGTCGGTGTGGCCGAGCTCGGGCAGCAGCAGCCGGGTGCTCTGGCCGGACTCGAAGTCCACCTGCCAGGCGCGCGGTGGCAGCTCGCCGTTGCCCCGGTCCACCATCAGGCCCTGCCGGCCACGCGGCCCCCAGGCCAGCTTGAGCCGCTCGCACCCCGCGTCCACGGTGGCGAGCGGCTTGCGTGTGCCCGACGACTCATGGCGAATCCAGGTACATCCCGAGGGCGACGCGGCTTCGAGGAATGACAGGGTGTAGCCAGGCGCGGGCTCGGTGGGCGACGGAGGCGGAGTGGCGGAGGGCTCGGGGGCGGGGTCCTCTGACTTCTTGCAGGCGCTGCCCAGAAGCAGCGTCGAGCCAAGGATGACAGCGGGGCCGAGATGGCGACTCATGTTGCGCTCCAGCGGAAAAAACGGCCCTCCACCATGGCAGATGGTTGGGCCTCAGAGGAAGCCACCATAGGAGTACCCGAAGGGCGCACCGGGGTCATTAGGACCTCGTCGCTTGCCTCCCTGGTGGGTTCGCGTTTCAAGTCGGGAAGCCCACGTTGCATTCGGGGAGCGCCTTGCGCAGGGCCTCGACTTCTTCTGGTGGAATGGAGGTCCGGTAGAGGTCCAGGCTCTTGAGGCCGAAGCGCTGATAGTCCTCCGGAAGGAGCGAGCTCAGGTCGGGCGCATGCTCGAAGGTCATGTGCATGGGTTCCAGGTCCGCCGGGTGCTGGCCCGCGGCGTTCTGTCCCAAGGTGCTCCGCAGCGTCGCTTCCAGGTTCTGCCACGCGGTCTCAATGGGGACAGGCGGCGCCTTGCCTTTCGCCGCGGAGGCTCGTGGTGGAGCGGTCTTCTTGGTCGCCATGGCGTTGCGTACCGCCTTGGAGAAATGCCGGCAAGGGACTCCGTGCCCGTGCGCATCACCGCGGCTCACGTCGCCGCGGACCACAGCTCCACTTCGTGCTCGCGAGCCCGTAGCAGCGCTTGTCCCAGCTCCACGGGATAGGGCGGCCGGGCGGGTGACAAGGCGCGAATCTCGGGCGGAAGCCGTGAGAGTTCGCTTCGCGCGAATTCGCGGATGCCCTCCAGTGTCGGTGACGCCTCGGGCAACCGCTGTCCCCCGCGCATCACCGGTTGGAGCAAGGGCCTTCCGGGCGCGGGGTCCTGCCTGCACGTGAGCACGTCGCCGCGCGCCACGCCGTCCACCTCCCGCCGGTAGATTTGCTTCGCGCCCGGGAGCAGCAGCTTCCCCGATGACAGCTTCACTCGGGGCCGCCCTGCGTACGCCACCAGCTTGTAGGCCATGTCCACCGCGGGCGCGTCCGACGAAACGCCCATGGCCGTGCCCACGCCGAAGCTGTCGATGGGCGCCCCGCGCGTCACCAGCCTCTCCACCGAGTCTTCGTCCAGTCCGCCGCTCGCGTACACGCGCACCTGCCCCAGGCCGGCCTCATCGAGCATCTCCCGCGCCGCCTTCGACAACGCGAGCAAATCGCCCGAGTCCAGGCGGATGGAGCGCACCTGGAAGTCCTCGCCCAGCTCCCGCGCCAGTCGGATGACGTGCTGCACGCCGCGCAGCGTGTCGTAGGTGTCCACCAGCAGCGTGGCGTTTGGATGGACGCGCACGAAGGCGCGGAACGCCTCCAGTTCGTCGTCGTGCGACTGCACGTAGCTGTGCGCCATGGTGCCGGCGAGCGGAATCCCATACGTCTTCCCCGCCAGCACGTTGGAGGTGGAGTCCACGCCCGCCACGTACGCCGCGCGCGCTGCCTTCAGCCCGGCGTCCGTGCCGTGGTAGCGCCGCAAGCCGAAGTCCATGACGTGGCGTCCGGCGGCGGCCGTCACCACGCGCGCGGCCTTCGAGGCCACGGTCGTCTGGAAGTGCACCTGGTTGAGGAGGTACGTCTCCACCAGCTGTGCCTCCGGCAGGGGCGCGCGGACCTCCAGCAGCGGCTCCTCGGCGAACACCGGCGTGCCCTCCGCGACAGCGTCCACGTCACCGCTGAAGCGGAAGCGTTCGAGCCACCCGAGCAGCCGGTCCGAGAAGCGGCCTCGAGATGCCAGCCAGTCCAGCGCCTCCGCGCCGAAGCGCAGCTGCTCCAGGTACCTCAGCGCATCGTCGAGCCCCGCCGCCAGCAGGTAGTTCCGCCGGGGCGGGAGCTTGCGCGCGAAGAGGCTGAACACGGCCTCGTCCCACATTCCTTCCTCGAGATAGGCCTCCGTCATGGTCAGTTGGTAGAGGTCTGTGAGCAGCGCGGTGTCTTCCGGCCAGGTCATGTCGGGGCTCCGCTCGAAGGGGCACTGGCGCCTCAAACTCAAGCTAGGCCCTGGCCTCGACGCGCGCTCCCACAAGTCCGCTGCCCGGCGAGCAGGCGCCCGCCGCTCGTGCAGCTTTTGCCGCACGCCCCCTGGCTGCGCATCCTTTGCGCGGCTGTCGAGGTCCGACGGCATGGGGCTGCATGGAGCAGGCCTTGCATTGACGCTGGTGGCACGCGGCGAGAATGACTCGCCGGGCAAGGGAGCGGGCATGCGGGTGGCTGTCTTTGACACACACCGATACGACCGGGACGCGCTGGAGGCCGCCAACGCACGTTTCGGACATGCGCTCACCTACTTCGAGCCGCGCCTGACGCTCCAGACGGCACCACTGGCGGAGGGCTTCCCCGCCGTGTGTTCCTTCGTCAACGACAAGGTGGACGCGGCCACGCTGGAGGTGCTGCACGCGGGTGGGGTGCGGCTCGTGGCGGCACGCTCCGCGGGCTACAACCACGTGGACCTCGAAGCGGCGCGGCGGCTGGACATGCGCGTCACGCGTGTGCCGGAGTACTCACCCCACGCGGTGGCCGAGCACGCGGTGGCGTTGGTGATGTCCCTCAACCGTCACATCCCGCGTGCCTTCTCACGCGTGCGTGATTGGAACTTCTCGCTCGACGGGCTGGTGGGTTTCGACCTCGCCGGCAAGACGGTGGGCGTGGTGGGAACGGGCCGCATCGGCCGCGTGGCGGCGCGCATCTTCAAGGGCTTCGGTTGCAACGTGCTCTGCTACGACGTGGCGCCGGACGCGGCCTTCGAGCGCGAGCTGGGCGTGCGCTACGCCCCGCTCGACACGCTCTTCTCCGAGTCGGACATCCTCTCGCTGCATGTCCCGCTGACGCCGGGCACGCGGCACCTGGTGGACGCGGCGGCGCTGGCGCGGATGAAGCGGGGCGTGGTGCTCGTCAACACCGGCCGCGGCGCGCTCATTGACAGCAAGGCGCTGGTCGCCGCGCTCAAGTCCGGCCACATCGGCGGCGCCGGACTGGATGTGTATGAAGAAGAGGAGGGCGTCTTCTTTCAGGACCTCTCCGGGCAGGTGCTCCAGGATGACGTGCTGGCGCGGCTGCTCACCTTTCCGAACGTGCTCGTCACGTCGCATCAGGCCTTCCTCACCCATGAGGCGCTCGCCAACATCGCCGAGACGACCCTGGCGAGCCTTCAGGCCTTTGAACGTGGCGAGCCCCTGGTGAACGAGGTGCGCGCCGAGCAGGTGCTACGCGCGCGTTGATTTCCACTCCACGCCCTTTCGAACCTGGAGCTGCCATGTCCATTGTCTGTGCCACCAACTTCTCCGACACCGCGCGGCGGGCCTCCACGCTGGCCGCGGAGCTGGCTCGCAAGGCCGGTACGTCCTTGTGGCTGGTTCATGTCCTCAACCCCGACTCCGTGCGCGCCTTCGGCAAAGCCCTGTTGGGGTCCGCCGAGGCGGTGCTGAGCGACGAGACGAAGCGCCTGGAGCAGCTGGGTGTGAAGGTGGAGCCCGTGCTCCTCACCGGCGAGCCGGCGGTGATGCTGGAGGGGTTCTGCCGGGAGCAGGGGGCCTCGCTGGTGGTGGCATCGCGAGCCGCGGACGAATCGCCCTTCGGGGGCGAGGGTGGCACGGTGGACCGGATGGCGCAGTCGCTGACGGTGCCCCTGCTCGTCATGCGCGACCCTGCACCGCTGGAGGCGTGGGTCCGGGGCGAGCGGCCCCTGAAGGTGTTCCTCGGTGTGGACCGCTCCCTGCCCTTCGAGGCGGCGCGCGACTGGGTGCTGACGTTGAGCAAGGGGGGCCGGGTGGACGTGGTGGGTGGACGCGTCTACTGGCCCGAGGAGGAAGCCCGCCGCCTGGGGCTGCGGCAGGCCTTGGCCTTCGGTGACGCCCTGCCCGAGCTGCAGCAGGTGCTGGAGCGGGAGTGCACGGAGTTGCTGGCCCCGCTGGCCCAGGGCGGAACGCCCGTGCGCACTCGCGTGGAGGTGGGCGTGGGGCGCATCGCCGACCACCTGGTGGACCTGGCCGAGCAGGAGCACGCGGACCTGCTGGTGGTGGGCACGCACCACCGCCGCGCGCTGGGTCGGCTGTGGAGCGTGTCGCGTCATGCGCTGCGGCTGGCGCGGATGTCCGTGGTGTGCGTGCCCGCGCAGGCGATGACGGTGGGCACGGACACGCCGTTGCCGGAGTACCGCGAGGTGATGGTGGCCACGGACTTCTCGGAGACAGGCAACCGCGCGGTGGCCCATGCCTTCGCGTTGACGGCCCCGGGCGGCACGGTGCATCTGGTGCACGCCACGGAATCGAAGCCGTCGCTCGAGGAGGAGGCCCAGATGCGCGAGCAACTCTCGGCGCTCGTCCCCAAGAGCGCGAACGACCGGACCGTGCGGCTGAACATCATCCCCGGCAGCAAGGACGTGGTGGCCACGCTGGCGCAGGCGGCCGAGCGGCTCGGTGTGAGCGCCATCGTCATGGGCACGCATGGGCGGTCGGGCTGGAAGCGCGCCGTGTTGGGCTCGGTGACGCAGTCCCTGCTGCTGCGCACGGACCGGCCCGTGTTGGTGGTGCGGCCCCCGGCGACGTGATGAAGCGCGTGGACGCTCCCTTCTTCTAGGAAGCGTCCACATCCACGTAGGCGCGCTTCGCCAGGATGGACACGATGCGGCCCTCCGGCATCACGTAGGCGGAGAGCTTGCCGCCGTACACGCAGCCGGAGTCCAGCCCCACCGCATGCGGGTGCCGTTGGATGCCCCGCATGGCGTCGTGGCCGAAGATGACCAGCTCCGGCCCCTGCCACAGGCTGGCCCAGGGCGCGCCCGCGTCCACGCGCTTCGACGGCGTCCCATCCGGCAGGATGCTGCGCAGGTTGAGCAGCTCGTCTTCCTTCTGCGCCTCCAGCGGCACGCCTGGCACCAGTCCGCCGTGCACGGCGACCACGTTCAGCTCGGGGAAGAAGCGGTACAGCGGCTGGGACTCCAGCCACGCCCAGTCCTCGGGCGTCAGGGTGTCCAGCACCTGCTGATGCTCGGGCTTCAGTTTCTTGCCGCGCGGCCCCCGGCCGGCGTGCCAGCGCAGCACGTGGGCGTCATGGTTGCCCCGCACCGCCAGGAAGCCCTTCTCACGCGCACGGCGCACCACACCGGCGGAGTCCGGGCCCTTCGCCACCAGGTCCCCCACCAGCACCACGCGGTCGTCCGGTCGCCAGGCGCACTGCGTCAGCAGCGCGTCCAGTTCCTCCGCGCACCCGTGCACGTCTCCAATGAAGAGCGTTCGCATCCGCCCTCCCTTTAATGCGCTTTGCATCTATCCGGAAACCCTCTGTCGGGTGTCAGGCATTCAGGGGGCTCGCGCGGCGGGAATGTGTGGGGGCCTGGGCAGGCGTGCCCGCCAGGCATCCACTTCCTCCAGCGCTTCCTGCCCTGACGTCCCCAGCGTCACCAATGACTCACGGGCTTCCTCCGCCAACTGAAGCGCGCGGGACCGGTCCCGCTTCGCGTCCCAAAGCGCTTGCGCCAGGAGGAAACGCGCGCGTGCCTGCTCGCTGGGCGCCTGTGGCGACCGGGCTCCGCTGGCCACCACCCGCTCCAGGAGTTCGGCGGCCTGAAGCGGTCGGTGCAGCGCCAGCAGCGTGCGGCCCAGGTCCATCAGCGTCCCCGTCCGGTAGCCGTAGGCATCGTCCTCGCGCGCATCGAGGATGACGCGGGCGCGCTCGAGGTAGGGCAGGGCTTCGGTGTAGCGCTGGTCCATCATCAAGAGTTTGCCCGTGGCCCGCAGCGTCTGGGCCACGTAGGGATGCTGGGCGCCCAGCCGCTGCTCCAGCGGCGCGAGCATGGTGTGGAAGCGGGTCAGGGCCTCTTCGGAGCGGCCGGCACGCGCCATCAGCGTGGCCAGGTTGCCCAGGGTGATGAGCGCGCCCGCGCCGTCCGCGCCTTCGACCTTGAGCGCGATGTCCAGCGCACGCTCCTGGAGCCGCAGCGCCTCATCGGAGCGGTTCATCCGCTGGAGGGCCGCGGCCAGGGGATTGATGGCGGAGGCGACATTCGGGTGCTCGGGGCCGAGCGCGCGCTCGAAGACCTCCAGCGCGCCGCGGGCCAGGGTTTCCACCTGTTTGACGTCAGACCTGCTCCAGTGCGCATAGGCCAGCTCCAGCTGGGCACGTGCCACGTCCGGATGGCTGGGCCCCAGGGCCGCGCGGCGCGTGCTCAGCGCCTGTTCGAAGAGCCGCATCGCCTCGTCGGCGCGCAGTTGGGCCATGCGCGTGGCACCCAGCTCGAGCCGGACGTCGGTGACCTCCAGGCTGTCAGGCCCATAGGTGGCTTCCAATCGCGAGAGGGCGGACTCCTGCTGCTCGGCCGCCTCCGTGTAGCGCCCCTGCGCGAAGAGGAGCGCGCCGACCCGGGCCTGGAGCTGCGCGCGCAGCACGCCGTCACCGCCCAGCCGTTCAATGGCGGCCTCCGCGCGCTCACGCCACCGGTGTCCCAGGGCGTGCTGGTCCAGCACATAGCCGGAGGCATGCACCAGCCGCGTCCAGGCGCGCGCGGCCGCCACGTCGTTGCGTCCTGCCTCCGCGTTCCACACGGCGTCGAAGTAGGTGGTCTCCGCGTCGCGCGGCTGACCTGTCTCCTCCCGCAGCTGTCCCATCAGCAGCAGGGCGTCCGCGCCGCCGTGGCGGTCATCCGCGTCCTTCGCCGCCTTCACCACGGGCTCCAGCAGCGCCACCGCCTCCGTGTACTTGCCCGCGGCCTTCAGGGCTCGCACCCGCACCAGCGTCCGTGCCCGTTCATGAGAGGCGCCGTCCGTGGGCTGGGGCTCACGCGCCGCCAGTGCCGCCAGGTCCGAGCACCTGCCCAGCGGCGGCAGGGCCTCCGCGGCGCGCGCGGCCAGCTCCACGGTGCCCGCGTCCGCCCGGGTGAAGAGCTGCGTGAGGGCGGCCACTTCCGCCAGCCGCCCATCCAGGCAGTGCATGCGCCGCGCGAGGACCTGCTCGGATTGCTCACCCCGCACGCGCGTGGCCTCGCAAGCGGAGGTTCGCATCGACGCCCACTCCGCGGTGTACGCATCCAGCGTGCGCCGCACGCGGAGCCATGCGGCGGGCGCGAAGGGCTTGCCCGTCGCGAGGAAGGCGGACTCGATGGTCTGCTGCGCTTCCGGCCCCCATACCGAGGTCATGGCCTCGTCGGCGCGCTGGCATGCCCGTGCCCGGCTGGCGTGCACCGCGTGGGTGAGGCCCACCGCCATCAGCAGCAGCGCCGCGCCGCCCACCGCGGGCAACCAGCGCTTCCAGCGCGAGGCCGGGTCGTGCTGAAGCGCGGCCAGCAGGGCATTCAGGTCCGTGTACCGGTCCATGGCTCTGGCGGACAGCCCCCGCAGCAGCACGCGCCGCAGCCAGGGCGGGACGTGTGTGCCCCGGGGCGCGGGCCGCACCTTGCCGGCGCGGACCTCGGTCAGCAGTTCGTGCGGGGTGGTGGCGGCGAAGGGGCGCTCGCCGTAGAGGGCTTCGAATAGCGTGACGCAGAAGGCGAACTGGTCGCTTCGGGCATCCGCGGGCGCGTGGGCCTCCATCTGCTCGGGGGCCATGTACGCGGGCGTGCCTCCCGCCAGGGGTGACACGTCGTCCAATGGATTGGCGTTGCGCGCGAGCCCGAAGTCGGTGACGCGCACGCGGCCGTCCTGGCCCACCAACAGGTTCTCCGGCTTGAAGTCCCCGTGGACCACGCCCGCCGCGTGCGCCGCCGCGAGTCCCCGGCCCGCGTCCAGGAACAGCGCCAACACCTGTCGCCACGTCCGAGGCGCGTCCTTCAGCCAGGGGCGCAGCGTCCGCGCGTCCACCAGTTCCATGGTGAGGAACACCTGCGGCCCGAAGGTGCCCACGTCGTAGACGGGCACCACGTGCGGATGGGAAACGCGTGCCATGGCCTGCGCTTCGTGCAGCAGGTGCGCGCGGCCCTGCTCCGCCTCCAGGCCCAGGGCCGCGACGCGTAGCAGCTTGAGCGCCACGCGCCGGTCCAGCTCCGGGTCGTAGGCGCTGTAGACGACGCCCATGCCTCCGGAGGCCAGCCGCTCCAACACCAGGTAGCGGCCCACCGCGGTGCCTCGCTCCAACGAGGGACCTCCTCCCGAGGGTGGCCGGGCGTTCGTCAGCGCGGTGGTGACCCCGGGCGGGTCGTCGTCGGGGGCCTGTGCCCGTAGGGCCTCGGCCACCATGCGGCGGCAGGCGGAGCAGGTGTCCAGGTGCGCATCCACCTCCGTCGCGCGCGCGGGAGGCAGGCCCCCCATCAGCAGCGCCACGAACGTGTTTTCATCCAAGCAGGCCATGGGACGCGCGCGTCAGTCGTTCATCCGCGAGCGCAGCAGGCGGCTGAGGCTCACGTCGAGCTGACTGGAGATGAGGCGCAGCACGCTGTCGAGCTGGGAGGACGTGAGGCGCAGGCGCTCGGTGAGCCGTTGCCGCGTCCGCTGGAGCAGGGTCTCCTGCGCGCCCAGCACCCAGCGCGCCGTGGTGGAGCGGTGCACGCCGTACAGCGCGGCGAGCTGGTCGATGCTCAGGCCGTCCAGGTACTTGAGGCGCAGCACGTTGCGCTGGCGCGGCTCCAGCGCGAGAAGCGCGGTGGAGAAGCAGTCGCTGAACTCGGCGCGGTACGTGCGCTTGAGGTAGGCCAGCTCGGGGTCGTCCTCGGGAGACACCAGCATCGACAGGTCGCCGTCGTCCGTGGAGGCCGCCGGTCCGCCGCGCTGCCGCTGCCAGTCCAGGGCGAGCCACAGCGCCGCCGCGCGCACCCAGCCACTCAGCGGGCCCGTGCCCGGATATGCCGCCAGCCGGGCCGGTGTCTCCGCGCTGCCCACGAGCATGCGCTGACGCAAGAGTTGGCGTACCTCGTCCAGGCCCGAGGGCGGCAGCTTCAGCCGGACCACTGCGAGATTCACCTCCGGGAGGTAGCGCGCCTCGAACGCGGAGAGCGCCGTGGGCAGCCCGTCCGCCGCCGCGCGAGCGAGGTAGACGTCCGGCAGGCTCAGGGTCTCCACCGTCACCTCCGTGTCGTCACCGGGGAGCAGCCGGGCGAGGTGACTGACGAAGCGGCGGGCTTCCAGGTCCACCCCGGGCCAGGGCGCGCGCGCCATGTCCAGGGCCCGGGCCAGCCGTGCTTGGAGTGGGGCCAGCGACTCCGGCGAAGACGCCTCCGTGCCACCGCGTGCCGCGACGAAGGCCTGGGCCAGGGATAAGTCCATGGGGGACACGCGTGAGTCGATGGCACCGCCTCCGGAAAACCGCTCCGGGCGGTTCAACCGTCGGGGGCGACAATGCATCCCCAGTGGCCCTTCCAGCAAGGAGGCGACATGGACCCGGGGCGTCGCCACCGCCGTCCGCCTGCTCCGCGCGCGGGCGGGTGTGGCGTACGGGCCGCGCCTGGCGCATGGCCCGCGCATTGCTGGTATGGCTGCGAGCGTGGTGGAGGTGAACGTGGAGTCAATCGGCAGTGGCCCAGGAGACGCAGTCCATTCCTCGTGGCTGGAGTTGAGTGCGTCCGCCCTGCGGCACAACGTCGCGGTGTTCCGGGCCCTGGAGGGGCAGGGGGCGCCGCGCGCCCTGGGGGTGGTGCTCAAGGGCAACGCGTATGGGCACGGGCTGGCGCAGGTGCTGCCCGTGGTCCACGGCGAGGTGGACCTCCTCTATGTCATCGCCCCGCAGGACGCGCTGAAGGTGCGGGAGTACGAGCGGGCACGGGGACTGGCGCCACGGCAGGTGCTCGTCCTGGGCGCGGTGGCGCCGGATGAGGCGGTGGTGCTGGCGCGCGAGGGCGTGGACGCGGTGGTGGCGGACCGTGGCTGGGCGGACGCGGCGGCGGTGTTGCGCGCGGCGAAGCTGGAGCGCCCCCTGCGGGTCCACGTCCACCTCGACACCGGCCTGGGGCGCGAGGGCTTCACGCTGGAGGGGCTGCCCACGGAGTCTCGTTTCCTCTCGGAGTCCCGAGACGTGCTGGAGGTGGTGGGCGCGCTCAGCCACTTCGCCAACACGGAGGACGTGACGGAGCAGGGCTACGCGCTGGCGCAGGTGGACGCCTTCGAGAAGGGGCTGGCGTTCCTCTCCGAGCAACTGGCGCCGGCCCGGCCGCTGCAAAGGCACATCGCCGCGAGCGCCGCGACGCTGGTGTTGCCCCGCGCCCGCTATGAGGCGCTGCGTGTGGGGATTTCGCTCTATGGGCTGTGGCCGTCGCCGGAGACGCGGCTGTCGGCGCGGCTGGTGCTGGGCGAGGTTCCGGTGCTCAAGCCGGTGCTGTCGTGGCGGTGCCGCAGCCAGGTGGTGAAGTGGCTGCCCGCGGGCAGCTACGTGGGCTACGGCTGCACGTACCGGTGTCCGGAGCCCACGCGCATCGCGGTGCTGCCGGTGGGGTACTACGACGGCTACCCGCGCCTCGTGTCAGGCAAGGCGCACGTGTTGGTGAATGGCCGCCGGTGTCCGGTGCTGGGACGGGTGATGATGAATCACCTCATCGTGGACGTGACACGCGCCACGTCCGACGAGCGCCCCGTGACGGCCACCCTGATGGGCCGCGACGGCGAGGAGTCCGTGCCCGCCGAGTCACTGGCCGGCTGGGCCCAGACGATTCACTACGAGCTCGTCACCCGGCTGGGGGCGCACCTGAAGCGGACGGTGGTGGCGTAGTCCCGGCGGGCAGGGCGGCCTCCGGTGGCGGCTGCACCTTCCAGCGGCGGTGCAGCCACATCCACTGGTCCGGGTACTTGCGGATGCAGCGCTCCAGCGCGGCCGTCACGCGCGCGGTGTGCTCCGTAATCGGGTCGGCGCACTCACCCGGCGCGGGCGGGAGGATGGGGCCTTCCACTTCCAAGCGGAGGCGCGCGCCGCCTCGGCCGTTGCGTACGCTCATCACCACGAACACCGGGGCGTCCGTGCGCGCCGCCGCCACCGCCATGGCCGGCGTGGTGGAGGCCAGCTTGCCGAAGAAGGGCACGAAGGCCGCCCCCTTCGCCGGCAGCGCCTGGTCCAGCAGCATGAAGGGGGACTCGCCGCGATTCACCGCGTCGATGATTTCCTGGATGGCACCTCGCGGATAAATGAGGCCCGCGCCGATTCTCACGCGGTTCTCCGCGATGCGCGTGTTGAGCGCGCCCTTCAGCGGACGCACCAATGCATCGAGCGGGATGCCATGGCGGATGAGCATGTCCCCCAGCAACTCCCAGTTGCCGAAGTGCGCCGTCACCATCAGCGCGCCCTTGCCCGTGGCCACGCGCGCCTTCAGCGCCTGCCAGGCCGCATCGCCTTCCACGCCCTGCTCGGCCCAGTCCAGCGGCAGCCGGTCGCCGGAGGGCAGCGACTCCAGCACCACGCGCGACATGTTGATGTAGGCGCCGCGCGCAATCTCCCGGCGCTCCGCGTCACTTTTCTCCGGCATCGCCATGGCCAGGTTTTCCAACGCCACGCGACGACGGATACCCAGCCTGTATGCGAGGTTGCCCACGAAGCGAGCGAGCGCGTCACGCGACTCCGGAGACAGCCACGTCAAGAACGCCCAGACAAAGCGCGTGAGGAATCCCACCACCCGTCCGGGTGGCGTTCCGACGATGCGGCGCAGGTGCTCTGCCGGGAGCTTCTGCGTCACGGCGGGTGAGTCAGGGGGCGGGGATGCAGGCGCAATCTGGGACACGTGACGCACTCCACCTCGAAGTGGAGATGACGGCAAGGCCACACCTGCCTGTTGCGCGCTACCTTGCTCGCTTGGCATGGGACACACTGCGCGCCATGCCCAACCTGCTCCGTCCAGCGGCACTGGCCGCTGTCGCCCTCCTTAGTGCGTGCGGTGCCCGGCAGAACCCTCCCGCCACCGCTGAACCCCCCTCGGCCCAGACGTCACAACAGCCCGTCTCCGCCACACCGCCGTCACCGAAGCTGCGCCTGCCCACGGAGGTGCGCCCCACCGGCTACAAGGTGGAGCTCACGCTGGACCCGAAGGTGTCCGCGTTCCGGGGCGTGATGGACATCGCGCTCGACGTGACGAAGCCCACGTCCGTGGTGTGGCTGCACGCGAAGAATCTCAACGTGACGAGCGCCGTGTTCGTTCAGAACGGTTCGGCTTTCATCGGGACGCCCGTGAAGGGCGAGGAGGACTTCCTCGGCTTCTCACTGAAGAATCCGTTGGCCACCGGCAGCGCGCGGGTGCACATCGTCTATGACGGCGTCGCGTCCGAGAAGGAGACGGACGGCGCCTTCCGCGTCAACGAGGGCGGGGACTGGTACATCTACACCCAGTTCGAGCCGGTGGACGCGCGCCGCGTGTTCCCCTCCTTCGACGAGCCTGGCTTCAAGGTGCCGTGGCAGCTCACCTTCCACGTGCCCGCGGGCGTCGTGGCCGTCACCAACACGCCGCAGGAGTCGGAGGAGGCGCGCCCGGACGGTGGCCGCACCTACCGCTTCGCGCGCACGCAGCCGCTGCCCAGCTACCTCATCGCCTTCGGCGTGGGGCCCTTCGACTTCCTCCCCGCCGAGGACGCGGGCCAGAAGAAGGTGAAGACGCGCATCATCACCCCGCGCGGCCGCACGGTGGAGGGCACCTACGCCGCGCAGGTGACGCCGGAAATCCTCGCCGCGTTGGAGGACTACTTCGGCATCCCGTATCCGTACGAGAAGCTGGACGTGCTGGCGGTGCCGCTGCTGCGCGGCGCCATGGAGCACCCGGGCCTGGTGACGTTCACCTCTCGCCTCATCCTCGCGAAGCCGGAGGAGGACTCGCTGAACCGCCAGCGCGCCTTCTCCGACACGCAGGTGCACGAGCTGGCGCACCAGTGGTTCGGCAACCTGGTCACCATGCAGTGGTGGGATGACCTGTGGCTCAACGAGGCCTTCGCCTCGTGGATGACCCCGCGCATCGTCGAAACGTGGCGCCCCGCCTGGGACGCGCCCGTCGAGCGCGTGCACGACCGCGCCCGGGCCCTGGACGCGGACAGCCTCCTGTCGGCGCGCCGCATCCGCCAGCCCATTGAGAGCGCCAACGACATCCACAACGCCTTTGACGGCATCACCTACGGCAAGGGCTCCGCGGTGCTCAGCATGACGGAGGAGTGGCTGGGCCGGGATGTCTTCCAGCGCGGCATCCAGCGCTACTTCCGCAAGCACGCGGGTGGAAACGCCACCGCGAACGACTTCCTGAACGCCGTGTCCGCTGAGTCCGGCAAGGACGTGACGGCCATGTTGGGGAGCTTCCTGGACCAGAGCGGGGCGCCGCTCGTCACCGCGTCGCTGGCGTGCGGCGCGGACGGCGCGAAGGTGGTGCTCACGCAGCAGCGCTACCTGCGGCTGGGGGCCGCGTCGCCGGGCCCGCAGACGTGGAAGGTGCCGGTGTGCGTGGAGTACGCGGCGGGCGGCAAGGAGGCCCGGACCTGCACGCTGCTGGAGGGCGAGCGCGCCGAGGTGGCCCTGAGCGAGGCGAAGACGTGCCCGGACTGGGTGTTCCCCAACGCGGAGGGCGCGGGCTACTTCCGGGTCCAGCTCGATGGGGACGCGGCGGCGAAGCTGGCGAAGTCCGGGATGAAGCGGCTGTCGCGCACCGAGCAGGTGACATTCCTGACGGACGTGCGCGCGCTGGCCCTGGCCGGGACGATTCCCGCCGCCGAGGCCTTGGCCCTGACGAGCCGCCTGGCGAATGAGCCGGACCGCGTCGTCACCCTGGCCTCGCTGGACCTGCTGGAGCTGGTCAGCTCGCGGCTGCTTCCGGACGAGAAGCTGAAGGACCGGGCCCGCTTCCTGCGCGAGACCTATAGCCCCCGGGCGCGGCAGCTCGGCTTCGCCCCGCGCAAGGGCGAGAGCGAGGACACGCGCCTGCTCCGGCCCCGGCTGGTGCGGCTGGCGGGACGGGACGGCAGGGACCCGAAGCTGCTCGCGGAGGCGCGTGCCCTCGCGAACAAGTGGCTGAAGGACACGCGCGCGGTGGCGCCGGAGATGGTGGACGTGGTGCTCGCCCTCGCCGCCACCGAGAACGACGCGGCCTTCCGGGAGCAGCTCGTCGTGGCGGTGCGCTCGGAGAAGGAGCGGCGCACGCGCCAGCACCTCATCGGCGCGCTGAGCAGCTTCACGGACCCGGGGCTGGTGAAGCAGAACCTGGCCCTGGTGTTCGAGAAGGGCTTGGACCCGCGTGAGACGATGTGGATGGCGTTCGCGGCCTCGCAGGGCCTGCGCACCCAGGACGTGGCCTTCGATTTCGTGAAGGAGAACTACGACCGACTGGTGGGGGACTCGCCCGAGGCGCTGCTGCCACTCGATGCCGCCGGACGCATGGCCTACATCGGCAGCAACTTCTGCGATGCGGGCAAGCGTCAGCAGGTGGAGGACTTCTTCTCCGAGCGCACCGCGAAGGCGCCGGGTGGCCCCCGGGTGCTGGCGCAGGTGCTGGAGATCGTGGACCAGTGCATCGCGCTGAAGAAGACGCAGGCGGCCAGCGTCGAGTCCTTCCTCGCGAAGGGCACCACACCGCGTCCGCCGCGGGCACCCGCGTCGCGGTAGTCGCGCGGGCGGCCGGGCCCGGCATCCCTCATGGGGTGTCCGGGCCCGGAGGTTCCGCCAGGCCCTACTTCCGGCCGCGGGACATGAAGGACATGAAGGCTTCCTGCGCCTCGGTGGACTGGAGGCGCTGGATGAACTCGCTGCCCTCGCGGGCCAGCGTCTCGCGAATCTGGGCGCGCAGGGGCTCGCGAATCAGCCGCTTCGTTACGCGCACCGCCTCCGCCGGGCGGGAGGCCAGCGTGGCGGCGCGCTCGGTGGCCACCTGCTGGAGGCTGGCGTCCGGCACCACCTTGTTGATGATGCCCGCGCGCAGCGCCGTGGCCGCGTCGAAGGGCTCGCCGAAGAGCAGCAGCTCGCTGGCCAGCGCGAAGCCCGCCGTCCTGGGGATGAGCAGGCTGCTGGCGCCCTCCGCGCACAGTCCCAACTGGACGAAGGGCATGTGGAAGCGCGCGCGCTCGCTGGCCACCACGTAGTCACAGTGCAGCAGCATCGTCGTGCCGATGCCCACCGCCGGGCCGTCCACCGCCGCCAGAATCGGCTTGTCCGCGTCCACCAGCGCTCGCAGGAAGCGGAACACGGCGCTGTCCTCGCCCGCGGGCGGGTGCTCCATGAAGTCGCCAATGTCGTTGCCGGCGGTGAAGACGTTGCCCGCACCGGTGAGCAGCACCGCGCGCACGTCGACGTTGCCCTCCGCGTCCTTCAGCGCGCGGGTGGCCGCTTCGTACATGGCATGCGTGAAGGCGTTCTTCTTCTCGGGCCGGTTGAAGGTGAGGGTGAGGACCCCCGAGTCGAGCTTCGTCAGCAGCGTGTCGGACATGGTGCCGGGGAGCCTAACCGACTCCGTGCGTTGGGGCGGGAGAATGGCACCCCACACCCTGGCTGGCGGTGCTGCCGAGGAGCCCAGGCCCCCTCGGGCGGGCAGGGCCTGGGCGCGGGAAGTGTCCGCTGGCCGTCAGGGCCGCAGGGCCCGGGCCACCAGGGGCGCGAGCGTCACCACCTGGTGGTGGAACGGCAGCCCCAGGACAGGCTCCACGCTGTCGGTGCTCACCAGCCGGGTGAGCGGCAGGTTGCGCAGGCGCTCCACGGCGGGGCCCACCAGCAGGGCGTGGGTCGTCGCCACCGTGAAGTCCTCCGTGCAGCCCGCGTCGCGCAGGGTGCCCGCGGCGGCGACCAGGGTGCCACCGGTGGACACCATGTCATCCACCAGAATCGGTCGGCGTCCCCGCACCTCGCCCATCAGCCCGCTGGCGTGGACCTCGTCTCCGCTCAGCCGCACCTTGTGAATCACCGCCCACGGCCGGTTCAGCAGCCGCGCCAGGGCCTCCGCGCGCTTCACCGCGCCCAGGTCCGGCGCCACCACCACGGAGGTGTCGGTGACATGCTCGCGCAGCGCGTCCGCCAGCAGCGGCAGCGAGGTGAGGTGCTCCAGCGGCGCGCCGAAGCAGCCTTCCAGCGCGGGGCTGTGCAGGTCCACCACCAGCACGCGCGCGAAGCGGCCCTGTGACAGCAGGTCTGCCACCAGCCGGCCGCCCAGGGGCTCCCCTGGCCTGGCGCGCCGGTCCTGCCGCGCGTAGCCCAGGTAGGGCACCACGGCTTCCAGGCGGGCGGCCCCCATGCGCCAGCACGCGTCCGCCATCAGCAACAACTCCAGCAGGTGCTCGCCCGCGGGTGGCGTCGTGGACTGCACCAGGATGACGGTGCGGCCTCGCACCTGCTCGGGCACCTCGACGTGCATTTCCCCATCGGGGAAACGCTCGAAGTGGCAGTCAGCGGGCGCTACGCCCAGGGCTTGCCCGAGCGCGCGTCCCAGGTGGGGGCTCGCCGTGCCAACAAGGAGGACAGGGTCCATGGGCCGCACCCTAGCGCGCCTGCCGGTCGGACGGTGCGTCCCCGGCGGTCCCCCCGCGAGCATCCCTCCGGGACGGCCCCCGCATGGCCCTCCGCCGCCAGTCGCGGGCCTCGTGACTTCCTTGTGGGAAGGAGGAAGGACGCAATGCGCTTTCGGGACCGAGCAGATGCGGGCCGCCGGCTGGCGGCGCGGCTGTTGCCCTACCGGGGCGGCGAGGTGCGTGTGCTGGGCCTGGCGCGAGGCGGGCTCCGCGTGGCGTACGAGGTGGCCCACGCGATGGAGGCGCCACTGGACGTCTGGGTCTCCCGCCGCATTGACGTGCCGGGCCGGATGACGGTGCTGGGCGCGGTGTCGGAAGGGGGCGGCATCTACCTGGACCGGGACGCGCTGCGGGGCCTGGGCCTGCCGGAGGTGGAGGCCCGGAGCCTGGCGCGGGCGGAGGCTTCGGAAGTGGACAATCAGGTCCAGCGGCTGCGGGGCACCTCGGAGCCCGCGATGGGTGGCTGCACGGTGCTGCTGGTGGATGACGGGCTGGTGTCGGGCGCCACGGCCATGGCCGCGCTCCAGGTGCTGCGGCGGCAACACCCGGCCCGGTTGGTGCTGGGCGTCCCCGTGGGGACCCCACATGGGCTGGCCCGGGTGCGCCCGGAAGCGGACGCGGTGCATTGCGTGGAGGTGCTGCCCGCGATGCGCGACGTGTCGGAGGCCTACGACGACTTCCGGCCGTTGCCGGACGTGGAGCTGCGGCAGTTGCTCGTGCGCGCCCGGGAGCCCGTGCAACCGCGCGAGGTCCTCGAGTCCACGGACCTGGGCGGCTTCTGGATGTGACGCGAGACAGACAAGGAGGCACGGACGACATGTGGCAGGGAGGAAATACGGATCCGGACGTCCGGGAGGTGCAGGTCCAGGTGGGCGACGTGGTGCTGGGGGGCAGCCTGGGCATCCCGGACGGCGCGCGAGGCCTGGTCATCTTCGCCCATGGCAGCGGCAGCAGCCGCTTCAGTCCCCGCAACCGCGCGGTGGCGCGTGCGCTTCGCGCGCAGGGGCTGGCCACGCTGCTGTTCGACCTGCTGAGCGAAGCGGAGGAGGTGGGGGACTCGCGCACCGGGGAGCTGCGCTTCGACATCCCGTTCCTCGCCCGGCGGTTGGCGGCGGTGACGGAATGGGCGCAGCGGCAGCCGGCGCTGGCCGTGCTGCGCATGGGTTACTTCGGCTCCAGCACTGGCGCCGCGGCGGCGCTCGTCGCGGCGGCCCTGCATCCGGACCTCATCCACGCCGTGGTGTCGCGCGGCGGCCGGCCCGACCTGGCCGGACCGGTGTTGCCCCGCGTGCAGGCGCCCACGCTGCTGCTCGTTGGCGGGCAGGACGTGGGCGTGCTGGAGTTGAACGAGGCGTCACTCGCGCGGATGGAGGGCCTGAAGGGCATCCAAATCATCCCGGGGGCCACGCACCTCTTCGAGGAGCCCGGCGCGCTGGAGCAGGTGGCCCGACAGGCCGCCGCGTGGTTCCTCCGCTTCCTCGGCGGGGTCGGCGCGGAGGCGCGCGCGTGAGTCTGGCGTCGGGACACACCAACGAAGGAGACGTCATGGAGACGGGGCAGGCGTCGGCGGCGCGCGAGGCGATACCTCGGTGGGAGCACCTCACCCGCGGCTCGGAGCGCGTGGTGCGGGGACGGGGGCGCTCGCTGGAAGAGGCCTTCGAGCAGGCCGCGGTGGCGTTGTGCGCGCTGGTGGTGGACCCCGCGCTGGTGGAGGTGCGCGAGGAGGTGGAGTTGGTGTGCGAGGCGACGGCGCCGGAGCGGCTGCTGGCGGACTGGCTGCGCGCCATCGTCCACAAGATGGCGGCGCGCCGCCTGTGTTTCCGGTGCTTCGCGGTGCGCATGGACGGCACGCGCCTCTTCGGCCACGCCTTCGGTGAGCCGTTGGACCGGGAGCGCCACCCCTTCGCGCGAGACGTGCGGGGCGTGTCGCTGGTGGACACGCGTGTGTCCCAGGGCGCGGATGGCCTGTGGACGGCTGAGTGCGAAGTGGAGCTGTGACGCATGGGCGCGCGGGACGTGGCGCTGCGAGGCGCGGAGGGCTCGGTGGTGACGGCGCGGCTGGACCTGCCACCCGGCAGGCCCGTGGCCAGCGCGGTGCGGGTGGGGTGCTTCGCGTGTCTGGGGCCATCACCGGCACCTTCCCGGCTGGCCCATGCGCTGGTGGCCCGCGGCTTCGCGGTGCTGTCGCTGGACTTCACCGCGCCTGCAACTGCCGGGACGCGGCCGGACACGGTGCCCTCGGTGGAGGCGGTGGAGGCCGCGGCGGCGTGGCTTCGGGAGCGCTACCCGCCGGTGCGCCTGCTGGTGGGGCACAGCCTGGGCGGCACGGCGGCGGCCGCGGCGCTGCCCCGGCTTTCGGAGGTGGCCGCGCTGGCGCTGGTGAATGCGCCGGTGGGCGGTGGACCGTTGCTCGAACGGCTGTCTTCCACCGCGCGGGAGGCGGGTGAGGGCGAGCTCGACTTCGGGCCGGGCCGTCTGCGCCTCACGCGCCGCTTCCTCCAGGACATCGGCGAGGCGCACCTGCGGCGGGCGCTGAACGCCTTTCCGGGCGAGCTGCTGGTGCTGCATGCGCCGGCGGACCGGTACGTGCCGATCGAGCACGCCCGGCGGTGGATGGCCATGGCCCGCCGTCCGGCCAGCCTGATGCTGCTGGAGGGCGCGGACCACTTCCTGTCCCACGACGCGGACGCGGGCCATGCCGCCGACGTGCTGGGGGTGTGGGCCGCGCGGCAGGTGACACCGGTGCGGGAGCGTGAGGCGCCCCTGCCCCCGGGCGTGGTGGAGGTCCACGAGGCGGGTGAGGGCCGCTTCGCCCAGGACATCCGCGTGGGGTCGCACCGGCTGCGCTCGGATGAGCCGCTGTCGGTGGGCGGCGAGGACACCGGCCCCACGCCCTACGGACTGCTGACGGCCGCGCTGGGGGCGTGCACCGCGATGACGCTGCGGCTCTATGCGGCGCGCAAGGGCTGGCCGCTGGAGCATGTCCACGTGCGGATGAGCCACGAGAAGGTGCACGCGAAGGCGTGCGAGGAGTGCGAGACGAAGGACGGGAAGATGGACCGGCTGCAGCGCACGGTGAAGCTGGAGGGCCCGCTGACGGACGCGCAGCGCGCGGCGCTGGTGGCCATCGCGGACCGCTGCCCGGTGCACCGGACGCTGGCTTCGGATGTGGATGTCCACACGGACGTGGAGCAATGAGCGCCCCGGGCACACGCACGGGCTGGTAGGGTCCGCCGCATGATTTCGAGTGAGCAGCGCTTCGTGTGGCTGGACCTGGAGATGACCGGGTTGGATCCGGAGACGTGTTCCATCATCGAGGTGGGCGTCATCATCACCGGTCCGGATTTGCGGCCCATCGCGGAGATTGAGCGCGTCATCTGGCAGCCGGAGGAGGTGCTCCTGCGCATGGAGCCCGTCGTCCGGGAGATGCACACCCGCAACGGGCTCCTGGAGAAGGTGCGTGCCTCCAACACCTCGTTGCGCGTGGCGGAGCGGGACGTGATGGCGCTCGTCACCGAGCACTGCGCCCTGGGCGAGGGCATCCTCGCCGGCAACTCCATCCACACCGACCGGCGCTTCCTCATCCGCTACATGCCGCTGCTGGAGCGCTACCTGCACTACCGCATGGTGGATGTGACGAGCCTCAAGGTGTTGACGCGCGCCTGGTATCCGAACCTGGTGGAGCCGCGCAAGCCGCCCAGCGGGCACACCGCCCTGGCGGACGTGCGCGCCAGCATCTCTGAGCTGCAGTACTACCGCGACACCCTCTTCCGCGGGACGCCGGCCTAGGCGTTGGGCTGGGGCTCGACGAGCAGCTCGGCGATGGTGTCGAGCAGCACGTCCAGTTCGAAGGGCTTGGCGAGGAAGCGCGCGCTGGAGCGGCGCTCCTCGTCGGAGATGCGGCCGGCGCTCATCACCACCACGGGGATGCCTCGCAGGCCGGCGTCCTCGCGCATGCGGCGCAGCATCTCCCGGCCGTCCATGACGGGCATCATCAAGTCCAGCAGCACCAGGTCCGGCTTCGCGTCCGCCATGCGGTGCAGGCCTTCGGCGCCGTTGAACGCGGTGTCGATGTCGTAGCCCTCCACGGACAGGATGTCCTGGAGCGCCTCGACGATGGCCAGCTCGTCGTCCACGATGAGAAGCCGCTTCATACGCCACGCCCCCCACGCCGGGACGGCTTGCCGCGCCGGACCGGTTTGCTCCCTGTCTTGCGTTTCGGCTTCCGCGGGGGCGCCGCGTGGGACGGGGCCTGCCCGTTGAAGAGGGCCTCCGCGCTCTCACTGTCCGCCGCGACTTCGATGCCCCGAGGCGTCATGGAGAACAGGCGCTGGGCCGTGTCGTGCTCGCTCTCCCGCGCCTTCAGCACGGAGATCACGCGGTAGTGCCGCGAGCGCAGCGCCACCATCCGCAGCACCAGGACGTTGTCGACGAGCGCCTCCACGTCCAGCCGCGCGTCCGCCTCCGGTGCGGCGAGCGCGCGCGTCTGCTGGAGGACCAGCGAGGTGACGCCCAGGTTGAGCAGTTCGTGCATGAGGGCGGCGAGGAAGCGGGGCGTGCGCTCGGAGTCCGTGAGTTCCTGACAGAAGGACTCCAGTCCGTCCAGCACCAGCCGCTGGATGCCGTGTTGTTTCACCCACCCGAACAGCTCTTCGGCCAGCGCGTCCGGCTGCGTCTCCGCCGCCACGCGGGTCACCAGGTGGACCCGGCCCGCGTCCACAGGTCCGCCCAGCCCCAGCCCCAGCCGCTCCGCCCTGTTGACCAGCCGGGCCGGCGTCTCCACGAAGCCGAGGAGCAGCCCGGGCTCTTGCCGGCGTGCGCCCTCCGCCAGGAAGTGCAGCCCCAGCTGCGTCTTGCCGCTGCCGGGCGGGCCCGCCACCAGCGTGGACGAATCCCGCACCAGGCCGCCGGAGAGCATCTCGTCCAGCGCGGGGATGCCGAAGGTGAGCCGCGCGTCCGTCGAGGGCGTGCGCGTGGGCAGCCGCGTGTGGAGGGCTTCGATGCGGGGATGGATGGACAGGCCGTTGTCGGAAATCTCGAAGCCGTGGCGCCCGGGGATCTGGGGGCCGCCGCGGAACTTCGTCACCTCGGCCAGGCGCACCGACTTCACGCCCACGCGCTCCTGGGCCAGGGCGACGACGCCGTCCACCATGGCGTAGCGTGGGTCGGACGGGTCGCCGCGCTGCCCGGTGAGCAGCAGCGTGGTGCAGCCCGCGAGCGCGTTGTGGACGCAGAGGCCGTGGAGGAACTCCCGGAAGCTCAGCGGGTCCTCGGAGCGCTCCTCCATGGCCACCAGGCCGTCCACCACCAGCACCGTGGCGCCGTGCTCGCGCACCGCGCGGAAGATGAGCTTGCTGAGGCCCGCCAACCCTTCCGCCTTGAGGGCGGCGGAGCCGCTTTCGTAGCTCAGGGCGCGGCCGACCTCTTCCGCGTGGAAGAAGCGCATGCTCCGCAAGTGCAGCATCATCCGCGCGTGGGATTCCCCCAGCACCGTGAGGTAGATGGCACGGCCACCCTGGGCCACGGTGGCGAAGCAGAACTGGTTGCCGAGGATGGTCTTCCCCGTCCCCGGCGCCCCCGTGATGATGTACGTGCCTCCGCGAAGAAAGCCGCCGCGCAGGAGCGCGTCCAGCCCTGGCACGCCGCTGGGAACCCGCGCGTCGGGTTCGTCCGGCCGCTCAGAGGTGTCCGTCACACGATGCTCCTTCCGTCTTGGGCGCGAACCCTAGGCCAGCAAGGTGCCCACGCCATGCAATTGCGCGGCGTCTGTTCGGAACCGTGCGGTGGACGCGCGGCTCATCGCGTGCCAGGTGGCACCAGTGCTGCCCGGAGGAGGTGCTTCTGCACCTTGCCCAACGCATTGCGCGGCAGCGCATCCGTGAAGACGACCTGGCGCGGCTTCTTGAAGCTGGCGAGCCGGTCCTTGCACCAGTCCACCAGGGACTGGGATTCCGGCGGGGTCGCCCCCGGGTGTGGCACCACCACGGCCACCACCTGCTCGCCCAGGTCCGAGTCCGGCAGGCCCAGTACCGCGACCTCCGCGACGCCTGGGTGCATGGCGAGCACCTCCTCCACCTCGCGCGGGTACACGTTGAAGCCGCCGCTGATGATGAGCTCGCGCGCCCGTCCGGTGATGCGCAGGTAGCCGTCCGCGTCCACATCCCCCAGGTCGCCCGTGCGGAACCACCCGTCCGCGTCGAAGGACTCGGCGGTGGCGTCCTGGCGGCGCCAGTACCCGGCGAAGACGTGGGGGCCCCGCACCTCGATTTCGCCCGTCTCGCCGCGCGGCAGCGGCTGGCGCGTGCGCACGTCCACCACGCGGGCCTCCTGGCCGGGGTAGGGGAAGCCCACCGTGCCGGGGCGGCGCTCGCCCTCGTAGGGGTTGGTGGTGTTCATGATGGTCTCCGTCATCCCGTAGCGCTCCAGGATGCGGGCGCCCAGCTCCGCTTCGATGTCCGCGAAGAGCTGGGGACTGAGCGGCGCCGAGCCGGACACCCACAGGCGCAGCGCGCGCGGCTTCACGCGTGACGCGCGGGCCTCCTCCAGCAGGCGGCTGTACATGGTGGGAACGCCGAAGAACATCGTGAGCGAGGCGTCATCGCGCAGCGCGGTCAGGGACTCGGCGGCGTTGAAGCGGCGGCGCAGGTCCACGTTGGCGCCGGTGAACAGCGTGCCGTGCAGGCCCACCATCAGGCCGTGGGTGTGGAACAGCGGCAGGGTGAGCAGCAGCCGGTCCTGCTCCGTCCAGCGCCACGCCTCGGTGACGGCCCGCACGTTGGCCAGCAGGTTGCGGTGCAGCAGCATGGCGCCCTTGGAGCGGCCGGTGGTGCCGGAGGTGTAGCCCAGCACCGCCAGGTCCTCCGGACGTGGCATCACCAGCGGCGCGGTGGCGGAGGTGCCCTCCGCGAGCAGCGTGTCGAAGGGGACCTCCGTGAGCGACTCGGGCAGCGCGGTGGTGGAGCGCTCCACGGTGATGAGCCACTGGAGCGAGGGCAGCTGGGCCCGCAGCGGCACCAGCTCCGCGGCGCCCGCCGCGCCGGTGACGCAGCCGCAGACCTCCGCGTCGGACAGGATGTGGGCCAGCTCCACCTGCCGGTAGGCGGTGTTGACCAACACCACCACGCCGCCCGCGGCCTGCACACCCAGGTAGGCGATGGCGAAGCGGGCGCTGTTCTCCAGGAAGAGCGCCACCCGCTCCCCCGGCTGGAGCCCGCGCTGCTTGAGGCCCCGGGCGAAGGCCATGACGTGCGTGGCGAACTGTCCGTAGGTGAAGCGCTCCTGCTCGAACGTCAGCAGGGGCCGCTCGGGCGCGCGGTGTGCGTGGTCCAGGAACACTTCGAGAAGGGAGGCCGACATGGGCGCGCACCTTAGCGCTGGCGCCCCCGGGGGCCTCCACCCCCTTCCGGTCGCTGTCCGCTTCTGGGACGGCACTTTCCGCAAGTGGGCACGGCCTTCGCGAGGCAGTCCTTCATCCCGAGTAGTTTCAAGGGGTTGACGCGGGAGATGGCCTTGGCACGAGCCTCGCTCTGGGCGGGGGCGTGGACATTCCCAAAGCCAAGAAGCCGCGTCGCAAGCCCTGGGTGATCGCCATCGGTGGAGCCTGCGCGCTCCTGCTGGTGACGGTGGGCCTGTCACGGCTGCGCCCGGCGGCGCCCACGGTGGAGCGGGCCTCGGTGTGGTTGGACACGGTGAAGCGCGGACCCATGGTGCGCCAGGTGAAGGGCGCGGGCACGCTGGTGCCGGAGTACATCCGCTGGCTCACCGCTGACACGGCGGGCCGGGTGGAGCGCATCCACGTGCGGCCTGGGGCCACGGTGACGGCGGACACGCTCCTGTTGGAGCTGTCGAACCCGGACGTGCAGCTCCAGGCCTTGGAGGCCGAGCGTCAGCTGGCCAGCGTGGAGGCCGACCTCATCCAGGTGCGCATGGAGCTGGAGACGCAGCGGCTGGCCCAGGAGGCCATGGTGGCGGCGCTCATCAACGAGTCCGCCGAGGCGGGACGGCGCTCCGACGCGAACGAGGCCCTTCACCAGAAGGCACATATCGGCGACCTGGAGATGCAGCAGGCGCGCGAGAAGGCCGCGGAGCTGAGCCGTCGCCTGGAATTGGAGCGCAAGAAGCTCCAGGTGGTGGCGTCCAGCATGAAGGAGCAGCTCACCGCGCAGCAGGGACAGGTAGAGCGCCTGAAGGCGGTGGCCCGCTTCCGCCGCGCGCAGGTGGAGTCGATGAAGGTGCTCGCGGGTGAGGATGGCGTGCTCCAGGACCTGCCGCTGGAGCTGGGGCAGTGGGTGACGCCGGGCGTGCTGCTGGCGAAGGTGGTGAAGCCGGAGCGGCTGAAGGCGGAGCTGCGCATCGCGGAGACGCAGGCGCGCGACATCCAGCCTGGGCTGAAGGCGTTGGTGGACACCCGCAACGGCGTGGTGGAAGGCCAGGTGGCGCGGGTGGCGCCCGCGGCGAGCCAGGGCACGGTGCGCGTGGAGGTGTCGCTGCCCGCGGAGCTGCCCCGTGGCGCGCGGCCGGATTTGACGGTGGAGGGCACGGTGGAGCTGGAGCGGCTGGGCGACGTGCTGTCCGTGGGGCGCCCGGCTGGCGCGCAGCCCAATGCCACCATGGCTCTCTTCCGCTTGATGCCGGGCAGTGATGAAGCCGTCCGCGTGCCGGTGCAGCTGGGCCGAGGCTCGGTGAACGCGGTGGAGGTGCTGCAGGGCCTTCAAGAAGGTGACCAGGTGGTGTTGTCGGACATGGCCGCGTGGGACGCCGTGGAGCGGGTGCGGCTGCGATGATGGACGCACTTCGCCGTGACGTGCGGTACACGCTGCGCTCGCTGCGCCAGAGCCCCGGCTTCGCGCTGGTGGCGGTGCTCGCGCTGGCGCTGGGGATTGGCGCCAACAGCGCCGTCTTCAGCGTGGTGAACGGGGTGCTCCTCACGCCGCCGCCCTTCTCGGAGCCCGAGCGGGTGGTGCACCTCCAGGGGAATGTCGCGCAGGCCGGGCTCAAGGACATCTCCCTGTCCGTGCCGGAGTACGTCGACCTGGCGACGCTGTCGCGCGCCTTCGAATCGGTGGCGGCCTACCGGGGCGGCAACCTGACGCTCACGGGCAGGGACACCCCCCAGCAGCTCGCCACGGTGGTGGCCACACCGTCCTTCTTCGCCACGCTGGGCATGTCGCCGGTGCTCGGCCGCGCGTTCACGGAGGCGGAGGCCGTCCAGGGGCGTGAGCGGGTGGTGGTGCTCACCGACACGGCGTGGCGCGTGCACTTCGCCCGGGACGCGCAGGTGCTGGGCCAGACGATGCAGCTCGACGGCGAGCCGTACACGGTGGTGGGCGTGTTGCCCGCGGGGGTGGCCTACCCCGCCTGGGCGGAGATGTACGTGCCCTTCGTGCCCACCGAGACACAGCGGCAGGATGACCAGCGCGGCGCCCGGTTCCTGTCGGTGGTGGGGCGGTTGAAGCCCGGCGTGACGCAGGACGCGGCGCGCACGGACCTGGCGCGCGTGGCGCTGGAGATGGAGGAGGCCGTCCCCTCGCGGTACCGGAAGGTGGGTTGGTCCTTCTCGGTGACGTCGCTGGACGAAAAGGTCGTGGGCAACGTGCGCGGCACGCTGTGGCTGCTGCTGGGCGCGGTGGGCTTCGTGCTGCTGGCGGCGTGCAGCAGCGTGGCCAACCTGCTGTTGGCCCGGATGGCGGCGCGCGGACGCGAGGTGTCCATCCGCGCCGCGCTGGGGGCGAGCCGGGGCCGGCTGGTGGCGCAGTTCCTCACTGAGAGCCTGGTGCTGTCCCTGGCGGGCGGGGTGCTGGGGATGCTGCTGGCGTTGTGGGGCACGGACGCGTTGGTGGCGCTGGTGGGAGAGGCGCTGCCTCGCGCGAGCCAGGTGCGGCTGGATGCGCGGCCGCTGGTGTTCACCATGGGCGTGAGCCTCCTCACGGGCGTGCTCTTCGGGCTCGGTCCGGCGCTGCATGGCGGCAGCCGGGAGGACTTGAGCGTCGCCATGCGCGAGGGCAGCCGGGGCACGGAGGGCCATGGTTCGGGCCGGATGCGCGCGGGGCTGGTGGTGGGGCAGGTCGCGGTGGCGCTGGTGCTCCTGGTGGGCGCGGGGCTGTTCACCAAGAGCTTCCTGGCCCTGCGCGCGGTGGACGCGGGCTTCACGCCCGAGGGCGTACTCACGGGCAAGCTCGTGCTGCCCTCCGCGCGCTACCCGGACGCGGCACACAAGGTGGCCTTCCAGCGGGAGCTGTTGGGCCGGCTCCAGTCGCTCCCGGGCGTGGAGGCCGTGGGGGTCACCAACCTGCTGCCGCTGGGAGGGCGCTCGGACAGCAGCTTCGACATCGAGGGACGGCCGCAGGCGCCGGATGAGGTCTGGCCCGCGGTGGAGTTCCGCGCCGTCAGCCCTGGTTACCTGCGCACGCTGCGCGTCACCCCGCGCCAGGGGCACCTCCTGGAGGGAGACGGGACGGAGGGGCCGGACGCGCCCTGGCAGGTGGTCATCAACAAGACCTTCGCGGACCTCTATTGGCCCCAGGGGGATGCGCTGGGCCAGCGGTTGAAGCTGCACTGGGACACGGCGCAGTGGACGACCGTGGTGGGCATCGTGGACGACGTGCGCGAATGGGGCCTGGATACGCCCGCGCGGCCCGCCGCGTACTACCCGGCGGCGAAGGTGCCCACGCCCTTCCTGGCGCTCGCGGTCCGGGCGAAGTCCGGCGGCAGCCCGGAGGCGCTGCGCACCGCCATCGAAGCGGAACTGCGCGCCGTGGATGGCAACCTGGCGTTGTACGCGGTGGCTCCGCTGACGCGGTTGGTGGATGAGTCCATCAGCTCCCGCCAGGTGTCGGCGCTGCTGATGGGCCTGTTCGCGGGCACGGCGTTGCTGCTGGCGGCGCTCGGAATCTCCGGCGTCATTGGCTACTCGGTGGCGCAGCGCACGCGGGAGATGGGCATCCGCATGGCGCTGGGGGCCTCGCGGACCCGCGTGCTGACGCTGGTGCTGGGGCAGGGCCTGCGGCTCACCGCGCTGGGCGTGGTGCTGGGCCTGGGGCTGTCGTTGGGATTGGCGCGGCTGTTGGACGCAATGCTGTATGGGGTGGCGGCGTACGACGGGTGGACATTCGCGGGCGTGGCGTTGCTGCTGGGCACGGTGGCCGTGCTGGCCGCCTGGCTTCCGGCGCGCCGGGCCACGCGCGTGGACCCGGCCATCGCCCTGCGAGCGGAGTAGTCCGATGGAGACTTCAGACATGACCGCGTGGAACGCGGCGGAGCGGGTGGGTCAGCGATGATGACGAACGACACGAAGGCGGCTGCTTCCCCGGAAGGCGCGGTGGCGCAGGAGGACGCGGGCGCGGAGCCCGGCAAGGCGCTCATCCACCTGGACGGACTGACCAAGGTCTTCGAGACCGAGGACGTGGAGACGCACGCGCTCTCCAACATCCACCTCAACGTGCGCAAGGGAGAGTGGGTGGCGATTGTCGGCCCGTCGGGCTCGGGCAAGTCCACCTTGCTGGCGGTGCTGGGGCTGCTGGACACGGCGACGCGCGGGGCCTACCTGTTGGACGGGCGCAGCGTGTTGGACCTGTCCGCGACGGACCGGGCGCTGGTGCGCAACCGGCACATCGGCTTCATCTTCCAGAGCTTCAACCTCATCGGCGACCTGACGGTGTTCGAGAACGTGGAGCTGCCGCTGACGTACCGGGGCATGCCCGCCGCCGAGCGAAAGCAGCGGGTGGAGCGCGCGCTGGAGAAGGTGGGCATGGCGCACCGGGCCCGTCACATGCCGGGGCAGCTCTCCGGTGGTCAGCAGCAGCGCGTGGCGGTGGCGCGCGCGGTGGCGGGCGACCCACTCATCCTCCTGGCGGACGAGCCCACGGGCAACCTGGACTCGAAGAACGGCGAGGCGGTGATGCAGCTCCTGACGGAGCTTCACAAGGGCGGCGCCACCATCTGCATGGTGACGCACGACCCGGCGCACGCGCGCGTGGCCACCCGCACGGTGAGCCTCTTCGACGGCCGCATCGTCCAGGACGAACAGCGCCGCTGAGACGGACATGCCATCTCCGCTCATCTCCCTGAGGAACGTCGAGAAGTCCTACCCCCTGGCTGGCGGCCGAGCCTGGGTGCTGCGCCGCATCGACCTGGACATCCAGCCGGGCGAGTTCGTCACGCTGATGGGGCCTTCGGGCGCGGGCAAGTCCACGCTGCTATCCATCCTGGGCATGCTGGACGTGGACTGGACGGGCGAGTACCTGCTGGATGGCCAGGCGGTACATGCCATGAAGCCCAAGGCGCGCGGGGAGCTTTCCCGGCGCACCATCGGCTTCGTGTTCCAGCAGTACCACCTGCTGGACAACCTGACGGTGGCGGAGAATCTGGAGGTGCCGCTGTCCTACCGCGACCTCAAGCGCGGCGAGCGCGAGGCCCTGGTGGGCGACATGCTGGACCGCTTCCAGCTCGTGGGGAAGAAGGACCTCTTCCCTTCGCAGCTCTCCGGTGGGCAGCAGCAGCTCGTGGGCATCGCCCGGGCGCTCATCGCCAACCCCAAGGTGCTGCTGGCGGACGAGCCCACGGGCAACCTCCATTCGCAGCAGGCGAAGCAAATCATGGAGGTCTTCCAGGGCCTCAACCGGGACGGCACCACCATCATCCAGGTGACGCACTCGGAGGCGAACGCCGCCTACGGCCACCGCGTCATCCAGCTCGCGGATGGTTGGTTGCAGGGCGCCTGAGGTCCCCAGCCGCCTACAACCCGCGCGACCGCCGCCGGTTGTTTCTGGCACATTCCCCCTATTGGTGTCCCCCGTGTCTGAATCCGCCCCCTTCCTCCAGAATCCCCCCAGTGCCGCCGCGCGGCCTCCGTGTGTCCTTGTCGCTGACGACCAGGCGGACGTCCTGGAAGCCCTCCGGCTGCTCCTCAAGCGGGACGGACTCACCGTCGTCACCTCGCAGTCGCCCGCGGGTGCGCTCGCCACGCTGGAGGCCGAGGACGTGGACCTGGTCCTGATGGACCTGAACTACGCGCGCGACACCACCTCCGGGCAGGAGGGCATCGACCTGCTTGGCCGCATCCGCGCGCAGGATGCGTCCCTTCCGGTGGTGGTGATGACGGCGTGGGGCAGCGTGGAGGGTGCGGTGGAGGCCATGCGCGCCGGTGCTCGCGACTATGTGCAGAAGCCCTGGGACAACACGCGCCTGCTGGCCACGCTGCGCACCCAGCTGGAGCTGCGCCGGGCGCTGAAGCGCAGCCGCCGGCTGGAGGAGGAGAACCAGCACCTGCGCCGGGGGCAGGGCAATCAGCTCTCCATGGTGTCCGAGTCGCGGTCCATGCAGCCGGTGAGGCGCCTCATCGAGCGGGTGGCGCCGTCTGGCGCCAACGTGCTGGTGACGGGCGAGCACGGCACGGGCAAGGAGGTGGTGGCGCGGCTGATTCATGGGGGCTCCACGCGCTCGGAGCGGGCCTTCGTCGCGGTCAACTCCGGCGGCCTGTCCGAGGGTGTCTTCGAGAGCGAGTTGTTCGGCCACGTGAAGGGCGCCTTCACGGACGCCAAGGCGGACCGCATCGGCTGTTTCGAGCTGGCGGACGGCGGCACGCTCTTCCTGGACGAGATTGGCAACATGCCGCTGTCGCAGCAGGCCAAGCTGCTGCGCGTGCTCCAGACGGGTGAGCTGCACCCGGTGGGCTCGTCGAAGACGCGGCGGGTAGACGTGCGAGTGGTGAGCGCCACCAACGTGGACCTGTCGCGGGCGGTGACGGAGGGCCGCTTCCGGGAAGATTTGCTGTACCGCCTCAACACGGTGGAGGTGCAGCTGCCGCCCCTGCGCGAGCGTCGCGAGGACATCCCGCTGCTGGCCGCGCACTTCCTGGCCGAACAGGGCCGGCGCTACGGCAGGCCCAACGTCCAGCTGTCCTCGGAGGCGCTGGAGGCCCTGCTGGCCTATGCGTGGCCGGGCAACGTGCGCGAGCTGGAGCACGCGGTGGAGCGCGCGATGCTGATGGCGTCGGGTGACGAGGTGACGCAGGAGGACCTGCTGCTCAAGCGGGCCGGCCGCGAGGGCATGACGCGGCTGGAGGAGATGACGCTGGAGGAGGTGGAGCGCTACCTCATCGAGCGGGCGCTGGCGCGGCACGAAGGCAACGTGAGCGAGGCGGCGAAGGGACTGGGGCTGTCGCGCAGCGCGCTGTACCGGCGGCTCCAGTACTACGGCATCAAGGGCGCTCGGTGAGCGAGGAGCGCCGGCTACCGCCGCATGACCTGCAGGTGCTCGGGCTCGCGTGGCTCGCGGGCCTGCCGGGCTCGGTGGCCGCGCTCGTGCTGGTGTGGTTGGGGGACTTCTCTTCCAAGGTGCAGTGGACGCTGACCTCCCTGGTGGTGGGCACCTTCCTGGGCGTGGGCCTGCTGGTGCGCGAACGGGTGATGCGGCCGCTGCACGCGGTGGCCAATCTGCTGGCCGCGCTGCGCGAAGGGGACTACTCCGTGCGCGGCCGGGGCGCGCGGGCGGGGGATGCGCTGGGCGAGGTGCTGCTGGAGGTGAACGCGCTGGGGGACACCCTGCGTGAGCAGCGGCTGGGAGTGCTGGAAGCGGGCGCGCTCCTGGAGCAGGTGATGGAGGAGATTGACGTCGGCGTGCTGGCCTTCGACGTGGCGGGCACGCTGCGGCTGGTGAACCGCGCGGGCGAGCGGCTGCTGGGCGCGTCACGCTCGCAGTTGGTGGGCAAGGGCGCCGGAGCCCTGGGCCTGACGGACCTGCTGGAGGGCGACGTGCCTCGCAGGCTGACGCGCTCCTTCGCGGAGGAGGGCGGCCCCTACGAGCTGCGGCGAGGCTCCTTCCGGCAGGGCGGCCTTCCGCACCAGTTGGTGGTGCTCGCGGACCTGCGGCTGGCATTGCGTGAGCAAGAGCGCGAAGCCTGGCAACGGCTGGTGCGGGTGTTGAGCCACGAAATCAACAACTCGCTGGCGCCCATCGGCTCCATCGCGGAGGCGCTGCGCGACACGTTGCTCATGGCGCCGCGCCCGTCCGACTGGGAAGAGGACGCGAAGAGCGGACTGGGCATCGTCGCCCGTCGCTCCCAATCACTGGCGCGCTTCATGTCCGCCTACGCCAGCCTCGCGCGGTTGCCGCCTCCGACGCCAGGCGCCGTGGAGGTGGACGCGTGGGTGCGCCGGGTGGCCGCGCTGGAGAAGCGCCGGAAGGTGGGCGTGCGCGCGGGCCCCGGATTGGTGCTGCGGGGCGACGTGGACCAGTTGGAGCAGTTGCTCATCAACCTGGTGCGCAACGCGGTGGACGCGGTGCTGTCCGCTCCGGAGACCGGAGGGGACGTCTGGGTGTCATGGGCCGTGCTGTCGCCGGGCGCAGTGGAGGTCTGGGTGGAGGACGAGGGCCCCGGCATGACGGACACGGGCAACCTCTTCGTGCCCTTCTTCACCACCAAGCCCCAGGGCAGCGGCATCGGCCTGGCGCTCAGCCGGCAAATCGCGGAGGCCCACGGGGGCAGCCTGCGCCTGGAGAACCGCCCCGAGGGCAAGGGCTGCCGCGCGCGCTTGAAGCTGCCTCAGGGCGCGTGAGTCTCAGGCCACCTGTGCGCGCGTCGTCGTTGGAGGCGCGTCGTACTCGGGCGTGAGGTCCACCACGTCGTTGGTGAGCAGGTGGTAGACGATGCAGTTGCTCACCCAGAAGAACAGGGCGCTGTAGTGGACGTAGACGAGCGGTGAGCCGGGCCACACCTGGAGCGGATGGTTGAAGACATTGGCCGCGACGTAGCCGCCCACCCATTCGCCCACCCAGCACACCACGGCGCCAATGGCCAGCCGCGGCCAGACCGTCACTCGGCGCGGGTAGAACCAGAAGAAGTGCAGGCTCCACAGGAGCGCCACGCAGCCGGCCCACAGGATGAGGCTCCCGAAGGAGAACCAGTGGTACGGCGACTTGGGGAACACCCAACCCCAGTCTCCATTCATCCACCGCCAGGCCACGTTCTGCGCCAGCTCCATGAACCAGAAGAGCGGGGCGACGTAGAGCACCTGCGTCAGCAGGACGCGAAGGAAGGTGCCGCAGTTCTGCCAGGTCAGCCTCGCGGGCCGGGCGAGCGAAGTCATGAGGTCCCCTGCGGCGGTGGGTCGTCCGGTGCCGCGTCACCAGTCAGTACGTGATGAGTCCCATTTCTTGGGGGGAGGGTGGCGACAGGTGGTTGCGCGGAGGCGCCAGAGTCCCGGCTGAAACCCCTTTTGAAACAGCCTTTTCCGGGAAGGTCAGCAAGAGAGGTGGTTTCGCACCCGTTGGCCTGAGACGGGAAGGGTCCCAGAATCCGCCGGATGATTCCCACCCCCCGCCGGTATCACCGGCTTGGTCAGCCGCCCGTGCTGCTCCTCGCGCTGCTGTGCACCGTGGGCGCCGGTGCCCGCGCGGAAGTCCCCATCCAGCGCTCCTTCCTGCGCCTGCCGTCGTCCAACGGGCATGGCGCGGTGATGTTGGACGTGGAGCAGCGCAAGGTGACGCACTTCCGCGAGCACCTGTTCGCCACCGAGGAGCCCGTCATCGACGCGGCGGGCAATGACGTCTTCGAGAATGGCCAGCCGAAGGTGATTCACGCCCGCGACCTGCTCTTCGACGCGTTCTTCGGGCTGCGCTCCGGGGGTACGCAGCGCTGGCTCAGCACGCAGGAGGCGGACCGGGACGCCAGCGGCTACGCGGCGTGGGCGCCGGAGAAGACGGGCGGTACGGGGCTGGGCGCGCTGGTGCAGCGGGTGGGAACGCTGGAGGCGACGACGTTCGTCTTCGCGCCGCAGGGCCTGCCGCACGCGTCCTTCGTCATGGCGCTGCGCGTGCGCAACACCGGCGCGTCGGCCGTCACTGGCGTGAGTGCCTTCTCACTCCACAACTTCCACCTGGGCTTCGGCCGTCCGGGCGTGATGGCGGACCTGGATGAGAATGGCGAGACGGTGGAGCTGAGCGGCAACGACTTCGTGGAGAAGGGCTTCGCGGGTGTGTTGGTGGCGCGGCCGCTGGGCACGGTGGCCCGGAAGTCGGCGTGGCTGTCCACGACGACGGGCTCGCAGAACGCCTACTCGGTGGTGAATGGGGGCGGCGGGCAGGACCTGCGGGACTTCACGGCGCAGCCCTCGGCGGGCACGGGCTGGGCGACGGCGTACCAGTTCAACCTGGGGGACATCCCGGCGGGCGCGGAGCGGTGGGTGGGCGTGGCCTTCGCGCACCACGGTGACCCCGCGGCCGGGGCCACGGTGCGGCAGTGGCTGACGGAGTACGCGGGCGCGTCCGGCGCCCAGGCGCTGGTGGACGCGGAAGTGGCGCGGTGGGCGGCATTCCAGACGGACACGGTGAAGGTGCCGGCGGGCATGTCGGCGGACGAGGAGTCCCTGCTGCGGCACTCGGCGGTGGTGCTGCACATGGCGCAGGTGCGTTCGCGCGACGTGTACCTGCGCGAGTTCCTGTCGCGGGATGGCGAGCCGCGCCGCACGCGCTTCAAGGCGCCCGGCGGAACGCCGGCGTCGCTGCCTGGCGTGGTTCGCCACGCGGGCTACGGCGCGGTGCTGGCGAGCCTGCCGCCCGGGCAGTGGACGTACGCCTGGATTCGGGACGGGGCCTACGCGGTGGCGGCCATGGCCACGTTGGGCATGCAGAGCGATGCCCGCGACGCGCTGTCCTACTACCTCAACGCGGACAGTGGCCGCTTCCAGCACTGGCGTGAGCTGGAGCCGTATTCGATGCCGCCGTACATCATCACCCTCACGCGCTACCACGGCTTCGGCGTGGAGGAGACGGACTTCAACGAGGCGGGGCCGAACATCGAGTTCGACGGCTTCGGTCTCTTCCTGTGGGCGCTGCGGCACTACGAGCGGACGACGGGCGACACCACGCTGGTGGACCAGACCTGGCCCACGGTGTCCACGAAGGTGGGGGACGCGCTGGTGGCGCTCATCAACCCGGTGACGGGGCTCATTCGTCCGGACTCGTCCATCTGGGAGACGCACTGGAAAGGGCGGCAGCGGTCGTGGACGTACACCAGCCTCACGGCGGCGCGCGGCCTGTGTGACGCGGCGGAGCTGGCGCAGCGGGTGGGTGACACGGAGCGCGCGCAGCGCTACCGGCAGGCGGGCGAGTCCTTGCGCCGGGCGATGGCGGAGACGCTGACGGACAGCAACTTCGCGCTGGCCTCGAACCTGGAGGAACTGAGGAAGGGCAGGGGCTATTGGGACGCGGCGGTGTTCGACGCGTTCGCCTTCGAGCTGTTCGACCCGGCGGGGAAGATTGCCCAGGCGACCTATCATGGACTGGACCTGCGCCTGTCCTCACCGGCGGGTGCGGGCTGGCAGCGCAACGATGACCGGTATGACCACCCGGATGGCGCGGACATGAGCCCTTGGGGCGGCGAGTACGACAGCGCGGAGTGGGTCATCGTCAGCCTGCGCGGCGCGGTGGCCAAGCGCATGGGCGGCGATGTGGCGCGTGCCGACCGCGTGCTGAAGTGGGTGACGGACCAGTCGCTGAAGAACTACCTGGCCGTGGCGGAGACGTATGACGAGCTGAACGGCACGTATAAGTACAACACGCCCATGGCGGGCTTCGGCGCGGGCGCCTATGCACTGGCGCTGGACCACCGCGCGGCCGGCGTGAGCGACCCGGCGTGTGGCGCGTACTTCGATGAGAGCACGCTGACGAAGCAGCCGGACGCGGGCACGGGCACGCTGGACGCGGGCACTCAGCAACCGGACGCGGGGCCGCAGGCGCCCGATGCGGGTACTCCGCCGGATAGCGGCGCGGACGTGGGCGGTGGCGGCTGCAACGCGACGGGGCCGGGCGCGGTGGCGCTGTGGGTGGTGTTGGCGTTCGCGGGCCTGGCCGTGGCGCTGCGTCGTCGCGGAGCCTGAGCAGAGAGGGGCTCTCCGGGCGCGTTACAGCGCACCAGCGAACTTCGCGGCGATGGGCGCGGCGACGCGCCCGCCCACGCCGCCGCCTTCCACCAGGACGGCGAATCCCACGCCCTTTCGAAACCCGATGAACCACGCATGCGTGGGCAGCGGCGCGACGGTGCCGAACTCGGCGGTGCCTGTCTTTCCGCCGAGCCCAGAGACCTGCCGCCCCGCCTTTCCGGAGCCTTCCATCACGACGGCGCGCATCAGCGCGGACAGCGGCGCCCGGACGCCGTTCGAGAGCAGGCTGCTCGGTCCGCCGTCCAGCCCTTCGACAAGATAGGGCGCGCGCCACTCGCCGGACTCCGCCGCCGCGGCGACCGAGGCCATATGCAACGGCGTTGCGAGCACCCGTCCCTGACCGATGGCGGCTGCCGCCAACTCAATGGCATCCGCGGGCGTGGGGAATGATGCACCGGCGGAAGTCAGCCCGGGGAAGTAGGGCACATCGAAGCCGAACCGGCGAGCCGCGGCACTTAGCGCATCACCGCCGAGCTCCGTCGCGAGCGTCACGAACGCGGTGTTGCACGAGTGGGCGAACACCTGTCGCAGCGTGGTGTCACCCAGGGACTCTCCCTCGAAGTTCCGGAAGGGCTTGGTGCGCACCATCGTCATCGGCGGGCACGCGACAGGGGAATCCACCCGCATGCCTCGGGCGAGCAGCGCCTCCGTGGTGACGACCTTGAACGTGGATCCGGGCGGGTAGCGGCCGGTGAGGGCACGGTGCAGCGGCTGCGAGAGCGGCCGGCTGGCGACGGCGAGGATGGCCCCCGTGGCGCTGTCCACGGCGACGAGGGCCGCGGGGTGGGCCACACCGTCGAGCGCGGCCTCCGCGGCGGCCTGGACCTCGCGGCGCAGCGTGGTGGACAGGGGCGCTCCCGGCTCACCCTCGAAGTGGAAGAGGACCTGCGGCTTGCCCAAGGGGCGCATGAGCAGGACATCGCCGGAGGGGCTGCCCGCGAGCTGGACCTCGTATGCCCGCTCCAGGCCGGACAGGCCCACGAGGTCTCCAGGTAGATAGGTGGGGCCCACCTGGGGCAGCAACTCGGCAGTCACCTCGCCAATGCGGCCCAGGGTGTGTGCCGCGAAGCCGTCCGCCGGGGTGCGGGCGCTCTTTCGGCGGAAGAAGATGCCGGGCACGGGGGCCAGCGCCGGGCGGGCCTGTTGGTATCGCTCGGGGGGCAGGTCGATGATGGGCACGAAGCGGCTCGTCGCCGTGCCCGCCGCGCTCAGCGCCACATCGAACTGTGCGGTGCTCACGCCGGCATGTGCCTGGAGCGCCGCCGCCACGTCCGCGCGGCTCCGGACGCGGGTGGGGTCGACGCCGATGGTGATGACCTCACCGTGTAGGGTGAGTGGCGTTCCCTGCGCATCGAGGATGTCGGCCCGCTGCGGGGCCGTGCGGGTGCGGGAGAAGAGGTCACCCTCGCGGGCCTCGGGGTGCAGCGTGGCGGGAGTCCATTGGACGCGCCATTGACCTTGGTGACGGACGAAGCGCAGCGCTCCTTCCAGCTCCCATTCCCCGAGCCCGCGCAGCAGGTGCACGGCGCGGTAGGTGGCCACCCTGGCGTCGCCATCGCGCTGGAACGGTCCGAGCTCGAACTGGGAGGAGACGATGCGCAGCCCGTCGCGGAACTGCTGGTGCATCACCTCGAAGTACGCGGGCGGGTTGACGACGGCGCGCCGCATGGAGGCGACATCCCCCGCGGCCCAGGCGCGCAGATAGGTCTCCGCCTCGGCGACCGGGCCCGTGACGACGGGTTCGGGGACTGGCACGGGGGCAGGGACCACCGGCCTGGACGCACAGGCCGCCAGGAATGCGGCCATCAGGGCCAGGACTCCAACCTTCCACGCTCGCCAGGACACGGGCGGCACTCTGTTGCGCACGGGCGCGGATGGGTCAAGGAATCCGCCGTCGAGGGCACCCGGAGTGCGGCCAGGGTATGTCGGTCAAGGGACTGCGCGACCGTGGACGGTGTCTCCGCCTTGGTGCGCCCACCGGGCCCCACGTTCGGCTGCTACGGTGGCCTCGGACGCGGCGCGGCGACCCGAGCGAGGACTCGGCCGGGAACGCACGGCGCGACCGTCCTTGGGCGTGCAGGTCCGCCGCGGATGCGATGGAGTGGGGCGCATGACGGAAGCATCCCTGGAGGACTTGGCGCGGCAGGCGCTGGAGCGGTGTCGCGCGGCGGGCGTTCGCCTGGCGTTGGTGGAGGCCTGCACAGGAGGGCTGCTGGGCGCGACGTTGACGGAGGTGCCCGGCGCCTCCGCGGTGGTCGAGCGTGGCTTCATTCCCTACTCGTATGAGTCCAAGGTGGAGCAGCTCGGCGTGCCGCTGGCGTTGCTGCAAGCGCATGGCTCCGTCAGCGCCGAGGCCGTGGAGGCCATGGCCCACGGTGCCCTGGCGCGCTCCACGGCGGACTGGGTGCTGGTGGAGACAGGCATCGCGGGGCCCGGAGGCGGCACGCCGCAGAAGCCCGTGGGTCTGGCCTACCTCGCAGTGCTGCAGCGGGGTGGACAGGCCACGGTGGAGCGGCACGTCTTTCCCGGGGACAGAGCGGAGGTCCGGCGCGCAATCGTGGGCCGGAGCCTGGCGCTGTTGGTGGAGTGGTTGGGAAGGGCCTGATATCGTTCAGGTCCGCCGTCTCCTTGGGGCGAAGGTCGCACTGTACGGCACGACGTCGGATTGAGGGGGCCCATGGCCTCGGATGATGATGGCGCCAAGCCCGAGAAGACGCTCCACGCTGCTCACCGGGAGCCCATCACCGGGGCGCGTGTTGGCAGGCTCATGGGGGTGAATTCGGAGGGGCTGGCGCTGGTGGACTTCGCGGGCAATCCGACGTCCATGCCGGTCGCGGCCCGGAGCTTCGTCTCGCTCGGGGCTGATCAGTTGCGGTCGGCGGTGGAAGAGCGCCGGGAGGTCGTGCTGCTGTTCGAGGACGGTGACCCCGCACGTCCGCTGCTGGTCGCGCTGGCTCAAGCCCCCAGCGCTCCTTCGCTGCTGGAGCAGTTGCTCGAGGTGGCGAGCCGTCCCGAGGCCGCTGCTGGCGCTCCGGCGCCCTCTGTGCCGGAGGCGAAGGACACCCCGAAGGAGGACCGGTTGGTGCTCGGCGCCGAGAAGGAAATCGTGTTGCGTGTAGGCGAGGCAAGCATCACGCTGCGCCGGGACGGCACCATCCTTCTTCGAGGGGTTCGAGTGGAGAGCCGGGCCTCGGGGCTCCAGCTCATTCGCGGTGGTAAGATTGAGTTGAACTGAGTCCCACGGGGGCACGCATGGCGAAGGCAGATCATCTCGCTGGAATGGGCAAGCTGAAGGCCCGGCTCAGGCGTTCGCGTGACTATCGGGATAAAGGCCACAAGCACATCAAGGGCAATGGTGGCCGGAACAAGATCTACGCGGACCTCGAGACCATCCAGGGGGTGCTCCAGGCGCGAGGCACCCGTGTGCGCGGGGACAAGCGCATCAAGCCAGGCAGCCTGACGCATGCGCGCCGGTACACCTTCGTCCACGGCCAGAACTTCAAGATTGGCCAGTCCCCGTACATCAACCAGGCACACCATCTGCTTCCGGAGGAGGCCTTCTCCGACAAGAACTTCACCAGTGACCAGATGCGGATGCTTCGGGGCGTGGACTACAACATCAACAACGGGGAGAACATCATCTTCCTCCCCGCGGTGGCGCGCGACTCAGAGTTCCACCGCTTGCCCCACCACATGGGGAGTCATCCGGCCTATTCCAGACTGGTGAGTGACGATATGCGCCGCGTCCGCAACTTGCTGGATAACGCGCTGGCCAAGGACAAGAAGCACAAGGAGTGGAATCCTCCGGAAGACGTCAAGACTGAGTTGATGGACTTCCAGTTGGATTACTGGGACATGGTGTCCACAGCAGGCCCCATCAACATCAACTTGTTCACGAAGCCCGCTCCGAAGAAGCGGGGCTTGGCGAAGAAGCGCTGAAGTGGAGCGGATTGCCGTGAGCTACTACCCTTGGGTGGATGACGACGAGGATGAGTCCTTCGCGTGGCTGGACTCTTCCCGCAAGGAAGAGCTGGATGGGCGCGGTTACCTCCTCACGGAGGGGGTCCGCTGTGAGGAATGGTTCCCGAAGGGCCTTGTCTTCGACTTGTCGAAAGAGGGGGGCAGCACGCTGACGGACAGCATCCCGAACACGTTCGGAATGCTGGTGGTCTCCGAAAAGCTCAAGGGCATCCTGGAGCAGGAGACGCCGGCGGATTCCATCGAATACCTGCCCATTCGTCTCCGGACACCCCGCAAGAAAGTCCTGACCACGCCCTATTACATTGCCAACGTGCTGGGGACGGTCGCGTGCATGGACGCGAAGAAGTCCGACTTCAGCATGAGTTCCATCGTCAAGACGCAGGTGCGGCGTTTTCGGCGGTTGGCCCTCAACGAGAAGAAGATCCCCAAGGACGTGAAGATCTTCAGGCTCGCGGAGCAGACCAGTCTCATCCTGGTTCGTGAAGACCTGGGGCAGCGAATCGTGGACGAGGATTGCCTGGGCGTGTTGTTCCAGGAACTGGAGGACTTCGGCTCCGAGTTCCGCGGGCGAGCCTGAGCCGTGCATTCACCTTGAGGTTGGAGCTGTCTCCTCCCCTCGGGGGCCAGCGACACGGACTCCCACTGGTTGTCCCACCGCGCGTGGGGAGTCATCAGCTCCGAAGAAGCGGGGCTTGGCGAAAAAGCGCTGAAGTGGAGCGGATTGCCGTGAGCTACTACCCCTGGGTGGACGACGACGAGGACGAGTCCTTCGCGTGGCTGGACGCTTCCCGCAAGGAGGAGTTGGATGGGCGCGGTTACCTCCTCTCGGAGGGCGTTCGCTGTGAGGAATGGTTCCCGAAGGGCCTTGCCTTTGACTTGTCGAAGGAGCGGGGCAGCACGCTGACGGACAACATTCCGAACGCATTCGGAATGTTGGTGGTCTCCGAAAAGCTCAAGGGCATCCTGGAGCAGGAGACGCCGGCGGATTCCATCGAATACCTGCCCATTCGTCTCCGGACGCCCCGCAAGAAAGTCCTGACCACGCCGTATTACATCGCCAACGTGCTGGGGTCGGTCGCGTGCATGAACGCGAAGAAGTCCGACTTCGACATGAACGACATCCTGAAGAATCAGGTGCTGTATTTCCGGCGGTTGGTCCTCAACGAGAAGAAGATCCCCAAGGACGTGAAGATCTTCAGGCTCGCGGAGCAGACCAGCCTCATCCTGGTTCGTGAAGACTTAGGCCAGCGAATCGTGGACGAGGACTGCCTGGGCGTGCTGTTCCAGGAGTTGGATGACTTCGGCTCCGAGTTCCGCGGGCGGGCCTGAGTCGTGTACTCACCTTGAGGCTGGATCCGCCAGAGGGAGCTCGTCGATGCTGAAGATGAACTTCATTCGCGAGAATGCGTTTTTTGCGGTTGAGGAGCTGGAGAAGGGGCTGAAGCAGCCGCTCACAGCGATCCAGCGAGAGACGCTGCTGACGCGACTCTCCACGTACCTTCGCATCGCCGCCATCAGCACCTTGCTGGTGGAGGCGGACACGCCCGCCTTCCGAAGGTGCCTGCGCCAGTCCGCCGCCGCCCGCAGGGATTTGCTGGTCGAAGCCCAAGCGCGTTCAGACGCGACTCCAGGGCGGTTTGCGTGTGCCAGCCGCACGGAGCCGCTGTTCGATGCGCTCGCCGCTGGCGAGGCCGGCCTGGCGCAGGAAATCGCCCGGCATTCGCCCCGCCAATGGTCGGAGAAGGACGAGTTCGAGGATGACTTCCGTTACGCGGACTTCCTCCACGAACTCCTGCTCGCGGGAACCCAGGGGCTCTCCGCTGGGGCCGAGCGTGCCCTCTCCGCTTTCCAGCAGTGCTCCGCCGACACGGGCTCCACGCGGCTCGCCGTATGCGAAGCCCTCGCGTCAGCGGACCAGGACGCGTTCGACGTGTCGCTGGAAGAGTTGCTGGTCGAACGGGCGCGAGAGTTCAAGGACGCGGGCGTGCCGTCCAACCCAGAGCGCTTCCAGACCGAGCGGCACATCTTCGTCGAGGGCCTCGCCCTGCTCCGGTTGGCGGAGGGCCGTCAATTGCGGACCCACCCCGAGTACCGGATGCTCCCTCGGCTCGCGCGCTGAAGTCTGTCTCAGCGTGCGGAGGGCGGGCGCAGGTGGAAGGCCGCCCGCTCCCCGTTCCATCCCCAGAGCCAGGTCAGGACGCCCGACGTGGGCAGGTAGCCTCTCGCGAACCCGCGCGCCGCCATGCAGACCGCGACGGCACCGGTCGCGGCGCCCAGCCCTCCCCACACATCCGCGGGGTACCAGGTGACAGCCTCCTTCAGGGGCGCGCTGTTTAGCCGTAGCTGCGCGTAGCCCCAGTCCTGCGCTCGGGGCACGGTGCCGTCGAGGTCCGCGATGACGAGCCCCGTCGTCTGGCCACGGTCCTCGAGGCTCCCGAGCACCTCCGCGATGACGGAGGACAGGGCCACGCCGACGTGCGGCTTGCCTGCGAACAGGTGTTCGGGTTCGGAGGACGCGGCCATGGCGTCGACGTAGGCGACGGCCGGCGTGCCGCGGCGAGAGGCCGCGTCCGCGAGTTCCAGGAGCACGAAGGCCGCGCCCTCGCCAGGCATCAGCCCGGTGGGCCGCTCGCGAGTCTTCAGCATTCGGAGCGCGTCCAGCGCGTCCAGCCACTCGAGCTCGACGATGCTGTCGATGCCTCCCACGATGCACCGGTCCAGCGTGCCGGACCTCAGCGCACGTTCCGCGGCACGCATGGCCGTGACGAAGCCGGGGGAGTCTCCGAAGAAGACTGCTTGCTGGGTGATGCCCCCCGGTACGGCGGCCTGCGCGAGCAGCCGGGGCAGGAGTGTCTCGGCGTAGCGCTCGCGAAGCGTCTCGGCGAGCAGCGGCGTTTCGTCGAAATCAGAGGAGGCATCAGCGTCCTCTGCCTCGCTGTCGGGCTCCGCCTCTTCGCTGGCGGCCTTTCGCTCCTGGCGCTCCGCGGCCTCCAGGAGGAAGCCACTGGGAAGGTTGAGGAAGATGCCCGTGCGCGGCCCCGCCTGCATGCCGGAGTGGTGTTGGAGGTCCGTCAGGGCAACCGTCCCCAGCCGTACCAGGCGCCCCACGCCCGCGTACCCTTGCGTGAGATGCGGGATGGCATGCCCCGTCACGGGGAGCGACTCACCCGAGTCCTCGTCCACGAAGGTGAGGTCCTCGAGCCCGTCTGGCCGGGCCACGCCCACGCGAGCGGCCGCGCAGCTCCCCACCACGCCATCGCCCAGCGACGACACCATCCCGAGACCCGTGATGGCGAGCGCACCCGGTGGGGGCGGGCGCTGCCAGACCACGCGCTGGAAGAGTGCGTCCGCTTGAACGGGGGACTCGTCAGCCAGGACGGCCGACGGCGAGAAGGCGCGGAATGGCCCCAGCGGCAATCGCCCCTGCAAGACCGCCTTCGCTGCCTGGAGTGTCTTCCATTGCCTCGGAGCCCAATCGCGGACGCGAAGCTGGAATGCGCCCTGGCTCCGGATGGCCAGCTCGAGCGCCAGTGCTGAGCGTCTGCGCATGGGGCCCGTCATCAGGGCCTCAAGGAGCGTCTCGGTGCTGAAGGGCTTCCCGCCGAGGTATCGGACCTGGGGCGAGTAATCCTTCTGGACCTGCTGCCACCAGTTCGCCACGGCTTCCGGCGCAGGCACGGGAAGGGCGTGCTCAGGGCCCAGGGGCGGCGCTTCTTCATCTTCGGGTGTATCGGGGGTCCAGGGCTCCGCCTCAGACACGAACGGTCCGGTGAGGACGAGGCCGGTGATGGCGCAGAAGGCCTCCGCCGCCACCTGCGCGACCGACTCGTCCTTCATGGCCTCCAGGAGGGGACCCACGGCGGCGACGCGCCCGCTGAGCCCCAGCGCCCAGAGCGCCTCTTTTCGCAGCGCTGGCTCCTGGAGTGCCTTCAGGAGCAGGTCCAACTCTTGAGGGTCGCCCCCCATCGCGAGGAGTGCCGCGGAAGGTCCCCAGCCTGCATCCTTGCGACGGACGGCGTCGACACAGCCGGTCCATGCGGAGCCGTGGCCCAGACGCAAGGCGGTCTCCAGCGCCGTGTTGCGGACCTCCGCGTCGTTGGACTCCAGGGCCCGTTGAAGCGCGGCGCGTTCCAGCCGGGAAGGGAAGCGACGGGCGGCGCGCAGTCCCGCCTGGGCCAGGGCGCTGTCCTTCGACGTAACGGCCTCATCCAGTTTCTGGGACGGAGCCGTCCCCCATGCCGTCAGGATGTCGAGCACCCGTGCCTGCACGGCGGGGGCGCCTTCGTCGAGCAAAGTAAGGAGCTGGGGAACAGCGCGAGGGCTCGGGTGGAGCTCCAGCGCCCATGCGGCTCCGTGGCTCGAAGGATGGGCACCGCCTTCGTCCGCCAGCGTGGAGAGCACAGCGCCGAGGTGTTCCTGCCCGGGCTGCGACAAGAGCACGCTGGCGGCACAGGCCACCTGCTCCGGCTCGTCCGACGACAGCGCCGGCAGCAGCAACTCCCGGGTGACCCGAGGACCTCCGAGCTGCAACGCGTCCAGGCACGCGAGCAGCCGTTGCTCGGGCCCCGCTTGGAGTTCCTGCAGGGAATAGTCGGGGGCGAGAAGCCCCTGCTCACGCAGCGTCCAGAAGAAGGACGCGTCCGCGAGGAAGTCTCTGGCCATGTCCATCCGAATGGATGCGTCGTGCCGCTCGGAGGGAAGGGGGCTACCGGGAGGAAGTGACATCGCGGAGGGTGGCTAGACGTCTTCTTCGCAGACAAGGCACTTGGGCGTGCCTTCATTGCCACCCATGGCGATGACGGGCCCCTGCATGACGGGGAAGGGCGGCGTGTTCTTGTCGTTGTGGAGCATCAGGTCGAAGGCGCGCGCCACGTTCTTCCCTTCGAACTTCACGTCGAAGGAGAAGTTGACGAACTCCGCCTTGCCCTTCGTCTTGCTGGAGGCCACGCCTCCGCCCGCGGTGCCGGCTTCGTCGCCGGTGCTCATCTTGAAGTTGGAGTCCTTCACGCACACCGGGTTGCCAGCCACGGAGACCTTCTTCGTGCCCTTGTCGGTGTCCGAGGACTGGGCCACGTTGGGGTAGGGGATGGGCACGGGCCCGGCCGGGCTGGGTGTCTTGCATACGTCCGGGAAGGCCACGGTGACGCCGCCGCTGTCCTTCGTCACCACGGACATCTTGTTCACACCGGTATTGACCGCCATGCCAGCCACCTCCAGGGGAACAGAATACCCTGGCGGGGCCACGCGGTGCGAGCCAGGCCACCGCGAAGCCGGAGCGCGGCGGCGCCGCTGGAGACATGCCCCTACGCAGGCTCCGTTCAGGCCGCCTTGGGCGCGCGCACACCCTGGGCGGTGACCTTCAGGCCCTGCACGTCGTGGAGGCCCTCGGCCAGGGTGACGTGTCCACGCCAGAGGAGCGTCACCTGCTCCTCGTCGGTGTCCAGGGTCACGGTGTCCAGGTGCATGGGGGGCGTCGCGTCCTTGCTGCCCGCGAGCGCCACGATGACGACCGGCGCGGACTGTCCTGGGAGCGAGAAGGACAGCCGGCCCTTGGGGGAAGCGCCGGCGATGATGACCGGCTCGTCCCCCTTCAGGTAGCTGGGAGCGATGAGGCCCGGCGCGGCGGCGTTGAAGAACCGCCGGTCGAAGTCCTTGGGCAGCAAGGGCTTGCGCGTCTTGTTCCAAGCCTCGTCGTAGGTCCCGCCGTACCTGGCGCGAGGTTGCCAGTGCGGGGAGGTGAAGCCGAAGCCCGCGGGTACCACCTTCTGGCCGAAATCGCGCAGGGGCTCCGTGGCGGGGTCCTCCAGGTTGGGCAGCTTCAGTCCCTCCTGGAAGTGACGAGGACTGGCGCGGAAGCCCGCACCCACCGGGTTGCGCGGCTCGAAGGCCGGCTTCGCGGTGTCTGTCTTGTCCCAGCCGCCGAAGGCGCGCTCCCACGTGAGCGGGATTTTGTCGAAGGGGAGCGGCTTGGTGGCCGTGACGTGCCCCATGCTCTTGAACCAGGTCCGCTCACCCACGACGCGCACGGCCTTCTTCAGCGGCCCGACTTGAAGCGCCACCAGCGCCTCGGTGGCGCCTTTCTGGGGCGGGTAGGCATGGCCAATCAACGCCACGTCCGTGGCCAGCTTGATGAAGGCGCTCTCGGGTTCGAACTTGTCGCTGGACTCGCCGGGCTTGCCCCAGGACTCACCGCTCCACGTCACCGGCACCTGCGTATCGGCGAGCTTCAGCCCGGAGGGGCCCATGGCATAGGTGGCCTTCACGACGAGCAGCAGCAGGGGGCGCCCGTCCTCGTCGGCGAGGCCCATCATGTCGAAGGCAAAGGGCGTTTCGTTCTCGAGGGTGGGGTGTCCCATGGCTTTTCGACTCGGCGGGCAGGAGGTCCGGCTGCGCCAGCGCAGAGGCGCAGTGTAGCAGTCATGCCCCGGGCTGTTCCGCGCGTGCCGCCACTTCGCCTACCACGCTCCCACCGCCAGCAGGCCCACCAGTCCCGCATACAGGGGCACGTTGAGCGCCAGGGTCAACCGGTTGATGCGGCGGAACCGGGCCTGCTCTTCGTCCGCGAACCAGATGCCGTCCTCGCCCGTGGTTCGTCCCTCCACGGCGTGGAAGAACAGGGCCGCGTAGGCGACCTCGACGAACAGGCTCACGAGCACCAGTCCCAGGAAGGCCAGGGCCCACAGGTCCTCGGGGCCGAGCACGCCCAGCCACCGCGCCCGGCCCCAAAACAGGCCGCCGAGCACCAGGGCGATGCACGCCACATCGTGAGCCACGCCATATGGCGGACGCCAGCGCTTCACGCCGTAGAGCAGGTACAGCTCCGCCACGCCTCGCAGCCACATGAAGGCGGCGAACGCGCCCAGCACACCTCGCGCCTCCTCCGGCACCGCCACGTCCAGCGCCACCAGCGGGCACGCGAGGAACCACAGGAACACCGCGTAGAAGAGCCACGCCAGCTTGGGGCCGGAGATGCGTCCGCCTCGTGAGCCCTTCACATTCTGCGCGTGACGGAACCCGGCCGCCGCCACGATGCAGACAGCGGCCAGGATGGCGAGAAGGGCTCGGGTGTGCGGAGAGGGCATCGGAAAGCGCGCGTGCTGAAGGACCTGTGCCCGGAGTTTGCAGTGTCCCGGGCATGGCATGGATGCATGGACAGGAGGGGCTCTTGCAAGCCCCTGACCTGATTGGACAGGGCGCGTTCCACGGGGCACGCTCCGCACGCGCGCGGCGACGCGCTTCGGCGGAAGGCGGGCTTCCATGAGCGTTGGTCCCGGGGTGAGCCCGGCTGCACAGGTGTATGTCCCGCTGCACACGGCGCCACGTGTCGAGCGCTGGGGCTGGGTCTGGCCTCGCTGGAACGACCCGCGCCTGCCCTTCGCCTTCCTGCTGACGCTCTACGGCGTGCTCGGCTTCACCTTCTTCGGCTTCAACCGCAGCCCGTGGCAGATGGCCGCCATCGTGGTGACGGGCAGCGTGCTGGACGTCGCGCTGGGGTGGGGGCTGAAGCGGCAGAAGGTCGTCCCCCTGAGCGCGTACATCTCCTGCTGCTCGCTGGCGCTGCTGCTCAACTACTCGCATTCGAGCTGGCTGCTCCTCCTTCCGGTGTGGATCGCCATCGGCTCGAAGTACGTGCTCACCTTCCAGGGGCGCCACGTCTTCAATCCGTCCATGTTCGGCGTGGCCCTGTCGCTGCTCTTCACGCGCGAGCTCATCACCGCCGCGCCCGCCTACCAGTGGGCGAACGGCGAGGTGGCCCTCTCCGCCTTCATCCTCATGGCTGCGCTGGTGCTCTTCTTCTTCCGGGTGGGGCGCGGGTGGCTGGTGGTCAGCTTCCTCTTCTTCTACGCGCTCCAGACGGCGCTGCGCGCCTATGTGCTTCGGCACCACCTTCCGCCGGAGGTCCTCTTCCTTGGCACGCTGGGCGCGCCGTCGTTCTTCATCTTCGTCTTCTACATGCTCACCGACCCGGCCACGTCTCCGGGCACGCGGCGCGGGCAGATACTGCTGGCGCTGGCGGTGACGCTGGTGGACCTGGTGCTGCACTTCAAGGAGAGCGTCTACACGTTCTTCTATGCAGCCCTCGCGTGCGCCACGGTCCGCTTCCTCTTCCTCCACGCGCGAGCCGCCTGGCAGCGCGGGTGGCGCGAGTCGCTGAACACGCTGGTGTCCTCCGGCTGGTTGAAGCGCGCGGCGGTGGTGGGCGGGCTGGGAGGTCTCATGGTGGGCGGCTACACCCTGGCCGCCACGCCCGGAGTCCGGACCACGCCGATGGACTTCCGCATGGAGCGCGTGGAGGCGCGGGCCGCGGGGCTCGACTCCACCATGGGCAACACGCTCGAGGAACTGGACCCACGGCTGGGGCACGTCGCGAAGTGGCTGGTGGCGGTGGGGGACGCCGTCGCCGTGGGGGACTACGACGGGGATGGCCGGCCGGACCTGTTCCTCACGCACCCGCTGGCGCGGCCCGAGGACCACGCGATCCTCTATCGGAACCTCGGCGACCTCCGCTTCGAACGGGTGCTCGTGCCCGCGCTGGAGCGCTTCGCCACCCGCTACAAGGAAGAGGGCCTGCCGGGCGGCGGCACCTTCGTGGACTGGGACGGTGACGGCGACCTGGACCTCGCGGTGGCGGTGGCCTTCGGGCCCGTCCGGTTGCTGCGCAACACGCTGCGAGAGACGGGCACCGCGGGCTTCGAGGACGTGACCGAGGCGGCGGGCGTGATGGACCACGCGGTGAGCCTGGGCCTCACCTTCCTGGACTATGACCGGGACGGGCACCTGGACCTCTTCGTCCTCAACGTGATGACCACGCACCTGCCGGGCTACGAGCCGCCGGTGCCGCTCAACCTCTTCCGTCTGCCAGAGCCCGAGCACGCAGAGGACCGCCGCATGTTCCGCTTCATGCATGACGGCTGGCACAACGCGGCCAACGGCGGGCTCAACGCGCTCTATCGCGGCAAGGGAGACGGCACCTTCGAGAAGGTGGACATCGCCGCGATGGGCATGTCGGAGACGCACTGGTCGCTGGCTGTGAGCACGGTGGACTTCAACCGCGACGGGTGGACGGACCTGTATGTGGCCAACGACTTCGGGCCGGACGACGTCTATCTCAACGAGGGCGGGAAGCACTTCCGCCGCGTGGCGGGCCGGCTCTTCGGCGAGATTGGAAAGGACACATACAAGGGCATGAATGCCTCCGTGGCGGACTTCGACCGCAACGGCTGGTTGGACCTGTACGTCTCCAACGTCCACCACTCGCTCCAGGCGGAGGGCAGCCTGCTGTGGATGGTGGGCCCCGGGAAGGACGCCTTCACGCCGGAGTTCCGGGACGAGGCCACCTTCCGCGGCGCGCTCAACGAGCGGCGCTTCGGCTGGGGTGCGGCGGCGGGAGACCTGGACAACGACGGTTGGCCGGACCTGGTGCAGGCCAATGGCATGGTGGATGACCGCCTGGACGCGGCGCGGTGGCGCATCCCCGACGGCCAGCGCAAGGACTACTGGTACGTGAATCACAAGCTGATGCAGTCCGGCCCGGAGATCCACACGTACGCGGACAAGTGGGGCGACATCCGGGGCCGCACCATCTACCCGAACGAAGCGCGCCGCGCGTACCTCAACCTGGGCGACGCGAAGCCCGGACACTTCGTGGACCTGGCGCGCGAGCTCGGGTTGGACGACCCGGACAACTCGCGAGGCGTGCTGCTCTCGGACATGGATGGGGATGGCGACCTGGACGCGCTCATCACCAATCAGCACGGGCCGGTGTCGCTGTATCGCAACACGCTGCGCTCGGAGGGGCGTCAGGATGCGCACTTCGTGGGGCTCTCGTTGGTGGGCCACGGTGGTCGCACACACCGGAGCGCGGTGGGCACCCGGGTTGTCGTCTCCTACGAGGAGGCGGGGACGCGCGTGGAGCAGGTGCAGGAAGTCGGGTTGATGGGCGGCTTCTCCGCGTCGGCGGACGCGCGGCTGCATTTCGGGCTGGGCCGGTACAGGGGGCTCGTGACGGCGCGGGTGCACTGGTACGGGGGCGACGTGCAGGAGGTGTCGCTGTCGCCGGACCGCACGCATGAGCTTCGGCAGCCTCCTGACGCGGAGGTGTTGCAGGGGCGTGCCCGGCCATGATGTCGCCGCTCAAGGGTTCGACGGTGCGGCGTGATGCGCTCACGGAGGCGCAGCGTGGGCAGATGCTGGCGCTGATGCAGCTCTGCTACACGGGCGTGTCGCCGGAGCGCTTCGCCGAGGACTTGGATGCCAAGCAGTACGTCATCCTCCTCCACACGCGGCGAGGCGGGGAGTTGGTGGGCTTCAGCACGCTGCGCGTCGCCGAGGAACTCGCGGGCGGGCAGCGGGTGGAGGTGGTGTATTCGGGCGACACGGTCATCCACCCCGACTGGTGGGGCCACAAGGTGTTGCAGGTGTGCTTCGGGCGCTTCGTGTTGTCGCGCAAGCTCCGCCGTCCCCTGCGGCCGGTGCACTGGCTGCTGTTGAGCGCCGGCTTCAAGACGTACCTGCTCGCGGTGAACTACTTCCCCAGGACGATGCCTCGGCGGGACTGGACGCCGCCTCCCGGACGCGCCGACTTCCTTCACGCGCTGGCCGCCCGCTGGTTCGGCGCGCAGTACGACGCGTCGCGGGGCACGCTCCGTTTCCAGGGCGTGCACTATCGCGTGCGGGATGGCGTCGCGCCCATCGACCGCGCGGCGGCGCTGCACCCCGACATCGCCTTCTTCGCCGAGCGCAATCCGCGCCATGGCGAGGGCGAGGAGCTGGTGTGTCTGGTGGAGATTCGTTGGTGGGACCTCTTCCTGGCGCTGGGGCGGAGCGTGTCCGGACAGCTTCGCGGCTGGGCCCGGCGAGGGCTGCGGCACGCCGGTGTCCGCGTGGGGACATGAGGCCGTCGTGAGTGCTCCCTCCCTGCCGCTGGGCGGCCTGCGGGCCGTGCTCGCTCCCTCCGCGCTGCGCTTCTACCGGGCCTTGCGCGACCCCGAGGCCGCGCAGGCGGTGTGTCTGCAGCGGGTGCTTCGTTCGGCCGCGGGCAGCGTGCAGGCGGAGCGCATTCCTGGCTTCCACCGCATCCGCGACGCCCGTGACTTCCAGGCCGCCGTGCCGTGGGTGACACCGGACGCGCTGGCTCCGGACGTGGAGCGCATCGCCGCGGGCGAGGCCCGGGTGCTCACGCGTGAGCCGGTGCTGCGCTTCGAACTCTCTGGAGGCTCCTCGGGCGCCAGCAAGCGGGTGCCCATGACGCGCGGCCTCCTGTCCGAGTTCCAGCGCGCCCTGGCCCCCATGCTCTTCGAGTTGCTCCACCGCCGGCCCGCGTTGCGCGAGGGCGCCAGCTACTGGTCCATCTCCCCACTGGCGCGAAAGCAGGCCCGCACGGCGGGCGGCATTCCCGTGGGCAGCGCGGAGGACAGCGCCTACTTCTCGCGCGTGCTGCGCCCCTTGTTGTCCCGCATCTTCGCGGTGCCCGGTGAAGTGGGGGCATTGCCGGATGTGGAGTCCTGCCGCTACGTGACGCTCTGGCATCTCGTCGCCCGCGAGGACCTGTCTCTCATCAGCGTGTGGAACCCCAGCTTTCTCACGCTCCTCATGGACGCGCTGGAGCGGCACGGGGAGCGACTGGCCGATGACCTGACGCGAGGGCGCTGCCGGCCGCCTGCGTCCGGCGCCGCGCACGGTGAAGCCGCGATGCAAGCGGTGCTGGCCCGGATGCGCTTCTCTCCGCGCCCGGAGCGGGCTTCGCTGCTGCGTGAGGTGCTGCGAGGTGGCTGGAGCGCTCGCGCGTTGTGGCCTCGACTGTCGCTTCTCAGCATGTGGACGGACGCACAGGCAGCCCACGCGCTTCCCGCCGCATGCCGCCGCTTTCCGGGCGTGGAGGTGCAGGGCAAGGGGCTGCTGGCCACGGAGGGCGTCGTCACAGTGCCCCTCTTCGATGCGCCGGCCCCCGTGCTCGCGGTGCGCAGCCACTTCTTCGAGTTCATCGACAGCGAGCAGCCCACCTCGCGACCTCGCCTCGCACACGAGCTGGAGCAGGGCCGCACGTACACGGTGCTGTTGTCCACCTCGGGCGGCCTGCTGCGCTACCGCCTGGGCGACCTGGTCCGCGTGGAGGGCTTCCAACACGCGACGCCCTGCCTTCGCTTCGTCGGCCGAGCGGACGCCGTTTGTGACCTGGTGGGCGAGAAGCTCGCCGGCACGCGCGTGGGGGCCGTGCTGGATGCCGTGCTTCCGGACTTCTTTGGCGGCGCGCGCCCCGGCTTCTCCATGCTGGCGCCCGAGTGGACTCCCGCGCCGTCCTACGTCTTGTTCCTGGAGACGGACGCCCCCGCCCCACGGCTCGTCGCCGCCGCGGAGGCCGTGGAGCACGCCCTCTGCGAGGGACACCACTACCGCTACGCGCGAGCCCTGGGACAGCTCGGTCCGGTGCGTGCCGTGCGCGTGGCGGACGGGGCTCGCCGCTACGAGGCTCGCTGCGTTGCGCTGGGCCAGCGCGCGGGCGACATCAAGCCCGTGGACCTGCACCGCCTGACGGGCTGGTCGGACCATTTCTCCGGAGCCGCCGCATGAGACCGCCACTGCGCCTGCATTCGCGCGACACCTCGCCCGCCCCCAACGTGGACCTGGAAGCCGAAGCCGACCTCGCGCGCTGTGGCGCGCTGAAGGACTTCTGGTACGTCGCGTGTCTCTCCACCGAACTGAAGCCAGGCGAGCCCCTGGCGCGGACTCTCTTCGGCACGGGGGTGGTCCTCTTCCGTGACGTACATGGGCAGCCCACCGCTCTCCGGGACAGGTGTCTGCACCGCAACGCGCGGCTGTCCCGGGGCGCGGTCTTCGATGGCCGCATCGGCTGCCCGTATCACGGCTGGGTCTACGACGCGTCGGGCGCCGTGGTGGAGGTGCCCTCGTTGGGGCCCTCGCAGCGAAGTGAGTTGCTCGACGCCGACGCCTGCGCGCGGGAGGGACTGGCGACCGCGCCTTGCGCGCTGGGACGCCTGACGCGCTTTCCCATCCTGGAACAGGATGGCCTTGTCTTCGTCTACATGGGCGGCGCCGAGCCCGCGCGGTCCGCGCCATTCCGCGTGCCCTACTGGGACCAGGAGGGGTGGACCGTCTACTTCATGGTGACGCGCTTCGCGAACGGGGTGACGAACCTCGTCGAGAATTTCATGGACGTCCCGCACACGCTCTTCGTGCATCCGGGCTGGTTCCGCAGGCCCGCCAGCAAGCGAGTGCCGGCGACGGTGCGGCGCACGGCGGGCAGCGTGTTGGTGACGTACAAGCAGGCACAGGACACCGTCACGGGCCTGGGCCGGCTCTTCAATCCGCGCGGACTGCCGCTGCTCCACACTGACAAGTTCTACGTCCCCAATGTCACGCGCGTGGACTACCTGTGGGGCGAGCACGGCTTCGTCATCAACTCGCAGTGCACGCCCATCGGGCCCACGGACAGCCTCGTCTACACGGCCATCAGCTATCGGTTGCCGGTGGATGTCCCCGGTGCGCTGGTGGGACGCTCCATCATGCCGCTGGTGCGGTGGTACACGCGGCAGGTCATCCAGCAGGACGTGGTCATCATGGACATCCAGCGCGAGGCCCTGCTGGACGGCCCGGGTGGAGGCGTCTACTCCGGCACGGAGGCGGACCTGCACCACGCCGACATCGAGGCGTATCGCCGCTGGCTGCGGGAGGGCGGCCAGGGCGCGGGGCCCGAGGACGCCGAACGCGACATGGCCTTCTGGATTTGAGCCCGCCGCCGCGCTACTGCGGACGGTAGGGCAACTCCACGATGAAGGTGGCGCCCTGGCCCAACTCGCTCTCCACGCGGAGGGTGCCGCCGTGCGCCACCACGACCTGGCGGGCCGCGTAGAGCCCCAGACCCAGCCCTCCAAAGGCGCTCGAGGGAACGGCGCGTTCGAAGCGGTGGAAGATGCGCTCCTGGTGCTCGGAGGCAATGCCGATGCCGTGGTCTCTCACGATGATGCGCGCGTGGTCCGGTGCGCCGTCCACCCGCACCTCGATGGGACGGCCCTTGCCGTACTTGAAGGCATTGACCAGGAGGTTGCCCACCACCTGCTGAATCCGCAGCGGGTCCCACACGCCTTCGACAGGGACCTCCGCCATCAACTGGATGGGACAGTCCGCCTCGGCCGCCGGAGTCATGGCGCGGGCAACCGTGTCCCGGACGAGCCGCGACAGGTCGAGCGGCTCCATCATCAAGGGCACCTGGCCCTCTCCTATGCGGGAGACGTCGAGCAACCCGTCGATGTGCGTGGCGAGCCGCTCGGTATGGCGGATGGCCTTGTCCAGCCGCTCCAGCAGGCGTCCGCTACCATCCTTCCGCGCCGCCGCGGAGGGGAGTGATTGGAGTTGGAGCTGGAGTGCGGTCAGGGGCGTCTTCAGCTCGTGACCGGCCAGGGCCAGGAATTCATCCCGGCGATGGAGGGCCTCGCGCAGGGCCTGCTCCGCCTGCCGCCGCTGCTGGACTTCCGCCTCCAGTGCCTGGGCGCGCTGCTGGAGGAGGCTGACCTCTCGCAGCCGTCCTTCCGTATCCGCGAGCCGTGTGTAGCGCTCGGTGGGAATGACGTGTGCGTGCGCCTTGCAGACATCGAGGAAGGGCCGCGCGTGCGCCGCCTGGCCGAAGTGACCGATGGCGTAGGTGCACAGGAGGGACAGGGGGTACAGCACGCTGAGGTCATTCCACAGTGCCTCCAACTCCACCGCCACGTCCGGCATCCCATCCAGGCAGAGGACATCCACCATCTCGCCGTAGGCGCGTACCTTGGCGCCGGGGCGCGCGGCCGCGAGGCTGTGCTCAATCACGGTGCCGATGACTTCGCGGAAGCGCTCCCAGTTCGGGCGTCCCCCCACCATGAAGCGCGTCAGTGTCTCACGGGCATCGAGCAGGGTGAGCTGCCCGCTCGAGATGGCCGCCGCGGTGTCCACGCCCGCGGCCACCAGCCGCGCGATGAGCTGCTGCCGGTGGCTCGCCTGGGCGATGATGACGAGCGGGTCTCCTCGTTCGAGCCCGCCCGTGATGTAGGCCTCGACGATGTCGATGACGATTGCCTCGTCCTCATAGAACTGGACCGTGTGGTCATGCTCCAGGGGATACCCGACGGGTGTTTCGCTGGCAGGCTGCCGGCGGCTGCTCCCGAGAGTTGCGGCGTCGGATGGAGGCATCGTCCTCACCATGTGCGTGGGCGCCTCATTATTCTGTCGGGGCCTTTCGACGCGGAACGACCCCCGGGGGCAGTGGAGCGCACGGAAGCCGTCACTGGTGGGCTGGCGCGCTTGACTCGGGTTCACCGCTGAAAGGCGCAAGCAGCTGTCAGGCACAGCAAGTTCCTGCAAGCCGTGGTGGCGCGTGGGTTGAGCGCGTGGAGCTCGTGCACCGGCCGTCATGCCGGGCAAGGAGCGGGCCGCGCCATGCGCGCCACGAATCGCTCGCCACGGAGGAGGTGGTCCGGCACGGCGTGGACCTGCTCCTCCGCTGGGTTGCGCGGATGCGCGACTGAAGCGGCCACCCCACGGGTGCTGTCCGTGGGGCGGATGCGCTGGAGCCTATCCGCGCCGGGAGTTGCTCGCGGAGCGCCCGTGCATGGGATTGTCGCGGTTCCAGCGTGAGCGCTCCTGCCGCTCACGCTCCAAGCGGGCGATGCGTTCGCGCTCCTGGCGCTCGCGCTCCAAGCGGGCGATGCGTTCGCGCTCCTGCCGCTCACGCTCCAAGCGGGCGATGCGTTCGCGCTCCTGGCGCTCGCGCTCCAAGCGGGCGATGCGTTCGCGCTCCTGGCGCTCGCGCTCCAGGCGGGCGATGCGTTCGCGCTCCTGGCGCTCGCGCTCCAGGCGGGCCTGCCGTTCCCGCTCCTGGCGCTCGCGCTCCAGGCGGGCCTGCCGTTCCCGCTCCAGTCGCGCCTTCTTCTCGCGTTCGATGCGGGCCTGTCGTTCCCGCTCCAGTCGCTCGTTCTCCGCACGCTGCCGCGCGGAATCCACGCTGCCGCCCCGTGCCCAGGCCTGGGTGTTGTTGGGGGCCTGGATTCCGGAGGCGCCATGCACGCCCTGCGCGAGGACCGGGCTTCCGATGGACATCGCGATGACCACAAGCACCCGCATCAGCTTTCCACGCATGACTGCCTCCCGTTCATGGCCACCGTGGCCCTGTTTCGTCGTCTTGCTCCTTCTGACGGGAGGTCCCGGGGACCATTCAGTCCCCTTCATTACGCTTCATTACGGCCGCGGGACGCGCCCCCCTGCCACGGACGCGCGTCCCGGAGCGTCACTTACGGATAGAGCGACTTGAAGTAGCTGATGGAGTTGTTCCACGAGGGCGTCAGGTGCCCCATCCTGTTCGGGAAGGCGTTGCCCGCGCAGCCCGTGGCGTCGCAGTAGTACTGGTTGTACTGGCCCACCACGACCGGACCTGAGACGGGCGCGTCGTACGAGTAGATGGGCGAGCCGCTCTGGCCCGGGCTTCCGTCGCAGCCGATTTCGATTTCCTGGTGCCAGCCGTCCGCGTCCGGGCTGTAGGCGTTGCCCGTCTTGCACTGTTGGGTGTCGCCGTACAGCGTGCGCGCCGTGCAACTCGCGGGGGCCGCCACGTGGCCGCAGCCGGGGTAGCCGCGCATGAACGTGGACCACGTCTTGAGCGTGTCCGTGGACGCGTTCCAGTGCCCCATCCAGCCCGGGTGGCCGTTCGGGAAGTCGTCCTCGAGCACCATGATGGCGACGTCGTGGCGGTTGCAGCTGGCGACGCTGTTGCAGGAGCCGTTGATGTAGCCCTCCGGCACCCAGTACCAGATGGCGTCCTGGACGCCCCACGGCGCGGTGGCGCCGTCGCGGCGAGCGGTGAAGGTGTTGAAGATGGGGTTCCACCCGCTGTACGCGCTGACGACGCAGTGCGCGGCGGTGACGACGACGCGGCGGCCCACGAGCGCACCCGAACATCCGGCGCTCAGGTGGCCGATGGTCCGATAGGGCCACGAGTTCGTGGCATAGCCATCCGTGAGGCCCATGCGGATGCGCGTGTCCACGCCGTTGCTCCACGTCTGGCCGGAGACCGTTCCGGAGGTCAGGGCCTCATCGCTGTTCACCGGCTCCAACCGCGCGGCGTCATCCAGCGTGCCGCGCGAGGCGCCGTTGAGCCCGCGCCGCGCCAGCTCCTCAGCCACGCGGCCCAGGTTGGCCGCGTCGGTGCGCAGGCGGTAGGCCTTGTTGTTCTTCACGTCGATGCCAATGAAGGAGAGCTCCGTGGACGGCCGGGCCGGTGCCTCCGCCGCGGCGCGCGTGCTTCCCGCGGGCTGGCGTGCCGAGGCTTCGCGGAACAACGCCTCCGCGTTCACGTCCTTCAGCATGCGGACATCGCCCAGGGCCTCCAGGTGTGGGAGCTCGGCGCCCGCGGCCTCGCCCAGCCACGCTTCCGGGACGACCTGGACGGGTGGCTCTTCCTGGGCGTGTGAACCGTCACCACCACACGCTGCGGCCATGAGGCCGAGCGCACAGAACATGGACCTGCGAATGCCACGAAGCATGAGTTCCCCCCTTCGCAATTTGCGAAAACAGGTGAGCCGCCAGCGAGAACGGGCGTGGGGGGATTCCTTCTCTTTTCGTGGCGGATACGCCGCGCTAGCGTCCCCGTCCCATGGCGGACACACGGCAGCGCAGCGCACCTCCGAGTTTTTCCCAGAATGAGGCCGCGGACATCATCCGCGAGGCCACGGCTCGCGCGTTGGCGGGCAAGGACGTGGATCGCTCGCTCACCCGGGAGGACCTGCTCGCCATGGCCCGGGAGATGGGCGTGAGCGAAGCCGCCGTGGAGAGCGTCATCTCCGCGCGCGCGGGACGCGACAAGGCGCAGCGCCGCATGCGCACGGCCTACATGGGCCTTGCGTCACACGCGACGAGCTACACCATCGTCATAGGAGGGCTCACCCTCATCGACCTGTTTTCGGGGCCGGGTTGGTGGGTGCAGTACCCCGCCATCGGCTGGGGCATGGGACTGGCGTTCCATGCCATGGGCACGCTGATGGCGGCCTTCAATCACGCGGACAGGCAGCGGTGAGTATGCGGGCGCACTAGCCGATGCGCCGCAGCCCCGGCAAGTCTTCCGGCCGCAGCGCCCAGCGGGGCACCGGCGGCAGGGACGCCAACGTACCCGTCTGCGTCGCCGGGAAGCCCTCGATGTGCGCACCATCCGCGAAGGCGCTGCCCTGCTTCACCAGGCTGCCCGCGCCCACGAAGCTGCCGCGTCCCAGCCGCGTTCCGTCACAGAGGATGGCACCCGGCTCCACCACGGTGTTCGCGCCCACGAAGCTGCCATGCACCGTGCAGCCCGGACCGATGATGACGCCGTCCTCCAGCGTCAGCGTGTGGTCCGACAGCCGGTGCAGCACGGTGTTGGCCAGCACCTGCACGCCCGCGCCGATGCGGACTGGACCATTGCCATCCCCGAGGATTTTGACCCCGGGGCCAATGATGCAGCCCGGGCCGATGATGACGTCCCCTGTCACCTCGGCCGAGGAGAAGAGGGTGGCGGTGGGGTGCACCAGTGGGTGCTTGTCGCGAAACGTATAGAGCTGTCCCATGGGAGCGTCCTCTGCGCGATCTCTCGCGGAGAAAGCGGTGAGTGGCTGGCCCGGGAGGTCGAGGCTTCCGCCGCGGCGCTTCCGGAGCCGTTCCAGGTCATCCGCGGTGGTTCGACGGAGAATGCGGCCGGGGCGGCCCGCGACGACGGAGTCGTCCGGCACCACGGTGCCCGCTGGAATGAGCGTTCCTTCCGCCAGCAGGCAGCGCGTGCCGATGCGCGCGCCGGGCATGAGGATGGAGCCACCTCCCACATCGCAGAGCGCGCCGACCTCCGCGCCCAGCACGAGGCTGCGGTGATCTAGGAAGGTGCGCTCTCCCACCGTGACGGGCTGCTGCGGCAGTCCGATGATGACGCCGTTCTCCAGCACGGCCGAGCCGGCGCCCAACCGCACGGCGCCTTCGTGCGAGCGCACCACCGCGCCTTGCGCGATGTTGGCTCCCGGACCCAGGTGGAGAGTTCCCAGCACCCGCGCGCTGCTGGAGAGGCTGAAGTGCGCGGCCCCCCCGACAGGCACCGCGGGCGCACTTTCGTGCGGCAGGCTGATGACCATTGACGCGGCACCCTACACCCACGCGCTCGGCGGCCAGACGGCCCGACGGCGCAGGTAGGTTGTCCAGCGTCCGACGCTCTCAGGGCCGGGCCTTGCCCTGGACGCGGTTGCCCGCTCGCCGCGCAGGGGGACCGGGAGGGGAGAGGCGTCAGGTGTCATGGGATGCGGCGTCCCTGGACCTCTTTCCGCCTTCCTGACAGAAGGGCACCAACGGAGGCAGGTATGTCTGAGTCATCCCCGGTCGGGTTCGAACCCGTGCCGGCGGAAGCAGGAGGTCCGCCCGAAGAGGGGCCTCAGGGGTTCTGGGCTTCGGTGAAGGAAGCCATTCACGGAACCGAGAGGGACCTCACCCGGCTTCCGGTTCGCAGCGCCATCTTCCTGCTCGCCGTGCCGATGGTGCTGGAGATGATGATGGAGTCCGTCTTCGCCGTCGTCGACGTCTTCTTCGTCGGCCGGTTGGGGGCGGACGCGGTGGCGGCGGTGGGACTGACGGAGTCGCTGCTCACCATCATCTACGCGGCGTCCGCGGGGCTGAGCATCGGCGCCACGGCGCTGGTGTCCCGCCGCATTGGTGAAGGAGACCCGGAGCGGGCCGCGCGCACGGCGGTGCAGGCGGTGGGGCTGGGCGTCGTGTTGTCCATTCCGGTGTCGGTGGCGGGCGTCTACTTCGCGCGGCCGTTGATGGCGCTGATGGGCGGCTCGCCGTGGGTGCTGGAGCACGGCATCCGCTACACGCAGGTGATGCTGGGCGGCATGGGCAGCGTCCTGTTGCTGTTCCTCATCAACGCCATCTTCCGCGGCGCGGGGGACGCGGCCATCGCCATGCGCGTGCTGTGGCTGGCCAACGCCATCAACATCGTGCTGGCGCCGCTCCTCATCTTCGGCGTGGGGCCCTTCCCGGAACTGGGCGTCATGGGCGCCGCGGTGGCCACCACCTTCGGGCGCTCCTGCGGCGTGGTGTACCAACTCTACCGGTTGGCGCAGGGCTCCGGCCGGCTGCGGCTGCGGCGCGAGCACCTGCGCCTGGAGCCGGGGACGATGCTGGCCATGATGCGGATGTCGGGCGCGGGCACGGCCCAGGCGTTGGTGGGCACGACGAGCTGGGTGGTGCTGGCTCGCATCGTGGCCACGTTCGGCAGCGCGGCGGTGGCGGGCTACACCATCGCGTTGCGAATCGTGCTGTTCGCGCTGCTGCCCTCGTGGGGGCTGAGCAACGCGGCGGCCACCATGGTGGGACAGAGCCTGGGCGCGGGAAAGCCGGAACGGGGCGAGCACGCGGTGTGGACGGCGGGGCGCATCAACGCCGTCTTCCTGGGCTCGCTGGGGCTGCTGTTCGTCCTCGCGGCCAATCCCGTGGTGGGCATCTTCACGAACGACGCCGCGGTCATGAAGGAAGCGGTGCTCGCCCTGCGCATCCTCAGCGCCAGCTTCCTGTTCTATGCTTTCGGCATGGTGTTGACGCAGGCCTTCAACGGAGCAGGGGACACCACCACGCCCACCGTGCTCAACATCTGTTGTTTCTGGCTGTTGGAGCTGCCCCTGGCGTGGGTGCTCTCCGGCCCCCTGGGTATGGGGCCGCCGGGGGCATTCCTTTCCATCTCGGTGGCCTTCTCGGTGATGGCGCTGGTGTCCGTCATCCTGTTCCGGCGCGGAACCTGGAAGCACCGGGTGGTCTGAATGGGAGGGCGGAACGTCATGGCCCATGCACGGCGTTCCGCCCGGTCCCCGGGGCTGCTTCCGGTGGTCCTGCTCCTCGTCCTGGGACTGGCTTCGTGCAACACCGTGGAGGTGCCCGGGGATGAGGTGGCCTGCGCGGGGCTGCGTTGCACCGCGGGCACCTGCTTCTCCAACGCGGGGCAGCCCATGTGCCGCTGCGGACCGTGGGAGCAGGCCGCGGGGCTGACGTGCTCGGTCGCCGCATTCAAGCAGCCGGATGACCATGGGGGCTCGCCCGACAGCGCGACGGTGCTGACGCTCCCCATGTCGCCCCGCGAGGGCCGCATCGAGGAGGGCCGGCGGGAGGCGATGCAGGACAGGGACTTGTTCGCCGTCACCGTGGAGCAGCGAGGCATGTACCGCTTCTCTTGCACGCGGTTGACCTTGGCGGAGTGCCGGGTGCGGTTGCTGGATGCGGCTGGGAACCCGCAGGACATGCCCGTCGATGTCGAGGGGAGCACGACCTTGTGGTTGCCCACGCTCGCCGCGGGCACCTGGTACTTCGAGGTCTCCGGCGCGAGCTCACACGGCCGCTACACGTATCACCTGATGTCGTTGGGCGCGGACGACCACGGGAATACGTTGGAAGAAGCCACCCTCCTTCTGGCTGGCTCTGGCACGCCGTTCCCGGTGCGGCTCTCCTCGTCCGTTGACGTGGATGTGTTCACCTTCCATTCACGGGTGGGGCATGGCTACCGCTTCATCTGCGCGCGGGCTCCCGGGCTTCTCCTTCAGATGATGCTGCTGTCTTCTGTCGGCGCAGTCACCGATGTTGCGCAGGGTTCGTCAGGGGCGCAGCTCGCGGTGAACCTGCATTCGACGTCCGAGCGTGACTGGTTCGTGGTGCTGAAGCCGGAGGGCGTCACCCCGGTGGATGCCACCTGCCGCTTCGAGGACCTGGGCCCCGATGAGCATGGCGACACGCTGGAGACCGCCACGGCCGTGACGGCGGGCCTCCCGGTGCCAGTCACCCTCCAGTCGCGTGAGGACGTGGATGTCTTCTCCTTCACCGGGGCGCCCGGGCATGTCTACGCCGTGCGGACGGAAGGGGCCGGGCGGTGGTCGGCCCAGGTGGTGGACGCGAACGGGGTGAATGTGGCCCTGTCGGACACGGACCGGCTGCGGGCCCGAGTGGAGCTCGCCGGGACGTACTACCTCCTCGTCGATGGCGGTGACCTCTGGGCTCACTCCTTCTTGCTTACGTTGGTGGACGCTGGGGTGGATGACCACGGGGACTCGCCGCAGACGGCGACGCTCATCACGCCAGGAACCCCGGTCTCGGGCCTCTTCGAGACACCGCACGACACGGATGCCGTCGTCTTCCAGGCCGAGGACCGTGGCATCTACCTCGCGTCCTACGCGCCCTCTCCGAACCTGTCCTTCAACCCGCGAGGCGCGGTGGGCATCCTGGACCTGGGCGACGGCCGCCACCTCTTCAGTGCCTGGAACGCGGCGCCTGTCACGATGATGTTCCAACCCCTGAATGACGCGGAGTCGTTCTCCTTGCTGCTGGAGCATGTGGCCGTCGATGACTACGGCGACCACAGCGGGACGGCCCATGCCCTGACGCTGCCGGCCTCGGTGTCGGGCGTGGTTCAGACGGCTATCGACGCGGATGTGTTCTCCGTCGGGTTGGAGGCGGGCCGTGCCTACCGGCTGGACCTGGATGCGGGAGCGCTTCAGGTGTCGCTCATGGCTCCCGGTGGCCTGCTGTCGAACCCGCGGGCCGGACGGTTCGTCGCGGACCGCTCCGGCCCTCATGTGCTGACCTTCGCCGGTGCTTCCGGCCTGAATCAGGTCCCCTGGCGCTTCACGCTCCAAGCGGAGTGAGAGTGCGTCAGGGCAGGCAGATTTCGAAGCCGGTCCGTCCGGCGGGGAAGGTGTCCCGAGGACGTGAGGCGGGCGTCACGGCGTAGAGGTGGAAGTCGAGCCGTCGCTGGAGGAAGCCCTTCAGCGCGGGCGCCATGGGGTCCACTTCGTCCTGGTACAGCGTGAAGAAGTGGAAGCCCTGGCCGTGGAAGTCCGCGTACACCCGCTCCACGAGCGCGCGGAGGACGGCCGGATCTTCTCCTCGCACGCTGGTGTTGCAGAGGTAGAAGTAGCGGAAGTCGCTGCCCGGCGCGGGCAGGCGCGGCGCGCGGAGCGCGGTGGCCAGCGTGTCCCAGCCCCACCGCACCCAGCGCATGCCTCCACGGTAGGCATGGACGCGGTAGCGCTTCACGGCCTCCGGGTTCCAGGCGGTGGTGCAGCCCACCAGCGCGCCGGTCGCGTCGAAGGCCAGATAGGTGTCTTCGATTCGCAGCCCGGGCCAGTGGGCGAGGCGGTGCTCCAACTCGCCCGTGTCGAAGCGGTAGCCGAAAGGACGCGCGCGGTGGTCGGCATCCAGCAACGCCGAGACAGCGGGGACGTCCGCGGGCGTGGCGCGCCGCACGGTAACGGCGCTTCGCTGGGGACGGCGGCGGAGCAGGAACTGGATGGACACGGCGGAGAAGCGGCGGAGCAGGGTGTAGTGCGGCTGGCTCACGCGCCCGGGCCGCCGCCGCACGAGCGCCTGGAGCGCGGTGGCATTGGAGGCCATGACGGCCGTGAGGAAGGTGTCCACGCCCAGGCGCTGGGCGCTCTCCTCGAGCATGGGCCCGTAGAAGCGCGCGAGGCCGCGGTTCCGGCGCGCGGAGAAGCGGGTCCGCAGGTCTCCCAGGTAGCCCACCCGGCACGGACGGCCCTCCAGCCAGCCGTCGCGCACGTGCACGGCGCCCATGCCGTCCAGCCGGCCGTGCTCGCCGTGGACCCAGGCCTCCGTCTCTCCGCGCTGCATGGCGTAGAGGCCGAAGTAGTCGGGCGCTCGCTGCGAGGAGAGGACCAGGTCGCCTTGCATGGGCACCGCGCCGAACAGGTCGAGCAGCGCGGTGTTGTCGTCACGGGTGGCGCGTCGGAAGTCGCTCATGCGGCGGTGGCGGAGCCTACCCCGGCCGCCGCCGTTTGCCGTGAGTCCCTCGGCGTTGGCGCGACGACGCTTCGAGGTCGTGTCCGGAACACCATGTCGCTGTGTGTCACGACGTCTGCTGTTGCGTTGCGGAAGCACGCGGCGTGTGGATTGGCTGCCTCGTGTCTGAGTCTGGAGTTAGGCTGGAGGCTCCCTCGAAAGGAGTCACGCGATGAAGAAGAATGGAATTGCGATGCTGATGGCGCTGGGTGTGGGATTGGCGGCGGGTTTCGGAATGGCGTTCATGCCGTCCACGGCCGAGGCCAACGCTCCTGAGTTCACGCAGTCCATCTGTGAGCGCAACTCGGACTGTGACCACTTCTGTGGTGAGGGATTCGGGCACTGCATCCGGGGCATGTACTGCGCGTGCATGTAATGGCGAGCAGGCCCTGAAGACATCGCCAGGAAGCCGCCGGATCCCTGGCGATGTCGGACACCTCCGCCATCACCGCGTGTCCAAGGGCCGCCGGGTCAGCAGCGCGAGCAGGGCCTGCCCCACCACCACCAGCGCGATGAAGGCACATGCCAGCACCGCGGCGGCGGCGGGGTCCGCGTAGCTCTGGAGTTCGAACAGCAGCGTTCCGAGCACCTCGGTTCCCGCGGGCACGAGCAGGACGGACATCGTGATTTCCGTCGCGCATGCGAGGAACGCCAGGACGAAGGCCGCGGTGAGCGCCGGCCGCAGCAAGGGCAGGGGCGCATCCACGAACGCGCGCCAGGGGCCGGCACCACTGACCCGCGCGGCCTCGGTGAGTGAGGCGTCCAGTTGCGCGAGCGCCTCCTCGCTGTTGCGCGCGCCCAGCGCGAGGTACTTCGCCACGTAGGCGATGAGCAGCAGCCACGGCGTGTGTGCCAGCGCGAGCACGAAGGCGACGCGGTCCAGCAGGATGAAGCGCAAGTCCCGGGAGAACGCGAGCAGCAGCGCCAGGGCCAGCACCGTCCCCGGCACCGCGTAGGGCCATACCGCCAGCGCCTCCACGCCCGGGCCCAAGCGGCGCAGCCCGCGTCGCAGCACCGCAGCCGCGAGCCCCAGCCCACACACCAGGACACCCGCGCCCGCCGCCAGCAGGAGGCTGCGCCCCGTTGCGTGCAGCGTGCGCGGCTCCAGCAGCACACCCGCCCAGTGCGTCAGCGTCAACGTCTCCCAGGTCAGCGCCGCGCCGAAGCTGCGCTGGAGCGACGTGAGGAGGATGGCCCCCAGCGGGAGCAGCACCAGCACCGCGGCCGTCATGCTCACCGCGCCCAGGACGAGCCCGCGTGCGCGCCCCAGCGGGAAGGGACGGGACGACAGGCCCTTGCCCGCGCTGAGGCGGACGCGGCCGGCCCGGCCCAGCGCCCAGGTCACCAGCATCGCCATGGGGGCGAGCAGCAGCAGGGACGTCGCCAGTTGCGCGGCGCGCGCCAGGCCCTCGTCACCGCCCATCAGCACCAGTTCATAGATGCGCGTGGTGAGCACCCGCGTGGGCGGTGAGGCTGACACGCCCAGCAGGTACGGCACGCCGAAGGACGAGGCCGCCATGAGGAACACCATCACCGCGCCCGACAGCAGGGAGGGCAGCGCCAGCGGCAGCGTCGTCGTCAGCAGCGCCCGGGGCGTCGAAGCTCCACAGACACGCGCGGCTTCCTCCATTGCCGGGTCCACGCGCCGCAGGGCCGCCGCGCCCGCCAGCAGCACCAGCGGGAGGCCCGAAACGCCCTCCACGAAGGCGATGCCCGCGGGGCCGTAGATGTCGAAGGTGTCATCGCCGAGCAGCCGGTTGAGGTACCCCGCGCGAGGGCTCGCGAGCGACAGCCAGCCCATGCCCCAGATGAACGCGGGCACGGCGGAGGGCAGGGTGAACAGCACCGTGAAGGCCCCGCGCAGGGGCAGGTCGGTGCGTTGCAGCACCAGCGCCAGCGGCGCTCCCAGGACGAAGGCCAGCACCGCCGCGCCCGTGGCGATGAGCAGCGTGTTCCCCAGCGCTCCACCTTCGGCGAGCAACCAGTCCAGGCCGCCCGTCCCGGTGGGACCGAGGCCTCGCCAGAGCAGTGCGGCCACCGGAAGCACGGAGAAGCAGAGCACCGGCACCAGCCACAGGCCGAGCCCCAGCCACTGGGATTTGGGCGCCGCCGCGCTCATTGTGAGAATGCCTGGCGGAAGCGCTCCTTCACGGCGCCGCCCTGTGTGAGCCCGCGTTCGAGTAACTCGGGCGTCCATGGGCGCGCGCGCTCCAGCAACTCCGAGACACCGGCCTCGCCCCGAGGGCCCGCGAGCCTGGGGTCCACCGCGTGCATGTCTCCCTTCTCCACGATGATGCGCTGGCCTTCGGGCGACAGCAGCACGTCCACCACCGCCTTCGCCGCGACGGGGTTGGGCGTCGTCGCGAAGAGGGCCGCGGGGCCGGGGATGACGACGGCGCCATCGGTGGGCCACACTACCTGGATGGGACTGCCGCGGGCCTGGGCCGCGAGCGCGTTCTCCAGGAGCAGCACGCCTGCATCCGCCTCGCCGCTCTCCACCTTCTGGAGCACCGCCGCGTTGCCTCCCGCGACGATGGCGCCTCGCTGGCGCAGCCCGGGGAAGAAGGACTCGCCGTACTTCGCGTCGCAGAACACGGCCCAGGTGAAGGCGGTGCCCGACGTCAGCGGATCTCCAATCGCCACGCGTCCCGTCCACGGGCCTTCCGCGAGCGCCGCGAAGGAGGTGGGCGGCGGTGGCCCGTCCTGCCGGTGCACCAGGACCATGGTGGACAGGCGCAGGGCCGCGTAGCGCGCGTCCAGGTCCACCAGGGCGCGGGGCACCCGAAGCACGTTGGGCGAGGCGTAGCGGAGCAGGGCGCCTTCACGGGCCAGCCGCTCGTAGAGGAACGGGTCCGACGTGGCAAGCAGGTCCGCGCGGATGGCCCCGGCGGCGCGCTCCGCCTCCAGCCGGCTGGCCACCTTCTCACTGCCCGCCTGATACCAATGCACCCGGACGTCGGGGAGCCGCGCCTTCAGCAGCGGCTCCAGCGCGTCCAGGACGTGCCGGTACATGGACGTGTAGACCCAGACGTCTCCGGAGGGCGTGCCCTCGCGCGCCAGCGTGGGCCCGGCCGCGGGCGCGGCGGACTCGATGCGGCAGGCGGCGAGCAGGACGAGCGCGGCGGCGACCCCCGCGGCCCGGAGCAGCATGGGCAGGGACATGTGCCCGCGATTATGCGGCACGCGCGCGCCCTGTCACGCGGCGCGGCCGTCACGCATCGGAAACGAGAAGCCCCTCCGCGCACCGGGCACGGAGGGGCCGCTCGTCTGACCACGGACTACTTGCAGGCGCGCGCCGGCATGGCGTCAATCCAGTCGGCGATGAGCCGTGAGCCCTGGTCGTGGCGAAGCACGCGGCCCAGCTCCGGCATCATCTTCCCCGACTCCTCGGTGTGCATGCGGTACCAGAGGATGGACGTCGAATGGCTGCCCGGGACGATGTCGAACTCACCGCCCACGCCACCGCCCGCGGAGCCCGGTCGCTTGCACACGCCCAACGTGAACTCCTCCGTGTTGTCCACGTTGAGGAACAGCCGGCTGGTGGTGCCCGCCGTCCCCTTGGGGTTGTGGCAATGCGCGCAGTTGATGTCCAGGTAGGCGCGTGCGCGCCGCTCCAGCGTGCCATCCTCCGCGTTGAACGCGTTCGGCGCGCGGGGAATCTGGTCGACCGGAGGCAGCCCCGTCAGCCGGCCCAGGTTGGCCAGGTGCTGAAGCTGGTTGATGGGCCCGTCGCCATAGTCATGGTCCTGGTTGAGGTAGCGGGCCTTCACGCCAATGGGCAGCAGCACCTGGTTCTCCTGTGCGTCCTGGAGATGGTGGCACTTCAGGCACTGGTTCTTGCTGGGCACCAGGTAGTCCAGCGTCCGCTCCACGCCGTCCTCGCCAATGAAGCTCACGCCGCGGACGACGCGGCCGCCGTTGGCCAGCGTGGCCTCCGTCTGGGCCTCGTTCCAGAAGTAGGGAAAGGCCTCCCAGCCCCCGGGCCTGTGCACCAGCACGCGCGTCTCGATGGCGCGCACGTTCTCTTCCGGGACGCGGAGGTCCGCGGGGAAGGCGAACGTCTTGGTGATGATGGTGCCCACCGGCAGGTCCAGCACGTCGTTGGCCGAGTACCCGGCCTGCGCGTCCGGCGGGATGTACAGCGTGCGCGACTTCACCGAGTAGTCGGAGAAGAGCGGCGTGGTCAGCTCATAGGGGATGTTCCCCTCCACCGGCCGCAGCCCGCCCGACGCGGGCGTCCCGGTGAAGAGGCCGAAGCCCGACAGGGTATTGGGCGGAAACGCAGCTCCCGCGTCTGGCGTCCCCGCGTCCTCGTTCGTCCCCGCGTCCTCTGGGGTGCCGGCGTCCACGCCCGCGTCACCCGTGCCCGCGTCGTCACCCGCGTCCGGGGTGCCGCTGTCCTCGGGCGGAAGCCCGGAGTCGACCACGGAGCCGCCTCCTCCGTCCGGAGTCGGCGTCACGCCGTCCTCGTCACCCGAGCACGAGGCCAGCGCCGCGGTCACCAGCATCGCGGCGAGGCCCAGTCCTGGGATGAACGGCCTGTACATGCGTCCGTTCTTCACGATGTCTTCAGCGGATGGTCAGGGCCGGGGTGAAGCCCGAGCAGTTGTAGGGCTCGGCGCCCTGGACATAGCGGCGCGTCTCTCCCCAGGCGGCGGCCACTCTTTCGGGGGAGGGGCCCGCCACGAGGTGGCCACCGACGGCCTGCAGGTCGAAGTCCACCACCGAGGCCTGCGTGCCCTCTGGCAGCGTGTTGCGGGTGAAGCAGATGTTGATGGGGTTGGCCAGGCTCTCATTGCGAGGCGCCGGGTCGATGCCGTCCCACAGCACGTGCTCCACGCCCGTCACGCCGTGGGCCGCGGCGCCGTACTGGTAGAGGGCGCCCACCAGCGCGCCCAGCGGACGGCGCTCCGGGTCCGGCGTGCCGTTGTCCACCCTTCGGCCGCTGCCACCGGTGAAGGTGTTGTCGTGGATGGAGATGTCCTGGCTGGGGTAGTTGAAGAAGCCGGGCGCCCACTGGACGGGATCGGACTCGATGGCCAGACCGCTGAGGATGGCGATGTCCACCGTGTTGTTGTTGCCCCACGTGTTGTGCTCCATCTCCACCCGGCGTGAGGCCAGGATGAAGGTGCCGGTGCCGGCCGGGACCTGGGACACGGTGCTGCTGCTGGCCTCCACGGAGGCGAAGTTGGGGCGGTTGTTCCCGGTGATGGTGTTGTGGGCGATGTAGATGTCCGTGCCCCGGATGGGGTTGCCCGGCAGGTCGAACACGACCAGGCCCGTGGTGTTGTCCTCGGCGATGTTGTTCGCGACGTGGGCGTACTTCGTGTTCTCGATTTCGATGCCCGCCACGTTCTTCTTCGCCACGTTCCGCCGGACGATGGTGTGCAGCGTCTGACCGACGTAGATACCCGCGTCGGCGGCGTTGTACGCCTCACAGTCCTCGACGAGGACGTACGTCGACTTCACGGGGTAGATGCCGTACTTGCCGTTGCTCTCCAGGTTCTCCTGGGCCCACTCGGTGCGGATGCGCTGGATGTTCACGTTGATGGAGGACTCGATGCGCAGGCCATCCTTCTTCGCGTTCCAGACGGCCAGGTCGCTCACCGTGAAGAGCTTGCTCACCACGTCGAAGCCGTTGGTGTTCGCCGCCGCGTGCGTGAAGTCCAGCACGGTGCTGGCCTCGCCGCCGGTGGCCTCGCCCTGGGTGCCCTTGCCCGCGCCCTTCACGGTGATGCCGTTGGCGCGGATGGTGATGGCGTTGTCGAACTGGAAGGTGCCCGCGCCCAGGTTGATGGTGGTGCAATCGTCCAGCGCGTTCACCGCGTCCTGGAGGTCCTGCTCCTGGCCCGGGTTGAACGTCAGCTCGGTCTGCTCCTTGCCTTCGCAGGAGAATTCCTGCGGCCAGGCCATGGAGCCGCCGGCGTCCGGGGTGCCCGCGTCACTGCCCGCGTCACTGCCTGCGTCACTTCCTGCGTCCGCGGGCATGCCAGAGTCCGGCTGGCCCGCATCCGGACGGTCATCGCCGTCATCCGAACAGGCGGGAAGGACAATCAGGCCCACGAGGGCAAGAAGCACGGCACGGGGCGCGCGCGACAGCGGCAGAGGATGCATCAGGTATCTCCTGTGGAAGTGCTGCGCCTTCTGGCTTCTGAGCACGATGCTCCAGGGCGCGGACCGGAGTGCGAATCCTCCCCGTGAAGATGAACAACCTCAAGGGTGAGACATCGAAAAACAGCCACACCTCCGTGACGCGATGCGTTCTGCAACACGATTGATAAATTGCTCCAACCCTTCATGAGAGGTCGACGTGGTGCTGCCTTACTTCCCCTTCGAGCAGGATGTCTTTTCAATGTCGCTGGGCGTGCGTGCGCTGAGGCCCGAAGAGACACTCATTGAAGTAGACGCGCCGCGCTATGCGGACGAAGTGGCATTGAAGGCGGCGCTGCTGACGGCGGGGCATGCCGAGCGCTTCCAGGGAGGGCCCGGAACAGAGGAACTCCAATGGGAGACGTTGACGGTGCTGCTGCCTGCCATGGCGCGTCAATCGCCGGAGCACTTCTCGCTGGAGGTGGAGGGCACGCGCTGGTGCTGGCACAACCGCCTGCTGGGCACGCGGACGGACTTCACGCCGGGGGACGCGGCGAGCCTGCCGCTGGCGCCGCTGGACTGGTTTGGCCGGCAGGTTCAGGAGGACCTGCTGCTGTTGGATGGCACGCGTGAGGGTTTCCCGCTAGTGGCGGGCCAGTTGTGTTTCCCTTCCGGGTGGTGCTTGGGGGACAAGCTGGGCCGGCCGCTGCTGGCCGTCCACGAGCCGGTGCCCCAGTTCAACGCGAAGCTGGGGCCCTCCACGCTGAAGTTGATGGAGGGCCTGAAGCCCGGGCGCCCCGTCACGCGCTGCAACTGGGCCATCAGCGTCACGGAGCGGCTGGACCTGGAGCCGCGCACGCTGCCGGAGTGGCGGCACTTGTTCGACGGCATCACCCCGGACAATGCGGGCGAGCGCTGCTTCCTCCGCCTGGAGCGTCAGACGCTCACCCGGCTGCCCCGCACGCGCGCCATCCTCTTCACCATCCACACCTACGTGGCCCCGGTGGCCTCGGAAGTGGAAGCGCCCGGCCGGCGGCAGCGGCTGGCCCGCGTGCTGCGCACCGTGCCCGCCGACACCGCGGCCTACAAGCGCGTCACGCCCGTGCTGGCGCCGCTGCTGGGCTACCTGGAGGCGGGCGAGGCTGACGCCGGGTGGAACGGGTAATGAAAAACCCCACCTCCTGGAAAGGACACGAGGTCGCCCTGGGGGCGGGCGGGGTGTCGCTCAGGAACGGGGACGCTTCCGGGGTGCCGTCGAACCGGAAGTCAGGCCATTTCTGTAGTAAGTCGCCCCTCAGAACTGACTGCGGCGATGTCTCACTGCCGCTCCAAAAAGCAAGGAAGGGCAACGACATGCAGAAGACGTGGCTGGTCGCGGGAATGCTGGTGCTGGCGGGCTGCCAGCAGCAGGGCAAGACGGATTCGACGACGGCGGCGACGGCGACGGCGCCCGGCGCGAGCGCGAATCCGCAGACGGAGGACCAGAAGACGCTGTACGCGCTCGGCCTGTCCATTGGCCGCAGCGTGAGCGTGTTCGACATGACTCCCGAGGAGCTGGAGTACGTCAAGGCGGGCATCACCGCGCAGGTGAAGGGCGACAAGCCTGCGGTGGAGCTGGAGACGTACGGCCCGAAGCTGCAGGAGCTGGCGCGCGCGCGCAGCACCCGCAAGGCGGAGGCTGAGAAGGAGAAGGCGAAGGCGTTCCTGGAGACGGCCTCGAAGGAAGAGGGCGCCCAGAAGACGGAGTCCGGCCTCATCTACAAGGAGCTGACCGCCGGTACGGGCGCGTCGCCCCAGGCGTCGGACATCGTGAAGGTGCACTACCGCGGCACGCTGCCGGACGGCACCGAGTTCGACAGCTCGCACAAGCGTGGCGAGCCCACGCAGTTCCCGCTCCAGGGCGTCATCAAGTGCTGGACCGAGGGCGTGCAGAAGATGAAAGTGGGCGGCAAGGCCAAGCTCGTGTGCCCGTCCGACATCGCCTACGGTGACCGCGGCGCGCCGCCGAACATCCCGGGTGGCGCCGCCCTGGTGTTCGAGGTGGAGCTGCTGGAGATCGTCAAGCCGCCGGAGATGCCGGCCATGGGCGGCACGCCGCCGGCGGGCAAGCCCTCCGCGGCCGAGAAGAAGTAGTCACCGTCTTCACGCAGGACGCCCAGGGGGCTGGTGGGGGATTCTTCCCTCCCAGCCCTCTTCGCGTTCGCGGGCACCGGGGTGGCGGAGGACGCTGCCTCGGGGTAGTCCACCCGTCGCCAGCGTCTCCGCATCGGGGACGGGCCAACCCACGGAGGTCGACACATCATGCGCCAGGGCCTGCTGTTGATGATGGGAGCGCTGCTGCTGAGCGCCTGCGTCCAGGGTCGTGCCCGGGAGGTGCTCCGCGAGCCGTCCGCCACTGGCGCTGTCTCCGAGTCGGAGTTCAAGGCGCTGCACACGCTGCGCGAGGACGCGCCGCCAGCGCTCAAGGGCCAGGAGGTGGAGGTGGCCGGCACGAAGGCCTACCTGAGCCTGCCCCAGGGCGCCCAGGGGCCGCTGCCCGCCGTCATCGTCATCCATGAGTGGTGGGGGCTCAATGACCACATCCGCCACTGGACGGACCGGCTGGCCGCGGAGGGCTACGCCGCGCTGGCGGTGGACCTGTATGGCGGCAAGGTGGCCACCACGCGGGATGAGGCGCTGGCGCTGCTGAAGGCCGTGGACCCGGCGCGCGCGCAGGAGACGCTGACGGCCGCGCACACCTTCCTGCGGCAGGACGCGCGGGTGCAGGCTCCGCGCACGGGCACCATCGGCTGGTGCTTCGGGGGCAGCTGGTCATTGCACGCGGCCATGGCCATGCCGGAGCTGGACGCGGCGGTCCTCTACTACGGCAACCCGGTGACGGAGGCGCGGGAGCTCGCCGCCATCCGCGCGCCGGTGTTGGGCATCTTCGGCACGAAGGACCCGTCCATCCCCCTGGAGACGGTGCAGGCCTTCCGGCAGGCCTTGGATGATGCGGGCGTGCGGCACTACATCCTGGAGTTCGAAGCGGAGCACGCCTTCGCCAACCCGTCGGGTGAGCGCTACGACGCGCAGGCCGCCGCGGGTGCCTGGCAGCAGGTGGCGGCCTTCCTGGACCAGCACCTGCGTCAGTAGGGGCGCTGGCCCACGTAGTTGCCCGGCGGGGCGTAGTTGCACACCCAGAGCGTCCAGTTGGGGCCGTGGCTCCCGAAGGGCGAGTTCGTCGTGCACTCCTGGACGGCGCAGCCCAGGGCCCGCGTCTTGCGCCACACCACCTGGGTGTAGTGGCCGCAGATTTTGCCGCTCGCGCAGGTGTTGGCGGCGTGGTCGTAGTGGGCGGCCTCGTCCACCCATCCCTGCACCACGCCCTGGGCGCCCATGGCGCTGGACGTTGCCGCGGTGAGGTTCTCCCCCAAGTTGCGGCGGTCCGGGTTGTGCGAGAACTGGCACTTCGCGGCGTAGGCCTTCGCCGTGCGCGTCGCCTGCTCGTCCCACGTCAGGTCCTCCAGCGCGGGGGAGGCCGCGGGCGACACGTTCCTCCGCGCGGCGTTGTGCGCGGCCAGCATGTCGCGGTCGAACTGCGTCATGACCAGCGGCTCGGTGTCGCCGTCCTCCTCTCCGGGTGTGTCGGAGCCACAGCCGGTGAGGAGCAGGGGGATGAGCAAGCCAAGCGGTCGAAGATGGCGGGGCGTGGGGCGGGGCATGGG
>NZ_JAAEAH010000029.1 GCF_010998615.1 Myxococcus sp. CA023 | reverse complement strand
GCCCCCACCCGCCCTGATCGCGGACCTCGGCCGGCTCGTCGCGGGGGTTCCGCTCGCGCCCTCCGCGCCCGTTCCCGATACCCAGCCTCGGCTGCGCGCAGCGGTGCGCGCGTATGACGACCACGTGCTGGCGCGCCTGGCCGCGGAGCCCCACCTGGAGGCGGTCTCCGCCGCCCTCGCACGGTTGCCCGAGACGCTCCGGCCGCGAGGTGTCGCCTTCCTCGTCGCGCGCATCCTGACCCGCATGGGTTTCACGGCGGGAAGCCCGGTGAGCCCCGCCCTGACCCGGCGCGTCCTGGAGCGTCCGCCCACGGAGTTGCTCCAGACGGGCTACACGGCCCTGCGCGAATCAGGAACCAGCACCGCGTTGGAACGGCTCACGGAAGGCTACGAAGCCCTGGCGAGCGCGGCCCGGCGCGCCCATGCCCTGCTCGGCGACGCGGAGTCATTCACGCTGGAGAACCTGGAACACCTCCAGGGCAAGGCGCAGCGGATGGCTTTGGAGCAAGCAGTGGAGGCGGCGGAGGCCCTGTCGCGAACCCTGCCGCCCAAGCTCCGCGCCCGCCCTGTGAGCACCGCACCGCTCCCCATGGCGTTGGAGGACGAGGCCGCCTTCCCACAAGGTGGATTCTCCTCCGTGTCCAACGTAGGCAGCCTGGAGAACCTCGTCACCTCCGAGCTGGTCTACATGGAGGACGAGCCCAACCTCGACCTCTTCGACGTGCGCTATGTGGAGGGCGAACTCCTCTACTACACGCGCGACGAGAGCATCTCCGTTCGCCGCCGGCGCGTCATCACCTTCGTCCTGCCGCCGGACCTCGTGGATGCGCGCGTGAAGGACGCGGGGGTCCGCTGGCAGCGCGTCGTGGTGTCAATGGGCCTGCTGCTCTGCCTCGTGCGGCGGCTCTCCCTCTGGCTGGGCAGCGAGGAGCTCCACTTCCGCGCCGTCTTCCTGCACGCCCATGACGGCGCTGCCCCCCTGGAGGCTGAACGCGGCCTCTGCGAGCTGCTGCTGCGCGAGTGGCGCGCCCGTGGCACGGCGGAGGTCCTCACCGCCTCCACGCTCGACGAGGTCCTGACGGATGCGGAAGAGCGTGCGAAGCGCGCCCGGGTGGACCTGGTGCTCCTCGACGCAAGCAGTCAAGTCGAGAAGCTGTTTCATCCCGGCGCCTCCCGCGTCGAGCGGCACGTGCTCGACCTCAGCGGCCCCTCTCCTCGCGTGCGAAACATCCGAGACAAGCGAGAAGACCTGGATTCTCGAAAGTCGGAAGCGCCGATGGGCGCAGCCCTCAGCAGCGCGCATTGGGAGGCATGGGTCGGCGTAACGCTTGAGCTTGCGCAAGGGCTTCTCTAGCGTCCGTCTCACAACGCGCCCCACCCGGCGCAACGGACGAAGGACGGGCCATGCCGCGGTACGAGTTCAAGGAAGGCAGCTCCAGCAAGTTCTGGGAAATCAACCTCTCCGGCAGCAGCTTCACCGCGCGGTGGGGCCGCATCGGCACCGACGGCCAGGAGAAGACCCAGACCTTCGGCTCTCCCGCTGAGGCCCAGAAGGAGCACGACAAGCTCGTCCGCGAGAAGGAGAAGAAGGGCTACGTCCTGGCCGACAAGAGCGACGATGACGATTCCGAAGGCGGTGGGGGTGAAGAGCCTGCATCCAATCCGGAACTCGAGGCCGCCATCCTCAAGGACCCGGACAACGTGGACGCGTACCTCGTCTACAGCGACTGGCTCCAGGGCCAGGGCGACCCGCGCGGCGAGCTCATCGCCATCCAGCACGCGGCCTCCCAGGCCAGCGGCACGGAGGCCAGCGACCTGAAGCGCAAGGCCACGGCGCACATCAAGAAGTACCAGACGCTACTGCTCGGCGAGTTGGCGGCCGGGGTGAAGTCGGAGGAGCTGTCCCTGGAGTGGCACCTGGGCTTCATCCGCTCCGCGCGCGTGGGCCAGAAGGAATACGACTCTGACTTCAACGTCCCGGAGACGGCCGGGGCGCTGCTCAAGCACCCCTCCGCGCGCTTCATCCGCGGCCTCACCATCGGCATGGCGAGCTTCGACGGTGAAAACGAGTACGGTGAGACCGTCCAGGCGCTCGTCGAGGCCGGGGGCTCGAAGACGATTCAGGAGCTCTTCATCGGTGACTTCGAGTACCCGGACGACACCGAGATTTCCTGGACGCACCTGACCGACATCTCCGCCCTGCTCAAGGTGCTGCCCGACCTGCGCAAGCTGCGGCTGCGCGGCGGTGAGCTGGAGCTGGGCGCCATCGACCTACCCGAGCTGCGCGAGTTCACGGTGGAGACGGGCGGCCTGCCGCTTTCGGCCGTCAAGTCCATCGCCAACGCGAAGTGGCCGAAGCTGGAGCGCCTGGAGGTGTGGTTCGGCAGCGACAACTACGGCGCGGAGGGCGGCGTGGAGGACATCCAGCCCATCCTCGACGGCAAGGGCCTGCCGAACCTCAAGCAGCTGGGCCTGCGCAACTCCGAGTTCACGGACGCGCTCGCCCAGGCGCTGCCCACCGCGAAGGTGCTCCCGCAGTTGGAGACGCTGGACATCTCCATGGGCACCCTGTCCGACGAGGGCGCGCGCGCCTTGGCGGACAAGGCGGCGGCCTTCGCCCACCTCAAGCAGCTCGACGTCACGGAGAACACGCTGACGGACGAAGGCCAGTCGCTGCTGCCCAAGGCGATTCCCCACGCCAACGTGGGCAACCAGCGCGACTACGAAGAGGAGTACCGCTACTCCGCGGTGGGTGAGTAGCGTCGCAGCGCACTCCAGGGGGGTCACACCATGCCGCGCTTCGAGTACACGGAAGGCACTTCGAGCAAGTTCTGGGAAATCGAACGGAAGGACACCGTCGTCACCACCCGCTGGGGCCGCATCGGCGCGGAGGGCCAGGAGAAGACCCAGAAGTTCAAGCAGGCGTATGAAGCGCTGCAGGCGTACCAGAAGCAGGTCCTGGAGAAGACGAAGAAGGGGTACACGCGCATCAAGCCGAAGGACACGGCGCCCGCGGCCAAGACGAACCCGGAGCTGGAGGCCGCCATCCTCCAAGCTCCGGATTCTGACGACGGCTACCTCGTCTACGCTGATTGGCTCCAGGGCCAGGGCGACCCGCGCGGTGAGCTGATTGCGCTCCAGCACGCGCAGCGCCAGGCACAGGGCGCGGAGGCCACCAACCTCAAGCGGAAGGTCGCGGCCCTGTACAAGAAGCACCAGGGAGCACTGCTGGGCGTGGGCCTCACGTCGATGCTCGGCGAGAAGGCCCTGACGCTGGAGTGGCACCTGGGCTTCATCCGTGGCGCGCGCGTCGCGGCGCCGAGGTTCGACTCGGACGCCGACTTCGACGTCGTCGAAACACTGACAATGCTGCTCCGCAGCCCCTCCGCGCGGTTCCTCCAGGAGCTGACGCTCGGCCTGCCGGACAACGACGGTGACAACGAGTACGGCGACCTCATCAAGGTCGTCACCAAGCTGGCGCCGAAGACGCTTCAGCGGCTGTTCATTGGTGACTTCGTCTTCCCGGACGAGTCGGAGATCTCCTGGGTCAAGCTGGGGAACCTCGCGCCCCTGCTCAAGGCCCTGCCCCACCTCACCACCTTGAGGCTGCGTGGCGGAGAGGTGCGCCTGGGGCCGGTGGAGCTGCCGGAGCTGCGTCGCTTCACGATGGAGTCGGGCGGCCTTCCTCGGCCCGCGGTGCAGTCCATCGCCAGTGCGAAGTGGCCGAAGCTGGAGCAGTTGGAAGTCTGGTTCGGCAGCGAGGAGTACGGCGGACGGTGCCGCCCGAGCGACATCCAGTCCATCCTCGATGCCACGGAGCTGCCGAACCTGAAGCATCTGGGACTGTGCAACGCGGCTTTCTCCGACGAGCTCGCGACCGTGCTGCCGAAGGCCAAGGTGCTGAAGCAGTTGGAGTCGCTGGACTTGTCGAAGGGCACGCTGATGGACTCCGACGCGGCGGTCCTGGTGGCGAACGCGGCGGCGTTCAAGCACCTCAAGAAGCTGGACGTGTCGCAGAACCAGCTCACGCGTAAAGGCGTGAAGCTGCTGGCCTCGTTGTGCCCGGACGTGGCGGCGGGGAACCAACGCGACATCTACGACGATGACGAAGGCGGCCGCTACGTCGCGGTAAGCGAGTAGTCCGGCTTCATGGGCGCGCCTCCGTTCATCCTCATCGGCAATCCGGAGAACCGGCGCGTCACGCTGTTCCAGGACGCCCTCGCCAGGCAGGGGCTTCCCTCCGCGCACGTCGTGCCCTGGCGCGAGCTGCTGGCGTCGACGGGGCTCCTGGCGGACCTGCCGGACTCGGAGGCGCTCGTCCGCATCGACTCCACGGGCGAGAACTGGGACGTGGAGAAGGCCCTGCTCAAGCGGGGCTACGCGGACGCCCTGGGCCAGGGCTGCTCCGTCCTGACGCCAGAGCAGGTGGACCGCCTGCCCGTGGACCACGGCCGGATTCTCAGCCCCCGGCAGCACCACCTGGGCTTCCTGCGAGTCCTGGCGGAGCTGGAGTCCATCTTCGCGGCGCATCCCCGCTGGCGCATCCTCCAGAAGCCCTCCGCCATCGCGGACCTCTTCGACAAGCGCATCACCTCCCGCCGCTACGCCGCCCTGGGCGTGTCGGTTCCCGAGCCGCTGGACGGTGTCACGAACGTGGAATCACTCCGCGAACGGATGCGGGAGGAGGACTGCCGCGAGGTGTTCGTGAAGGTATCGTGTGGCTCCTCCGCGTCGTGCCTCGCCATCTACCGGCGGGGGCGCTCGGCGGACACGCTGACCACCACCATCGAAGTGGCGAAGACGGGCTGGTACAACTCGCTGAAGGTCCGCCGCGTCGAGAACCCCGAGCAGGTGGATGAAATCCTCACGTATCTGCTGGGCGAAGGCTCACAGGTAGAGCGCTCGATTCCCAAGGCCCGGCTGGGCGGCGACTACTTCGACTGCCGGGTGCTGATGGTCCGAGGCGAACCGGCCTTCACGGTGGTGCGGCAGAGCATGCGGCCCATCACCAACCTGCACCTGGGCGGCTGGCGGGGGGACCTGGACGACTTCCACGCGGCGGTGCCACGGAACGAGCTCGCGGATGCCATGCAGAGCTGCCGCACCGTGGCGCGGGCCCATGACTGCCTGCACGTGGGCATCGACCTCATGTACGAGGAGCACTTCACCGGGCACCGGGTGCTGGAGGCCAATGCCTTCGGAGACTTGCTCCCCAACCTCCGCCGTGACGGGCTCACCGTCTACGAGTGGGAGATTCGCGAAGCCCTGCGTCAGCTTCCGTGACGGTCGTACCTCACGCTGCCGGGAACCGCTCCAGATACTCCTTTACCCAGCGCGCCCTTCCACAGAGGCGTCGCCGGCACACGCTCCAGGATGCCAGAGCCGAAGACGCGGTCCAGCTCCAGGTACTCCAGGTGCACGTACCCGATATGACACCCACAGGTCTGCTTCGAGCAGGGCCGGGGTCTCAGCGCGGAGTCGAAGTCCGGCGCGTAGATGTTGCCAATCGCCTCGTCGATGAAGTGGCACCGCCGCGCCGTGCCCTCTCCATCCACGGAGATGACGGACTCCCCGCCTCGGCACGCGCGGCCCAGGCTCGGATGGCGCGTGTTGTTCACCGGGAAGAGCGGGTCCAACCGCGTGAAGCGCGCCACGTCTTCCGTCGTGTAAGGCTCCTCCTGCCCGTCCTTCACCGCGTTGATCCACAGGTAGGTGTCCGCGGGAAGCTCGGCACGCAGGGCCTCCGCCTCTTCGGTGAAGCGGAGGAACCCCACCACGCCCACGCTGTGCCGCACGCCCAGCTCGGTCAGCTTCGCGCACTGGGCCACGAAGCGGTGCCGCTTGGTCCACTCCGGGTGGTACGTGGCCCAGATGCCCAGTTTGTCCGCGCGCGCCTGGGCCACCCAATCCAGCTTGCAGGACAGGTTCGTCTGGATGGCCAGTCGCTCCACATGCGGCAGATGCGACAGGCGGGCCAGCGCCTCTTGATACCAGGGCCAGATGAGCGCCTCGCCCCACGGAGTGAAGAACACCGACACCGTGTCCTGCGTACGCGCCTCCACCCACGCGACGAAGCGCTCCAGGTCCGCGCGGTCCTTGGCCAGCTCCTCGTCGGTGTGCTTCCACTTGCCGAAAGGGCAGTACTCGCAGCCGTAGTTGCAGCTGGACAGCGGGCCTCGATAGAGCACGGTGAGCTTCATCGCCAAGCGTACTCCTTCATCATCGCCTGCACCTGCTCGGAGTGCAGCCAGGGGCCAATCATGTCGGAGCGCTCCACGCCCGCCGCGGTGAGCTGCACCACGCCACCGTTCTTCCGCGCCAGTCCGTGCGCCTCCAACTCCTGCAGCTCCGGAAAATCCTCCAGCGCGTCGGTGCAGAAGCGCTGCCGGTACACGGCGAGGTCCACGCCGTCGGCCAACAGCGACAACAGCATGTAGCGGCGCCGCCGCTCCTCCGAGTCCAGGCGGAAGCCGTAGCCCACCTCGCCGAACGACGCCTCGGTCCGCTCGCTGTACGACGAGATGATGGAGCGCACCTCGCGAGAGCCCACCGCGTAATCAGACGAGTAATGCACCCGGCCCGTGTACGAGCGCGCCCCGCAGCCCAACCCCACCATGCCGTCCTCCTGGCAGCGATACACCGGACCGCCCGCGTCCGGCGCATGGCGCGCACGGAACATCCGCATGGAGACCTGCGTGTAGCCCTCCGACAGGAGGAAGTCGCGGCCCACGCGATACAGCGAGAGGCGCAGGTCGTCCCACGCCCGCGCCTTCTTGCCCAGGAAGGTCAGCGGCCGGACGTAGAGCGGGTAGAGATAAATCTCCTCCGGCGAGTAGCGGAGCGCCGTGCGCAGCGAGTAGAGGAAGCTCTCCTCCGTCTGCCCCTCCATGCCGTAGATGAGGTCCAGGTTCAGCGTGGGGAAGCCCGTGGTGCGGATGAGGTCCAGCGCGGCCTCCACCTGCGCCGTCTTCTGGGGCCGCTTCACCGCGGCCACTTCCGCCTCGATGAAGCTCTGGATGCCCATGCTCACCCGGTCCGTGCCGCGCGAGCGCAGCACCTGGAGCTTCTGCGCGTCCACCGTCTCTGGCGACACCTCCACGGACACGGGGATGTTCTTCATGTCCGCGCCCATGACGCCCTCGGCCATGTCGAACACGGTGTTCAACCCCGCCACGTCCAGCAGCGTCGGCGTGCCGCCGCCAATGGCGGCCCGGGCGAAGCTCGCCGTCCCCAGCGCCTCCTTCACCCGCTTCGTCTCGCGCACCAGCGCGCCCAGGTACCCGTCCACCACGTCCTGCTTCGGCCCAGCGGCGGTGAAGAGGTTGCAGAAGCCGCAGCGCATCTCGCAGAAGGGCACGTGGATGTAGAGGAACAGCGCGTCCCGCCGCTCCTCCGCCCAGACGGACTCCAGCGGGAGCGCGGGCGTGAAGGGCCGGTAGGCCGTCTTGTGCGGGTAGCCGTAGAGGTACGCCACGTAGGGCGACCCTTCGAGCATCTGCTCCAGACGCGTCATGGTGCGGTTTCTCGAGGTAGCAGGAATTCAGCGTAGGGCACCGTCCACACCACGGGGTGGGCCAGGCGATGGCCGGTGAAGCCGTCCTCGCCGTAGGTGGTGCCGTGGTCCGAGCAGACGATGCAGAAGGCGGGGCCCCGGCGCCGCAAGGCGGCGAACAACGGAGGGAGCTGCGAGTCCACGTACGCCAATGCCGCGGCATGCGACTCGCGCGAGTCCTGGATGGCGCCGGGCACATAGTGCCGGTTCGGCTGGTGGAGCGCCGACACGTTGATGAAGAGGAAGACGCGCTGCTCACGCGGCAGCGCATCCAGCCGCTGGACGGCCAGCGTCACCTGGTGCTCGGTGGACCGAGGGTCCGTCACGCCCAGTTCGGGGCTCCAGTGGCTCTCCTTGAAGAGTCCGGGGAGCACGTTGCCCAGCGGATTGCGCTTGTTGAAGAAGCCCACGCCGCCAATGCAGACGGTGTGGTACCCGCGGCCCGCCAGCCCGGTGACGAGGTCCGGCGCGTCCAGCACGCAGGTGTCCGAGGCCGTCGTCTCGCTGCCCTCGAAGCGCATCGAGAACAACCGGGGATGCAGCCCCGGCATCGCGGGCGTGGGCAGGAAGCCCGCGAAGAAGGCGTGGTGCGCCGCGTACGTGAAGCTCGCGGGAGAGTGCCGCTGCTCCCACTGGCCTCCGGGCAGCAGCGCGGAGAGGTTCGGCGTGCGCCCCTGGGCCGCGAGCGCCTCGGCGACGTCGTAGCGCAGGGTGTCCAGGGTGATGAAGAGCAGGTCGTGTGTGCCGACCACCGCGTTCATGTCCATCGAGTGAGCACTCCGGCGATGTCGTCAATGCACGATGGAATGCACTCCACCGTGAACATGGGCGGAGGCAGCGCGGAGGGCCACGGGCGGCCGTGAGACACCCAGCAAGTGGCCAGTCCCAGCCGCGCGGCGCCCACGACATCCCGCTCCGGGTCGTCGCCCACGTGCAGCACCTCTTCCGGCGAACGTCCGACGTGGGCCAGCGCGGCCTCGAAGATGCGGGCATCCGGCTTCGAAGCGCCCACCTCGCCGGAGAGGAAGACATCCGGCAGCACCTCCGCGAGCCCCGCGCGGGCCATCTTCGTGCGCTGCACCCGCGCCGAGCCATTGGACACCACCGCCACCGGCCGGCAGCGGGCCACGGAGGCCACCCAATCACAGACGCCCGCGTCCTCCTGGACGAGCAGAGGCAGGCGCGACGCCATGTCCTCCCAGAGCGCGTCTGGCGTGAGGCCCAGGCATGGGAACGCCTTCGTCACCTGCTGGCAGAACTCACTCCGGGACGCGCCGCCACGCCCATCCACCTCGTGCATCCAGACCACGGCTTCGGCACGCCGAGCCTCGGGGAGCAACGACAGGTAACGGGAGACGAGCGTGTCCACGTAGCGCGCGAAGGCGCCCGCGCGGTCAATCAGCGTGTCATCCAAGTCGAAGAAGACGGCCCGGGGCCGCATCCGGGCACTCCTTCCCGAGACCGCGAGGATACGCCGCCCCGGCTGCGTCGAACAGTGACAACGCAGCAGGGCGAGCGCGTCCTGACGGATTCGCCGGGCCCCTGCCCCCGTGCCTGCCCGCTGGAAGGCGGGGGACTCGGAGATTCCCGGCAAAGCAGCGGGCGTTCAGCGAGGCGGGTGCGCCTCGCGGTCATACGCCTCCAGCGCTCGGACAATCTCCTCCTGCGAATCCGTGAGCATGAGGTAGCGCGCATAGTCGTAGCCCTGCGCCAGTTGGTGCAACAGCGGGTACACCGGCCGGGTGCGCGTCCAGAACTCGGTGCCCAGGAAGATCATGGGGCTGATGACGCCCAGCGAGTTGTAGTGGTTCTGGCACGCGTCCTGGAACACCTCCTGGATGGTGCCCGCGCTGCCGGGTGAGTAGACGATGCCGCCCGTGGCGATGGTCAGCAGACCGTCTTCCCGCACGCTGTTGGCGAAGTACTTCGCGATGTGCGTGGCGAAGGGGTTGGGCGGCTCGTGCCCGTAGTGCCACGTGGGGATGCCCAGGCTTGCGCAGTACGGCAGGTCGTCCTCGCCCAGGGGAAAGGCACGGCGCACATCGAAGGCCCGCGCGAGCCACTCCCGGTCGGTGTAGCTGGGCGCCTGCGCGAGCAGGGCCAGTCCCGCGTCCAGCTCCGCCTCCGTGCGCCGCGCGAACCACACGCCCACGTGCGTGGCCTCCATGGCGCCCGGACCACCGCCGCTGACCATGAAGAAGCCACGGCGCGCCAGCTCGCGCGCCAGGGACGCCACTGCGCGATAGTCCGGCTGGCCGCGCTTCATGGAGTGGCCGCCCATGATGGCCACCACCTTGCGCACGCTCCCGGACCGGTACAGCAATCCTTGCATGGCCTCCGTGACCGAGTGGTCGTGGAGCCGCTGCGCCAGCGTCTCCAGCAGCGTGGGAGGACTGCCGCGCCCGTTCGCCGCCCAGTGCGCGTAGATGCGCGCATCCGGCGTGTCCACGTAGGACTCCGGCTGAGCCGGGTCGAAGCCCGCGTACAGCTCCTCCGGCGTGTACAGCTCGCCACGGTAGGGCTGATAGGGCACGCCGGAGATGGGCGGGAACACCATGGCCCCATGCTCCACGGTGGCCTTCAGCGCATCCTTCTCCAGCTCACAGCCCAGGAAGACGGCGCCCACGAGCTCGGCGGAGGCCAGCTCCTGGGTGTACCGCCGTAGATCCAGCCCTTGAATGATGACGTTGGCGAACCCGACGCCCGCCGAGAGGTGCCGCTCGAATGCCTCGATGGTCCCGATTTCGATCACGCATGAACAATTTCATGCCTCGCGGCCCTGTGGGTAGCGAGGAGTGCTGCTCATGGCGAATGTGCATCTTCTCGCGGGCCCATCGGCCCCTGACGCTCAGCGCCGCGCCTCCAGCACCCGCAAGCACGCCTCCGCCTGGAGCAGCTCCAAGCGAGCTCCCGCGGCGGAGGCGTCTCTCGCTGCCAGTTGCAGCTGACGTCCGGCCTCCTCCAGCTCGCCCAGTTGCAACTGGGCTCGCCCCAGCACGCACCGCAGCAACGACTGGAGCCGCCGATCCTCCAGCATGGACGCCAGTTGGAGCCCTCGCAGTGCGTCCTCTTTCGCCAACTCCGGCGCGCCCGCGCGCGTGTGCAGCAGCGCCAGACCATGGTGCGTGTAGGCCATGCCTCGGCGGTCTCCCGTGCGTGAGTCCAGCTCGAGCGCGAGTTGGAAGAAGTGCGCCGCGCGCTCCCTGTCTCCTGCCCGCGAATACGCATCGCCCAGGTTCAGCAGCGCCGTGGAGTGCTCCCACGTATCCCCCGCGCGCTCGCTCCAGCACAGGACCTGGGCGTATTCGGATGCCGCGGCCTCCGGGAATCCCAGCCCCAGCTGCACGCTGCCCATGGCTCGGTGGAGCAGCGCCTCCACGCCCGCCCGCGCGGGGCCGTCTTCCCGGGCCGCCTGCGGCAGCTGCTCGCGGGCCAGGACAATCCTCGCGCGCGCCTCCTCGAACCGCCCCAGCGCGGACAGCGCCAACGCGGACAGCGCGTCCAGCGACACGGACATCAGCGGCGCCGCGGACAGACAATCCCGGCGACCCTCCCTGTCGAGCCCCAGCACCTCCTCATACCTTCCGAGCGCGAGCACCACCGACGCCCGCTTGAACAGACGCCGAGCCCGGTCCCCCGCGGGAGACGCCAACCCCTCATCATCCAGCTTCCGCGCCGTCTGCCACGCGGCGTCCGCTTCCGCGGGCTCGCCCGCCAGCCGGTGCGCGTCGCCCATGTATTCCCAGAGCATCCGCTGCCACTCCCGCGCTGCGTCTGGTTTGAGCGCGCTCGCCAGTCCCAATGCGAAGCGATACACAGCCATGGCGGGCCCCGGCTCCAATGCCGCCAGGTTCCAACCTGCCAGTGAGACCAGATAAGGCAGTGCCCGGGAGGACTCCTCCGCTGACAGCCATTGCCGCGTCAATTCCATACAGGCGCGTTGACGCAGCGGCTCCGGAAGGGCCTCATAGGCTTCCGCGGCCCGCCGGTGTGCCGCGGGCAACTCCGCCTCCGGCAGCTCGTCGACGCCCGGGGCGGGCTCCACCGCCCACGTGTACCGGCCTCCCGCGACGGAGCGCAGCCAGCCCCCCGTCTCCAGCAGCGCCAGCGGCCCTACCCCACCCGCCAACGCCACCAGCACCGCCCGGGGAAACGACGGGCCCAGCACCGACGCCGCCCGCAACACGTCCCGCTGTGCCGGGGGCAACAAGGCCTGCCGTGCCGCCAGTGCCGCCTCGCCCGTGAGTGGCGCCTCCCGCTCCGGTTGCTCCTCGTGCAGCGTCACCGCATGCAGCAGGTGCAGCGGGTGTCCGGAGCTGCCACGCAGCACCGCCTCCCGGGCCGCGGGCGTCAGTGTCCCCCGGTTCCGCAGCCTGCACTCCAGCAGCGCCGCGGACTCGGCGGACCCCAGCCGTCCCACCGTCAGGACTTCCGCCGTGAGAGGCGCTGGCGCCGTGCCACTGGGGCGCTGGAGCGCCAGCAACAGCAGCGGCGTATGCGACAGCCGCGACACCAGCTCCTCCACCACCGCGTGGCTGAGCGCGTCGCCATGCTGCCAGTCCTCCAGGACCAGCAGGCGCGGCCGGCGGTGGGGCATCAGCGCGTGGCACAGGGAGTCGAACAGGGCGGTGCGCTCGGAGGCGAGGCTCGCCGGAATGCCCTGGCGCTCGCGGCCTTCCAGGAAGCGCTGGATTCGCTCCGCGTCCGCGCTGGACACGCGGCCCGTCCCGGCGGGCGGGCTGAGCGCCCGCGTGGCGTCCAGCAGCTCCCGGAAGATGCCCGCCGGCGCGCCCGGCAACGCCAAGCCACTGCCTTCCCAGACTTCGAAGCCATCCGAGGCCAGGCGATCCACGAAGGCGTCCTTGATGCGCGTCTTGCCCATCCCCGCCTCCCCCATCAACCACACCGCCCGTCCCAGCCCGCGCCGCACATCCTCCGCCAGCCCCATCAGCCGCTTCAGCACCGCGACGCGGCCCACCAGCGGCGGGTGGCACAACCCTGGCGCCCATCGGCGGACCGGCGCGTCCCGGGGTACCCCCGCCGCGCTCCGCGGACACGCCAGTACGCCTCCCAGGAAACGCGCCCCACACGCAACGCACGAGCCCGAAGCCGGGTTCATGGTCACCTCCCTGAAGGATGACGCTGTGTGCGTCGAGCGCCGGTCCTTCGCGTCGCCGGTACGACCCGGGGTGTTGTAGCGCCGGCACGCACCTCGCGCTTCCGGCCGCCAGGGGTGTGGGACTGTTCGCTCCCCACCGCACACCCCCGACTCGCGTCGCAGTGCACTCCGGCGCCCGCCCAGGCCCGCAGTGCATCGAAAGCCTCACGCCCAGCGCGTTTCCAGTGCCCGCATCGCACAATGACAAACAATTCCAATCACGCCGAATGAAACAGAAACAAGGTACGCCCCGGCTGGCGCCTGGAGAGCAAGCAGGCGCGAAATCGCGTGTTGAATACGAAATACTTTTGGCGGATGCTCGTTCAGCGCTCGACACGGCAGCGACCCGCCGTGACCTTGGAGAAGTCCACCTAGCAAAGCCAAGCACCAACCCCGCCCGTCCCCCCACGGCGCGGACTCCCCCTCGTCTGTCTTTAGTTCCCAGAGATCCTCCATGAAGAAGACCCTCCTGCTGGTTGGAACGCTGCTCGGTATGAGCAGCACGGGCTGCGGCGCCCCTGAAGATGATGTTTCATCTCAAGCCGGTGCGTCCCCCATCGAATTCGACGCCCTCGACAACTCCGCGGTCAGCGCCGCGGCGTTGACCACCCCCGGGTGCACCCCACTGACGGCCCGGTCGGTGATTTCCAACGGCCACGACGGGAACGTCCCGGCCAATACCATGGACGACAACCTGGGCACACGCTGGAGCCGGAGCGGCCGGGGCTCTTGGGTTGACTATGACCTGGGCTCCATCCAGCAGGTCGCCGGTGTCTCCGTCGCGTGGCACCAGGGCAATACCCGCACGAATGAGTTCACCGTCTCTGTCTCACCGGATGGCTATACCTATACACAGGTCTATTCGGGCAAGAGCAGCGGCACCACGTCCGCCGCGGAGACGTACAGCTTCAAGGCCGTCAACACGCGCCGGGTTCGCGTCACCTTCCAGGGCAACAACGTCAATGAATGGGCCAGCATCGCAGAGGCGCGTGCCTGCTCGTCCACGACGTCGACTCCCACCGACCCCGACCCCAACCCGGATCCGGAACCGCCCACGCCGGGCAACGGCGCCAGCGTGGTGTGGGTCGGAGACTTCGAGACCAACAGCCGCTCCCAGTGGAGCCACACGCAGATGGTGAGCGCGGACCGGCTGGCGCTGGTGAGCTCGCCCGCGCGGCAGGGCCGCTACGCCCTCAAGGCCACCGTGCGCAAGGGCGACGACCCCATCAACTCCAGCGGCAACCGCAACGAGCTGGTGCGCATGACGCGCGAGGCCACGGGCTCCGAGTACTACTACCGCTTCAGCACCATGTTCGACTCGAGCTTCCCCAGCGCGAAGACGTGGCAGCTCTTCACCCAGTGGCACCACGAGGGCAACTCCGGTTCGCCCCCGGTGGAGTTCTACGTCTACGGCGAGGAGATTCGCCTCAACATCGGCGGCAACCCGGGCACCATCGTCTGGCGCACGCCGCTGGTTCGCGGCCGCTGGCTGGACTTCATCTTCCACGTGAAGTGGTCGCCGGACTCCAAGGTGGGCTTCGTGGAGCTGTACCTGAACGGCAAGGTGGTGCTGCCCAAGCGCTTCATCGCCACGCAGTACAAGGGTCAGCTCAACTACCTGAAGGTCGGCCTGTACCGGAATGACACCGTCAGCCCCGTGGGCATCGTCTACCACGACGGGTGGACCATGGCCCGCAAGCTGGAAGACGTCATCAGCCCGACGACGGTCCTCAAGGCCCCGTAGCCACTGACGGGCAGCCAACACCCCTGCCCCCTCCCGGGCCGGAGGCCGCGTCCCCACGCGGCCCCGGCCCGGAGTAGTTTCCGGGGCATGTCCCACAGCCTCCTCGTCGTTCACGTCCAGGTCCACGTCAAGCCGGAGCACGTGGACGCCTTCCACCAGGCCACGCTCGCCAATGCGCGCGAAAGCGTGAAGGAGCCTGGCATTGCCCGCTTCGACGTCGTGCAGGACGCCGAGGACCCTACGCGCTTCGTGCTGGTAGAGGCGTACCGGACGCCGCAGGCCCCCGCCGCGCACAAGGAGACGGCGCACTACCTCACCTGGCGCGACACCGTGGCGCCGATGATGGCGGAGCCCCGCACCAGCCGGAAGTTCGTCAACCGCTTCCCCGACGACGACGGGTGGTGACGGACGTGAGCGCTTCTTCCTCGTTCGAGTTCGCCACCGCCACCCGCGTCCTCTTCGGCCCGGGCCGCCTGGCCGAAGCGCCGGAGGCCATCCGCGGCCTCGGGGGCTCCCGGGTGCTGCTCGTCACCGGTGCCAATCCCACACGCGCGCGGCCCCTCCAGGACGCATTGGAACGCCTGGGCCTGGGCGTGACGGTCTTTTCCGTGGACGGCGAGCCCACCGTGGAGCGTGCTCGTGAAGGCACCGCGCGCGTCGCGGAAGCGGGCTGTGATGTGGTGGTGGCCCTGGGCGGAGGCAGCGCGCTGGACGCGGGCAAGGCCATTGCCGCGCTCGCCGCCAATGGGGGCGACCCGCTGGACTACCTGGAAGTCATTGGCCGGGGCCAGCCGCTCACCCGCCCGTCCCAGCCCTTCATGGCCATCCCCACCACGGCCGGCACCGGCTCCGAGGTGACGCGAAACGCAGTGCTTGGCTCGAAGGACGCGAAGGCGAAGGCCAGCCTGCGCAGTCCGCACATGCTGCCGCGTGTGGCGCTGGTGGACCCGGACCTGCTCACGGGGGCGCCGGCCGCAGTGCTGGCCTCCAGCGGCATGGACGCGCTGTCGCAGCTCATCGAACCCTTCCTCTCCGCGCGCGCCAACCCGCTGACCGACGCGCTGGCGCGAGAGGGGCTGCGCCGGTCGGCGCGTTCGCTGCGGCGCGCGGTGCTGGACGGTCCGGATGCGCCCGCCCGCGAGGACCTGGCCCTGGCCAGTCTCTTCGGCGGTCTGTGTCTGGCCAATGCCGGTCTGGGCGCGGTGCACGGCTTTGCCGCGCCCCTGGGTGGCATGTTCGACGCGCCCCACGGCGCGGTGTGCGCGGCACTTCTGCCCGCGGTGCTGGACGTCAACCTGCGCGCGCTGCGGGCCCGTGCGCCAACGCATCCGTCACTGCCGCGGGTGCAGGAACTCGCGGTGCTGCTGACGGGGCGGGCCGATGCTCGGGCCGAGGACGCCGTCACGTGGGTAGACGAACTGCGCGCGGCGCTGGGCGTGCCGGGACTGGGACGCTATGGGCTGACGGAGGCCCAGGTGCCCGGGCTGGTCGCGAAGGCCAAGGAGGCCAGCAGCATGAAAGCCAACCCCCTGGTGCTGACGGACGCGGAGCTGGCGGAAATCGCCAGCCGGGCGCTCTAAGCAGACGGAAGACTCTTCGGCCGATGGTGCCGTGCAGCTCGCTCGGCACCATCCGGCACCGCCGTGCGAACATCCTCCTGAGGCCTCATGTCGTGCCACGCGCGACAGGGGGCCGTGGCACCGTAATGCCACGGGCCTTCCACGAGATGCTCACCTTTTCTGCCGACTCGCAGGAGGAATGACCATCATGCGCCCGATGGCGCCACCCCGCAGAGCCAAACATTAGCGTCAAATAAAAGACACACGCCCTGCACACACAAGCCCGATTTCCGGACATTTGCACTCACAACACCCCAAGTGCTAACAACCAACATCATGTCAATGAGCTAACCCAGAGGCCCATTCATGCTGCAGGTGACCAACTCCACGCCATTCGAGGTCGGTATCGACCTTTTTCCGGATCCGCGCGGGGTCGACACGCTGTACGTGGCAATGAAAGGCACATTCAACCTCCGACCGCCTGTGCGAAGCCTCTCCGTGGCCGAGAAGCAGGTGCCGCTCCTGGTGTCCGACGTCCCTTGGAACGAAGAGACCGCATCGAGCTTGCGCCAGGCCGGCGATCGACACCTATGCAAGACATCCACGGATGTCCTTCTCGTCGGTAACGCACATGCGCCTCGGGGCAAGGCCGTAACGGAGTTGGATGTCCAACTCACTGTCGGCAGGCTGACCAAGGCCATCCGAGTCATTGGAGATCGCTCCTGGCGCGCAGGGGTCTGGGGGCCCCGCATTTCCTCTCCGGAGCCCTTTCTGACCATGCCGCTCACCTACGAGCGGGCCTTTGGCGGAACCCATGTCACGCCATCAGGCAAGTCGCTGTTCGTGGCACGTAATCCGGTGGGACGAGGCTTTCGCGGGCAACGCGGCATGTCGGAACTGGTCGGACTGCCTCTCCCGAATTTGGAGGATCCACGCCGCCCGGTCGCCGAGGCAGGAGATCGCGCGGAACCCGCCTGCTTCGCGCCCATTGCGCCCTCCTGGTCACCACGCAAGGAATACGTTGGGACGTACGACGAGACATGGCGCAAGCGCCGCGCCCCCTTCCTTCCGGCCGACTTCGACGAGCGTTTCTTCCAAGTCGCCTCCTCGGACCTGATTGCCCCAGCCTTCTTGAAGGGTGGTGAGACCGTTTCCATCCTGCATGCGCTGAAAGAAGGCGTGTGCCAATTCACCCTGCCACTCTGCGAGCCCGCCATCCGAGTCGACGTCGCAGGCAAGCAGGAAACGCCGCGAGCCAGCCTTGAGACGGTACTCATCGAGCCAGATGAGCACCGCGTGTGCATGCTCTGGCGTGCATCTGTTCCGTGCGACAAGAAGGTGCTTCAGGTCCGGCACGTCGTGGCCCGTCTGAACAAGCTGCAATTGGAACCGTAGGGCGTGGAGCATGGGCATGGAACGCGGCGGAGCCTGGATTCACGCAGTGGGAATGACGACACCAGTCGGGCTCAGGGCCGCGGCGAGTGCCACTGCCATTCGCGCGGGCATCAGCCGACTCCGCGAGCATGACTTCATCAACCGTCAGGGACGCCCGATGATCCTCGCCTCCCTGCCTGACGAGGCGTTGCCGTCTCTCGTTCCGGAACTGGCGGCCCAGCACTCGCTCACATCACGGCAGGCCCGCATGCTCCGGCTCGCCACCCATGCACTGCAGGAGGCAGCCGACCTCCTCAAGGAAGAGCCTCTGCCCTTGCTCCTTGCGAGCCCCGAGCCCACTCCCGGGCGGCAAGGGCCCCTGGATGATCAATTTCTTCAACGGCTCTCACTGCAAACGGGAATTCGCTTCGCCGCGGGAACGAGCCGCCTGTCGGCCCGCGGCAGAGCTGCGGGACTGGAATTGCTGAAGCCTGCCCTCGCCTTGCTGCAGACCCGTACGGTGCGCGCGGTCCTGGTTGGAGGCGTCGACAGCCATGTGGACGCCGGAGTGCTCGGCATGCTGGACCAAGAGGGACGGGTTCATGCGGAGGAGGTTTTGGATGGCTTCGTGCCAGGTGAAGGCGCTGGGTTTCTCTTGCTGTCCGCGCAGAGAATCCTCCCGAACTCCACGGCCATAGCCCACGTGTCCTCTCCGGGCCTGGGCGAGGAACTGGGACATCGATATAGCGAACAACCATACCTGGGCGATGGACTGGCAGATGCAGTCCGCGCCGCCGTCGAGGGGGCCTCTGGCCTTCCGATTCGAACCGTGTTCGCGAGCCTGAACGGCGAGAGCTTCGGGGCAAAAGAATGGGGCGTGGCGTTCATCCGCAACCGAGAGGCCCTGCACCCGGAACTGCGCATGGAGCACCCCGCGGATTGCTTCGGAGACCTCGGGGCGGCGACTGGCCCGGTCCTCGTTGGACTCGCGGCGCTCGGACTGAAGAGAGGTCACCTGCCCGGGCCATGCCTTGCTTGGTGTTCTTCCGAAACGACTCTGCGCGCCGCCACCCTCGTCAGCAGAGAACCCAGGCCGTCATAGGGGAAGAGCCAATGCCAAGTTCGGTCTTCGTCAATTTCCGAGGTGTCGTGCATCAGGGGAGCGGAGGCATGAACACGGTCTTCCCTGACGTATGCAAGACGCCAACGCCCTCCGGGCCCGTCCCCATTCCATACCCGAACATTGGCAAGTCCAGCGATACGGCGAAGGGCCCCAAATCCGTCGTGGTCGAGGGAAAAATGCCCATGGTCAAGGGCGCGAAGTACAGCCTCACCGCGGGCGATGAAGCCGGTTCCGCAGGGGGCGTCGTGAGTGGCTCGACCAAGGGCGAGGCGGAATTCATGCTCTATTCCTTCGACGTGAAGTTCGAAGGCAAGAACGTGTGTCGCATGGGTGACCCCCTCTTCCACAACAAGAAGAACATCATGGGTTGAGGCCCACCATGCCCAATCAATTTGATGGTGCCACCGGGATTGCCGCGAAGCAGGCCGATGAGGAAAAGGCCCCGGACAAGAAGAAGTGCAAGTGGTCCAACTGCGAGGGACACGAGAAGGACCTCGACGCGGAGTACAACCCGAAGGGAACGGGGAACGTGTCGCGCCAGGGCCAAAAGCTACGGGATACCCTGCACGGAAAGAACCTGGAGCCATGGGCCAAGGGAGGGCATGGCGAGACCAACGTTCGCAAGATGTACCTGGACCAGCGCAAGGATGGCACCATCACGCTCAAGGCGGAGACCCATCCCTATCGGGTCGAGGCCCATCACATCCTACCTGTCGAGCAGTTGGACAGTACCTCGACCTTGAAGGACAACGCCGTCCTCGCGGGCTGGGACATCAACGGCGTTTCCAATGGGATGCTCCTGCCCAAAGACGAGGCAGACGTCGCGCTCCACCTCCTGCAGCAGCACAACGGCAGCCATCCTGGCGCATACACCTCCCCCATCGCAGATCTCTTGGATGACATCGAGAACGCATACGCGGAGGTCTGCCAGGGCAAGGAAGATGTCGCATTACAGCTCGCCCTTGCAGAGCAGTTGAAGCAAGCTTCGGTGTTCGTCCAGACTCGAATCCTGGGCATCCGGCAACAAGCCAGTGGCGTGGAGTTCTGGGGGCTGCACTTGAACTCGCTGTCGGTCTATACCAGCGCGGTTCGAACCCTGGAGGATCGGCGGCAACGTTATGCGGAACAGCAGCGACAGCAGATCATCAATAACACGCAACGCAAATCCTTGAAGGGAGTCTGATGTACCACGTCATTCGCTATGGGCCCGCCGAAGACAACGCAACGAGCCTGTACCTGGATCCCATTCCGGGATTCGAAAAGAAAAAGGTGTCGTTCATGAGCGGCGCCAAGCTGGGGCCCCTGCCTCCCCTGACCGCGCGAAAACGCGTGGGCGCCGAGGGGGACATGGTGGACTACATGAGCGCGTCTCCCGCCACCCTCGTCTTATCCCCCCGCTTCCGCGAGGCCCTGGAATCAGCCGGAATCGACAACGTCGATTACTACCCGCTGACGCTCATCGACGAGTCGTCAGGCAAGAAGACGTCCAGCCATCAGGCGGCCAACGTCGTCGGCCTGATTGACTGCATGGACCGGCAGACGTCGGTCTTCACGCCCATGGTCGGCTTCCCAGCGGAGCCCCTGGGCAAGAACACCATCTTCGAATTGAAGGAACTGCATTTGGCCCCCCAGAAAATCCAAGGGGCGAAGCTGTTCAGGCTCTTCGGGAAGCCGTCCGTCCTCATCGTCCACGAGTCGGTGAAGGAAGTGCTCCAGAAGTCAGGCATGCGAGGGTTCCAGTTCAAACCCGCCGAAGGCTACGCGGGCGTCTGACAAGCGGTCGCGAGACAAGTCCCCAAGGCAGGAGATAAGCCGATGCGTGCAAAGGCTGGAGAAACGGTTCCGTTCGTAGGAGATGCGGAAGAGCCGCGTGTCGACTCCCGGGGGCCACGGGTCGGCTGGCTCGTAGGCGTGGATGGAGAGGGCAATCCACAGGTGGACTTCGAGGGAAATACGGCGGGTCCCCTTTCCGCGCGCACCATCATCCCAATGAGCCCCAAGGTCCTGGCGGACGCCACCGCGCGAAGGCCAGGGGCGCTCCTGCTCTTCGAGCAGGATGACCTGTCGCGGCCGGTGCTCATCGGGTTGCTTCAACCGGCATCCACCTCGCCCTTGGTCGAGGCATTGCTTTCGGGAGCAGCCGACTCTGAATCCGCCTTGGATGCACAGGTGGATGGCCGGCGAGTCGTCCTGGAGGGGAAAGAGGAGGTCGTGCTCCGATGTGGCGAAGCCACCATCACGCTGCGGCGCAATGGGAAGGTCGTCATCCGGGGCGTCCAGGTCGAAACCCACGCCACAGGCACCAATCGAATCAAGGGCGCCTCGGTGAAGGTCAACTAGGTGTCCATGATTCTCTGGGACATCCTCGAAGAGCACCTCAACGAAGCGGCCTTTCTCTGGGGACAGTGGGAACGTTCGCTACGCTCGCCTCGGTACGTACTGCGAGAGGTCATCGACGGGCCTGAGGAGCGATTGCTGGCGCACGTGGAAGGCCTGCGCGAGGGCGGAGCGCTCACCGTCGAGCGGCTGCTGCGACCCGCGCTCGAAGAAGAGGAGGCTGGCCTCTTTTGTGCCGCCGCCTTCACCTTGCTGTCGGATTCGACGGCAGCGCATCTCGACACGCTGCTGGAAGGCTTTGACGAGGCTTCGGAGCAGCGACAGTCCTGCATCCGCCGCGTGCTGGAACTGGGAGGGGGCGAGGCCCTCACGGCACGGCTGGAGAAGATATTGACGGAAGGCACGGCCCCTGCGTCCGTACTTGCCACCGCGCTCGATGCCGTAAGCCTCCGGCAGCCGCATCCCCGTGTCGAACTGAAACCGTTCTTGTCCAGCGCAGTTCCCCGGCTCCAGGCCGCCGCTCTGCGCGCGGTGGGCCGCTGGCTGTCCCCACTCGACACTGCGGCGATGGCGCGCTCCCTGGACTCGCCCGACGCGACAGTCCGCGACGCCGCGCTTGTCGCGGGGCTGTTGCTGGGCCGACGGGCTGCATGGAGCGCCTGCAGGCACTTCGTCGATGCCCGCGCACCGGCCATGGCGCGAACTGCGCTCCTGGTGGCGATGGGAGGGCAACCCAAGGACATCGAGATGCTAACGAATGCGCTGGGTACGCCCGAACTCCAGGGGGACATGCTCCGGGCACTGGGAACCAGTGGGAGTCCGGCGGCCGTCGAGGCCTGCCTCCCCCTCTTGCGAAACCCGAAGGTGGCCCACCTCGCGGCGGAAGCCATCGCCACCATCACGGGCCTGGTCGTGGAAGGACCCTTCCGTCGGGAGGCACCAAACAATGAGGGGGATGAGGACGATGCCCCGCTCATCCCGGCGCCCGAGGACGAACTGCCATTCCCCGACCACGAGGCTGTTGAGGCCTGGTGGAAGGAGCAGCGAAAGCGCTTCATGCCGGGCACGCGCTATCTACACGGACAACCGGTGACCGCCGCACTGATACTGGAGGCACTGCACCAGGCGCCCATGTCACGGCGGCATGCCCTTGCTCTGAATGTCGCCATTCGCAGCAAGGGGGCCGTCCGACTGAATCCCGATGGCTTCGCCCAGGAGCAATGGGCGCAGGTCTCGCGGCTGCGCCCAGCTTCCGTTTCCCATCCCTTCCAGCCCTTCTCGGACTTCGCTCAGACCTTGTAGAGCAGGTCCATGTACTTCTTGAGCAGGTCGCTCACCAGACCGCGGAAGGGCACGGAGGCGGCCATGCCGTACACGGGCGCCATCGTCCCCTTCGCGCTGGGATGGGACTTCACGTAGTCCACGGCGTCGCGCAGGTCGACCAGGAACTGGTCCGCGACGCCGGGCTGCGTGTGGCGCAGCGTGACGCACAGGTGGACGGCGGACGGTTTGTGCAGGCCATTGAGGTTCCACCCGTGCTCGCTCATCCGCTCCATCACCTGGAAGATGTCCAGGGACTCCGAGCCGAAGGCGATGACGAACAGCGGGTCCCCCAGCACGTGCAGCTCCGGGATGTCCCGGATGCCCTTCTTGATGGCCGCCGCCGTCTCCAGGATGCTCCGGGTGGCGTCCAGGTAGCCCTGCTCCCCCGTGCTCACCAGCGCGGCCCACGCCGAGGCGATGAGCGCCCCGGGCCGGCTGCCGGAGAAGGTGGGCGAGAAGTAGATGCCACCCGGCCAGTCCGTCGCCGTGAAGTACTGGTGCGAGCGCAGCTCCGTGCCCCGGTACAACACCACCGAGGAGCCCTTGGCCGCATAGCCGAACTTGTGCGTGTCCACGGACATGGACGTCACGCCCGGCAGCCGGAAGTCGAAGGGCGGCACGTCGTAGCCCAGCTTCATGGCGAAGGGCAGCACGAAGCCGCCCAGGCACGCGTCGGTGTGGAAGCCGATGCGCTTCTTGCGCGCGATCTCGGACAGCGCCTCGATGGGGTCGATGACACCGTGCGGAAAGCCGGGCGCCGAGCCGATGAGGACGATGGTGTTGCGGTTGATGGCCTTGCGCATGGCGGCCACGTCCGCGCGGTAGTCCGGGCCCACCGGCACCCGCACCATCTTGATGCCGAAGTAGTGCGCCGCCTTGTCGAAGGCTGGGTGCGCGCTGGCGGGCGCCACCATCTCCGGCTTGGTGATGCCCTTGGTCTCCCGGGCCCAGTCCCGGTACGTCTTCATCGCCAGCATGATGCTCTCGGTGCCACCGGACGACATGGCCCCGCAGATGCGCGCCTCCTCCGGCTGGCCCGCGTTCGCCACGTCCGCGCCGAGCATGCTGGCCGTCATCGCCACCACCTCCGCCTCGAACTTGGTGGCGCTGGGCCACAGGTCGGCGTGCAGCGGGTTGCTCTGTGAATGCAGCGCATAGACGCGGTTGAGGAACGCGATGTGCTCCGCGTCGCCGTTGTACACGCCGCCGGACACGCGGCCCTCGCGCCAGCGGTACTCCTCCTGCGACTCCAGGGCCTGGAGCTCACGCAGCACGTCCTCGCGCGAGCGCCCCGTCGGCGGCAGGTGGTCGAACGACTGCATCTTCCCGCGGTAGGGCTTCAGGCCGCTCTCCAGTTCGGACAGCAGCGAGCCCGTCTCCCGGTTGAGCAGGCCCTTCACGCCCGGAACCGCCTTGAGATAGCGCTCCGCCGCGGAAAGCAGCCTCGGCGGGACGTGGTTGAGCAGGCTCAGCGCCTTCAGGTCTGGAAGTGCCATGGCGAACTCCTGGGGGTTCAGGCGCTTCGCGCGCGATTGAGCCGCGCGAAGATGGCCTTGTTGTGTTTGTAGATGTTGACGAACTCGCGAAACAGCTCGTCGTAGAGCGCCGCGTTCTTCGAATCCGGATGAAAGGTGCGGGCGACCGGCACGAGCGAGGGAATCTCCTCCACCGTCAGCCGCCCCAGCGCCACCGCGGCCTGGAACGCGGCGCCGCGTGCATTGGCGAGCACCGGCTCATCCACCTGCTGCACCGCGCGGCCCAGCACGTCCGCGTGAATCTGGCACCACAGCGCGGAGCGTGCCCCGCCGCCAATGATTCGCAGCGAGTCCAACCGCCGGCCCACGAACTGCTCCACATAGGTGAAGAGCCAGCGCGAGTTGTAGGCCACGCCCTCCATCACCGCCCGGACCATGTGCGCCCGCGTCGTCTTCAGGGACTGGTTGAAGAAGCCGCCGCGCAGCGACTTGTCGTCCACCGGGCTGCGCTCGCCGTTGAGCCAGGGCAGGAAGATGAGCTGGTCGCTGCCCGCGGGGATGTTGCCCGCCTGCGCCTCCATCACCCGGTAGAGGTCCGGCGCGTCACCGTCCGTGCCCGCCCCCGCATCCCGGCCATACAGGATGTTGTCCTTGAGGAAGGTGAGGCAGATGCCGGCGGACTCCTGCTCGTTGGCCAGCAGGTAGCGCCCGGGCAGGGCGGACGGCACGGACGCCATCTGGTGGAAGAGGTCCGTCTTCTTGTAGGGCACGTGGCAGCACAGCCACGACGAAGTACCCACGCACAGGTGGGGCTCGAAGTCTCCCACCGCGCCAGAACCCACGGCGGCGGCGAGGATGTCCGGCGCGCCCGTCACCACCTGAACGTCCTCGCGCAGGCCCAGCTCGCTCGCGGCCTGCGCGTGGAGCGGCCCCAGCACCGTGGAGGCGGGGACCAGGTCCGGGAGCTTCTCCCGCTCGAGCCCCGCCATCTTCAGCAGCCGGTCGTCGTAGGCGATGCGGCCCAGCGCGCGGTTGTCCGTCACCCAGTGCAGGGTGATGGAGTCATACGAGGCGGCGAAGCGGCCACTCAGCTTCAGGTTGAGCCAGTCCTTCGGCTCCAGGAACTTGTACGTCCGGCGGTACACGTCCGGGCGCTCGCGCCGCAGGTAGAGGATGTGGCCCACCGGGTCCTTGCCTGACAGGCTGGGCACTCCGCCCGACAGGCGAATCCACGTCATCAGGCGGCGGACGTCGTAGCCCTCCACGGAGAGGAAGCCGCCCACCGCGCGCTTCACGTCCGCCGCGCCGCGCGAGTCCATCCAGATGAGCGCGGGGCACACGGGCGCGCCGGACTCGTCCACCGCGACGGTGCCGGACCACTGCGAGCTGCAGTTGACGCCGATGACATCCCCCGCGCGCACGGCCCCGGAGGCCAGCAGGCGCCGCGTCGCCAGGACGATGGCGCGCCACCACGCCTCCGGCTGCTGCTCGGCGCCCCCATCCGGGAGCAGGGACAGCTCCAGCGGCTCCACGTCACCGCCCAGAATCCGTCCCCTCAGCGTGACGGCCGCCACCTTGACGGCGGACGTCCCGAGGTCAATGGCCAGGATGGCCTGCTCACCTGCGTGGGACACACTTCCCTCCATGCCGGGCGTCAAGACAGACCGGGCGGGCGACTGCCGCGGCGGCCGAGTCTAGGAAACGAACGCGTGCAGCCTGCCACCGACGCGTGGAAGTTCGTCGTTTTTCTGAAAGCTCGGAAGAAGTCCCCGCGCCCTCGCCCGCCCCCGGGGCGTGGCGGCGAACTGTTCCTCCCGTGGGTGGATTCCACGCGCCCCGCCCTGCCTACCTTTGCGCGAGGCCCAGAACAGGGGGACCACCATGGCCGAAGTCCAGCAGCCCTTCCTCACGGATATCACCGAGATTCGCCGCCGAGCCCGGGAGCACCTGGAGGAAGGCGCCATCACCGAAGACTACGAGGGCGACGTCAACGCCACCATCAAGCTGCTCAACGACGCGCTGGCGACGGAAATCGTCTGCGTGCTGCGCTACACCTACCACTACATCGCCGCGGTGGGCATCCAGAGCGAGTCCGTGAAGGACGAGTTTGGAGCGCACGCCCGCGAGGAGCAGCAGCACGCGCTTCGCATCGCCGAGCGCATCAACCAGCTCGGTGGCAAGGCGGAGTTCAACCCCGAAGGACTGCTTTCCCGCAGCGCCAGCCAGTACGCCGAAGGGCAGAACCTGGTGGATATGATCAAGGAGAACCTCATCGCCGAGCGCATCGCCATCCAGACGTACCAGGAGATGGTGCGCTACTTCGCCAACCATGACCCGACGACGCGCCGGATGCTGGAGGACATCCTCGCCAAGGAGGAGGAGCACGCCAACGACATGCATGACCTGCTGGTGGCGCACCAGGGCAAGCCGCCCCTGCGGAGCTGAGCGCCGCCTGGCCGCCGCGCTCGCGCCTGGCTAAGGTGGCGGGCAACGCGTCCGGGGGGTGGCATGCGCAAGCGCTTCACCGCTGTGAGCGAGCTGTGTCGGCGGCACCCGGTGGCCCTGGGCGCCGCCGCGACCTTCAGCCTCAGCCTGCTGCTGCGCTGGCTCTACCTGCAGGCGTCGCCTGACCGGACCTGGCCCTTCTCCATCTTCTTCTACGGCGACGCGCGCTTCTTCCACGCCTACGCCGCCGACCTCGCGCGGGGGCACACCGGGCCCGCCACCCTGCCCTACCACCCGCCCCTGTTCCCCTGGCTCCTGGGGCTGCTCTACCGCGTGCTGGGCCCGCCGCAGGGCAGCGCCTACCCGTACAAGCTCGCGCTGGCGCTGCTGAACGCGGGCACGGTCGCCTTCACGGGCTGGTGGTGGCGCAAGGTGCTGGGCACCGGCTGGAGCCTGCTGGGCGCCACCCTCTTCGCGTGCAGCTTCGGCTGGCTGGTGCTGTCCACCACGTACAGCAACGAAGTGCTCTACGTCCTCTTCCTCTCGGCCACCTGCGCGCTGATGCTCCAGCACCGCGCGGGCCCCACGTGGACGGGCGCCGTGCTGCTGGGCGCCGTCATGGGCCTGGGCTCGCTCACCCGCGCCGAGCACCTGTACCTCTGGCCCTTCCTCCTCGCCTGGGCCTGGCTCTACCGAGGCGCCACGCCCCCGCGGACACTGGCCCTGCGTTGGGGCGCGGCCCTGCTCGTCACCGCCGTCGTGCTGGCCCCCTGGGCAATCCACAACGCGCGCGTGCTGCGCGAGCTCAACGCCCGGACGCCGCACCTGGAGCCGCTGCCCGTGCTGGCCCCCGTCACCGTATACGGCCCCATCAACTTCGCCATGGCGAACCACGCCGCGGCCACCGGGGGCTTCACGCCCGACAGCGTCAACCAGATGGGCCAGGAGGGCTTCCTGGACGTGGCCAACTCCGCCCAGCGCCACCTGTTGCTGCACGGGTACGCGGAGGGGCTCGCGTGGATGCGGGATTACCCGGCGGACGCGGCGCGTCTGTGGTTGGCGAAGCTGGACCGCTGGCTGGACGGCTTCCGGCTGGGTTTGGGGGCCTCCAACCTGCCCGCGGGACTGAACGGCGCACGGGCCCCCGTGGACGTCTTCGTGCCGGAGAGCGCGTGGCTGAAGTGGCCGCTCACCCTGCTGATGCTCGCGGGCGCCGTGCTGTCCTTGCGGCCCGCGTGGCGCGGCTTCGCGCTCTTCACCGCGGTGCTGCTGCACCGGGCCCTCATCACCGTCGCCTTCTTCGGCTACACGCGCGGCCTGCTCGCCGTCTTTCCCGCGCTCATCCCGTTGCTGTTGCTTCCGCTCGTGGTGCTCGCCACACGCGCCTCCGCTCAGCGGTGGGCAATGCGGCTGCCCGCCGTCGTCGCCGCCGCGTTGCTCTTCTTCTGGGTGGAGGCCGGCGTGCTCGCGCTGACCGCGCCCCGGCGCTTCATGGCCAACGGGAGCACCGACCGCGCCAGCGGCAAGCTCATCCAGGATGACTGGGTGCGCATCTGGCCAGACTGAAGGCGATTCGCGCCCTCATGGGAAAACTTCAATCCCGCGGGATGACAGCCCGGTTCGTGCACGGCGGTTCAAACGCCAAGCACATCACCAGTGAACACTTCTAAGTCCCGTTATTCTTGCAAAACTTTCTTCGGGAATAGCGAACGGAATCCCACGTATTCAGATTTAATTTCACACCCGGTATGGGCGTTGACGTGCTCCGTGCAGGAGCCACCGCGAGGGCATGTGCCTCCGCGGGTCCGCAGAGGAGAAACGCATGCGCCACACACGGGTGTCAGCAGCATGTCTCGTCCTGCTCCTATCCACCTCCGCCTGGGCCTTCAAGCCACCAGACAAGGGACAGAGCGCCGTCGCCGAAAAGGCTTTCTTCAAACCAGAGCTGTACCTGCCCATCCAGAACATGCCGTTGCAGCAGGCCCGCCAGCAGATGAACTCGCTCGGCGCCGACGCGTGGGACGACTTCTTCAAGCGCAATGGGCGCGAGTTCAACGTCTACGTCGACCCCCGCACGGGAACGCCCACCGCGGTGCAAGGCACCATTCCCCTCATCCCGGGTGACGGCTTCAACAACAAGGTCACCATGGACGAGGTCCGTGAGTCCATTGGCCGCTCCATCGCGAACGTGGACGAGGCCGCCGTCGGTGACCTCATCTTCAAGTTCATCGCGGACAACCAGGCCGCGTTCAACGTCGACCTGATGCAGATGGGCAACCCCCGGGTGACGCGCATCAACGACGACCTCATCCAGGTCCACATCTCCCAGCAGGTCAACGGCGTCCCCGTGCGCCACGGACGCATCGCGGCCACCATCAGCCACGGCAACCTCATCCTCATCGGCACCGAGGCCTGGGCCAATGTGCGCATCGACACCCGCCCCCGGCTGGCCCCGCAGGACGCGCTGGTGTCCGGCAACGGCTTCGTGGGGCTGAACACCAGTCCCCAGACGCTGTGGCAGCAGCCCACGCTGGAGATTGCCCCCGTGGCGCTCAACGGCGAGTCCTTCAACGGCGCCGTCGGCACCGGCTACGAGCACCGGCTCGTGTACACCTACGGCTTCTCCGAGGCCGGCGGGGACCAGCGCTGGAAGTCGACGGTGGACGCCCAGACCGGCGAGGTGCTCGCCGTGGAGGACGACAACCACTACTTCGACGCGCAGATCAAGGGCGGCATCTATCCGACCACCAACATCGACATCTGCACCTCCAACGAGACGTGCGGCACCATACAGCCCAACTCGCCCATGCCCTGGGCCAATACGGGCCTGCCGGCGCCGAACAACTTCACGGACGGCGCGGGCGTCTTCAACTACAGCTCCGGCACCGTCACCACCACGCTTGCGGGCAAGTACGTGCGCATCAGCGACTCGTGCGGCGCCATCAACGTCAGCTCCTCCACGGGCAACCTCGACCTGATGGGGAACGGCCACGACTGCACCGTGCCTCCGGGCACTTCGCCGGGCAACACCTCCGCGTCCCGCTCCAGCTTCTACGAGCTGAACAAGCTGGCCGAGCAGGCCCGCGGGTGGCTGCCCACCAACACCTGGCTCCAGGGCCAGCTGCTCTCCAACGTCAACATCAACAGCACCTGCAACGCCTTCTGGAACGGCAGCTCGGTGAACTTCTACCGGAGCGGCGGCGGCTGCCGGAACACTGGTGAGATTGGCGCCGTGTTCGACCACGAGTGGGGCCACGGCATCGACGACTTCGACGCCAACGGCTCGCTCAGCAACTCGTCGGAAGGCTACGCGGACATCGCGGCCATCTACCGCCTGCAGACGTCCTGCGTGGGCTATGGCTTCTTCCAAACGGTCAACACCGGCTGCGGCCTGACGCCGGACGGCACGGGCTACAACCAGCAGGAGGCGCAGGTCTCCGGCCAGTCGTGGTGCAACACCAAGTGCTCCGGCGTGCGTGACGCGGACTGGGCCGCCAGCGTGCCCAACATCCCCGCCACGCCGCAGAACTTCGTGTGCCCCATGTGCAGCTCCGGCTCCGGCCCGTGCAGCCGCCAGGTCCACTGCGCGGCCTCGCCCGTGCGTCAGGCGGCCTGGGACTTCGTCACGCGCGACTTGACGGCGCCGCCGTTCAACTACGACTCCAACACCGCCTTCATCGTGGGCAACAAGACGTTCTACCAGGGCAGCGGCAACGTGGGCACGTGGCACGCCTGTAACTGCACGGCGGGCACGTCCGACGGCTGTGGCGCCACCAACGGCTACATGCAGTGGCTGGCGGCGGACGACGACGACGGCAACCTGGCCAACGGCACGCCGCACATGTCCGCCATCTACGCGGCGTACAACCGGCACCGCATCGCGTGCACCACCCCGACGGTGACGAACAGCGGCTGCGCCGCCGGCCCCACCGCGGCGCCCGCCAACACCACCGCCACCCCGGGTGACGGACAGGTCAGCCTGAGCTGGAACGCGTCCGCGGGCGCCACCCAGTACTGGGTGATGAAGACGGAGGGCTTCGCGGGCTGCGACTTCGGCAAGGCGAAGGTCGCCACCGTCACCGGTACCACCTACACGGACGGCGAGGTCGCCAACGGCCGGCAGTACTGCTACTCCATCGTCCCGGCGTCCTCCAACGCGTGCTACGGCGCCGCCAGCGCGTGCACGTGCGCCACGCCCGTCTGCGCCGCGCCCGGCACGGCCGTGCTCGCCGCGCCCTCCGGCGGCGCCACCGGCGTGGAGCTGTCCGCGGTGCTGGACTGGAACGACGTCTCCGGTGCCTCCACATACGAGGTGCAGGTCGCCACCGACGCGGCCTTCACCAACGTGGTGGCCAGCGCCACCGCGCTGACGGCCAGCACCTGGACGGTGTCGCCAGCCCTGGCCACCAGCACCTCGTTCTACTGGCGCGTGCGCGCGAGCAACTCGTGCGGTGGCGTGGGCGCCTGGACCGCGGCGTCCACCTTCACCACGCGCGGCTGCGTCGCCCTGGCGGCGCCCACGCTGAGCAGCCCCGCTGACGGCGCCACCGGTGTCGGCACGTCCGCGGCGCTCGACTGGAGCGACGTGCCCAGCGCCGCCACCTACGAGGTCCAGGTGGCCACGGACTCGGCCTTCACCAACGTGGTCCGCTCGGCCACCGCCCTGACGGCCAGCGCGTGGACGGTGACGCCAGCGCTGAGCAGCAGCACCCCGTACTACTGGCGCGCACGGGCGGCCGACTCCTGCGGCACCAGCGCCTACAGCACGGCGAGGAGCTTCACCACCACCAACATCTGCACGCCGGTGGCCGCCACCTACAACGCCACGCTGCGGACACCGTCCTGCGGCAACGTGTGCGGGTGTGACACCGGGACGGTGCTCGTCAACGGCCGCGGCACCCTGTCCGGCGGCGCCGAGCCCAACCAGCCCAACACCCTCAACGCCTCCTGCGCGGACGGAAGCTCCGGCACCTACCACAGCGATGAGAGCATCGACCGTGTGGTCCTCCGCACGGTGGACCACAGCGCCTTCTCCGTCGGCAAGCAGGTGACGGCCGAGGTGACGGTGTGGTGCTGGGGCACCACGGACCGCTTCGACCTGTACTACACGACCAACACCTCCGCGCCGTCGTGGACGGCGCTGACCACGGACGTGGCCTGTACGGGCAGCGGTGCGCGGACCTTCACGCACACCTTCAACCTGGGCGCCACCGCGGGCAACCACGCCATCCGCGCGCAGTTCCGATACGGTGGCACCGCGAGTTCGTGCACCTCCGGCGGCTACAATGACCGCGACGACCTCGTCTTCGGCGTGGCGGCCGCGGTGGCCTCCGCGGCGCCGGAGAAGACGCGCAGCGTGCAGGGGCGCTCGACGCAGGCGGCCCGTTGATGAACGACCCCCGTCACCCGGCGTGACGGCGGAATGAACGCGAAGGGCCTCCGGGTCGACGTCCGGAGGCCCTTCTGCTTTCACACTCAGTGCGCCGAGGGAGTGTCCGGCGACGGCGGTGGCTCTCGACTCGGCGGCGCTGCCGGACGTGGCCCCGCCATGGGGCCCGCGAAGAGCAGCCCTTCCTCCACCGCGCCGCGGCCCGGCTCCCGCTTCGAGTCTTCCAATCGATGGCTGCGTTGCCACGCTTCCCGGCGAAGCCCCAGCACCTCCTGCACCAGCACCTGCGCCGCCGCGGCCAGCGGCACCGCCAGGACGACGCCGGGCAGCCCCGCCAGCGCGCCGCCGCAGAGCACCACGATGGAGATGAGCAGCGGGTTCATCTTGATGGCCCGCCGCTGAATCATGGGGCCCAGCACGTTGGACTCAATCTGCTGGTACACGATGAACACGGCCACCGCGATGAGCGCATCCTTGAGGCCCACCGCGGCCAGGGTGATGATGCCCACCAGCACCGCGCTGATGATGCTGCCCAGATAGGGAATGACGCCCATCATCATCACCATCAATCCCAGCGGCAGGAAGTACGGCACGCCCTGGATGAGCGCCATGGTGGCAGCGACCGTTCCGCCAATGGTCATCACCAGCAGGGTCCCCGCCAGGTAGTTGGCCACGGCCTTGCGCATCCGGGACATGAGCAACCGCACGCGAGGCTGGCGGCGCGGCGACACCCACTGGATGGTGCTCTCGTAGAGGTCTTCACCGAACAACAGGCTGAACACCGTGAGGACCACCACGGTGATGCCACCCGCCACCAGGCCCAGCGTCGACGACAGGACGTTGATGAGGCGGCCCGCCACGTCCGAGGGCTCGAATCGGATGAGGTCCTCCGCCTGGACCTGCACGCCATAACGCGTGCTCAGCTCCTCCACCCAGCGGGACTGCGCGAGCCGTTCAAGCATGGCGGGCATCGACTGGACCAGGCCCTGCAACTGGTGGATGAGCATGGGCACCAGCGAGCCCACCAGGACGCCCATCATCCCCAGCAGCGCCAGCGCCACGATGGCCACCCCCGCGCCGCGAGGAAGCCCCCACTGCTTCAGTTGGCGCACCAGCGGACTCAGCGCGATGGACAGCAGCAGCACGACGGCCAGCAGCGTGAGCACCGGGTACAGCGCCCGGAGCGCGGCCCAGCACAGGATGAGCAGCAGGACCTGCGTTCCGACGATCCAGACCGTCCGCGGCGGCACATAGACGGGGAGCTGCCGACGAGATGCCTTCATGCCTCACAAGGTAGGATGTGGTTGCACGGACGGTAGGCGGCCCGGAGCACACCACCGCGTCACCTGATAGGCGCTCCTGCAACTTCAGGCAGTTGGCGTAGCGCAGAGTCAGCAAGCAAGCAGACGTGCGCCCACTGTCACGCATGAAGTGCGAGCGAGCCTTGAGCCCCGAAGCAGGCAACGCATGCCATGGGGGCGAGCGGGCCCCACCCTTGAGTGCGAGCCGAAGGGGGCGCAACCTGCACGCGCCATGTCCGATAATCCCCAGACCCACCCGAGGACCGGGAGTGTGGAGGGTGACGCGATGTGGATTGAAGCCATCGTCATGCCCCGGCAGAGCGCCGCGCCGTACCGGCCCTCGCCGCGCAAGAAGCGTGGAGCCGATGCCATCCCGGCATCGGCCCCGGACCGTCGGCCCGCCTACCAGGCCGCGCTCGACGAAGGACGCCGCTTCTGGGACGCCGTGCTCGCGTTCCTGAAAGCCCACCACTTGATGGACGCGGTCCGGTGGATCAGCGAACCGGGAACGATTCCCCTCGTCACGCTCCACTGCACCCGCATCGTCCTGGAGCGGCTCCGGCAAGCGCCCGAGTTCGAAGCGGGTCTCTCGATGAACCTCGAAGTCCCCGTGTGACGGTGGGCCGTGCAGGCTCAAGGCACGGGGACGAAGCGGTAGAGCGCGCTCTCGATGTCGGACGTCACATAGAGGGTGCCCGATGCGCCCACGCCCACGCCCGTGGGGATGTAGCCCGGAGGCAATCCCTCGCTCTCAGGCAGACCGATGCGCAGGCCACTGGCGAGCACCGTCACCCGGCCCGTGGCCGCGTCGATGCGCACCAACCGCTTGCGGCCCACCTCCGCGACAATCAACCCACCATCGGGATGCAGCGCGATGCCTTCGGGCGCCTTGAGGCCCGTGGCCACCGTGCGCCGCGCCCCATCCGACAGGCGCACGCGGGTCACCTTCCCCGAACGCACCTCCGTCACGTACACCCCAGGCTCCTTCGCCTTCGTGTCGGCCGCGAGTCCCACGGGCCCACCCAGCCTTTCCGCCAGCACCGTGGTGACGGCGGGCTCGGAGGTATCCACACGAACGAGCCGGCCCGTGGCGGCCTCAGCGACGAGCAGTGTGCCGTCCTCCAATTCCACCACGCCCTGCGCGCCATTTGGACTGGGAATGGTCCGCAGGAGCGCTCCCGTGCCGCGGTCCAACACCTGGAGGGTGCTGTGGCTGCCCAGATAGGCCGTGCTCAGCACGACATGCCGGGCAGTCACGCTCACGTTCATGGGGAAGTTCAGCTGCGACGAGAGGACCCGCGTCGTCTGGGTCACCAAGCCCTCACGCCCACCCACCCTGCGCAGGGCGTACACATCCGCCACGTACAGCGTCTCCTCGGGGTCATCTGGCACGACGGCGATACCGGAGGGCACGGACAAGCGAGATTCGACCAGGAGGCGAACGGAGCCATCGGCGGGATTCACCACGCGGATGTCGTTGTCGACCATGTTGGACACGTACACCTGGTCATCCGGGCCCACGGCCAGATTGTCGAGCCCGGTGGGCAGCTTCGCGACGACCTCCTTGGCACCCGACGGCAGACGGACCCGCACCAGTTCACCCGTCGCCGCGTCGACGACGTAGAGGTTCTCCCGGCGCGCGTCGAAGTTGACGGCGACGGGCACCGTGAAGCCTTCCGCCACCTTCTCGATGAGGCCCGTGTCCACGTCCACGCGGGCAATCTGCCCCTTGAGGATGAGCAGGCCATACAGCCGGTCATCGGGGCCAAACTCGAAGCCATTGAGATAACCGGGCGCGTCGATGACCTTCCGGGGCGGCTTGCGCCCGGTCGGGTCCACCTCCCATAGCGCATCACCTCGCCCGAGTTGCGTCACGTAGAACCGGCCATCGCCGCGGAAAGCCAGCGAGTTGAGGCCCGGCAGGTTCCTGGCGATGACACGCGTCTTCCCATCCGGAGTGCGCCGCATCAACTGGCCGGAGAAGTAACCCGTCCAGTAGATGGAGCCGTCAGGCCCCAGCGCAACGTCATCCGCGCCGCCCAGCGGAGGCCCCACGAGCGTGCTCACCGCGCCCGTGCTCAGGTTGACGGCGTGGACCGACTGGCCCAGCAGGTTGCTGGCCAGCAGGTTTCCCTTGCCATCCACGGCGAGCCCGTGGACACCCTGGAAGTAGGAGCCGGCCACCACCGTCTCCTGACGGTAGGACTTGGGAGGGGTCGCCAGGGCCGGGCCCGCCATCAACAGCAGACCGGCGGCAAGGGACTTGGAGACGCATCGGAACATGGAGGCACTCATGGATGCGAATCCACCTTGCCCTGCGTGAGTTCCAGGCCCACGAGTCCATCGCCCTGCCGCCAGGCACGCAGGACATCGATGAACGCGAGCGTGTCGCCTCCGAAGGTCGCATAGCGGATGGCGTTCGGCCCCGGGCTGACGCCTTCGTTGTTGTAGTAGCCGGGCGTGCAATCCGCCCCGCCGAAGGAAATCCCCGTCCTGAGACGGGAGAGAATCACGTCCCACCACTGCTGCTGTGCCTGTGCAGAGGGCTCGATGACTTCCACGCCCTGCTTCAGGCACCGCCCGATGATGTAGGCGGCGTGCTGGGACTGCTCGTCGAGGATGTGCACGAAGTTGATGGCCCAGCCGCTCTGGGTCGTGGTGAACATCAACAGATTCGGGAAGCCGCGGCTGTGCATGCCATGCAGCGTCGCCGGACCGTCGGCCCAGCTTTCCCGGAGCGATGTGCCATCGCGGCCCCGGATGTCGAAGCCCAGCATCCGGGTGTAGTCACCCGAGACTTCGAAGCCCGAGGCGTAGATGAGGCAGTCGACCGGGTATTCCTTCCCCTTCACCACCACACCCGTCGGCGTAATCCGCTCCACGCCCTTGCCTTCGGTGTCCACGAGCTGGACGTTGGGCCGGTTGAACGTCTCCAGGTACTCGTCGTGGAAACAGGGCCGCTTGCACATCGGGTTGTAATAAGGCTTGAGCGCCTCGGCCGTCGCCGCATCCGAGACAATGGCATCCACCCGCGCGCGGATCTCCTCCATCTTCTGGTAGTCAGCCAGTTGGCGGAGTTCGACTGCTTCCTCGGGCGTCCGGGCCTGCTGGGTCGCGCCGTCCTGGAAGATGTACGTCCAGCCGTCCTGGACCATGTCGACCGGCAGCGGGCGGCCAGAGACAATCGCGGAGAAGTTGCGGATGCGATCTTGCTGCCAGCCGGTCTGGAGCGACTTCGCCCAGGCCTCATCCGTGGGCCGGTTGCCACGCACGCCAACACTCGAGGGAGTGCGCTGAAAGACATACAGCTGCTGGGCCACAGCCCCCAGTTGGGGAATGGCTTGAACCGCCGTGGCGCCCGTGCCGATGATGCCCACGCGCTTGTCGCCCAGCCGGGTCATGCGGCTGGTGGGGCTGCCACCGGTATAGGCGTAGTCCCAGCGGCTGGTATGGAAGCAATGCCCCTTGAACGTCTCGATGCCTGGAATGCCGGGCAGCTTGGCCTTGTGGAGGATGCCTCCCGCGATGATGACGAACCGCGCCGCCAGCCGGTCCCCTCGGTCCGTCGTGACGTTCCAGCGCCGGGCGTCCTCGTCCCAGTCCATGGACTGGACCAGGGTCTGGAACAGCGCCTTCTCATAGAGCTGGAAGTGCCTGCCGATGCGCTGACAATGGGCGAAGATTTCGGGCGCCCGCGCATACTTCTCCGTGGGCATGTAGCCAGTCTCTTCGAGCAGCGGCAGATAGATGTAGGACTCCACATCGCAAGCGGCGCCTGGATAGCGGTTCCAGTACCAGGTGCCACCGAAGTCGCCGCCCTTCTCGACAATGCGGATGGAGTCCACGCCCGCCTGACGCAGCCGCGCGGCCGACAACATGCCGCCAAACCCACCTCCGACAATCAAGACGTCTAGCTTTTCCGCCAGCGCCGGACGTGTGAAGCCAGGCTCGACATAAGGGTCCTTGTCGAAGTCCGCGAAGACGCCCTTCACGGGGATGTACTGCGTATTGCCGTCGGGCCGCAGCCGCTTCTCACGCTCGAGGCGGTACTTCTCCTTCAAGGCCTCCGGAGAAAAAGCGCTCCCCTCCTGCTTTGTCGCAGTCATCCGCACATATCCTTTCAAGTTGGAAGCCACACACGACGTACACAGTCGTTTACTTACATAGACATAACTCAGTCGGAATTATAAGTAAACCCAGATGCCCTTGACCCGACTGCCCACTGCAAAGCCAGCCGTTCGGCAAAGAGACTCCGAACGCACACGCACCTCCCTGATGACCGCCGCGCGGGCCCTCTTCTCCACACAGGGCTTCGCCAACACGGGGGTGCGGGACATCGCGGCGCTGGCCGGAGTCAACTCCTCGCTCGTGGGCCGCTACTTCGGCTCCAAGCAGGGGCTGTACCGGGAGACGCTGGCGCAGGTGCTCGATATCGGCCCGTTGCTCCAGATAGACAGGCGCCAGTTTGGAGAGACGGTGGTGTCCCTCTTCCTGGGCGCACACGACGCCTCGGGTCCGTTGGCGATGCTCATCCTGTCGGCGTCCGACCCCGAAGCCCATGCGACCAGCGTCGAATTGCTCCAGAAGCAGGTCATCGCCCCCCTGGCCCGCTGGCTGGGCGCTCCGGATGGCGAGGGGCGCGCGGCCCGGCTCAACATCCTCTGGAATGGCTTGCTCGTCAGCGGGCGGCTGCTGCCCATCCAACGGCTCTCAGAAGGGCTCGACACGTCCACCCAGCGTTGGTTGGCGGCCGCAATCCAGTCAGTCATTGACGAAGGCGCGACCTGAGGACGCGGCGGTCCTGTCGTGGCAGAGGGCGCATGTCCGCCCCATCGGCTACCATCGCTGTCCTTCGAGCTTCGTTCCCTGCCCTGGAGTCGTTCATGTCGCCACCCCGCGCACTCGCGCCACTTCTCGTCCTGCTCCAATTGACCGCCTGCGGGGACGACCCCACGCCCACGCCCACGCCCGCGGACAGTGGCGTCGTCGTGGACGCCGGAAACAATCCCGACTCTGGGACGGACTCCGATGCGGGCACCGATTCCGATGCGGGGGCGGACGCCGGACAGGATGCGCCGCCTGGCATCACCACCGAGGCGCTGCCGGAAGGCACCGTGGGCCGGGCGTACACGACGACGCTGGCCGCCGCGGGTGGCACCGCGCCCCTGACCTGGAGCATCACGGCGGGGACGGCGCCAGCGGGCCTCACGCTGTCCGCCACGGGCACGCTCAGCGGCACGCCCGCCCAGGTGGCCGACAGGACCTTCACTGTCACGGTGGAGGATGCGAATGGCCAGACGGGCACCCGGGAGCTGACGCTCTCCGTGAGCGCGCCGGGCGCCCCCGTGTTCACCGCGGGCCAGTGGAACCTCACCTACTTCGGCTCGGATTCGCGCGGCCCGTCGAACTCCTCGTCGGATGGCGGCACGTCCGATGACCTGCAGATTGCCGGTGCGCGCGACATCATGCTCGCGGCGGGCGCCAACCTGTGGGCCATGGTGGAGATGGTGGATACCGCCGACTTCGACCTGCTCAAGGCCCAGCTCCCCGGCTTCGACGGCTTCCTCTCCAACAACGCGGTCTTCGTCTCTGGCGGAACGTCTCCCTACAGCACGAGCAGCCAGAAGCTGGGCGTACTCTACGACAGCGCCCTCACCTTCCAGAGCGCGACCCTGGTCCGGATTGGCAACATCTCCGACTTCGCGGACCGCCCGCCGCTCCGCGTGGACTTCACCACCGAAATCAATGGGGCGGAGACGCCGCTCACCGTCATCGTCGTCCACATGTGCGCCAACAGCGCCGACCCGACGGGGCCGCGCGAAGCCCGGGAGCGCGCGTCCGCGGCGCTCAAGGCGTACATTGACGAGCAGTTGCCCACGCAGCACGTCTTCGTGATTGGCGACTGGAATGACGACGCGGACGAGTCCATCTCGCTCGACCCCACCTCCGGCGCGCCGCTGGCCACGCCCTACCAGAACTTCGTCTCCGACTCGGCTCGCTACACCTTCATCACCCGGGAGCTGTCGCTGGCGGGGGATGACACCTCCATTGGCTTCGAGAACGTCGTCGACCACACCCTGGCCACCAACGAGGCGGCGGACCGCTACGTCACGGAATCGGCCCGCGTGCTCTACGTGGACGAGTGGTTCCCCGACTTCCTCAACGTGGTCAGTGACCACCGCCCCGTCGTCAGCAGCTACGCCTTCAGCACGGCAACCGGCCCCTTCCTCCGCCTGAAGTCGCCCCACGGCGGGACGTACCAGGGCGGGAGCACGCTGCCCATCACCTGGACGTCCTGGGGCGTGGGCAAAGTCCGCGTCGAGGTCTCCACCAATGGCGGCACGGACTGGAGCTTCCTGGCCGAGTCCGTCCCGGCGGCCCTGGGGCGCGTCGTCTGGAGCCTTCCGGACGAGGCGGCCTCGAACGTGTGGGTACGCGTGGTGGATGTCTACGAACCGGCGCACACGGACATGAATGACGAGGCGCTGACCATCGCCAATGGCGCCGCGCGCGTGTTCATCAACGAGGTGTTGGCCAATGAAGGCGCCCAGGCCACCGCGTACGAGTTCGTGGAGCTGGTCAACGCCAGTCGCTTCCCCGTGGACATCTCCGGCTGGACGCTGTGGGACTCCACCAGCGGTTCCGCGCGGCATGTCTTCGCGCAGGGGACGCAGCTGGGTGGTGGCAAGGCGGTGGTCGTCTTCGGTGGCGCCGCGGCGGTGCCTGCGGGACAGGCGAATGCGCTGGCCGCTTCCAGTGGCCTGCTGGGCCTGGGGAACGGCAGTGACGTCGTGCGCGTCCGGCGACAGGACTCCACCCTGGTGGACTATTACGACTACACGTCCACCGTGCCCGGGGTTTCCGCCAACCGCTCGACGGACGCCACGCCGGATGCGAACTTCGTCGCGCATGACACGCTGACGCCGGGGGTCGCCAGCTCTCCAGGGCTGCGCGCGAACGGCGCGGCGTTCTGACGAGACACGTGTGACACGGCCCTCACGGAACGAAGAGGAGCCGTGACGCCTGCTGCACCCAGGCGCGCCGCGTGTCGAGCGTGCCGAAGTCGAGCAGGATGAACTGGTCGAACAGCCGGGGCATCATCGACAGCAGGCTCAGGGAGGCCCAGACCTGGGTCAGCGCCATCCGCAGCCGGTTCTCCGGCAGATGCGGCGCCCCCGGTGCCAGCCGCCCGGCCAGCTCGGCCAGGAACGCATTGAAGCGCTGGATAGCGGAACTGTCGTAGCGCTGATGGGCCAGCGCGTCGTGGAAGTGCGCGTGCGCGATGTACGGGTAGCGCAGCGAGTTGCTCATCAAATCCTCGAGCAGCGTCTCGAACGCCTCGCGAATGCCCAGGCCCTCCAACCGGAGCCGATCGAAGTCCTCCAGGACGTTTCCGAAGGCCTGGTCCAGCGTCTGCTCCAGCGCCAGGGCAACCAGCTTCTCCTTGCTCCGGAAGTAGTAGCTGATGGCCGCGCTGTTCACCTGCGCCTCACGGGCAATCTCCCGGATGCCCGTCGCATCCAGTCCGTCCCGGCCGATGCACACGATGGTCGCCCGGAGAATGCGCTCCCGGGCCTCCTGCTCCTTGGTCCCCATCCCTGTAAACCCCTGAAACGACGTGAGTCCGCGCCGGCGCTTGACAGGCGCGGGCAACCTTAAATCTATTGATTCAACCAACTGATTAACCCAGGGGATTGAATCCTATGATCAAGCCCGAAGGCGAACCTACCGCAGGAAGCCCCTCTCGACGAGGCGTGCTGATGGGAGCGGGGCTGTTTGCTGGCGGCGCGGCGGCGGCGCTGGGGCTGCGGAGCGCGCTGGCACCGGTGTCCAAGGACGTACAGGGCATCAACCCCCGAAGCGACGCCTGGTACGACATCCGCCTCACGGGGGACGGGCTGATGGACAACCAGGTGCTCTGGTTCCTCAGCCATGCCACCCATGGCCAGAGCGACGTGGGGGACGTGCTGGAGACGGCCAGCCGCATCCAGCCCGGGGACGAGCGCAGTTGGTTCGAGGCGTGGACCCAGACGGCGCGGCGAGTCCACGGCCACGCCCAGGACGCCGAGTCCAAGGGTCACCTGCTGAGCGCCGGCCAGGCCTACGCGCGCGCGGCGAACTACTACCGCGCGGCGACGATGCACTACACGGACCTGGAGGACCCGCGGACGCTCGAGGTGACGCGGCAGGCGGCGACCACCTTCGAGAAGTCGAACGGGCTGCTCGGCTACGACGTGCAGCCGCTGGCCATCCCCTACGAGGGCACCACGCTGGCGGCGTACTTCGTGCGCTCGCCGCACGCGAAGCCCAGCGCGCCCGTCATCCTCCTCCACCAGGGGCTGCATGCCTGGCCGGAGGAGACGAAGTGGGTCTGGGAAGGCGCGACCCGGCGCGGCTACCACGTGCTCATGTTCCACGGCCCGGGCCAGGGCCGCTCGCTGCGGGAACACCGGCTGAGCTTCCGGCCGGATTGGGAGAAGGCCGTCAGCCCCGTGGTGGACGCAGCCGAGCGCATCAGCGGAGTGGACCCTCGCCGCATCCTCCTCATGGGACTGTCGTTCGGCGGCGCCCTGGCGCCTCGGGCGGCGGCGTTCGAGCCTCGCATCGCCCTGTGCATCGCCAACCCCGGCGTCCTCAGCTGGTGGGAGTCCACCAGCTCGCACTTCAACCGCTTCCTCCCGGGCTCGCTGGCGCTGCTGAAGTCACACCCGGAGAAGTTCGACCAGGCGATTACCGCGCTCGCGGACCGCTGGCCCACCGCCCAGTACTGGCTGCGTGACGTGTATTGGAAGCATGGCGCCCGGTCGCCGTCGGAGCTCTTCCGCAAGCTGGAGGAGTTCACCAACGAGGCCATCGTCGACCGCATCCGCTGCCCGGTACTCATCATGGAGGGCGAGGCGGAGGATGCCTCGCCGGGCCAATCCCAGAAGCTCTACGACGCGCTCCGGAGCCCCAAGCACCTGATGATGTTCACCCACGAAGAGGCCGCGCCCCTGCACTGTCAGGCGGCGTCCACGGCGCTGGCCGAAGCGCGCCTGTTCGACTGGCTCGACGAAAACGTCTGAGGCCCCGCCATGACACCGCTCCTCACGGCCGTCCTCGGCGTCTTGCTCGTGGCCACTCCCGAGGAAGCACCGGAGGGGCGCTTCAGCGTCGTCCCCTTCGTGCTGCCCGCCTATCAGCCGGAGACGAGCTTCCTCCTGGGCGGCGCGGCATCGCTCATCTATCAGCCCCCGGCGTCGCGAGGCGGCAGGGAGTCCCAGGTGATGCTGGCCGCCGCCGCGAGCACCCGTGGCCAGTTCACCCTCCTCCTCCAGCCGGACGTGAATCTCCTCGACGACCGGCTGAACCTGACGGCCACCGCCAGCGCGGCGCGCTTCCCGGACCGCTTCTTCGGCATGGGCGCACGCACGCGGGCGGAGGACGAGGAGGACTTCACACCCATCTTCTTCGAACTTGAACTGAGTCCGAAGTGGCGCATCGTCCCCCGCCTCTATGTCGGCCCCACCGTGCGCTATCAGCACGCGCGCTTCACCTATGTCGCGGAGGACGGGGCGGTGCGGCACATGACGGGCGCCGAGGGCGGTTCGACGGTTCAATTCGGACTGACCGCCCTTTATGACTCACGAGACAACACGCTCAATCCGGTGACAGGACTGGTGGCGCGGCTCAACCTGCGCCGGGCCCGGGACGCGTGGAGCTCCGACTACGTCTTCGATGTGCTGCGGCTGGATGTCCGGCGCTACCTCACACTTCCATGGGGACAGCGGCACGTTCTCGCGATGCAGGGACTCGTCGACCTGCGCGACGGTGAACCGCCCTTCTATGACACGGGACGGTTGGGTGGGATGGAGTTGAGCCGAGGCTACCTGGAGGGACGCTTCCGCGAGCGCCAGCACCTGGGCGCGCAGGTTGAGTACCGCGCGCCCCTCTTCTGGCGACTGGGCGGCGTGGCCTTCGTCTCCGCGGCGACGGTGGCACGCAGCCCACGCGACTTCGACATGCGTGACATCAAACCCGCGGCTGGCGTAGGGCTGCGCTTCGCACCCATGTCCGACGTTCCCGTCAACATCCGGCTCGATATCGCCTACGGAAGCGAACCCAGCTTCTATTTGAACGTGGGCGAGGCTTTCTAGACTGGGAAATCAGCCAACATTCACCGTCCCGTGAGTTAGAAGTCCGGCCATGCGCGCTCCCCTGTTGTCCCTTCTTGCCCTGCTCTCCCTCGTGGGCTGCTCCGACGCCCCCTCCGACGGTCCGGGAGTGGATGCGCCCGTGGACCGGGGCCCAAAGGCCATCCCACTGGACGGCGACCCCAACGGGATGTTCTGGGACGCCGAGAACGAAACGCTCTACATCGCCGACGACCAGAACCACCGCATCCTCAAATACCGGGACGGTGAAGGCGTGTCCCTGGCCGTCGCGCTGCCGGACGCGCCGCCCAACAGCACCAACCTGGGCGAGGTGGTGCGGATGCCGGACGGCACGCTGGTGACGGTGCGCTTCGGCTTCGGGACGGCGGGCGCGGTGCTCTTCGCGCGGCCGGACGGGACCACCGGCACGGTGCCGGGACTGCCCACCAACCGCCGCCGCATCGGCCTGACGGTGACGGAGGACGGGCGGCTCTTCAACTCCTACTTCGTCCGCAACAGCAACGTGAATGTGGGCTCCATCGCCCTGCTCAACCTGGACGGCACCGAGCAGGAGGTGGTGGGCGCGCTGGAGAAGCCCGTGGGCGTACTGGCCGTGGGTGACTCGCTCTACATCGCGGACCAGATTGCCGGGAAGGTGTACCGCTCGCCGCTGGCGCGTCCCTCGGAGCTGACCACCATCGCCACCCTCACCGAGCCGGACCTGCTGTCGCTCGGGCCGGGCGGCGCGCTGCTCACAGGCACCCGTCAGGGCACCGTGGTCAGCATCAATCCCAGCACCGGCGCGCAGCGGGTCATCGTCAGTGGATTCCAGAACGTGCGCGGCATCGCCTACGACGCCGCCAACCGCCGCCTCTTCATCGCCGACCACGACAGGGACGAGTCCAACGGCACCACGCACTTCCTCCAGATTGTCCCGGTGGACTGAATGCGCCGTGTCCTCATCGCAGTGGCCGCGCTGGCGAGCACGCCCGCGCTGGCGGCCCCGGACTGGCTCCAGCCCGTCCTGGTGGGTGAAATCGACTGGCGTCAGCACGTCTCCGAGGTGGAGGGCTTCGACGGCGTCACGCTGGCCCGCCTCCGCGTGGGTGCCCGGGCCTACCCCGTGCCCTGGCTGATGGCTTCCGGCGTGGCGGAGTGGGCGCAGGAGAAGCCCGCGCTCGTCGACGCCTTCGTGGCCGCCACCCTGGGCGAGTCGCTGCGCCTGTCCATGGGCATGTCGAAGACGCCGTTGTTCATCAGCGCGCGCGACGAGAGCCTGGAGGCCCGGGCCATTCCCGAGCTGTCCCTGTTGGCGCAGACGTTCTGGCCGCGCCGCGACCTGGGCATCGAGGCCTGGTGGGCGCCCAAGACGCTGCCCGTGGAGGCCTGGGTGCGCGTGGGCAATGGCTCGCGCAGTCCGTTGGGCAATGACAACAGCCTGCCCGCCCTGGACGCCCGCGTGGACGGACGCTGGGGCCGCGCCCGGGGCAACGTGGATGCCTTCTGGGGCTTCCGCGCTGGCGCGGGTGTCCATGTGGAGAACGCCTACGACCGGGCCGGCATCGGTGGCATCGGCCCCCAGAACTTCGTCTTCTACCGGTCCCCGCCGGTATCGGGGCCTCGCTCGGTGGTGGAGGCGCACGCGCGGCTGGACGTTGGGCCCGTGCGGGTGCTGGCGGAAGGCGCCGCGGCCTGGGAGCGGCGCTCTCGCGATACCGATGGCAATCCCAACACCCCGCGCGAAGGACTGCCGCGGATGGAGAGCCAGGGCGCCTCGCTGGAGGTGTCCTGGGTGGTAGTGGGACGCCCCCGGGGCGACGGCGGTCGCTGGCCCGTGGCGCCGAACGACCCCACCGGCATGGACGCCGTCAACGCCGGGCAGGTGCCCACGGGCGCCGTCGAGCTCGCCGCGCGCGTGGAGCGGCTGTGGCTGGGCCGGGGCGCCTCCGACATCCAGCCCGGCGGTACGACGGGCGGCGCCCTCGCGGTCCGCTGGTGGGTGACGTCCTTCTTCGGCCTCGGTGCCGCCGGGTACGCCCAGCGGTACGACACCGCGCCGCTGGAGGACCCGGGCCGGCGCAACTCCTGGCTCGCCCTGGCCCGAGCCACCGTGAGCGTGCCCTGAGCACTTCGACTTCGCCCTGGGCCCAGGGGGGCGTGCCCAGGGCGTGCCGATGCACCTCCCTCCGCCCTCGGAGCACACCATGGTCCGCACCGAACGCGTCGCTCGTCGTGTCTTCTCCAGGCTGAACCTGGCCCTGCTGCTCACAGGCGCCCTCGCGGGCTGCGGGGGCCCCATGGAGCCGGCCCCGTCCGCGCCCGAACCCGAGGGCGCGCTGGACGCCCAGGCCCAGGCGCTGACGTATCCCAGCGGCAGCAGCCAGACGGTGGTGTCCCGCCGTGTCGTCTACAGGAACGGCTCGGGGGCCTATCAGGCAACGGCGGGGTTCGAGCACTTCCGCGCGGCGGGCGCTTTGGACATCGCGCTCCACAACATCCGCATCGCGGAGGTGGACGCGCCTGCCGTGCGCGAGGCCCTTGTCCTCATGTCCGCGGGACAGAAGATTTCGAGCAGCGGCCACTCCAGCGGCGTCACCGGGCAGGCCTCCAACTGGGATGCGTCCTGTGACAGCGTCTCCTGTCCCAACGTGAGCCTGGACGGCCGTTCGCTGGCCATGAAGCTGCGCGCCCTGGGGTTGTTTCCCAGCGGGAAGACGTACCTGTCCGTCGTCAACGACGCCAACTTCGACCACCTGTTCGACAGCGACACGAAGCAGCGCATCGTGAATGGCTTCTCGAACTGGCTCCAGGCGCAGGTCCGTCCGGAGACGCGCGCCATCTACCTGGCGGGCAGCTCGCGCGGTGGATGCTTGATGATGCGCATGGCGCAAGCGCTCCGCGCGAACACGGCGCTCGACGGCATCGACATCTACGTGTCGTCATTCGATGGCGTGTGCCGCAACAGCCAGGGTGAGCTGGGGACCTTCGACAGCAAGATCAACAACCCCGTGCGGCCCTGGGGCACCTTCTATGGCGCGTGGGCCACGAACCTGACGGCCCAGTTCCCCCGCCGCGACAGGCTCCACATCTTCCACGTGGTGGGAGGCCAGGAGGTCGCTCCCGCCACGGGCATCCGCGCCTTCTCCGGCTACGCGGGCAGCACCCCGCCTTCGACGGGCACGAACCTCGACTGGGGTTGGTACAAGCAGACCTGGGTGAAGTGGCAGCACAAGGAGATTGGCAATCCCTACACGGACCCCAGCGCGTCGGACCAGGCGCAGGCGGTGGCGGAGACGGTCGACGCGCACCTGACGTGGCTCGACGCGCGCCTGCCCTGACGCGGCTCAAGGAAACCCGGGCGGCCGACCTTCCTCGGCCGCCCGCAGTCGCGCGCCGGGGTTGAGTTCAAAGGCGAGCCCGAACTGCCACAGCGCCACGGGCTCCAGGAACAGGATGTTGTAGTAGTCCTGCCCCTTCACGTACCGCGCGAAGACGCCGAAGCCCGCGCCCCACCGGGGGTAGACGCCGAACTCAGTCTTCCACGTGGCCCGCTGCGAGGGCGTCTCCCCGAAGGGCTGCGACACGGACACTTCCAACGGGAAGCGGTGGTTGCTCCACGTGCGCTGGCCCATGACGCCGGCCGCCCAGTGTCCGTCACCGTAGACGGCACGCTGGGAGCGGGTGATGCGGCCAGGGCCAATGGAGGTGTTCAGCTCGAAGGCGGCGAACCCGCCCACCAACCACGCGTTGCGCAGGTCCGGCTCCACGTCGAAAGCCAACCGGCTGTGGAACTCCATGCGGAAGAAGTTCGTCGTGAAGCTACCGGACACCTCGTTCAGCGGCAGTTGCCCTTCCGACGGCGTGCACCTGGATTCGCCGCGCGTCTGGTTGCTGTAGAAGCACCCGGACTCCCCATTCGAGTAGTGCGCCACGATGACGTTGAGCGCGAGCGCCAATCCCCGCACCGCCGCGCCCTCTGCCCGAGGCTTCGCCAGCGGTCGCAGGTGCGCCACCTGGAACGTCGCCTTCGCGATGAAGGACGGCGGGATGGCGGGGTCGCTCGCCGTGTCCACGATGCGCAGCTGCACCGCCGGGGTGATGATGAGTGACAGGAAATACTCACCGCCGGGCCGCGTGAAGTCTCCGTGATGGAGCTGTGGCAGAAAGAGGTTGGGCGCCACCTGCGCCTCGAAGATGAGCTTCTCCGGGGAGTTCGGCGCCCCCTGACGGCGGATGCGGTTGGGGGAGTCGAGGATGTAGCTGCGGTCCAGGAAGAGCGGGACCGGCGCGTCGTATTTCACGCGCCACCCGTCCGCGCGGACGACGCCCGCCAGCAGGACACACGTCCCCCACAGCAGGGCGGCCCACCACCGCTGGACTCCGCCCCCTGCCCTCCACGCCATGGACGCCCCCATGATTCACGGGGCCGGACCTCAGGCCTGTGGCCAGCGGGTTGTCACCTGCCCCCGTGGACCGCACGCGCGCTCGGGGGGCATTCACGTGCGTCAGCGTCAGGCGCGCACACACTTCCCGGCCCGGCGGTCTCACGGCCACTGCACACCCGCGGACAGCCGGACGCGTGAAGTCAGGGCGCGCCGGGGATGCGCCAGCCGTCCGCGCGCAGCGCCTTGCGCAGCCGTGGCGTGTCCTTCACGGGGTCCCAGGCACCACAGGCCCAGGGCAGCACCTCGTCCACGATGGCACGGTGGACCTCGCGTGCCGACTCATGCGGGCTGAGCGGCTCCGGAGACTCCTCGCTGGCGCCCAGCGCGAAGGTGATGACCGACCGGCGGCTCAGCGCCCGACACGCGGCATGGACGCACGCGCCCAGGGGGTCCTCTTCAGGCCGGCGCGGGGCGACGGGCGCAGACGGCCGGGGGACACACCCGCAGGCGTAGTTCACCGACCAGGCGGCGGAGAAGGCATCCGGCGCGCAGAACTGGCTGGGGGTGAAATTTCCCACCTCGGCCACCTGCGCCGCGTGCTCCTCCGAGGGCTCGCAGAGCCAGCGGTCCATGGCCATGACGGCGCGGCGCGACCAGTCGTTGTTCGGGTCCTGGGACTCCCACAGCCACAGCACATGCCTCGCGGCGGCGAGCGCCACGCGCACCTCCACCTCGGTGCCGAAGACGGCCAGGGACTCGAGCCACGGGCGCAGCGCCAGGGACGGCTCCTCGGTGCGCTCGACGGGCCACGCCACATCCGTCAAGAGCGCGGTGCAGAGCGGCTCCTGGAAACGGTCCGTCCTCAAGGGCGGGGCTTGCTGGCGCAGCACCGCGCGCGTGATGTCGTCCATGACGGCGTCCACATAGGGAGCCAGGACCTCGACGGACCGGAGCGCGTCGAGCGACGCCAGCGCCTCCGCGCCCTGGACGCCCAGCCGGGCGATGAACAAGAGGGCTCGCTTCCCATCTTCGAGCCGTCGGGTCTCACCGAGCGGGCCCCGCCAGGAAGGCGGAGGCGGCCCGTCTTCTTGCCGGCGTGACCTCGCGCTACTCGCCACCTCGAGCAGTCTTGGAATCGCTCGGGACGGCGCAAGTAGCGACAGCACGCGCAGGGCCTCGTTCCGATTCTCATCGTCCAGAATGGCCTGCTCTTCCAGCGCGGTGAGGACCTCTTCGTCGCGCGGAAAACGAGCGAGGACATGGAGCCCCTCCCGGCGAATGGCGCGGTGGGCATCTCCGAGCAGCGATAGCGCGACAGCGCGAACCTCTGCCGGCAACGGGGCCTGCATCGCCGCCAGCACCCGCGCCGCGTGCAACCGCGTCTGCGTGTCGCCCCGCTCCTTGAGACACGGCAGGACGGCGCGCAGGGCCATGGGGGTGGCGCGTGGGCGCATGCGCGTCAGCACCGCCAACGCCATTCGCCGGACCCGCGCCACGGGCTGACGAAGCACTTCGAGGAGCGCCGGAATCGCACAGGTGGGAAGCGGGTCGATGGTTCCCAGCGCCGCGACGCACTGCCCGAGCATGTTTCGCGTGGCTTGCCAGGAAGCCTCCTGGTTCGCTCGCGCCAGGGCATCCATGAGCGCGGGCACCGCCGCGAGCCCCGCCTGGCACACGCGGTCATGTGCATCCCTGCCGTCGAACCAGCGGATGCGGTCTCCGGCGAGCCCGGCAATCCACTCGCGCACCGTCTTTCCTTCCACCTGATAGCCGGAACGAACCAGTGCAGCATCCAGCCGCCGCAACGAGGTGAGGTCATCCGGCCGCGCCTTGCGCCACAACGCATCGAGGTCTTCGTGTTCGGCCATGTGCAGCCCGACAGCCTCCCGACGGTGAGGGGACTCAGGGAGATACTGGCAGGGAGACAACGGACATGGCCAGACGGGACCACCAGTTGGGGGCCTGAAGCGGTCGCGATATGACGCCACGCCATGAACCCGTTCTGTCTCCCTTTGCGCCTGGGCGTCGTGTCCTGTCTGTTGCTGTGGTCCCTTCCAGCGGAAGCGCAGTCCACCCAGGCGAGGCCCCGCGCCCGCGACCTGGGCATCACCTTCGGCGGCCAATCCGGCCCGAACAACGCCATCACCGACGTGTCCGGCGTGGAGGTGGGCCACACGACGCTGATTTCGGGTGACACCCGCGGCCCGCGCGGCAAGGGCGCGGTGCGCACCGGCGTCACCGCCGTGCTGCCCCGCGGCAAGGACGGCGTGTCCGAGGACGTCTTCGCCGCCATCTACGCCCTCAATGGGAATGGCGAGATGACGGGCTCCCACTGGCTCACCGAATCCGGCCAGCTCGCCGGCCCCGTGATGCTCACCAACACCAATGACGTGGGCACCGTCCGCGACTCCGTCATCTCCTGGGCGATGAAGCGCGGATTGGAGTGGGAGCTGGGGCTGCCCGTCGTCGCGGAGACGTGGGACGGCCTGCTGAATGACATCTATGGCTTCCACGTGAAGGCCACACACGCCCACCGCGCGCTCGACAGCGCCAAGGGAGGCCCCGTCGCGGAGGGCTCGGTGGGCGGCGGCACGGGGATGGTGTGCCACAGCTTCAAGGCCGGCATCGGCACGGCGTCGCGCAAGCTTCCCGCGTCAGAGGGGGGCTACACCGTGGGCGTGCTGTTGCAGTGCAACTACGGCGCGCGCCACCTCTTCACCGTGGAGGGCGTGCCGGTGGGCGAGGAGATCAACGACCTGCGCCCCTGCTACACCGGGCCCAAGAAGCCGAGCCCCGGCATGTTCAAGGACGTGCCGGCCTGCTCGGCGTCGCGCGGCGACACCCAGCCCCGCACGCCGGAGGGCGCCGGCTCCATCATCGTGGTGGTGGCGACGGACGCGCCGCTGCTGCCGCATCAACTGGAGCGGCTGGCGAAGCGCGTGCCGCTGGGCATCGGGAAGATGGGAGGACTGGGGGGCAACTCCTCCGGCGACATCTTCGTGGCCTTCTCCACGCAGCGCCTGAAGCCGCCCGCGGGCACGGACGTGGCCAACGTCTCGGCGCTCGACAACGAGCGGATGACGCCGCTCTTCGAGGCCACCATCCAGGCCACGCAGGAGGCCATCCTCAACTCGATGCTGGCCTCCGACACGATGACGGGCGCGGAGAGCAGCCGCGTCTACGGCCTGCCCCAGGACCGGCTCATCCAGGCGATGAAGAAGTACGGCCGGCTGGCGCCCCCCGCGCCGTGACGCCCCAAGCGATTCAGGGTGCGCGCTGAGACTTGGGCGCGGCGGCCTCGCGCTGCCGCGCCGCCACCCACGCCTGCACCCGCGCCTCCAGGATGTCCAGCGGCAGGGCGCCGTCGAGCAGCACGATGTCGTGGAACTCGCGCACGTCGAAGCCCGGGCCCAGGGCCTGCTCCGCGCGCGTGCGCAGCTCGCGAATCTTGAGCTGCCCCACCTTGTACGCCAGCGCCTGCCCAGGCCAGGCGATGTAGCGGTCAATCTCGTTGGTAGTGTCCAACTCCTGGCGCGGCGAGTTCTCCATGAAGAAGTCGAGCGCCTGCTGCCGCGTCCACTTCTTCACGTGCATGCCGGTGTCGACGACGAGCCGCACCGCGCGCCACATGTCGTAGGCCAGCTGGCCGAACTTGTCGTACGGGCTGGTGTACAGGCCCAGCTCGTCGCCCAGCGTCTCGCAGTAGAGCGCCCAGCCTTCGCCATAGGCCACGTAGTAGCCGTAGCGGCGGAACTCGGGCAGGCCGGGTTGCTCGGCGGCCAGGGATGTCTGCAGGTGGTGACCGGGCACGGCTTCGTGCAGCGTGAGCGGCACCATCTCCCACAGGGGGCGAGTCTCTGGCCGATACAGGTTCACCAGGTACGTGCCCGGCCGCGAGCCATCCGACGCCCCTGGGTAATAGAAACCGGTGGTCGCGTCCGGAGCCATGGCCTCCGGCGTCGGCTCCACGCCATAGGGCTGCCGGGGCAGTGTCTTGAACAGCCGCACCAGCGACGGGTCGATGCGCTTGGACAAGGCCCGATAGCGCATCAGCAGCTCGTCCCCGTCCCGCGCATAGAAGCGCGCATCCGTCCGCAGGAAGTGGAAGAACTCCGCCAGCGTGCCCTTGAAGCCCGTCTGGGCCTTCACCGCCTCCATCTCCGCGCGCAGGCGTTGGACCTCGGCCAGGCCGAGCGCGTGAATCTCCTCCGCGCCCAGGCCGGTGGTGGTGAACTTGCGCGCGAGGAAGGCATACAGCTCCGCGCCCTCGGGCAGCTGCCAGATGCCCACCGCCTCCGTGCCCTTCGGGACGTACTCCTCGGTAAGGAACTGGTGGAAGCGCTTCAGCGCGGGGAGCACGCCCTGCGCAATCGCCGCGCGGCCCGCCGCGGACAGGCGTTCCTGCTCCGCGGAAGCAATGCCCTTGGGGAAGCGGCGGAACGGCGCGAAGAAGCCGCTGTCCGCCGGGTCCGCCACGAGCTGCTTCGCCACCTGCGGCGGAATCCGCTGGAGGACGACCTGGGGGTGGATGCGCTTCTCACGCAGTCCCTCGCGCAGCAGCGCCATCACCTGGTCCACGTAGGTGCCGAAGCCCTGGAGCCGGGCCACCCAGTCCTCGTAGTCCTTCACCGTCTCGAAGCGCAGGTTGTCCGCGAGCTGGTAGGCCGTCTGCACACCCGGCGGCTGTTTGATGCCCTCCGGGATGCCGCCCATGTGGTTCACCGGCATCAGGTACGTCTTGAAGCGGTGCTCCTCCACCCACGTCTCGTAGTCGCGGCGGAACAGGTCGTAGTTGAGCTGGTCCGCCGCGGAGAGCGCCTTGCGGTCCACCTTCTTCAGCTTCTCGAGCACCTGGAGGTTGTGCTGGTGGTCCGCCTCGATGGCCTTGAGGCTCAGGTCATCCCAGCGGCCGTTCCAGCGCCGGTCGCCCTGCACCGACGCGTACGTCGGGCTGTGCTCCAACTGGTACTGCCACTCCTGCTGGATGAGCGTCTGCAGCGCGGCGGCGGCCTGGGGCCGGGCGTCGGCGGATTCTGGAAGCATCGTGAGGAACCCCACTGCGAAAAGAAGGACTGCGCGCGTCATGAGAAGAGTTCGAGCAGGTCTTCCCGGGTGATGGCCGTCGCGGCGGCGGCTTCGCTCAGGGCCGCCTCGAAGATGGCCCGCTTCTTCTCCTGGAGCCCCAGGATGCGCTCCTCCACGGTGCCCTGGGACACGAGCCGGTACACCATCACCGTGCGCTCCTGGCCGATGCGGTGGGCGCGGTCCGCGGCCTGCGCCTCCGCCGCCGGGTTCCACCACGGGTCCACCAGGAAGACGTGGTCCGCCGCCGTGAGGTTGAGGCCCGTGCCGCCCGCCTTGAGGGACATGAGCAGCACCGGCTCGCCCTCCGCGGACTGGAAGCGCTCGGTGACTTCGCCGCGGTTGGCCGTGGTGCCGTCCAGCCGGCCAAAGCCGATGCCCGCCGCCTTCAGGCGCGGCTCGATGAGGTCCAGCAGCGACGTCCACTGCGAGAAGACGAGCGCCTTGTGGCCTTCCGAGACGGCCGTCTCCAGCGCGTCCACCAGCGTCTCCACCTTGGATGACGTGTTGGCCCGCTGGCCCGGAACGAGCGCGGGGTGACACGCGGCCTGACGCAGCCGCAGCAAGGCCTCCAGCGCCTTGAGCACGCTGCCGCCCTCGTTCAGCAGCGCCACCACTTCCTTGCGCGTGGCCGCCATCACCGCGTCGTAGACGGAGCGCTCACGCTCATCCATCTGCACGTGCATGACGGACTCGATGCGCGGCGGCAGCTCGGGCGCGACATCCCGCTTCAGACGCCGGAGCACGAAGGGGCGGATGCGGCGCCGCAGCCCCTCGGCCGCGTCCTGCCGGCCCTCGGAGATGGGCCGCGCGATCTTGTCCTCGAAGTGCTTGCGCCCCCCGAGCAGGCCCGGGTTGGTGAAGTGCATGAGGCTCCACAGCTCCTCCAGCCGGTTCTCCAGCGGCGTGCCGCTGAGCGCGAGCCGGAAGTTCGCCTTGAGCCCGAAGGCCGCGCGCGCCACCTGGCTGTCCGGATTCTTGATGGCCTGCGCCTCGTCCAGCACCAGCGAGTCCCACGTCTTCGCGCCGAGCACCGCCGCGTCCAGGCGCATGATGGCGTAGGTGGTGAGCGTCACGTCGGCGGACGGCTCCAGCGCGCGGCCAGGCCCGTGGTACACGCACACCTTGAGCGACGGGCGGAAGCGCTTCAGCTCCGCGGCCCAGTTGGGCAGCACGCTGGTGGGGCACACCACGAGCGACCCGCGCCCCAGGGCGCAAATCGTCTGGAGCGTCTTACCCAGACCCATGTCGTCCGCCAGGATGCCGCCCAGCCCCGCGCCGCGCAGGAAGCCCAGCCAACTGACGCCCTGGAGCTGGTACTGGCGCAGCGTGGCGTTGAGCTCCGCGGGCAGCTCGGGCGGGGGCAGCTTCTCGAAGCCGGAGACGAGCGGCGCCAGCCGGTCCAGGCCCGGCGGAGGCGGCTGCTCCAGCGTCTCGCACAGCGCGGTGAGCTCCGGCAGCGCGTGGTTGAAGACCTTCCCATCCTCCTGCCGCGCGTTGAGCAGGTCCGCCACGCGCTGACCGTGCTTGTCCAGCCAGGCCCGGGGCAGCGGCGCCCAGCCACCACCGTCCAGAGGCACCAGTCCCAGCCCCTCCGTCCACGCCCGGATGACGGCGGCGGCGTCCACGGCCTTGACCTCGCCCTTGGCCCCTTCCACCTGGAAGGAGAGCTGGAAGCGCACGTCGGGGACGCCCTGCCCCGTTACGCTGGACTCCAGGTGGAGCGACGGGCGCAGCTTGACGTCGGGGCTCACCAGCCCCGCCGCGTCACCGGCGAGGTCGCCTCGCCAACGCCGCAGCTTGTCCGCCCAGCGCACCATCTCCGAGCCCTGCACCGTCAGCCGGCGGCCGGGCACCAGGTTCAGCTCATCGCGCAGTTGGTGGATGAGGCGCTGCTCGGCGGACTCGTCGCGCAGCGGCACCGCGCCGCGCAGGTACACCATGCGGCCGTTGTCGATGCGCACCACCGGCGGCGCGCCGTAGACGAGCGTGGGCAGCACGGACAGGCCGGCGTCGAGCTGGTTCAGCTCCAGCAGGATTCGCGGCTTCAGCTCGCGGTCCAGGCGCGGCAGCCGCTTGCTGCGGACCTCCACCGGCAGGCGGCGGCCTAGCTCGGGCATGATTTTGGAAGTCAGGTCCCCCAGATGGTCCGCCGAGTACGTGCGGACGATGGGCAGGTTCTGCAGCCACGGGCCAGACATGGACGTCTCGCCCAGGCGGACCAGCGTGTCGCTCGCGAGCGCCACTCCGGGGCTGACCACCTCCTGGATGCGTGGGTCCTTGGTCACCGTCACCACAATCTGGCCGCTGCGGTCCTCCACCACCGCGCGCGGCAGCACCTGCTCGTCGGACACCGCCACCGGGCGCCCGTCGAGCAGCACGTTGCGCGCCGACTCCAGCACCTTGAGCACCGCCTCCAGCGTCTCCGGCGCCAGGGTGCCGCGCGTGCGCCGCTGCTCCAGGATGCGGTCGGCCAGCAGGTCCGCGTTCTCCACCTGGAGCTTCGCGGCCTCCGCGGGCCGGGCCATCAGCGACGTCAGGCTGCCCTCCAGCGGCGTCTCCGTGCCGTCCACCTGGACAATGGAGCGGCGAAGCTCCAGGCCGCCGTCCATGCGGGTGAAGTGGTAGACGACGCGGGCCCAGCGGGTGGCCGCCGTCTCCATGGGCGTTTCCTGCTTCTCCGCCTGCTGGATGGAGATGGCCGCCGCCACCACGTGCTCGCAGGGGTCCACCTGGCTGGGGCAGTCACACTCCCAGGCGTCGTCGTTCGGGTACAGGACGACCGTGAGGGCGACCGGGCGCCCCTTGGCACGGACCCTCAGCTCCAGCTCGCCCCCTTTCTGGGACTGGAGCACCACGGCTCCGGAGCGGGCGAGGTTCACGCCGTTGGACCAGATTCCCGGCTTGGCTTCCTTCCGGACGGTTTCGAGCAGTTGGGCGGTGGCGGACATGGGGCGTTGTTTCCCTACGCCCCGAGGATGCGTCGCGCAACGGCCATGAGCGCGCACCGTCGCGTGGCAGGCGGCCGCCCCCTGCCCCGGCTCAGGCGAAGTCCCCCGCCTGGAAGCGGCGAACGATGTGGTCCGCGCTCCGAACGCTGTTGGCCAGCGCGTGAAGCCCTGCTTGGGAAAACTTCAACGCCAGCGGCCCACCGCCCGCGCCACTGCCGATGACGAGGGCGTCGTACAAATCACTCCCACTTTCCCGCTTGTATTTCATGCCAAGCGAACACGGGCGCTCAGCATTGACATGCAAAGATGAAATGACTTACCTGTATCACAGTCGTCTCCCTGACACTCCAACGAAGCCAGCTCACCGGGTTTTGCCCAGGAAACGAGAGGACGCGTGGAAATCACGCAGAGGCAGGACGAGGCGACGCAGGGAGCCAACACTCCGTCGCGGTTCGCACGCTGGGCACGGGCCACCACACTCACCGAGCGGGCCGAATTCACTCTCAAAGCCAGTACGACGCAACAAGACACATCCGCTGCGGCGCGCAAGCGATTGGATGCATGGCGTCAGCAGGAGCCCTTCGGACAGGCGGACTGGTGGCAGCGCAGACTGCAATCGTCGGGGCTGACCGAGGCGGAGCTGCTCGCGCTGCTGGAGGTACCCACCGAGGCGCCTTGGACCCCGCCTGCTGAAGTCCCCGGCTGGGTGCAGGTGCTGGAGCGCGCCTACGCGGAGCCCTCTCACGCGCCCGTCATCTGGCCCGAGCGCACGGAGGGCCCGGACCGTTCAGCCTTCCTGCCCCTGGTGGAGCCGCTGGTGTCGCGCGCCGTGACTCAGCTCACCGCCGCGTTGAAGCCCATGAAGCACGCCGCGCCTGGGCTCGACCTGGAGCCGAGCGTCGTCGTCTCCACGATGCTGGGCCACCTGCCCCAGGTGCTGGCACCAGTGCTGGGCCGCGCCATGGTGGTGGAGCTCCATGCCGCCCAGTTGGAGGGGCTGCTCGCGGGCGACACACCGGAGGCGCGCTTCCAGGACTTCACGAAGCGGCTGCGTCAGCCGCAGGTCGCCCTGGACATCCTGGAGCGCTACCCGGTGCTGGCCCGCTGCGCCGTCCTGCGCATCGCGGAGTGGGAGTCCAACTGCCTGGGGCTGATGAAGCGGCTGACGCGGGACGCGCCCCTGCTCTGGCAGCGGTTCAACGCGGGCAAGTCTCCCGGCGCGCTGGTCGAGGCACGCGGCGGCCTCTCCGACCCGCACCGGGGCGGCCAGGGCGTCTTCATCCTCCGCTTCGAGTCCGGGCCGCGGATTGTCTACAAGCCGCGCTCACTGGGAGCAGAGGCCGGACTCCAGCAGCTCCTCACGTGGCTCAACGCGCGTGGCGCCACGCCCACGATGAAGGGCGCGGAGGCGCTGGACCGAGGCGAATACGGGTGGATGGAGTACGTGGACCCCGCGCCGTGCGCGTCGGCGGAGGAGGTCCGGCGCTTCTACGAACGCCAGGGCGCCTATGTCGCGCTGATGCACGCGCTGGACGGCACGGACCTGCACTTCGAGAACCTCATCGCCGCCGGTGAGCACCCGGTGCTGGTGGACGTGGAGACGCTCTTCCACCCGCTGTCGGGCACGCGCACGCTTCGAGACTCCGAGCACGCCGTGGAGGCGCCGCCGGTGTCGGTGCTCCGCAGCGGACTGCTGCCGCAGCAGTTCTGGGGCACACGCAAGAAGGCCGGTGTGGACCTGAGCGGACTGGGCGCTCGTGCAGGTCAGCTCACGCCGCAGGCCTACTTGATGACGGCGGAGCGAGGAACGGACCGGATGCGCTTCGAGCGGCGGCCGGTGGAGCTGCCCGGGTCCAACAACCTGCCGCGACTGGACGGCGAAGCCGCGCCCGTGCTGGCCTACCGCGACGCCCTGGCCGACGGCTTCACCCGCATGTACGGCCTGCTGCTGGAGCACCGCGAGGCGCTGCTCGCCGAGGACGGGCCGCTGGCCGCCTTCGCGCACGTGCCCATGCGCATCCTCTTCCGCAACACGGCGGTGTATGGCGCGCTCCTCTTCGAGAGCTACCACCCGCACACGCTGACGGATGGGCTCGAGCGCCAACGCTTCTTCGACCACCTGTGGCGCGCCGTGGTGCCTGTCCCGGACTTCGCGGCGCTGGTGCCCCTGGAGACGGAGCAGTTGGAGCGGGGAGACCTGCCGTACTTCACCGCGCGCGCCGACTCGAAGGACCTGGAGGCGGGCTCGGGCCAGCGCCTGCCGGACTTCTTCCAGGAGACGGGCATGGCGCGCGTGCGCCTCCGGCTGGAGGGCCTGTCGCCGGAGGACCAGACGCGGCAGCGCTGGGTACTGGAGCGCTCGCTGGATGTCCTGCTGCTGAGCTCGCAGACGGTGGCGCGTCCGACGTATCCCTTCCGGGAGCACACCCAGCCCGGCCTCCGCGACGCGTTGCTCGCGGAAGCACGACGCGCGGGCGAACGGCTGCTGCCATTGGCCTTCGAGCGCCGTGACGAAGCGCACTGGCTCGGCCTGGATGCGGGAGACGGCGGTTGGAGGCTCGGGTCGCCGGGGCCGGACGTGTTCCAGGGCCGCGCGGGCATCGCGCTCGCGCTGGGCTACCTGGGGGACGTCACGCAAGACGCGCGCTTCACGCGGCTTGCGCGGGCGACGCTGCGCACCCAGGCGCGCCTCCTTGCGGAGGAGCCCGCCAGCGTGGTGGGGCTGGGCATCCTCAACGGCTGGGGCGGCATCCTCTACGCGCTGACGCACCTGGGCGTGCTGTGGAAGGACGACGCGCTCCTGGACGAGGCCGCTGGGTACGTACGGCGGCTGCGGCCCCTGGTGGAGAAGGACACGGTGCTGGACGTGGGCGCGGGCGCCGCGGGCTGCCTCCTGGCGCTGTTGGTGCTCGGTGAGCACCGCCCGTCGGACACGTTATGGGCCACGGTGGACGCCTGCGGCCAACGGCTGCTGGAGACGTCCACGCCCCAGGCCCGAGGCGCGGCCTGGATTTGCGAAGCCGCCGGAAACCGTTACCTCGCGGGCATGGCGCACGGAGCCGCCGGCATCAGCCTGGCGCTGCTGCGGCTGTTCGCGCGGACGGGCGATATGCGCCTGCGTGACGCCGCGGTCGCGGGCATGGAATACGAGCGCGGGCTCTATACGCCCGAGGAGCGCAACTGGCCCGACCTCCGCGTGGGCGCGAAGGAGCTGGCGGCGACAGCGGAAGGCGCGGAGCACTTCCTCTGGGCGTGGTGTACCGGCGCCCCCGGCATCGGCCTGGCGCGACTGTCCGGGCTCTCCTTCGTGGACGACGCCGCGGTGCGCGAGGAGATTGCCATCGCGCTGGACTCCACGCTGGCTCGGGGCTTCGGACGCAACCACGGTCTGTGTCACGGCGACCTGGGCAACGCGGACTTCCTGTTGGAAGCGGCGGCCACGCTCGGGGACTCAAAGCTCCAGGAGCGCACGAACGCGGTGGCGGGCGGCATCCTGCGCGGCATCTCCGAGCACGGCTACCTCTTCGGCCTGCAAGGCAGCACGGAGACGCCGGGCATGATGGTGGGCCTGGCGGGCATCGCCTACGGACTGGCGCGGCTGGCCATGCCGGAGCGGTTGCCCTCGCTGCTGACGGTCGCGTCTCCACGAATCGTCCGAGGTGAAGGGCTGGGCACCCCGGATGGCCGTCCCTCCAGCCCATTCCAGGAGCAGTCATGAGCAAGAAGGAACACATCCTCCGTGCGTGGCGTGACCCCGAATACTTCAACAGCCTGTCGTCGGAGGAGCGCGCGTCCCTGCCCGCCAACCCCGCCGCCGAGTTGGAGTTGGGGGACGACCTCCTGGAGGTCATCACCGGCGGCGACTTCTGCCTGCCCGGCCAGTCCAGCGCCATCTGCACGCCGTGCCCGCCGCGGCACTGTCTCTGATTCGACCCCCTTTCCTATCCAGGAGCAGTCATGAGCAAGAAGGAACACATCCTCCGTGCGTGGCGTGACCCCGAGTACTTCAACAGCCTGTCGTCGGAGGAGCGCGCGTCCCTGCCCGCCAACCCCGCCGCCGAGCTGGAGCTGAGCGACGAGGTCCTGGAGAGCATCTCGGGTGCGGACAGCTGCGAGCAGTTCGGCAGCTACTACTGCACGCCGTGCCCGCCCTACGTGTGCATGTAGTGAAGCGGCGGTAGGGCCCGGAACATGACCGGGCCAGAGGGGGACTGGTTCAGTCCCGGGCCAGTCCCCCACCCCATGCGCTAACGTCCCCGCGATGCAGCCACCCACCGACGGCCGCCCCTCCATCTTCCGCAAGGAAGCCCTGGCGCACTACCAGCGCGTCGTGCAGGACGAAGGTGACCTGCTGCGCATCGGTGGCCAGTGGACGCGGTGGACGTTCGCGCTCCTGTTCGTCTTCGGCCTCGCGCTGGCGCTCGGTGTCCTGGCATGGCCGGCGCTCATTGCCCCGGAAGGAAACGTGCCGCCATGACGGCCGAGGCTCCGCAGCAGACTCAGCGCTGGTGGAGACTCGGCCTGCGCAAGCGCGTGCCTGAAGTGCGGCAGATGACGATGACGGACTGTGGCGCCGCCTGTCTGGCCATGGTGCTGGCCTACCACGGCCGCCACATGGGCCTGGACGCGGTGCGCGAGGTGACAGGCCCCGGACGTGACGGCGCCAGCGCGAAGGCGCTGAAGGCCGCCGCCCAGAAGCTGGGCCTGCGCGTGCGCGCCATCTCCGTGGACCTGGACCGGCTGCCCTTCCTGCCTCCGGCCACCATCCTCCACTGGCGCTTCACGCACTACGTCGTCTTCGAACGCCTGGGCCGCGGCTGGGTCGAAGTGGTGGACCCCGACCAGGGCCGCCGCCGCGTCTCCATGGAGCAGTTCAGCCAGTGCTTCACCGGCGTGGCGCTGCTGCTGGAGCCGTCCGAGAACTTCCAGCCGGGCCACACGCGGCGCGGGCCCTACCGCTACCTGGTGCCCCTGGTGAAGCGACAGGCCGGCACGCTGGTGAAGGTGCTCGCGCTGTCCGCCGTGCTCCAGGTGCTGACGCTGGCGGTGCCGCTGCTCACCGGCATGGTGGTGGACCGCGTGGTGCCCCGGCAGGACTACTCGCTGATGGGGGTGCTGTCCGCGGCGCTCGCGGGAGTGTTGCTCTTCGAGCTGCTCACGTCGGTGGTGCGAGGCCAGCTCCTGGTGGAGCTGCGCACGCGGCTGGACTCGCAGATGACGCAGGGGCTGCTAGACCATCTGGTGAGCCTGGCCTACCCGTTCTTCCAGCTCCGGCCCGCGGGCGACCTGCTGACGCGGCTGGGCTCGCAGCAGGCCATCCGCGATCTGCTCTCCACCGGCCTGCTGTCCAGCGCGCTCGACGGTGCGCTGGTGCTCCTCTACCTGGGCCTGCTGCTGGTGGCGGATGCGTCGCTCGGGCTGTTGGTGGTGGGCCTGGGCCTGTTGCAGGTGCTGGTGTTCGCGATTCCCCGGGCCAGACAACGCAGCCAGTTGTCGCGCAGCCTGGACATGGGCGTGCGCAGCCAGAGCTACCTGATGGCCATGCTGTCCGGCATGCAGACGCTCAAGGCCTTCGGCGTGGAGGGCCGCATGGTGGGCAGCTACTCCAACCTCTACGTGGACCTGCTCAACGTGGAGCTGGAGCGAGGCCGCCTCTCCGCGTGGCTGGATGCGTTGACGGGCACGCTGCGCCGCGTGTCCCCACTGGTATTGCTGTGCGTGGGCGCGTGGCGCGTGCTGGACGGCGCGATGTCCCTGGGACAGATGCTGAGCATCAACGCGCTGGCCACCGCGCTGCTGGTGCCCCTGTCCAACCTGCTGGGCACCGGAGGGCAGCTCCAGTTCCTGAGCACCTACCTGGAGCGCATCAACGACGTGCTGGACACGCCCCCCGAACGCGACGCGGCGCACCGGGGCCGCGCGCCCACGCTGCTCGGCGCCGTCACCCTGGAGGACGTGCGCTTCCGTTACAACCCCCACTCCGCCTGGGTGGTGCAGGGCGTGTCGGTCAGCGTAGAGCCGGGGCAGATGGTGGCGCTCGTCGGCCGTTCGGGCGCGGGCAAGAGCACCCTGGCGCACCTGCTGCTGGGGCTCTACCTGCCCACCTCCGGACACGTCCGGTACGACGGCGCGGAGCTGGGCGAGTTGGACCTGCGCGCGGTGCGCAGCCAACTGGGCGTGGTGTTGCAGGATGCCTCGTTCTTCAACGCGTCGCTGCGGGAGAACATCACCCTGAGCGACCCAGACCTGGACATGGACCGTGTCGTGGAGGCCGCGAAGCGGGCCCACATCCACGACGACATCATGGCCATGCCCATGCAGTACGACACGCCGCTGACGGACCGGGGCCTCTCCATGTCCGGTGGCCAGCGGCAGAGACTGGCCCTGGCGCGCGCCCTGGTGCGCAGGCCCGCCATCCTCCTGCTCGATGAAGCCACCAGCGCCCTGGACGCCACCACCGAGGCGCACGTGCAGCAGGCGCTGGCGTCCCTGAAGTGCACGCGTGTCGTCATCGCCCACCGGCTCAGCACGGTGCGCAACGCCGACACCATCCTCGTCATGGAGGCCGGCCAGGTGGTGGAGGTCGGCCGGCACCAGGAGCTGCTGGAGCGCCAGGGCACCTACGCGTCGCTGGTGAATGCACAACGGGAGGAGCGCACCCAGGCGACGGGCTGAGGCGCCTGGAGCACTACCTGGGATTCGTGAATATCCTGCTTCCCGCGCCCGATCCGCCGCATGTCCACCGGCGCCTGTGAGGGATTCATGAACCTGGATGACTACAGCCGCCTTGACGCAGTGGGATTGGCGGAGCTGGTACGTCGGAAGGAAGTCACGCCCGAAGAGCTGCTCCGGGTGGCGGTGGAGGCCATCCACGCCGTCAACCCGGCGCTGAACGCCGTCATCGACACGCGAGAGGGCGACGCCAGCGAGGCGCTGAAGCAAGGCATTCCCGAGGGCCCCTTCCGAGGCGTGCCCTTCCTCATCAAGGACATTGGCCTGCACGCCGCGGGTGTGCCCACCGACATGGGCAGCCGGATGGCCCAGGGGACGGTGTTCCCCCACGACAGCGCGTTGATGGCGCGCTACCGGCGCGCGGGCCTGGTGTTGCTGGGCCGGACGAACGCACCGGAGTTCGGCAACAACGCCACCACGGAGCCGGTACTGCACGGCCCCACGCGCAATCCGTGGGACGTGAAGCGCAGTCCAGGAGGCTCCAGCGGCGGCTCGGCGGCGGCGGTGGCTGCGGGCATCGTCCCGGTGGCCCACGGCAACGACGGTGGCGGTTCGCTGCGCATCCCCGCGTCGCTCTGCGGCGTCTTCGGGCTGAAGCCCACGCGTGGCCGCAACTCACTGGGGCCGGACGCGGGTGACTTCATCTTCGGCATGGGCATCGAGCACGTGTTGTCCCGCAGCGTGCGCGACAGCGCGGCGATGCTGGACGCCACCCAGGGCCCGGAGGCGGGCGACCCGTACTTCGCCCCGCCGCCGCAGCGCCCGTATCTGGAGGAAGTGGGCCGCGCGCCGGGCCGGCTGCGCATCGCGCTGATGACGGAAGCCCCCATGGGCTCACCGGTGAGCGCCGAATGTGTGGAGGCCGCTCGAGCGGCGGCGCGCCTGTGTACGGAGCTGGGCCATGACGTCGTCGAGGCCGCGCCCGAGCACGACGGCCAACTGCTGCACGAGGCCGTCAGCACCGTCTGGTCGGCGACCATGGCGTCCCTGGTGGGCATGCTGGGCCAGTTCTCCGGCCGCGACCCGGGACCGGAGCTGCAGGAGGCCACCACCTGGGCGGCGGTGCGCCACGGCCGCGAGCTGAAGGCCACGGACCTGCAACGGGCGCTCGGCGTGTTCAACCTCGTGTCACGTCAGGTGGGCGCCTTCTTCCAGCAGTACGACGTGCTGCTGTCGCCCACGGTCGCGGCGCCGCCCTTCCCGCTGGGCCTCCTGGACGCCAACGCGCCCCGGACGGCGCGGGAGTGGTACGACCACGCCTTCGGCCACTGCCCCTTCACCGCGCTGTTCAACGTCACCGGGCAGCCCGCCATGTCCGTGCCCCTGCACTGGAGCGCGGAGGGCCTGCCCATCGGCGTCCAGTTCGCCGGCCGGTATGCCGACGAGGCCACGCTGTTCCAACTGGCGGGGCAGCTCGAGCAGGCGCGGCCCTGGGCCCAGCGGCGGCCACCGGTGCACGCCAGCCGGCACGCATAGCCACCGTGAAACGCGCGGTGGGCCCTCGAAGCGCGAAGGCCCACCGCGAAACAGCCGGCTCAGTCGTAGCGGCTGGTGAGCTTCAGCGTCCACGAGCGCAGCGTGCCGCTGCCCACCCCGGACGGGTTGGCGATGTGCAGCTTCCAGCGACCATTGACGGCGCCGTCGCGCGGGATGCCCCGCGTCACGACGATGCGCGAGGGCGGCGTGCCCTCGTTCGGACCGTCCCACAGCAGGGCCGTCTCACCACCCGGGTCCTCCAGCGTCAGCACCAGCCGGTGCGGCGCGGTGTGGACGATGTCCAGCTCCACGTTGATGTCCATGGGCACCGTGGCCAGGCCCACCGCGACGAGCGGCGCCGTCACCAGCGGGTTCGTCGACTGGAGCCGCAGGTCCGAGTACTCGGTGAAGGAGCTGCCCATCCACGCCGGGGCGCAGTAGCCCTCCACCCAGCCCGACGCCAGACCGATGCAGACCGACTTCGGGGTCTGGCACGCGACGAAGCGGGAGCACACCTCGCCGTAGGCGGGGAAGTACGAGGCGTCGATGCAGCGGCCATAAGGGCTGGAGCCGTCACCCGGGCGGCCCTCACAGACGAGCCCGGGCTGACACAGGGTCGGACCCGTGCACGGGTCACCTTCCGCCGCGAGCTGCGTGTGGACCTTGAGCTGTCCCATCGTGACGGCGTCCACGTTCGCCAGCCGCGACAACTGCACCATGTGGAGGATGGGACGCGCCGCAACCAGGCTCTGCACCGCCGCCGCGGGAATGCCAAAGACGGCCCCCAGGTTCGACGCGCTCTCCGTGTTCGCCGCGAGGATGGCGCGGCGGGCCTCCGCCATGTTGAAGGCCACACCGTGGAAGGTGCCCACGTGGCCGTCGACCGGCAGCTCCACGCGGCCCGTGCCCCGGGCATAGGCCTCCAGCGCCGCGAGCGCCGCGGGGCCCACGTACGGCACCGCGTCCACCTGCTCGATGCTCACGAAGCGGCGGTCATCGCCCGTGTGGAGCACGCCGTCCGGCCCCTCGCGGAAGTCGATCAGCGCCTGCGCCGCCTGGGCGTCCAGCGGCACCTCCAGGTCCAGCACGGTGTAGGAGATGGAGTAGTCGTTGAGGAAGGACAGCACACCCTCGGCGGCGGGCGTACCGGTGGCCAGCTCCTGGGCCTGCGTTCCGAGCACGACGGCCTCGTGCGCGGTGTCCGTGGACGTCGGGGCTCCACAGCTGATCAGCGCCGGGAGAACCGTGGATAGCGAAAGAAACAAGGGAAGTTTGAGTTTCATGCGCACCATGTAGCGCAAGACTTGTCCGGCGCACAGGACGTCACCCGTGCGTGACGCAATCCAACCGAACCCGTGGGGAATACGCCCACCTCCGTGGCAGTCTTGCGCGCCATGCGAATCCCCCACGCGCTTTCCCTGGGCGCCGCGGCCCTCCTGGCGCTGTCGGCACAGGCTGCCGCCCCCAGCCGTCCTTCCCCCACCCTGCCTTCGGGCTACTGGCCAGAGGAGAAGGTGGCCGAAGTCCTCGCCAAGACGCAGGAGGTCCGCCTGTCGCCGGACCTCTCCCGCCTCACGCCCGACGAGCAGGCGGCGGTGAAGGACCTGCTGGAGGTGGGCGCCATCTTCCAGGGGCTCTACGAGTCCTCACGCCACCACCAGGCGCTCCCGGCTCACGCGAAGCTGGAGGCGCTGGACAAGAAGCTGGGCAGCCCCAAGCGCACGCAAGACCTGCTCACGCTGTACCGCCTGTACCAGGGCCCCATCGCCAGCACCCTGAGCAACGCGCGGGAGGCGTTCCTCCCGGTGGACGCGCAGGTGTCCGCGCGCAACGTGTACCCGGTGGACGTCACGCGGGCGGAGGTGGACGCCTTCCTGGCCGCGAACCCCGGCGAGCGCCAATCCCTGCTGAGCGAGAAGACGGTCGTTCGCCGCGCCACGGCCGCCAACCTGCGCCAGGACGTGAAGGTCCTCCAGACGCACTCGGTGCTGGACACGCTGCATCCGGGCCTGCGCCAGGCCCTGCAAGCGAAGGCGAAGCGGCCCGACGCCAAGGCGCTCTACGCGGTGCCCTATGCCGTGGCCTATGGGCCGGAGCTGGTGAAGGCCTACGGGCTGGTGATGCGCGCGGCGCAGCGGCTGGAGGCCAGCGACGTGGAGCTGGCGCGCTACCTGCGCAACCGCGCGCGCGACCTGCTCACCAACGACTACGAGAGCGGCGACGCGGCCTGGGTGACGGGCCGCTTCCAGAAGCTCAACGTGCAGTTGGGCGCGTATGAGACGTATGACGACGCGCTCTTCGGCGTGAAGGCGTTCCACAGCCTGTCGGTACTGCTGAGCAACGAGGCGGCCACGCAGGAGCTGCGCAAGCGCCTGGGCGGGCTCCAGGCGGTGGAGGACGCGCTGCCCTACGCCGCGAAGAAGCGCGTGCGCGAAGACATCCCCGTGGGCGTCTACGACGTCATCGCCGACTTCGGCCAGTCGCGCGGCACCAACACCGCGAGCATCCTCCCCAACGACGCGCTCGCCGCGCGCCGCTACGGCCGCACCATCCTCCTGCGGGAGAACATCATGCGGAACCCGGACCTGTTCGCGTCCGACGAGCGCATCTGGCGCGCCGCGGTGGTGGATGCCCACGCCCGGGAGCTGGTCTCCGAAGGCAACTTCCAGCGCACCCTCTGGCACGAGGTGGGCCACTACCTGGGGCCGGACCGTGACCAGAAGGGGCGCACGCTGGACGACGCGCTGGAGGACTACGCGGGCGCCGTAGAGGAGATGAAGGCGGACCTGGTGAGCCTCTTCTCGCTGCATGACTTCCACAAGAAGGGCGCGCTGGACGCCGCCGGGCTGCGCGCGGTGCAGGCCTCCGGCATCCGCCGCACGCTCCAGAACGTGCGCCCGCGCGAGGACCAGCCCTACCAGCGCATGCAACTGGTGCAGTTCAACTGGTTCCTGGAGCACGGCCTCCTGCAGGCGGACCCGCAGACGGCGCGCCTGAGCATCCAGTACGACAAGTACCCGGCCGTCGTGACGTCGCTGCTGGAGAAGGTGCTCGCGCTCCAGCACGGCGGTGACAAGGCGGCCACCGCGGCCTTCTTCCAGCGGTGGAGCGCCTGGACGCCGGAGCTGCACGAGAAGCTGGCGGCCCGCATCCGGGACGCGCAGGGCGCCCGCTTCCGGCTGGTCCGGTACGACGCGCTGGGGGACTGAGCGTCCCGCGTCCGGTCCCCGCGAAATCCGCGCGGGGACCGGGCCAGAGCGCTCCGGACGGGGCGTCATCTGGCCGTGTCAGGGTTCGCGCGCGCACGCGTCGGAGGTGCCCCCCACACACCGCCACCCTTGATGCGAGGCTTCTGGATGCCAGGCTCCCGACGTCCGTCTCACGCGCGCGCCATCCTCTTCGGCCGGAATCCCACCCAGGACGACCCCTTCGACGTGGAGGCCGACGCGGCCGAAGCGCTGGGGGTCGACACCTACCAGGCAGACCTGGGCGCCCTGCTCTCCGGCAATGCCGAGCAGGCGCTCTCCACCCTCCCTGAGCGCGGCAGGCTCCGGCTCCTCTACCGCGGCTGGATGCTGACGGAAGAGGAGTACACCGCGCTGGACGAAGCCGTGTCCGCCCTGGGGCACCGACTGACGACGACGCCCGAGCAGTACGCGGCGGCGCTCTACCTACCCAACTGGTACCCCCGGCTCTCCCGCTACACCGCCCGCAGCGTCTGGACGGAGGGCATGGACGCGGCAGAAGCCTGGCACGCGGCCCAGGCGCTCGGCCCGCAGCCCTGGCTGGTGAAGGACCACGTGAAGTCGGCCAAGGAGCGTTGGGATGAAGCCTGCTTCATCCCCGAGGGCACGACGCAGGCGCGCTTCGAACAGATTTGCGCCAACCTCGTCGACGAGCGCGGAGACCGCTTCGAGCGGGGCCTCGTCGTCCGGAAGTTCCTCCCCTTCAAGACGTACGGACGGACACCCGCGGGCCCGGCCCACCTCGAGTTCCGGCTCTTCTTCGGAGGCGGCCGGCTCCTCGCCGCCGAGCCGTACCACGAGTTCGACGTCGACGTGCCGGACTTCACCGGCTTCGAGCCCCTGGCCCGGCGCATCGACTCGCCCTTCCTCACCCTGGACGTGGCCATGCTCCAGGACGGGGGCTGGGCGGTGGTCGAGGTGAACGACGGCGGCGTCTCCGGACTGCCACCCGGGCTGGACCCGCGCACGCTCTTCGAAGCCCTGCTCGCCCCCCGCTAGCGCGGCGTTCGGCGTGTGTGCGCAGCCCCTGCCCCGTGGGCAGGGGCGTATGGCGCGCCGAGCGGTGCGCCGCTGCTTTCACCCTCCCCTCGGATGCGCACAGTTTCGGACAGGACCCTATGACCGGGAGGAAGGCATGGCGCAGCCAGGCAGGCGTCGCATGTACCTGGGGATGGCCGGCACGGCCGTGATGCTGTTGGGAGGCTGTGCCTCCCATCGCTCCAGCGCGAAGGTGGACAAGCAATGGGTGGCGCGCGTCCCACCCGGCGAGCTGGGAAACGTGCGCGAGGCGCAGCTCACGGAGGACCATGCCCGGGAGCAGATCACCCGCACCCAGGTGGCCAGACAGGACGCCGAGGCGGAGCGAGCAGTCGCCCAACGCAACGAGGACGCCGCGAAGTCCCGCCACGAAGCAGGTGAGGCAGCGCTCGAGGCCGCGCAGGCAACGGGTGACGTCGCGGCCATCGAGCGGGCCCAGCACGCCGACTGCACGGCCCAGCACGCCCTCACCCTGGCCGAGGCGGAGACGGCCTGGCGCGACGACGCGGTGACGACGTTGAAGTCGCTGGAGGTCATGCGCCAGCGGGAGCTGGACGTGGCCGACGCCCAGCTCGAACAGGCGAAGTACGAAGCCGTCAACGCCAACGCGGACGTCCGGGCGAAAGAGTTGTCCCCAGGGGACTTCTCCAGCGCCGTCGCCGACGCCCGGCGAAAGGCGGCGGATCAGCAGCGCCAGGTGGACGCCAACCTCCAGCGCGAACATCAGGCCAAGGCGCGCTGGCAGCAACTGCAGGACCAGGGCTACGGAGGCAGCGGCTCGCAGCAGCCCTGAGACGCGCCTTCACCTCGTAGTAGCGCCCCACGTGACAGCGCGGGCCGGAGCACCGTGCTCCGGCCCGCGCCGCCATACCCGCATCCCGCTCACTGCGCCTCAGGCCCGCGAGGCGTCTTCCACGGGGGCAGGCCGCCCTGCGGACACACGGGCGTCATGTCGAGCCGACCATAGAGTCCCTGTTCCTCGTCCGCGGGCCCCGCCGTGAAGAAGAGCGCCTCGGCGGGTAGGCCCTGCACGCCAGTGCCGAAGTGCAAGGACCAGAGTCCGTCGACCTTGAGAGGCTGTCCGTCCGGCCGAGTGAGCGCGCCTGCCCAGGCACCGGAGGCAGGGTCATACGCGTTGATGGCGCCATCCCCGAAGTTGCCCACCAGCAGGTGGTTGCTGAACTGCCCGAAGCCCGCCGGCGCCAGGGCCATGCCCCACGGCGCATTGAGCGCGCCCTGAGAAGCGAACCGCCGCAGCAGCTGCCCGTTCATGTCGAAGGCGTTGATGTAGCCCGCGCCCACGCCGGGGACATCATCCGAACGCTCCTCGTTCTGCTGCGCATACGAGACATAGAGGGTGCCCCCGATGTCCTGGATGTTGAAGGGCGCGTACCCGGCGGGCAGTGACGGGTCCGCGAAGGCGCCCGGCATCGGCATGGGCGTGAAGCTGGAGTTGAAGACATCGATTCGATTGTTCCGGAAGTCCGCCGCGTACAGCATGGCGTCCGCGCCGGTGCCGGCCAGCGCCAGCCCCTTGTACACAGAGCCCATCGCGGAGTTGTCCGCCACGATCTTGGCCGAGGCCTCGTCCACCGCGGGTGCCCAGGCGGCCAGGACGCCCTCCTCCGTGGCGAAGATGAAGCGAGCGGGCCCCGAGACACCTGTCCCTGTCACGACGAATGCTTCCGAGCCATTGAACACCACGCCGGTGGGCTCTCCCGACTCGGTCTCTCCTGGCGGCGCGGGGATGCCCACGATGAGGGGCTGCTGAACCCCGTTGCCGTCATACAGCGTTGAGGTGCCCGTGCCTTCGTTCGCCACCCACGAGACGCCCATCGGGTTGAAGGCAAGCCCCCAGGCGTTGACGAGGTGCGGATCGACATGCTCGGCGCCAAGCGCCGGACTGTTGGCCACGAGGTTGCGTTGTGTGTAGCCGCCCGCCACCGAGCAGTCAGCCGGAGGCGCGGGTGGCATTGCCGCCCTGGCGACCGGGACAGCGAGGACCGCGACCGCCGCGGACAACACACCTTGCACCAACGTGGACCTGCGAGTGTTCATCATGATTCCCCCTCTGAGACGGCGAACCGCCGTGTGCTCATTGAGCAACAAGTTGGGAGGGCGTCTCCGGATGAACAACCGGCACTACTGCCCAGGAGCATTGCGCACCGGACGGCAGAGTCCGGCCCGCGGGGGCTGCCTGCCCTACTCGCCTCGGGACGCCTTGTCCTCGCGCCACCAGTGGCTCATGCGCTCATGAATCTCCGCCTCGTAGCCTTCCTTGCTCGGGCGGTAGAAGACGGAACGCTCCAGCGGGGCGGGCAGGTACGTCTGCCCGGGCACGTAGTGGTCCTTGAAGTTCCAGGGCGTCTGGTAGCCCTTGCCGTGCCCCAGCTCCTTCATCAGCTCGGTGGGCGCGTTGCGGATGTGAAGCGGAGGCTCCGCATTCGGATGCTCCTGGAGCGCCGCCATCGCCGCGTCCAGCGCCGCATAGGCACGGTTGCTCTTCTTCGCCGTGGCCAGCAGGACGACGGCGTGCGCCACGCAGATGCGCCCCTCCGGCATGCCCATGGCGTGGAAGGACTCCTCGCAGTCACGCACGATGCTGATGGCCTCGGGCATCGCCATGCCCACGTCCTCCACGGCAATCACCTTGAGCCGTCGCCACAGTGACGCCACGTCGCCCGTCTGGAGCAGCTTCGCCGCCCAGAAGACGGCGCCCTGGACGTTGGAGCCCCTGCACGACTTCTGCAGCGCGCTCAGCAAGTCGAAGTGCTGGTCGCCGTCCTTGTCGTGACGGGACAGACTGGTGCCCACTGCCTCGCGCGCCGTCTCGGGCGTAATCTCCGCGCCGTCCGCGGTGAGGCTGGCCGCCAGCTCCAGCGCGCCCAGCGCCTTGCGCACGTCGCCCACGCCGCCCTTCGCCAGCAGCGTCAGCGCCTCCTCCCCCACCGTCAGGTTGCGCGCGCCCAAGCCCCGCTTCGAGTCACCGAGTGCCCGCGTCAGCGCCGACTGGATGTCCGCGACGGTGAGTTCCTTGAGCTGGAACACGCGGCACCGGCTGACGAGCGCGGGGCGGACCTCGAAGCTGACGTTCTCCGTGGTGGCGCCCAGGAGGACGAAGAGGCCGCTCTCCACGTGGGGCAGCGCCTGCTCCTGCACGTTCTTCGCCCAACGGTGGATTTCGTCGACGAAGAGGACGGTGCGGCGGCTGTACTGGTTGCGCAGGCGCTCGGCCTCGGCCACCACCTCGCGGATGCGGGGGATGCCGTCCGACACGGCGGAGAGGATGACGAACTCCGCGTCCACGCCGGTGGCCATCATCCGCGCGAGCGTCGTCTTGCCCACGCCTGGGGGCCCCCAGAAGAGGGAGGACACGATGGCCTTGCGCTCGATGAGCTGGCGCAGCGGACGGCCCGGGCCCAGCAGGTGGGACTGGCCGATGAACTCGTCAGGCGTGCGAGGCCGCATCCGCTCCGCCAGGGGCGCGAAGCGATTCACGTCGACGGAGGCAGAGAAGAGGTCGGGGCCAGCGCTCATCGGGCCGCAGGCTCTCCCCTCCGTGGCCCAGGGTCAATCGTCCGAATCGAGCGGCTCGACGAGCACCTGTCCCAATGTCAGGTCGTTCAACGCGGTCCGCAGGGCCTCCACTTGGGTGACGGGCAGCTCCAGCCGGTACCCCACGGTGGCCGAATACTCCTCCGCCAGTACCTGCACCTCGTAGGACGGCAGCAGGCGGCGCAACCCATCGACGTGAGTGTACTCCACCTCGACGGCCAGTCGCGTCTTGCGCACACGCTCCGTGGTGGGAAGGCTTTCGAGCGCCTGCTGGACGCCAGCGGTGTAGGCGCGCACCAGCCCGCCCTTCCCGAGCAGCGTCCCACCGAAGTACCGGGTGACGACCATGGCCACGTCGCCCACGCCCCCGTGGAGCAGGGCGGTGAGCATGGGCCGGCCGGCCGTTCCATGGGGCTCGCCGTCGTCGCTCATGCCCACCTGGGCGGTGGAACCCGGAGGCCCGACCACGAAGGCCCAGCAGTTGTGAGTGGCGTCGGCGAACTCCTCGCGGACGCGGGCGATGAAGGCCTTCGCCTCTTCCACGGTGGGCGCAGGGGCGGCCGTGGTGATGAAGCGGCTCTTCTGGATGTCCTGTTCCACCCGGTGGAGCCCGGCCGGGATGGGGTAGCGCTTCTCGTCCATGGGTGCGGTGGCTGGCGCAGTGTCTCATATCGCCAGCAGCCGTCCCGCCGCCACAGATCGACGCGAAGGAAGAATCCGGAGGCGGCGCCGCGTTCCGGGCCCATGGCCGATTTCCCTCACGCCTGACGCAGCACCAGCAGCCGAAGCTCCGTCATGTCCTCGATGGCGTACTTCACGCCCTCGCGGCCGATGCCCGAGCCCTTCACGCCCCCGTAGGGCATGGTGTCGACGCGGAAGCTCGGCACGTCGCCCACGACGACTCCGCCCACCTCCAGTTCGTCCCAGGCCTTCATCGCCCGCGACAGGTCCTGCGTGAAGATGCCCGCCTGGAGTCCGAAGCGCCCGCTGTTCACCTGGGCCAGAGCCACGTCGAAGCTGTCAAAGGGCTGGACCAGGACGACTGGACCGAAGGCCTCCTCGCTGCTCAGCAACGCATCCTCTGGAACCCCCTCCAGCACCGTGGCATCGAGCACCGAGCCCCGCCGTCCGCCACCCGTGAGTACCCGCGACCCACGCTGCACGGCCTGCTGAATCCAGCCCTCCAGGCGCCGCGCCGCGGGCTCGTCAATCATGGGCCCCAGCGTCGTGGCCTCGTCCGACGGATTGCCCGGCCGCAGCGCCTTCGCTCGTTCGACGAGCTTCTCCCGGAGCGCGTCGTACAACGACGCATGGACCAGCACGCGCTGCACCGAGATGCAGCTCTGCCCGGCCTGGAAGAAGGCCCCCTGCGCCACCCGGTCCGCGATGAAGTCCAGCGGCGCGCCCGGCGCCTCGTCCACCACGCACGCCGCGTTGCCGCCCAGCTCCAGCACCACCTTCTTCCGGCCCGCCCGCGCTTTCAGCTCCCACCCCACCTTCTCCGAGCCCGTGAACGAGAGCAGCTTCAGCCGGTCGTCCTCGATGAGCGGCCCGATGTCCTCCAGCCGCACGGGCAGCACGGAGAATGCCCCCTCGGGCAGCTCCGTCTCCGCCAGGACCTCCGCCATGATGAGCGCGCTCACCGGCGTGCGGTCCGAAGGCTTGAGGATGAACGGGCAGCCCGCGGCGATGGCCGGCGCCACCTTATGCGCCACCAGGTTGAGCGGGAAGTTGAACGGGGTGATGAACGAGCACGGCCCCACCGGCACGCGCTGGGTGAAGCCCCGGTAGCCCGCGGCGCGCTTCGACACCTCCAGGTTCAGCACCTCGCCCCCGCCGCGCACGGCCTCCTCGGCGGCGGCCTTGAAGGTGTCGATGAGCCGGTCCACCTCTCCCCGCGCGTCGCGCAGCGGCTTGCCTGCTTCGATGCAGAGCGCCAGGGCCAGCTCCTCCGCGCGTTCGCGGAAGCGGCGCACGCAGTGTTCGAGCACCGCCTGCCGCGCGTACGGCGCCAGCTTTCGCATGGGCTCGGCGGCGCGAACGGCGGCGGCGATGGCTTCCTCGACAGCCGCGGCGTCCGCGACCGCGACGTGCGTCACGACCTCGCCCGAGTACTTGTGGGTGACGGCCAGCTCCGCGTTGGGCTGCCGGGGACGGTTGGCCAGGTAGTACGGATAACGTTCAGCCAGCATGGTGTTCCTCCAGTGTTCGCGAACCGCCGTTCCCCCTCAGAGCGCGGCGAGTTCCTCCGCGCCCGCGCCGAGCGCCCGTGCGTTGTCCGAGTAGTCGATGGGCACGTCGATGACGTGGACGCCGCTCGACGACAGGCAGCGAGCCAGCGTCGCGCCGAACTCCGTCGCGCTGGTCGGCCGGTGGCCATGGGCCCCATACGCCTCCGCGTAGCGAACGAAGTCCGGGTTCCCCAGCGCCATGCCGAAGTCCGGCAGGCCCATCTCCCCCTGCTTCCAGCGAATCATCCCGTAGCCGTCGTCGCGCACGACGACCACCGTCAGGTCCAGGCCCAGCCGAACGGCCGTCTCCAGCTCCTGCGAGTTCATCATGAACCCGCCATCTCCGCAGACCGCCACCACCTTGCGGCGGGGATGCACCAGCTTCGCCGCGATGGCCGAAGGCAGCCCCGCCCCCATCGTCGCCAGCGCGTTGTCGAGCAGCAGCGTGTTGGGCCGGCGCGTGCGGTAGTAGCGAGCGAACCACAGCTTGTACATGCCGTTGTCCAGGCACACGATGCCGTCGTCCGGCAGCGCGCGCCGCAGCTCGGCGACGAGCCGCGCGGGGTAGATGGGGAAGCGGTCGTCATCCCCACCGTGTGCGAGCTGCGCCTCGAGTCCCGCGCGGAACTTCTCGATGGGTGCGAAGTCCCAGTGCGCGCGAGGCCCCAGTCCTTCACCGATGCGCCACACCGCGTTCGCGATGTCGCCCGTCACCTCCAACTGCGGGAAGTACACGGGGTCCACCGCCGCCGAAGAGAAGTTGAGATGCACCACCGTGCGGCGGCTGTCGCGCATGAAGAACGGCGGCTTCTCGATGACGTCGTGGCCCACATTGATGATGCAGTCCGAGGCCTCGATGGCGCGGTGAACGAAGTCTCCTTCCGACAGCGCCGCCGTGCCCATCCACAGGGGATGCGACTCGTCCACGACGCCCTTGCCCATCTGCGTGCTGAAGAAGGGAATGCCCGTCTTGTCCACGAAGACACGCAGCATCTCCGACGTGAGCTTGCGGTTGGCGCCCGCGCCAATCATGAGCAAGGGCCGGCGAGCGGAAGCAATCGCCTCCACGGCCAGCGCGATGGACGCCTCATCCGCCACGGGCCGTCGCTGGGCGCTGGGCGCCAGCAGCACGGCGTCGGTCGACTCCCGGGCCACGTCCTCCGGCAGCTCCAGGTGCGTCGCGCCGGGGCGCTCCTCCTCGGCGCGGCGGAACGCCTCACGCACGGCCGAAGGGACATGCTCCGCCGACACGAGCGTGCGCGTCAGCTTCGTCAGGGGGCGCATCATCCCCACCACGTCGACAATCTGGAAGTGCCCCTGCTTGCCAGCCCGGATGGGCTTCTGCCCGGTGACCATCACCATGGGCATGGCGCCGAGCTGCGCGTAGGCGGCGGCCGTGACCAGGTTGGTCGCCCCGGGCCCCAGCGTCGACAGGACGACGCCCGCGCGGCCGGTGAGCCGCCCATACGTGGCCGCCATGAAGCCCGCGGCCTGCTCATGACGGGTGAGCACCAGCCGCATGCCCGCGGCCCGCATGGCCTCGATGACGTCCAGGTTCTCCTCTCCCGGAAGCCCGAAGACGCTGCGCACGCCCTCCGCTTCCAACGCTTTGACGAACAGGTCTGCCGCCTTCATCGGGTGCCTCCTTCACGACCTCGCGATGGGAGAACACTTACGCGCGGGCCATGATTGGTACATTCGTTTGTTCCCATGGCTTCGATAGGCAATGCCTATGATGACGCCATGGAACTGCGCCACCTCCGCTACTTCTCCGCCGTCGCGGACACCCTGCACTTCGGGCGGGCCGCCAGGCGCGTCCACGTCTCACAGCCCACGCTGTCGCAGCAGATTCGCCAGCTCGAGGAGGAGCTCGGCGCGCCCCTCTTCGAGCGCGCCCGGAGCGGCGTGCGCCTGACTCAGGCGGGCGAGCTGTTCCGTACCTACGCCTCGCGAGCGCTGGAGGACGTGGACGCGGGCAGGGTCGCCGTGGGCGCGCTGAGAGGCCTCACCACCGGCGCCCTGCGCGTGGGCTACCCGCCCAGCATGCGAGGCGTCGTGCTGCCCGCGCTCTCCGCCGTGCTGCGAAGGCACCCGGGATTGGTGCTGAGCGCGGAGGAAGCCGTGGTACGGCGGGTGGAGCGGCGGCTGGCGGATGGCCGTCTCGACGTGGGGTTGGGCTACGCCCCCGCGCGCTCACCGGACCTGGAGGCGGAGCCCGTCTTCGACAGCAAGCTGGCGCTGGTGGTCGCCAAGGGACATCCCCTGGCGAAGCTGGAGACCGTGGGCGCGAAGCCCCTGGCCCAGGAACCCTTCGCGCTGCTCTCCCGAGGGTTGCGCGTGCGAGCCCGCGTGGATGCCTGGTTCGCCGCCATCCGGATTGCGCCGCATGTCGCGTTGGAGTCGAACGCCGTGGCCACGGTGCTGGCCACCGTTCGCGCGGGGCTCGCGGTGACGGTGCTCCCGGAGCCTCAACTCGCGGATGCCGCGGGGCTGGTGGTGAAGCGGCTCTCCCCTGCGCCCCGGGCCGAACTTGCGGCGCTCCTGTGGCGAAAAGGCGCGCCGCGCACGCCCGCCGCGGAACTGTTCGCGGCCGAGGTGCGCGGCGCCAGACGCCCGAGCAGACGATGAGCCCGCGTCAGCGCGTGTCGGGGAGTTGCGTGTAGTCGTGGAAGTTGCCGTGCAGCCGCTCGCCGGGCTCGCCCTCGGTGACGGCCTGGACCAGGTACTTGCCGCCCACGAAGCACCCCTTCCACGAACCACCGATGCCGCCGAAGACCTCGTCCCGGTCTCCGCGCGAGCGCGGCCCGTTGTGGCCGACCTTGAAGGCCCTCAGCTCGGTGGAGACGCGCTTGCACGTGTCGGGCTCGTCGCAGGCGATGGAGGCGACCAGCGAGCCGTTGGACACGTTCATCTCCGCGATGAGCTCTTCCTCGCTGTCCACGACGACCAGCGTGTCCACGGGGCCGAAGGGCTCGCCGTGGTAGAGCTTGCAGTTGCGCGGAACGTGCAGCAGCGCGTGCGGGGCCAGATACGCGGAGACGTCCTGGTCCGGCAGGAAGCGCTCCGAGTCCAGCCTCCCGGCGAAGAGGGGCACGGCGCCGCGGCCCTCCGCCTCGCTCATCAGGCCGTGCAACTCCTCGACCTTCTGGCTGTTGATGAGCGGGCCGAAGTCGAGCGCGGGTGGCTCGCCATCCGGAGTCTCCGCCAGTAGCGGGTGCCCCACCTTCAGCGCGGAGACGACGGGCAGGTACGTCTCCAGGAAGCGCGGCATCAGGCTCCGCTCCACGACGAAGCGCGGGTACGCGGTGCAGCGCTGCTTGCCGTACTCGAAGCCCTTCTTGAGCTGCTTCGCCAGCCCGTCCCAGTCGCTGAAGTGCCAGATGCCGTAGGCATTCACCCCTTCCATCTCCAGCATGTAGCGCTTGTTGCGGTCATAGAGGCTGGCCGCGATGTCCCGCCCGTTCGCCTTGCCGCCCACGAAGGACAGGCAGGCGATCTCCGGATTGCGCACCAGCGCGTCGCTGAGCTGTCCGCCCGAGCCACTGATGAGCGACACAGGCAGCCCGCAGCGGCGCGCGAGCCCCATGCAGAGGGTCAGCGAATAGAGCCCACCATCCGTGGGCGTCTTGGCGATGGCGCTGTTGCCCGCGAGCACCTGGACCAGCACCGCGTGGACCAGCACCGACAGCGGGTAGTTCCACGAAGCGATGTTGGAGATGAGCCCCAGCGGACGGCGGCCCTCCACCATGGGCTCGATTTGGGAGACGTACCACTCCACGCCAGTGATACAGCGGTCCACGCTGACGCGGGCCTGTGGCACCGGCTTGCCAATCTCCCAGGCCAGGATGAGGGCCAGCAGCTCACGCTGCTCACGCAGCAGGGAAAGGCACTGGGTGACGCGCTCCTTGCGCGCATCGAGGTCCTGGTGGGCCCAGGTCCGTGCCTCCGCGGCGGCGGCGCTCGCTGCGACACGCGCGGTGTTCGCATCAATCATGGGCAGGCGGCCCAGGACGGTGCCGTCCACCGGGGACAGGTAGGGCTTCCCCTTTCCGGGATGCCCCCATTCACCCGCGATGAGGTTGAGCACTCGGCCAGTCGGGTCGAACGCCTCGGGAACGAGCGCCCGGATTCGGCGCTCCAGATTGGACCACTCCGCGTAAGCAGGCACCACACTCGCCATGAACACGCCCTCCCCCGGAAGGAGACCAGGCCGACACTCCACCCGGCATCGGCACATTGCGTCAAGGTGATGGCAAGTGAGGCGCGCGGCAACCGCCGCCCCGCGGCCACGGGTTGCGTCGCTTTTCGCGCGCTGCGCCTTCCAGATTTCTTCCCAGCGAGCCACATTGACCTGACAGATTCCGGTGCAAACTGACTACTCAGGAAGTAGCCTCTGTCTGCATGGGGCTCCCTTTCCTGAATCCGGCCCGACTTCCACCCGGAACCCGGGTGGGCCCGTGGCGCCTCATGGACCTGCGAGGCCGAGGCACCTACGGCGCCGTCTACCGGGCCCGGCACATCACGGGCACGCACACCGTGGCCCTCAAGCTGGCCCTGCATGCCCGGGACGAACGCTTCGCGCGCGAGGCCGAGCTGCTGTCCCGCATCCATCACCCCGCCGTTCCCCGGTTGCGAGCGAGCGGGCATTGGCAACCCGCCAAGGGACCGCCCCACCCCTACCTCGCGATGGACTGGGTGGAGGGCACGCCGCTCTACGATTGGGCCAGCGAGCACCGTCCCACGTCGCGGCAGGTGATGGCCCTGCTCGCGAGGCTGGCGCGGGCGCTCGAAGCCACCCACGCGGCCGGGGGGCTGCACCGGGACGTCAAAGGGCACAACGTGCTGGTGCGTGAGGCCGATGGGCAGGCGTTCCTCATGGACTTCGGTTCCAGTCACTACGTGGGTGCCGCGACGCAGACGAGCTCGCCGTTTCCACCAGGGACGCCGGCCTATCGTTCCCCTGAAGCATGGCGCTTCGCGGCGAGTGACTCCGCGCCTCCGTATGCGCCGGGACAGGCGGATGACGTCTTCGCCCTGGGCGTCACCGCGTTCCGGATGATCACGGGGCGGTATCCGCCGTCGACGCATCCTGACGTGGCGGAGTCCAGGTTCTGGCACACCGAGCGAGCCCAAGCCCCATCCCCGCGAGACACGAATGGGCACTGCTGCCCGGAGTTGAGCGCGTTGGTGTCGCGGATGCTCGCTCCAAGCCTCCATGTGCGAGGCAGCGCACGCGAGCTGGCGGAGGCTCTGGATTCCGAGGTGGCACGGGCGGGCTCGGAATCGGATGTACCACTCACGGTGGGAGGTGCCCTTCACTCCCGTGCATCGGCGCAGTGGAATGAACGTTCCGTCCGCCATCGAGCCCGCCGCCCCCGGTGGCCATGGGTGGCCATCATCGGACTTGGAGGCCCCCTGGTACTGAGCCTCGGCTGGCGGCCTCGCGCGGGAGCTTCGGTCACCGTGGCGCCCGGACCTGCTGCGATGTCCGTCGACACAACGGACGGAGGCACGGTCGCTGTCGGAGACAGTGTGTTCGCGGCGCCGGTCGCGACGGCCCAAACGCCATCGGCGTGGTCCACTATCGCGCTGGACCTGCCACCGAAGCCCTTCCCCGGTCAGACGCGGCCCGACTCGTCGGGCCGGTGTCCTCGAAAGGTCCACGTCCTCATTCACGGCGGATGCTGGGTGAAGCTGGCGGTGGACCCCAAGGACTGTGCTGAAGACGGTTACGTTTACAAGGGAGACTGCTATCTCCCCGCCTTCCCATCAGCGCGGCCCGCCACGTCGAGCCCCGCCCACTGCCCTACGCGCCACTGAAGCGCAGCCTCTGTCGCCCGCCTGCCCGCACCCCGCGTCGCTTCGGCAAGGCGCACCGCTGCGGCATATCCTGCTGTCGATGACGCCCACCTACACAGTCACCGCCGTGCGGAACCGGGACGAGTTGGAGCACATCCTGGCGCTGCAACAGAAGAACCTGAAGCAGGCGCTGTCCGCGGAAGAGATGCGCTCACAGGGGTTCGTCACGGTTCAGCACGACCTGCCGGCACTGGAACAGATGCACGCCATGGCGCCCAGCATTGTCGCCCGCCACGACGGAGTGCTGGTGGCCTACGCCCTGTCGATGCCGCGCGAGGCCCGCGCGCTGGCCCCCATCCTGGAGCCCATGTTCGCGCTCCTCGATTCGCTCGAGTTCCGAAGCAAGTCGCTGCGCGACTACCGCTTCTACGTGATGGGGCAGATCTGCATCGACAAGGCGCACCGGGGACAGGGCTTGTTCGACCGGCTCTACCACCAGCACCGGGACCACTTCAGAGATCAGTTCGACCTCATCGTCACCGAGATTTCCGTGCGGAACCTCCGCTCCCTGCGCGCGCACGAGCGGGTCGGCTTCGAGACGATCCACACCTACCGGGACGCGACGGACGAATGGGCCGTGGTCGCCTGGAACTGGGCGCCGCCACGTCCCCCGGACGTCACCGCCGAGGGGAACACGCGCTAAGCGTTGAGCCAGTCCCTCATCATGGGAACTGGCGTTGCACACGCGCGCTGAGCCCGATGAGGGCCGCACGCTCCTCCGCGCTGAACATGGCCCCAAAGGCCCGAGCCTCGGCGGAAGGATCGCGCTGGAAGAACTCCGTCTCGCGCCGAGCGAACTCCGCGATGTTGGCCTCGGTCGCGGGCTGGCTGAGCAACTCTCGCTGCTGCGCGTAGAAGTCCCCCACCTGGCCTGCGCCGAACTCGCGAGCGTAGGCCTCCACGGCGGGCCCCAGTCGCGTCAACGGCCTCGTCACGCCAGAGGCTTGAAGCGCGGGGCCCACGAAGGGCACGGCGTGAACCACGGCGCCCGGCAAGGCCCCCACGGCATGGCCGGCCGTGCCCAGCATCCCCACAGCCCCCGACAGCAAGGGCCGGATGGCCGCCCCGACTGAACCCGGGGGACTCTGCCGCGTAACCTCCAGGGCCTGCTGGCGCTGTCCGCCGGATGGAGCGGCACCTTGACCGGAGAGATTCACCAGAGGGACTGAACGCGGTGGCTCGAAGCGGTCCCTGGATGGCGGCGGCTGCCGAGCAGCATTCCCAGGCGCCGATGGCGGCGTGGCCACGGAATCCCGAACGTGAGACGCGGATGGCGCCACGGCGGGGCGAGGCGCGACTCCAGGACGAATCGGACTGGTGTTCCCCATGCCGGAGAGCATATCACGGGCTATTCACGAAAAACAGACCTCACACCCGTCCCATTCGTTCGCCCCTCGGCAGCGCACGCAATGACTCATCCGCTGTAGCCAAAAGCGACGTGCCACGTTGAAAACAGACGCCAGACACGCCCAATCCCTCATCATCCATCCACGCCTTGGGAGGCCGAAAAACCACGGCATCGGGAAAGGGACGCCCAGGGTCGTTTCAGAGGGAGACAGGCACCCTATCGCGACGAGAAGAGGGCCCAGGCAACACCTGGAGTGCACAGTCCTGGGAACAAATTTGTGACACGGCACAAACATGAATCAGGATTGCCAGGAACATTCGATTTTGATGTATTAAAGCCGCCTCACTTCATTGTCCCCCCTAGCAGGAGTTCCCTCGATGCGTCGTTATGTTGGATCTGCCTTCCTCGCCGCCGGTCTGCTCGTTGGCTGTGGTCCGAGCGAAACCGAAACGTCCACGCAGCAGCCCCAGGAGCAGCAGCAGGGGCTGCTGACGGAGGCTGACGTGGATGTCGCCACCGAGTGCCAGGGCATTCTCCAGTTCGTCAATGAAGCGACGTTCAACACGCTGGACGCCTATCTGCCCAGCAACGTCGTCCACAACCTGGTCAACCGGCGCGCGGTTTCGCAGTTCGTCTCCCTGGCGGACATCTCCTCCGTGGCGCTGGTCGGTCCGGCGCGTCTGCAGCAGATCGAGCAGGGCGCCCGGAGCCAGGACTACATCGACACGGACTGCTACGGCATCGCGAATGGGCTGGCGCTGTCGCAGGATGACGCGGCCGCCATCGTGTCGCTGGTCAACAGCATCAGCTCCACCGAGCTGCACGACATCCTCCCCTACGCCTGGAATGGCGCGCTGAACCTGCGCAATCAGCGCCCGTTCACGAACGCGGACGCCATCGCGAACACGACGGGCATCGCCGACGTGAGCTTCCGCAACCTCCGCAACGCGGCCACGCTGAGCCGTCCGTTCGAGGCGCTCATCAACGCGGTGAACAACCTGCCGCGGCCGCACGGTGGTGTGTTCATGGCACGCCACTTCGACTGGTGGGCGAACATGAACGGCCGGTTCTACAACTTCCAGATCAATGAGTGCTTCGGCGAAAGGACGGAGCGGGTGTCCGAACCGCATAACCACCGCGGGACGAATGCTGACGCCGCCGAGGTTCGCGCCCATGTCGAGGCGTTCGTCAACGCTGCCGCGAGCTTCGGCACGTTGGATCCGGAAGTGAAGGCCGCCGGTCTGGCCAACCTGAACACCCTGATTGAGGGCCGCTCGTTCTTCGGCTGCTCCTACGGCTACGCGCGTGACCCCTGGAGCGACCACAGCGCGACGTTCTTCGTCGACACCGAGTCCGGATTCAGCGTGTACACGGACAGCTACTACGCAGAGTGATTCACAGGCGATCCGGACGGGGCTGAACGGCCCGTCCGGGGCGCAGCAGGCTTGAAGCAAACCGAGGACTCCCGCCGAGCCCCTCCAGCGAGTGGAACTACGCTCCGTGATGGATTCGATTCGGGACCTCTCGCCGTCCCATCACGCGAAGCGCGAGTCCAGCTTCGTGAGCTGGCTCGTGAAGCCTTCCTGCTGCATCTTCGTGAACGCCTCGCTGTGCATCGCGTCCAGCATCACCACCATGCGAACGCCGTCGCCGCTCGGGAGGAAGTCCACGGCGATCTTGCTTTCGTAGGGAGCGACACCCGGGAGGAAGTCGATGACGTTCGTGAGGACGAGCCGCGAATGTGGCGCCACCTCGGTGAAGCGGGAACGGGTCGCGTGAGAGGTCGGCTGGCCCATCTGCTTCATCGCGGCAATCATCTCCGGTGAGTCGGCAATCATGTCGTACCGAAGGGCGCCGCCTACGCGTGCATCGAGTTCCTGCACCGCGGCACGGAAGCCCTGGGGTCCCCACCACGACTCGAAGCCCTCTTTCGTGGTCCAGAGCGCCCAGATGTCCTCGATTCCCGCCCGGTAGGTGCGCTCGATGACGACCTTCGCCTTCTCGTTGCTCATTTCCGCTGCCCCTTCTCTTCGACTCGGCGAGTCTGTTGTTGTTGCTGCTTCTTCTCCAGTGCGGCTCCGAAGCGATCGAGTCGCGCCTCCCACAGCTGCCGGTACCCGGTGAGCCACCCATCGAGTTCCTGAAACGGCTCCGGCTTCAAGGCGTAGAGGCGACGCTGCCCATCCGGCCGCATCGAGACGAAGCCCGATTCCGACAAGATGCGCAGATGCCGCGAGACACCTGACTGGTGGATTCCGGCCTTCTCGACGACGTCACTGACCTGCTGCTCACCGTGCCGAAGGGCCTCGACGATGCGGCGTCGCGTCGGGTCGGCGAGCACCTGGAAGACGTCGAGTTGCATAGACATGCATATACACACTCATGCACATATCCGTCAAGGCCGGTGCCCACCGCAAGCGCACGGGCCAGGCGAGGCGCCGTCGTGTCGGCACCTGGAGCCCTCTGGCGGGGCCCTGCTCGGAAGAACTCCGTGGCGACAGCCTCGATTCGGTCTGCCTGCTCCCTTACTCAGCGGGCCGTCGAAGCCGGCTCCGGAGGCGGTATCATGGCGCGTGCCCGCTGAGGGCGGCTCACCAGGATCTTCCCACCACGACTTCGAAGTGGACCGCGATGCACTACTTGAGCCTCACCGCTGAATTCAAAGCATCCCACGCAGTCACCTTCCCGGACGGCCAGCGCGAGCCCCTGCACACGCACGACTGGTGGGTCCGCGTCTGGGTGAAGGCGCGAGCGCTGAACCATTGGGACGTCATCATCGACTTCAAGGATCTCCAGGACATCATCGATCGGGTGTGCCGGGAGCTCCATGACACGAACATCAACGAGCACCCCTACTTCAAGACGGTGAACTGCACGGCCGAGCGCGTCACCGAGTACGTCTTCAAGCAGGTGGAGTCGGGCCTGCCCGAGGGCGTCACGCTCGACCGGGTGCACCTGCGTCGGACGGGCGGCGAGCTTCCAGAGGCCGAGTACGCGCATGCGAGGGACTGACCGTTGAGGATTGCTCCTGACTCCGCGCTCGCCTCCCGAGCGCTGGACGGTTAGAAACACTCCTTCCATGGCGCCTCCTGGCCTTCCTTCCCCCTCTCCCCTGGCCCCCATCTCCGGAAGTGGGGGCGTTCGTGTGAAGGTCGAGGGCCTGCGCCGCACCTTCCCGGGCAACGTCGCCGTGCTGTCGGGGCTGGACCTGGACGTGGCGCCCGGTTCATTCGTGGCGCTGCTCGGGCCCTCCGGGTGCGGCAAGTCCACGCTGCTGCGACTGGTGGCCGGGCTGGACCGCGCCGAGGCCGGGCACATCTCCTTCACCCCGACGCTGGAGCGCCCCCAGGGCGAGCGCGCCCCCATCGCCTACGTCTTCCAGGACGCGCACCTGCTGCCCTGGCGCTCGGTGCTGGACAACGCGGCGCTGCCGCTGGAGCTGACCGGCGTGTCGAAACCGGAGCGGCAGGCTGCCGCGCGCGCCGTGCTCGAGCAGGTGGGGCTGGGTGATGCCACCGACCGCTATCCGGCGGAGCTGTCCGGCGGCATGCGCATGCGCGTGTCCCTGGCACGCGCGCTCGTCACCCACCCCCGGCTGCTACTGCTGGACGAGCCCTTCGCCGCCCTGGACGAGCTGACGCGCGGCCGGCTGGATGATCAACTCCGCGCGCTGTGGCGCAAGCTGGGGATGACCGTGCTCTTCGTCACCCACTCCATCTCCGAAGCCGCCTACCTGGCCGAGCGAGCCGTGGTCCTGTCGCGACGTCCCGCGCGCGTGGTGCTGGACCGGACGCTGGAGCTGCCAGGTGAGCGCAGCGCATCCCTGCGCACCGAGGCGTCCTTCGCCCGCGAGGCCCGCCTGCTCAACGAGGCCCTGGAACAAGGAGAGCGCTGGTGAACCGCTCAGCCCTTCGCGCGGCGGTCCCTCCGCTGGTGGCGCTCGTCGTCCTGCTGACCCTCTGGGAAGGCACGGTGCGCCTGCTGGAGGTTCCGCGCTGGCTGGTGCCTCCGCCCTCGGCCATTGGTGCCGCGGGAGCCCAGGAGGCGTCCTCGCTCCTCGGCGCGGCGGTCACCACGGGCCGCTCCGCCCTGGTCGGCTTCGGGTTGAGCGCGGTCCTGGGGGTGCTCGTGGCCGTCCTCCTGGCCTCCTCGCGGATGGTGGAGCGCGCCCTCTACCCCTACACCCTCTTCCTGCAGACGGTGCCCATCGTGGCCATCGCCCCCCTGCTGGTGCTGTGGTTCGGCCCGGGCCCCCGCGCCGTCGCGGTGTCGTCCTTCATCGTCTCGCTCTTCCCGGTCATCGCCAACACGCTCACCGGGCTGCGCTCGGTGGAGCCCTCGCTCCGGGACATGTTCCGCCTCTATGGCGCGCGGCGGCTCGCCACGCTGTGGAAGCTGGAGCTGCCCGCGGCGATGCCACACCTGTTCACGGGGCTGCGCATCGCCTCGGGGCTGGCCGTCATTGGCGCCATCGTCGGCGAGTTCGTCGCCGGCTTCTCTGAGGGCTCCGCGGGGCTGGGAATCCTCGTCCTGTCCGCGTACCGTCAGCTGCGCACGGATCTGCTGTTCGCCGCGGTGCTGGCGGCCTCGGGGCTGGGCCTGGTGTTGTTCGGTGTGGTGAGCCTCACCGGCGCCCGGCTGCTGCGGCGCTGGCACCCGTCGGCGCAGGGAACATGAATCGCCTGGAAAGGAGCTGAAGGTGAGCGGACGCCTCTTTAAACTGTTGGGCTGCGCGGTGCTTCTCGTGGCCGCGGGCGCCTGCTCGCGCCAGAAGGAGGAGCCCAAGCAGGGCTCCCAGGCCGCAACGGGGGCCAGCACCACCCCTCCGAAGGCGGCCGCCCCGGCCAAGGTGAAACTGGCGCTCAACTGGGTGCCGGAGCCCGAATTCGGCGGCTTCTATGCGGCGCGGGAGTCGGGGGCCTTCTCCCGCCATGGGCTCGAGGCGGAGATCCTCGGCGGCGGAGCCGGCGCCCCCGTGCCGCAGATGGTGGCCACCGGCAAGGTGGAGTTCGGCATCAGCGGCGCCGACGAGCTCCTCGTCGCGCGGGCCCGAGGCCTGGACGTGATTCCGCTGTTCGCGGTGTACCAGACGTCTCCGCACGCCATCATGGCCCACGCCTCTCGCGGGGCGAAGAACATCGCGGACGTGCTGTCCTCGGGCACAGTGGCGCTGGAGCCGGGCCTCTCCTACGTGGCCTTCCTCAAGAAGAAGTACAGCTTCGACAAGGTGAAGGTGGTGCCCTACGACGGGGGTGTCGCGCGCTTCCTGGCGGACAAGGACTTCGCCCAGCAGTGCTTCATCACCGCCGAGCCCATCGCCGCGAAGCGGCAGGGCGCCACGCCAACAGTGTTCCTGGTGGCCGAGGAGGGCTTCAACCCGTACCTCGCCGTGGTCATCACCCGGCGCCAGTACTGGGAGGAACAGCCCGAGCGGGTGAAGTCCTTCGTGGCGGCGGTGCGCGAGGGGTGGCGGGCCTACCTGGACAACGCGGGGCCCACCAACGCGGTGATGGGCAAGCTGAACACGACGATGGACGCGGAGACGTTCGCGGCGGGGGCCGAGGCGCAGAAGCCGCTCATCGAGACGGAGGAGACGCGGGCCCGAGGACTGGGCACGATGAACCGCCAGCGGTGGGAGCAACTGGCCCAGCAGCTCGTGGAGCTGGACCTCATCGAGAAGGCGCCCGCCGCGGACGAGTTCCTGCTGCCGGAGTTCACCGGCTCACGCGATTGAAGCGGCGCGGAGCCGTATCAGCCAAGAGCCGCCCAACCCGCTCGAATATCCTCCGGCCCGGTGACCCGGGATGCTGCCTGATGGCGAAAGCCCGGAACGCGCTGCGGAACGCGGGGGTGCCGCGCAGCGCACCTCGCCGTGGGGGCATGGAACAACGAACGTCCAGGCATCCCCTTCGACTTCCAGGGACCGGAGTTCATCTGATTCCAAAGGGCGTTCGGTAGGGCGCCTCCTTCGCTCAGCGTCCGGTTCGCGCATCGAGGCAGCGCATGCGCGGCGGAGCTGACGCCTCCTGCCTGGAGTTGCCCCCGTCAAATCGGACAGCCCAGGGAGGAGAGTTAGCAGTACGGAACTCGAGGGGTGACTTCATCTTCAGCCTGCGGTGCGGGTGGCAGCGGTTGGAGTCGTCGAACCAAAGGGGGAGTTGGGCGAGGACGTGGAAGGCCGAGGGCAATTCGTTGACGTAAACGTAGTCGCGCGTGAAGGTCTTCACGAAGGACTCGGCCATGCCGTTGCTCTGGGGCGAGTAGGCGGGCGTGGTGCACACCCACAGGCCAAGGCTGAGACCGAAGTCACGGGTGTCCTTGGCTGTGTAGTCGGGGCCGATGTCGGACAGCCATTCCACCAAGCGGGACCCCGTAAGCGTTCAGGGGGGCTGGGCGGCTGAAGAAGGAGCAGGCCAGCAGCCGGCGGGAGGCTTGTCGCGCTCTGACGCGGCTGGCCCAGGCGCGAGCGCGGGCGATTGTGACCCTGCGTCGGTTGGCTGCGCTTGTACTGGGAATGCGCCGACTGCGGCTCGCTCCCAGACGGGGGTAGCCGTGTCCGCCTACGAATACCGACGTTTGCAAACGGGCGCTCAGCCTTTGTGGACACCACCCCGCTTCCCTGGTCAGTACCACGACGCCAAGACTGACCTCTTCGAAAACTGGAACCGCTACTACGATCCGAGCGCGGGGCGGTATCTGCAGCCGGAGCCGTTGCAGGAGGACCCGGAGTCCGTAAAGGGTATGGCGCAGCAGGGACTGAGCACGCCCGCGTATGCCTACGCGCTTAACAATCCAATGCGGTTCGTGGACCCAACCGGTGAGAATCCAATCAATCCGGCTTGCGCATACATGTTCAACAAGCACGGTTTGGATTTGACGACGGCTGAATTCGGCATTGGGGTCGGAGACGCAAAGGCGCACCGCCATACTACTTGTCTCATTGCGCAGTTGTGTGGGACTACGCCAAGTTCTACCCTCAACAGTGCGGGGGCATGGGACCTTGGGCTGTCCATGGAGTTGTTGGATGGGATCAATAAGGCGCACAGAGGGGTGCGTATCGGTGACAATATTGAGGATGGATATGCAGACGTTGACAGTAATACTTGTGGGGTCGACCCGCGCCGTGACGACTCGTGTGCGGAACGATGCAGGAACCACACTGGGATGCCGCGCCCTCGGGTGAAAAAGTATTAGAAATGGGGACGACTCGCCGTAGACTTCGTCTGCTCGCTATGACGGTGGCAGTTGCAGTTCTCGTTGTGGCGGGTGTCGTCGCGCTTTCGATGTTCGCCTGGCAGGCGAAGAGAATCGATCGACGCTACTCCCATGGGCACCAGCCACATGCCGAAGGGATGGGTTCCGGTGAGTGGCTCCCTTCCTTTGTGCCCGCCAATGCGATGGACATTGCGCAGCGACACCATCTGGATTGGGATGTGGTTCATGGAGTCTTTATTGTCCCCTCCAAAGATGTGCCCTCACTTGTAGACGAGCTTGATCCGATTCAAGGCGAATGCGTGCTTTCGCTTCCGGTAGACACCATTGGAGAATTTCCGCTTAAGGAGCGAGAAGTAACGTGTGCCCGGCTACGGGATCTGGGCTTCTCCGTGTTCCGGGTTGCTCCGACGTTGGGCGGAGTGGCGACCGACAAGTGGGGCTATATCGTGCTTGTCGATGAGCGAAGCGGCGCGGTTCTCTATTGGTCCGACGCCTTCCGATGATGCATTCGTAGTTCTCTTGTAATCCTGAGTCGTCCTCCGCCCCAGGAATTCTTGAGACACCTCTCTGGGGGATAGCCTCCCCCTCGTGAGGTGGATGTGAAGAGGCAGCAGACGCAGGACAGGACGGCGGAGCGCGGTCTGTTCTCGGCGAAGCGGAAGAAGAGGCCGTGCTCCGATTGCTCAGGGGCGAGGAGCTCGACGCACTGTCGCGGGAGCTGGGCGTCACTGCGGCGGTGCTGAGCGAATGGCGGGAGAAGTTCCTGGCTGGCGCCGAGGCCAACCTCAAGAGCCGCGAGCCGGAGCCGGCAGACGATGAGGTGCTGCGGCTGAAGGCCATGGTGGGCGAGTTGATGATGAAGAACGAGTTGCTCGCTGAGAAGGCCCGTCTCTTAGAGGGCAACGCGCCGGGTTTTCCCTGGAGGAAGTCGAGAGGATGAGCGCCTGTCTCTCGCCTTCCAGCGGCAAGCGGTACGGGCTGGCGCTCGTGACGGCCACCTGGCGCGTACCCCGTGCACGGCGTACCGGCGCCGTGCCCGCCTGCGCACCGTGGCCGCGCCTGCAGCTCGGCGCGGCCCCAAGGCGGCGCTGACGGACGAGGCGCTGCTGGAGGCCATCCGCGGCGTGCTGGCGGCGGCGCCCTTCCTGGGCGAGGGGCACCGCAAGATGTGGGCTCGGCTGCGTGCCCAGGGCGTGCGCACCTCGAAGGCGCGCTGCCTGCGACTCATGCGCGAGGCGGGGCTGCTGGCACCGGGCCGCGCCCGCCGGGTGCTGGGGCCGCGCAACCACGACGGCTCGATTACCACCGACAGGCCCGATGTCATGTGGGGCACCGACGCCACCTGCACGGTGACGACGTCGGAAGGGCAGGCAACCGTCTTCATCGCCGTCGACCATGGCACTGCCGAGTGCGTAGGCATCCACGCCGCCAAGGTGGGAAGCCGCTTCGAGGCTCTCGAGCCCATTCGGCAGGACATCAAGGCGCGCTTCAGTGCGTACGGCCAGGGCGTGGCTTCGGGGCTGGCTATTCGCCACGACAACGGCAGCCAGTACACCTCCGACGTCTTTCAGAACGAGCTGCGCTTCCTGGGGGCCAACTCCAGTCCGTCCTTCATTCGCAGTCCCGAGGGCAACGGCTGCGCCGAGCGCTTCATCCGCCCCCTCAAGGAGCAACTGCTCTGGGTGCGCACCTTCGCCATCGTGGAGGAACTCCGGCTGGCCCTGCTGGAATGGGCCCACCGGCATAACGAGCACTGGCTACTTGAGCGCCACCACTTCCTTTCGCCGAGTCAGGCCCGGCGAGAGCTGAGACTGAAGCAAGCGGCCTGATTACGACCAACCTAGTGTCTCAACAACCCGGTGCGGTACACCAGGAAGCCTGACCCAGAAACGAAAAAGGCCCCCGAGTCTTTCGACTCGGAGGCCTGATTCGGAGTGCCCAGGGCGGGATTCGAACCCGCACACCTTTCGGCGCCACCCCCTCAAGATGGTGTGTCTACCAGTTCCACCACCTGGGCGTTTGCTGCGGCGTCCATCTACCGGAGCTTTCTGATTCACGCAACGACAATCTCAACCGCTGCGTGAATCAGATTCTTCCTACGAACCACGTACCGCGAACGACTACTGCGCCGGAGCCGGCTCACCCGTCGCCGGGTTGCCACCACCCTCGGCGGGCGGAGTCGACTGCTCGCCGCGCGGCTGCTCCATACTGCCCGGAGCCGCGTCACCCGAGGTCGCCGGGGCCGGCTGCGCCGGAGGCGAAGCCACCGAGCCACCCGCCGCCACCGAGGAGCGCAGCCCCACGAAGGACAGGCCGAGCGAGCTGAAGAAGAAGAGCGCGGCGAAGACGCCGGTCAGCTTGCTGAGGAACGTCACCGCACCCCGGCCGCCGAAGGCGCTCGTGGCGGCACCACCGCCCAGCGCGGAGCCCATACCGGCGTCCTTACCCGGCTGGAGCAGAATGACGAAGATCATGAACACGCACACCAGGACGTGCACGATCGTGACGAAGGTCAGCATATGGACTCTTTCAGACGTTCCGTGAAAAGGAGGCGCACCCTACACCAAAGTGGTGAACGGGTGACAACATCTTCCGCCCGCCCCCAGGATCAACTCTAAGTGGCCGCCTTGACGATGGCCGCGAAGTCGCCCGCCTTCAGGCTCGCGCCCCCGACAAGCGCCCCATCAACGTCCGGCTGGCCCAGCAATTCCGCGGCGTTGTCCGGCTTCACGCTGCCGCCGTACTGGATGCGCACCCGCCCGGCCGTCTCCCCGTCATACAGCCGCTCGACCAGCCCCCGGATCGCCGCGTGGACTTCCTGCGCCTGCGCCGCCGTGGCGTTGCGCCCCGTCCCAATGGCCCACACCGGCTCGTAGGCCAGTACGAAGCCCGCCACGTCCTTGGCCTCGAAGCCCTCCAGCGCCCCGCGCACCTGACGCTCCACCACCGCGAGCGTCTGGTTCGCCTCGCGCTCGGCCAGCGTCTCGCCCACGCAGATGATGGGCGTCATCCCCGCCGCGCGGACCGCCTTCGCCCGCTTGTTCACCTGCTCGTCCGTGTCCCCGAAGAGCTGCCGGCGCTCGGAGTGCCCCACGATGACGTAGGCGCACCCCAGCTCCGCCAGCATCGGCGCGGAAATCTCGCCCGTGAAGGCGCCCGAGGACTCCCAGTGACAATTCTGCGCCGCCAGCGCCAGCGGCGCGCCTTCCAGAGCGACATGCAGCGGCTGCAGCGCCACGAACGGCGGCGCCACCACCACCTCCACGGTGTCCCCCAGGGAAGCCACCTGCCCTCGCAGATCGCGCACCAGGGCCAGCGCCTCCGGTACCGACTTGTTCATCTTCCAGTTGCCAGCAACGATCTTCCGACGACGCGCGGTGGCCATGGTGTCCCCCAGGGGTGTGTGGTGTGTCGGACGCGGAGCCTACCGCGTCTCCAGCGCCTTGATGCCCGGCAAGTCGCGTCCTTCCAGGAATTCCAAGGACGCACCTCCACCAGTGGACACATGGCTCATCTTGTCCGCGAAGCCCATCTGCTCCACGGCCGCCGCGCTGTCCCCGCCGCCGATGACGGTGGTGGCCTGCGTGTTGATGGACATGGCCGCGGCGACGGAGCGGGTGCCCTCGGCGAACTTGGGCACCTCGAACAAGCCCATGGGCCCGTTCCACACCACCGTCCTCGCATCGCGGATGTGCTGCGCGAAGATGGCGCGCGTCTTGGGACCGATGTCCAGGCCCATCATGTCCGGCGGAATCGCGTTGTCCGGCGTCTCCGTGGCGGGGCTGTTCTCCGTGGGCTCGGTGCCCACGATGTGGTCCACCGGCAGGACCAGCTGCGTCTTGAACCGGTGCGCCGCCTCCAGCAGGCGCGTGGCCAGCGACAGCTTGTCGCCCTCGACGCGGGACTTGCCCACCTCGACGCCCTGCGCCTTCAGGAAGGTGTACGCCATGGCGCCACCGATGAGCAGCGCGTCCACCTTGGGCAGCAGGCTCTCGATGACCTTGATTTTATCGCTCACCTTCGAGCCACCCAGGATGGCCACGAAGGGCTTGTCCGGGTTCTTGAGCACCTTGCCCAGGTACTCGATTTCCTTCCGCATCAGGAAGCCGGCCGCCTTCTCCTTCACGAAGGGCACCATGCCCGCGGTGGACGCGTGGGCGCGGTGGGCAGTGCCGAAGGCGTCGTTGACATAGACGTCCGCAAGCGCCGCCAGCTCGCGGGCGAACGTCTCGTCGTTGGCCTCCTCTTCCTTGTGGAAGCGGAGGTTCTCCAGGACGACCACCTGGCCTTCCTTGAGCTCCTTCACCTGCTTCTTCACGCCGTCACCGACGCAGTCGTCGGTGAGGATGACTTCGTGCTTGCCGCCGAGCAGCTCGGCGAGCCGCACGGCGACAGGCTCCAGCGACAGCTTCGGGTCCGGTCCCTTGGGGCGGCCGAGGTGGGAGGCCAGGATGACCTTCCCGCCCATTTCGAGCGCGCGCCGGATGGTGGGCATCGCCTCGCGGATGCGGGTGTCGTCGGTCACGCGCCGTCCTTCCATCGGGACGTTGAAGTCCACGCGGATGAAGACGCGCTTCCCGGTCAGCTGCAGATCATCGATGTAACGGATCATCTCGGTCTTTCCCTCTCGGTACCCTGAACGCCCTTGGGACTAGACGCCCTTGGAGACGAGGAACTTCGCCGTGTCCACCATGCGGTTGGAGAAGCCCCACTCGTTGTCGTACCAGGCCATGACCTTGAGCAGGTTGTCGCCCATCACGAAGCAGTTGGTGGAGTCGAAGATGGCCGAGTGCGGGTTGCCGTTGTAGTCCACCGACACCGTCTGCGCGTCGCTGAACTCCAGCACGCCCTTGAGCGGGCCTTCGGCGGCCTTGCGGAAGGCCTCGATGACGGCCTCGGCGGTGACCTTCTTCTCGGTGTTCACCGTCAGGTCCACCAGGGACACGTTCGGGGTCGGCACGCGCACCGCCAGGCCGTGCATCTTGCCCTTGAGCTGCGGAATCACCTCACCGATGGCCTTCGCGGCGCCGGTGCTGGTGGGAATCATGGAGAGCGCGGCGGCGCGGGCGCGGCGCATGTCCTCGTGGGTGAGGTCCAGGATGCGCTGGTCGTTGGTGTAGCTGTGGACCGTGGTCATCAGGCCCTTCTCGATGCCGAAGTTATCCACCAGCACCTTGGCGATGGGCGCCAGGCAGTTGGTGGTGCACGAGGCGTTCGAGATGACGTGGTGCTTGGCCGGGTCGTACTCGTTGTGGTTGATGCCGTAAGCGATGGTGATGTCCGGGCCCTTGGCCGGGGCGGAGATGATGACCTTCTTCGCGCCCGCCTTCAGGTGCTTCTCCGCCGCGTCGCGCGCGGTGAAGCGGCCGGTGCACTCCAGCACCACGTCCACGTTCAGGCTCTTCCAGGGCAGCGCCGTCGGGTCCTTCTCCGCGGTGACGGTGATCTCCTTGCCGTCCACCACGATGCCCTTCTCCGTCGCCTTCACCTCGCCCGGCCAGGTGCGGTGCACGGAGTCGTACTTGAACAGGTGCGCCAGCGCCGCGGGCTTGTCGAGGTCGTTGATGGCGACAATCTCGAGGTCTTCCTTGCGGCTGAGCACCGCGCGGAGGATGCAGCGACCGATGCGGCCAAAACCATTGATGGCAATCCGGGTAGCCATGTTCGTCGTCTCCTTGAGCAGTGGGTGCCAGGCACCCACAGGTCGTCACGTCAAAATCGAGGGCGGCCGACCGTAGGCATCGCGACCCGCCGAGTCAACGCCCGGCGACATCCCCGCGACGACGCGCACGCCGAAGCTGAACAATCACCCCGAGCAACAGCCAGACGGCGGTGCCCGTTCCCCCACCCGCCCCGCAGCCACAGCCGGAATCTCCCAGCGGATAGAACTGCGGCAGCACCCCCACCACATGGGGCTCCGGCTCGGGTTCCGGCTCGGGCTCCGGTGGCGGGTGCGGGTCCACGCCCCGCGCCGCCACACAGGCGGTGAGCAGGCTCGCGGCGCCGGATTCCTCGGCCGGCGGCGGAGGCAGCTCCGTGAGCAGGCCCGCCTGCACCAGGAACGAGGACATGAGCCCGGCGCGCTGCACCGGACTGACGATGCCCTCGAAGGGCACGCCCAGCAGCAGCACCCGCCCGTTGGGCGCCGACATCACGCCCGCCGCCAGGTCAGTTCCCAGATAGCGAAGCACGGACGTGCCACCCGACGCGGGCGTCAGCACGTCCGTCACGCCCACCGCGTAGCCGCCCCGCGTGCCGTCATCCAGCGCCACCCCGGTGAGCTGGGCCAGCCAGTCACCCGGCATGCCCTCCACGGTGAATGGGGGCGTTCCGCTGCCCGGCGCCGCGCGAAGAATGTCCGCCAGGAAGGCCTGGTCCTCCGCCGAGCCCACGGCCAGCGCCGACGTCACGTGGCTGCCCGACAGGAGGAGGTGCCCCCCCTGCATCACGAACCCGCGCAGGGCGTCCTGCTCCTCACGGGTAGGACGGGCCCCTCC
>NZ_JAAEAH010000028.1 GCF_010998615.1 Myxococcus sp. CA023 | reverse complement strand
GCCCTGCCCCGCCCGTCGCGGTGGCGCCTGCGGCCGACGCCGCAGAGCTGCGCAGCCTGCGCGCGAAGGTGGCCGAACTGCAGGCCGAGCTCGACGACTCGCGTGGCGTGGCGTCCCACGCCGAGGAGCGCGTGCGTGACCTGGAGGCGCAGTTGGAGAGCCAGGCCACGGAGCTGGAGGCGGCCCGGGCGTCCTCGGGGAAGAACGACAAGGACACCTTCGCCCTCCGCGACGCGGCCAACAAGAAGGACAAGGAAATCCTCCGCCTCAAGACGGAGCTGAATCAGAAGGACCAGGAGATCATCGAGCTCAAGGACCAGAGCCTGGAGCTGGAGCAGAAGGCCAGCACCGCCGAGTCCGAGCTCGCCCAGCGCGACGCCCAGCTCAAGACGCTGAGCGCCCGGGCGGAGTCGCTCGCCACGGACCGCAAGCGCGTGGACCAGCAGCTGGCCGCCGCCAAGGAAGAGGCCCGGGGCGCGTCCGCGCAGCTCACCGCGCTGCAGACGGAGCTGGACCAACACCAGGCCCAGGCGCATGCCTACGCCGCGGAGCTGGAGGAGCTGCGCGCTCGCGCGGGGCAGTTGGAGGCGGACGTCCAGGCCGCGCAGCATGAGGCCGAGGACCTGCGCGTCCAGTTGGGCCAGGCCCAGGTGGAGCTGTCCGAGCAGAGCAGCCGCGCCAACGCGGAAACCGACGAACTGCGCGGCCGCATCGCCGAGCTGGAGGCCGCCACGGCCCTTAACGAGGAGCGCGTGACGCGCCTCTACGCACGCATCAAGAGCGAGGAGAAGCTGCGCGAGAAGACGAAGAAGGCGCTCGTCATCGCTCAGCAGCTCCTGGACGAGCCCGCCTCCTCCGTGGCGGACGACGCCAGCGAAGCCGCGGCCTAGTCGTACGGGCCGCGCTCCCCGGGCCACCCGTGCCCGGGGCACTGCCAGCCCCTACCCCTGCTTCTTCGGGGTCGTCTTCTTCTCGTGCAGCTTCTTCGCGAAGCCCTGCACGGCCGCGGGCACGTTCTTGTCGCGGCTGAGGTCCTTCAGCTCGGCGTCGCGGAACGCGTTGAGGAACTTCATGGTGACGGTGAGCGGGACCTTGGGGTTCTTCACCAGCGCCATCTTCACCTTGTGGTTCTTCGTCCACTCGCGGTTGCTGTAGATGACGCGCAGCACGTCATCCATCATCGCGCGGTTGGTGGCGAACGAGAGCACCTCGCCATCGGTGATGCGCGGGCTGCGGATGACGGCCACAGCCACCAGCTTGTTCGTCTCGCGGATGAGCGCGGTGCGGGCTTCCTTGTTGCCCAGCGTGGCCAGCTTGATCTTCTCCGCGATGGACATGCGCATGATGCGCTGGGCCAGCGTCAGGCGCTTGCCCTCCTCCATGGGCGCGGCGGACTCGTCCGCGGCCTCCTGGAACTCCTGAAGCACCTCCTCCGCGGTGGGGCCCTGCGGCGGGGGCGCCTCCGCGGCCTCGGGGCCGAAGACGCGCACGCGCGCGGCCTTCATCTGCGGCACGTCCATCAGCGTCAGCCCGCTGCGCACCGCGAAGTCGCAGACGTTGTCGATGAGCGACACCGGCGCGCTCGCGTTGGCGCAGAGGTTGCGGAGGATGTCCTCGTGGCGCAGCAGACGGAGCTGGTTCTGCCCGATGATCTCCGCCAGCTTCGGGCTGCAATCCTTCGCCACGTCCGCCACCGCGTCGTCCGGCGTGCTGGCGTTGAGGACCAGCATCTCCGCGTAGGCCTCGTTGCCCTTCACGAGCCCCAGGAGGTAGCCGAGCACCTGCGGCTGCACCTCTTCGTCGCGCAGCGCGGAGCCCAGAATCCGATCCGGCAGCCCCGCGGCCGTCTTCGCGGCCGTCTCGCGCACGTTCGCGTCCGGGTCGAACGTGAGCATGTAGAGCGCGCCCACCATGTCGGACGGGCTGAGCGGGACCAGCGACTTCGCCGCCATCATCCGCAGCGGCACCGGCGCCGCGGGGTCCACGTGCTTGCGCAGGTTGGGCGGCAGGAACTCCGCATCGAAGGGACAGCCCGGAGGCGGCGCCGGGACGGCGTTGGGAGCGGCAGTGGTCATGACGCGTGATTCCTTCCGTAGATGATGCGCAGGCCCTCGAGCGTGAGGAACTCATCCACCTGGTGGATGACCTTGGACTCGCTGGCCACCAGCGACGCGAGCCCTCCGGTGGCGACGACCTTCACCGGAAAGCCCAGTTCGGCCTGCATGCGGGTGCAGATGCCGTCCACCATGCCCACGTAGCCGTAGACGAGCCCGGCCTGCATGGAGTGCACGGTGTTGCGCCCGATGACATGCGGCGGCCGCGCGAACTCCACGCGCGGCAACTTGGAGGCATTCTGGAACAGCGCCTCCATGGAGATGTTGATGCCGGGGCAGATGCAGCCCCCCAGGTACTCCCCCTTCGGCGACACCGCGTCGAACGTCGTCGCGGTGCCGAAGTCCACCACCACCACGCCGGCGTGGTGCCTCTCGTAGGCGGACACCGCGTTGACGATGCGGTCCGCGCCCACCTCCCGGGGGTTGTCGTAGAGGATGGGCATGCCCGTCTTCACGCCGGGCCCGACGAACATGGGACGGATGCGGAAGTACCGCTCGCTCATCTTCTCCAGGTTGGACTGGAGCGGCGGCACCACGCTGGAGACGACGACCGCTGTCACCTTCGTCGGGTCGATGCCGCGATGGGTGAAGAGCTGCCGGACCAGGATGCCGTACTCATCCGAGGTACGGCGCGTGCTGGTCTCCACGCGCCAGTGGTCGAGCAGGCGCCGGCCCTCGAACACTCCGAGCACGGTGTTGGTGTTGCCGACGTCGATGGCCAGGAGCATCACACCGCGCACTCTACCGCCGTGGGCGCAGCTGCTCCACGTCGCCCGCCAACACGCGTTCGAGCGAGCCCTCCGCCGTCCGGACCAGCAGCGCCCCGGAGGGGTCGATGTCCTCGGCCCGTCCCCGCAGCTCCTGCCGGTCGGTGCGCACCAGCACGTCCTGCCCCAGCGTGGAGGACAGCGCCTTCCAGCGGGCACGCACCGCGTCGAAGCCCGTGTCCAGGTAGAGGTCCAGCCACTCCTCCAGCCGCGTCCAGAGCGACGCGACGAAGCGAGCCCGGTGTACCGGCTGCCCCAGGGCCAGCGACAACGACGTGGCGGTGGCCCGCAGCTCCTCCGGGAAGTGCTCGGCCTGGGAGTTGAGATTGACCCCCACGCCCACGATGACGAAGTGCACGCGCTCGGGTTCGGCGGACAGCTCGGTGAGGATTCCCGCGACCTTGAGGCCGTCGATGTGGACGTCGTTGGGCCACTTGATGGCGGCCTCCACGCCCGCGTCGCGCAGCGACTCCGCCAGCGCCACGGCCGCCACCAACGTCAGCTCCGGCGCGCGCTGGGGCGGCAGGCCCGGACGGAGGATGGCGGAGAAGTAGAGGTTGAGGCCCGGCGGGGACACCCAGGTGCGGCCCCGGCGCCCCTTGCCCGCGGTCTGCTGCTCGGCCACCACGACCTCACCGTGCCTGGCGCCGTCCTGGGCCAGGCGGAAGGCCTTCTCGTTGGTGGAAGGCAGCGATTCGTGATGGTGGATGGTGCGGCCCAGGTCGCGGGTGTCCAGCAGCGGGCCCACCTCGAGCGATGTGAGCCGGTCCGGCACCGCCACCAGCCGGTAGCCTCGCGCGGACACCGCCTCGATGCGGTAACCCTTCGCGCGCAGGGCCTCCACGTGCTTCCACACCGCCGTGCGCGACAGGCCCAGCTTGCTGGAGAGCGCCTCACCGGAGGTGTAATCGCCCCCGCTTTCCGACAGGAAGCTCAGGATGAGCTCTTCCTGGGTCTGCTCGTTCGCATTGGCGGCCACAGCGGCACCTCGTGGAGATTCCTCCACCGTATCAACCCGAAGGCGGCGCCGCGCCGTCCCGGAGCTGCCAGGCCGTCAGCTCGAGGGAGCCCTGCGGCACCAGTTGGCCGTTGGTCTCCACGGCCATTTCGATGCGCACCACGCCGACGCCAGGCGCGAACGTCATCGTGTTCACCAACGTGGCCTTGGCGTCCGCCCGGTTGCGGCCCTCCACCTGGACACAGCGCGGGAAGGTGCCCGCGGGCGTCTCACAGGAGTCCCCTGCCTGGACGATGTGGTAGCGCTCCGTGGAGGACACGGACACCACGTTCGTCCACGAGTGCCCGGTCCGCACCGGACCGCGCAGCAGGTAGCGCTTGGGATCCCTCAAGCCGTAGCCGTCCAGCGAGAGCTGACCGCCCTGGTTGTCATGGAAGACGCCGGCCTCTTCCTTGAGAATCTCCACGGTGACTTGTTTGTCGTCGCGGCCGTTGAGCCGGTAGGTCCAGCTGTTGCCCACCGCGAGCGGGTAGTACGCGGACACGTCATCGGTGCTGGCGCTCGCGCCCGCCGCCGCGTCGACGTTCTTGGAACAGCCCGTGCCCAGCACCAGGGCCGCCAGCACAGCGGCTCCGCCCATGCCGAATGAACGCTTCATGTCGATGTCAGTCCGCGCGGCTGGGGCCACGCGCCTCCGCAGGTGAGTGCTTACGTGATGCGTAGAGCGTGTCCAGCGCCTGTTGCGCGGCGGCCTGGACGGCGGGCGCATCGTGCCCTTGCGCCATCGTGTAGAGATAGGCCTCCGCCTCCGGGCCACCGATTTCGCCCACCGCGAAGACAATCTCCTGCACGAAGCCCAGGTCACGGCCACGCGCCAGGTCGATGAGCACGGGCACGGCGACTCGCGCCTTCATCTCCACGAGCGAGCCCATCGTCCTGCGCACCGTCTCTGCGTCGGTCGCTTCCTTGAGCCGGTCGATGAGCAGCGGCGCGGCCGCCGGGTGCTGCCGTTCCGCCAGCGTGCGCAGGCCGAACTCCCGCACCCGCGAATCCGAGGCCTTGAGGTCCAGCACCAGCTCTTCATCGGTACGGTCCAGCGCCGTCAACTGCATGACGGCGGACTCGGTCACCTGGCGCAGCACGTTGGCCAGCGCCGTGCGCATGGCCATCTGCCGTCCCGCGGGCGAGTCCTCCTCGACGGGCGCCTCTCCGAGCCCGACCAGTTCGTAGCGCTGGGGCAGACTCCCACCGAAGCGCTCCAGGACCAGGTTGGCCCCCACTTCGGCGAAGCTGCGCGGGTCACCGTCCTTCAGCACTTCGCGGGTGAAGGGCACGTCCAGCGTCAGGCGCCAGGGCCGCTCCTCACGAGGCGCATCCGCGCCTTTCTGCTCGAAACGGCCGGAGTCTTTCAGGGCGGCGGTGAAGAGCGTGGCCACGCCCTCGGGAGCCAGGCCCAGCAGGGCGTTGTCCCGCAAGGTGGCCCCGGAGAGTTCCACCGGCGCCACCGGGTAGCGCGGCGACTGCCACCGGCAGGCACCGAGCAGCAGGACGACGCAGGAGGCGAGCAACAGGACCGGCTTCATCGCTCCCCAGGGTAACACCTGGAGAGCGACGGCGCCGACCAATCCCTCACCTCCTGGAGTGCCGCGTCAGCTATCGCGCTCCTCGGTCGGCCCCTTGGGGGGCACGGACGAATCAGCGGCCAGCTCACCTTCGGTGGGAGAGGAAGCAGGCTCGCTGACCTGCGCGCCCTCCACGAATCCAGAAGACGTCGTCGTGGCGGCACCAGGGGCCACTTCGCCCGCCGAGCCGTCCGGCACGCCCGCCTGCGTCTGCCCCGAAGTCGGAGGAGCCGATGGCGTTTCCTCGGAAGGAACAGTCCCGGACACGTCTGCCTGCGTGGCGACGTCCACGGACGCGGATGCCGCTTCGCCGGAGACTGCCCCGGAACCGGCACCACCACCCGCCGAGTCAATCGCTTCGCTCGACACAGCAGCCGAGGCAATCGCTTCGCTCGACACGGCACCTGGGGCAGCAGCCGAGCCCTCGCCACTGTCAGCGCGTACATCGCCCGACTCGGAGACGGGAGGTACCTCGCCAGTGGCGGCACCAACAGCCCCAGTAACGGAGGCGCCCGCATCACCCGTGGCACCAGCCTCGCCAGCGACACCACCCGTACCCGCGTTGGAGGCACCCGCCTCCCCCGTTGCACCACCAGCACCCGAAGCCGCGACACCGGCCTCGCCAGTCGCACCCTCAGCGCCCGCGTTGGAGGCGCCCGCCTCACCCGCAACCGAAGCGCCCGCCTCACCCGCGGCAGCGGCCTCTCCAGCAGCCCCCGCCTCACCAGGAGCTCCGGTGGCACCGGCCTCACCCGCGCGGCTGCCACGGCCGCGACGACCCCGGCGACGACGGCGGCGGCGCTTGCGGTCACCCTGTGCCCCTTCGGCACCGGCCTCCGCTGCAGTTCCATCGGGACGCACACCACCCACGAAAGCGCTGGCGGCCTCGAGGTCGTCATCCTCCCCGTCCTCGTCGTCGCCCTCCTCCTCGTCCTCGCGGCCCTGCAGGACCGGCGCGGCCGGAATTGGAGCGGCTTCACGCGCATCCCCGGCGGGAGCAGCCGAAGCCTCCTCCGTGGAAGCCCCCGCGGCGACCTCGGCTTCACGAGCCTCACGCGCCTCGCGCGACTCACGCTCACGGCGGCGCTTCTCACGCGGACGCTCGCGCTCCGTCGGCGCCGCGGCCTCGGTGGGCTCCTCGCCCTCCCGGGCCTGCTTCTCGCGCTGACGCTCCTCGCGGCGCTTCTGGGCCTCCTCGGCATCCAGCTTCGCGGCCTCGAAGAACTTCTCGTCGACCTCGTACAGCGCGACCTGCGTGACGGAGACAGCCGTCTCCGCTTCCAGGAACTTCTCGCCCAGCGCGTCACCGCACCAGAGCATCACCAGCGAACCATTGGCCTGCGCCTCGGTGCGCGCATCACCGCGCACGTCACCCGCGCTCACCAACAGGCCCACCTGCGCCGAGTAGTGGCCCAGGTCACGCCGCAGCTCCTGCACCGACTTGCGGTCGATGCCGGGGGTGCCCTTCAGCATGCGCACCGCGTAGCGCAGCTCCACGCTGCCCTCGCGCTTGCGCGCCGTGAGCAAGGGCCCTTCCTTGGACCGCTTGGCCACCTTCAGCTCGCGGAAGCCCAGGCCGTGCATCATCTTCACGACGGACTTCTCGAACGTACCGACGTCCAGTTCGCCCAGGCGCTTGCGCAGCCCACGCGCCACGGAGCGGCGCGCGTCCTTGAGCGCGGCGCGCAGCGTGGACACCAGCGCGGCATCCGCAGGGGCCTCGCCCGCGGCAGCCGGCTTGCCCAGCACCGGACGGCCAGCCTCCAGCGGGATGCCCAGTGCCTGCGCGAACGCGGCCTGGAGCTCCAGCGGCGGGGCCTCGCTCGGGGCGCCAGCGCGCTCCAGCGACACCTCTCCAGAGTCTTTGCTGAAGGCGTACTGCGGCCGACGGCCCGCGTCGATGCGACGCTGGTTGTCCTCCAGCAGCGCGGTGAGCACCGCCTCCACCGTGGTGTCCTCGGCGCACAGCTCCTTGACCCGGGCGCGCTCGATGATCTGCTCGGTGCGAAGCCCGATGTCCGACTCGCTGAGAATCTCGAACACCACCTCGGGCAGCGGCGGGAAGCGCTTGCGGCGACCGCCACGCTCCTCGTCCTCGTCGCGGCGGCGCTTGCGGTCGCTGCCACGGCCCGCGACCCGCACGTTGTCCGTGCGCGGCTCCGGGTGACGCTCCGGCGGACGCAGCGGCGGCAGTTCTTCTTCAGGATGCGGCTCCACCACGCCGGTTTGAGCCAGTGCCTCGACGTCCTCGGGAATCGACCAGTCAACCAGCGCGAAGGTGTCCTTCGCCGTCACAAGTACCTTGCGATCCCGCGTGCGGCGCGCCATGGCTGCGAGGCGCGACAGCATCGTCACCTCAGGCGTCTTGCCCACGTGGGAGAGCAGGCTCTGCTGGATGGACTTCTCGGTAATTTCAAGGAAGTGGAGGGGACGACCTTCGCTCTCCAGGATGCGGAGCGCGGCCTCGTAGAATGTCATCGAGTATTCCCCAGGAATTCCGAACGGTTACAAAAATGTAGGTCCGTATAGGCGGCGGATGCTAGCCATCGCTAAACTGGCTTGTCAACGAACGCAAGATGACCCGCATACGCATCGGACAGCGCTGGAAACGCGAACCCGCGGCTTCCCCGCTCGATTCCATCGCACTGGAATTGGACGGGGTGGACCTTCTGTCCGGGGCCGTGGAGGAGTCTCTAGCAGAAGTCGTCCCCTCCCTGGTGCGCTCAGTTGCGGCGCTCGCGGGTGGGCGCCAGAAACTGGCCCAGGTCTCCCTGCCCGAGGCCCACCTGGAGCTGGTGCTCCGCCGCATGGGGCCGGAGGTGGAGCTGCTGGTGGCCAACCTCTCCCGCCCTGCCCGGCTGATGCGCCCGCCCGTCCGGGTGGAGCTGGAGGAACTGGTGGAGGCGGTCCGCGAGGCCGGCGAGCGATTCCTCGCCGACGTCACCCGGGCTGGGCCCCAGGCGCTCGCCACCACCGTGGGGCAGGCCCTCAAGGAGCCGCTGAAGGGCCTGAACCGGCCCGCCCGTCCTCCTGACGAGGCGCCGGCCCGGCCCGCCACCCGGCGCGTGGAGCCCACGGAAGTCCCAGGCTTCGGCTTCGAACTCCGGGACGCCGGGGCCCCCACGAGCCGTGGCGCCGCGCGGGGAACGGCCGGACTGCTTGCGCCCCTGCTGGCAGCGGGCGAGGTCTGGCTGTCGCTGCCCGGCAAGCCCGAGGCCTGGCGCGTCCACGGCCCGCCGTTCCTGACAGCGCTGGAGCTGTCGCGACAGGCGGTGGAGCTGGCGCGCGCGGTGGAGCTGGGCGAAAGCCGCTTCGAACTGGCCCCCGCGGGCGCGAAGCCTTCGCTCCTGGTCGACCTGAAGTCGGGCCAGGCGAAGGCGGGACGCACCGGGACGCCCTTCCCGCTCACGGGCACCGTGCTCGCCGCCGCCCTCTTCCACCTGGGCGAGTCCCTGGCCGCGGCCTTCGCGGAAGCGGACCGCGCACTGGTGGCCAACCCGTACCGGATGGAGCTGGCGGAGCGCTGCCGCGAGGGCCTGTCTCACCTGCGAGGCCCCGTGCAGCCCCCCGAGGCCAAGGGCGCGGCCCGTGAGAAGAAGGCCCGGGCCACGGGCCAGGGCACCTCACGGCCGTTGAAGGTCCCCGGCCGCTTGCGCCGGCTGCGCTTCGCGAAGCTGTGGGAGAAGCGCGGCCTGCCGGACGCGGAGGAATCGCGGCTGCTGCTTGGCCGGCACGGACCGGTGTACTGCGCGCCGCACCTGGCCTCCGCGTTCTCCCGAAAGGACGGAGAACTGCTGTGGAAGCGCGCCGCGGCGTTGGGTGTGGCCGCGTCGGCGGATGGCCACGCGGTGGCGGCGGACATCGCGCGCGTCTACGGCTTCACGGGCCGGGGTGGTGGCGCGCGCTGGCTGCATGACCACGACGGAATCCCGCTGGGCCCGCTGCTGCTGCGCAAGGACGGCCTGCTGCTCACCTTGTCCGAGGACCGCACCGTCGTGGCCTTCGCGGAGGCCACGGGCCGCGAGGTCTGGCGCCTGGCGCCGCCGCGCACACAGCGCAGCTGGCTGGCCACCCAGGGACACCGCGCACTGGTGGGCACGGACTCGGGCTACCTCTATGGGCTCGACCTGGAGGACGGACAGGTCCGCTACCGCATGCGCGCGCCCATGTCGTTCCACGGGCCCCCGGTGGCCTGGGGCCGGCGCTTCCTGGCAATGCTGGGCCGCGGCTCGCACTGGGCCGTGCTGCTCGCGGACGCGCACACCGGCGAATCCGTGTGGACGTATGAGCCGGACCTGTCCCACCTGTCCGCGCCGTTGCCCGTGGGCTCGCGGGTGTTCATCGCCGGAGAGCGCGAGCGCGAAGGCATGCTGCTCTGCCTGGACGCGAAGGGCCGGCGCCTCTGGGAACGCCCGCTCAACCTGGGCCCTGGCCCCTTTGCGTTGGCGTCCCTCCCCCGTGCGGTCGTGGTGACGAGCGCCTCGGGCGCCGCCACCCGGGTGGCCGCATCCGGCACGGTGGACTGGCGCGTGGGCGCCGCGGGCGAGCCGCTCATCAGCGCGCTCCCCGCCCACACCGCGCGCGACATCACGCTGGTGCCGGGGGAGCGCGTCCGCGCCGTGGACCCCCGCGGCGGGCAGGTGCTCGCGGAGGTCCAGGCCGGCGTGGGGCTCGTCGCGCTCCAGGCCGACGTGCGCCTCAACCTCTACTTCCTGGACGACGCCGGCACGCTGTCCGCGTACCGGCTCGGCTCTCACTTCACGGTGGTGGAGTAACCCCCGCGAAGGCCTAGTTCGCCGCGGCCTTCGACGGGTCGATCTCCTCCTCGGGCCGCTCTTCCTGGGTGGCGCCCTCCCAGGACTCGCCAGCGCCGAGCTTCCATTCCGACGGCACGTCCAGCTTCCACACGTAGGTGGACGTCGCGGTGCCGCCCGACGCCGCGCTGGAGGAGAGATTGATGGTCATCTCCACCTTCGCCACCTCGTTCGGGAGCAGGTCCAGGTCGTAATGGCCCAGCACCATCTGCGGGGGGAACGCCTGGACGAAGCGCTCCGGGTGGTCAATCTTCATGGACGGGTCGGCGCCGCGCATCTCGCCCAGCAGCTTCCCCTTCGCGTCCGTGAGCTTCCACACCGTGTCGAACGTGGCGCTGGTCATCATCTTCAGCACCTTGCCGTCATCCTTGAGCACGCGCTGCGCGCCCCACACCGCCAATTGCAGGCGGATCTGCGGCTTGCCCAGCACCATCACCACGTCGGAGGAGATGATGTCCAGGCGCATGCCCTTGTCCGTGGCCGACCACACCGGGCGGTAACGGCCCTCGCGCAGGCTGTCGAACGTCTTGCGCGTGTACTCGTAGAAGGCCTTGCGGTCCTTGGCGCGGTCATCCTTCGCGCCACTCTCCTCGCGCTTCTCCAACTCCAGGAGGTAGTCGTCGAACTTCGTGTTCCCCTTGAAACGCGTCAGGTGCGCGTCCACCTGCTCGAAGTAGTTCTTGAAGAAGGGCTTCAACTCATCACGGTAGCTGGCCTCGTCGGGGTTGGCGCGCATCCAGCCCACCCGTTCGAGGTACTCCGCGTGAATCCGTTGCTGATCCGCATCCCGCTGAGCCTCCAGCGCGCGACCGCTCGCGCTGCGATAGCTCATGACGGCGGCCAGCAGCACACCCGCGACGATGACGATGACTCCGAAGTAGCGCTTCACGCGGCAGTCTCCTGTGCCTTTGTCCCGGCAGTGATATGAAAAATCCCCAACGTGATCCAGGCCACCGGGACCCACCTGTTCACCACGCCCCTTCCATTGGAGGAAGGAGAGCTGCTGGGCAATCCCCAGGTGGCCTGGGCGGCCTACGGAGAACCATCAGACGGCAAAGCGGTGGTGCTGCTGCACGACCTCGCGCACTCGCACCTCGCGTTGGGCCCGCCGGAGGACTCGGCATACCAGCCCTCCGGCTGGGGACGCGCCCTGGTGGGGACGAACCTCGCGTTGGACCCCGCCATCACCCCCGTCTTCTCTCCCGGGTTGCTCGGCAGCCCTTTCGGCAGCACGTCGCCCGCGACGGTGAATCCCGCGTCGGGTGAACGCTGGGGGCTCGAGTTGCCGCCGCTCACGGTGCAGGACATGGCGCGCGCCGTGTCGGCCACGCTGCGCGCGCGGGGACTGACGCAGGTGCGCGCGCTGGTGGGCGTGGGCCTGGGCGCCCATGTGGCGCTGCGACTGGCGTCGCTGTTCCCCGACCTGGCCGAGGGCGTGGTGGCCATCGGCGCGGCGCGCGCGCTGCCCGAAGGCGTGCGCGAGAAGCTGGGCCTGTCCTGGCAGGTGCTGCGCGCGGATCCGGACTACCGGGACGGCCTCTACGCGCTGGACGCGCCGCCGCGAAAGACGATGCGCAAGCTGCGTCTGGACTTCCAGAAGCTGCTCTGCGGACGTGAGTTCCTGGCCTCCGCGTACCCGGCCCCCGAAGCAGCCCGCGCCGCGCTGGAGGCGGAAGCGGACGCCTTCGCGGACGCCTTCGACGCGGTGTCCTGGGCGTCACTGTGCTCGGCGTACGCGGGCAGTGACGTGTCGGACGGCTTCTCGCGAATCCGTGCGCGGGTGCTCCTGGTGACGGGGACGTCGGATGCCATGGCCCCGGCGAACCGGGTGCGTGACACCTACCACCTGCTGAGCGCCGCGGGCGTGAGCGCCCGCTTCCTTGAGTTGCCGGGGCCCGGGGACCACGCGGCACTGCTCCAGGACGCGGAGCGGCTCCATGGCCCGCTGAGCGACTTCCTGCGGCGGTGCTGACTAGTCCCGATTCACGGCGCCAGAGAGCTTGCCGCGAAGCGCGCCCACCAGCATGCCGATGGCAATCTCGTTGTTGCCGCCGTGCGGGATGATGATGTCCGCGAAGTGCTTGGACGGCTCCACGAAGCCCATGTGCATGGGCCGCACGTGGCGCAGGTACTGGCTCACCACGTGGTCGAAGTCGCGGCCGCGGTCCTTGATGTCGCGGGTGAGGCGCCGGAGGATGCGAAGGTCGTCGTCCGCGTCGACGTAGATCTTCACGTCCATCTCATCCCGGACCTCCTTCATGTGGAGCACCAGGATGCCCTCGATGAGGATGATGTCGCCGGGGTCCACGTTCTTCGTCTGCGGCGTGCGCGACGAAGTGACGAAGTCGTAGACGGGCTTCTGAATGGGCTGCCCGGACTTCAGCGCTTGCAGGTGCTGAACCAGCAGCTCCCTGTCGAACGCATCCGGGTGGTCGAAGTTCACCTCACGCCTGTCCGCCAGCGGAAGGTCCTTCAAGTCCCGGTAGTATGAATCCTGATCGATGAAGGCCACGCGGCAATCGGCCAATGCCTCGCGTACCTTGCGGGCAACGGTGGTCTTGCCGGACGCGGTGCCGCCCGCGATTCCGACGACGAGGGGGGACGCCATGTGGGCGCGACGTATCTTACCAGGACGACCAGCGCAAGGGTTCGGTCCAATCCCGGACAATTCTTCCCGCTATCCCTGGCGGATCAGCCCTCGCGCCCTCGCCGCCTCCAGCAACCCAGGGGCTACCTCCGCCTCGACCATGGGCCGCACAGCGAGCATTCCAAGGAATTCACCCAAAGCCGGGGGCACCGATATCACCTCCGGTCCTCCTGCCCTCCGCCGAGCGACGAAGGACCAGGGCCCCGGGCCGGGCCGGCGCGCTACCTGGTTCAGCGAATCCAGGCCGGACAGCTCCAACGTGCCACACGCCCACGCACGGGCAGTGAGGTGCCGGCGCACGGCTCGGGCGGAATGGACCAGCTCGGACAGGTCCACGGGAAGCGACCCGACCCGCACGTCCTCCATCAACCCCACCTGCCCCGGCGCGGGCGCGGGCACCCGACGCGTGAACAGCGACGGCAGCAGCATCTCCAGCGTCAGTGCCGCCGACGCCCCCTCATCCGGTGACTCGCGCAGGCGGCGCATGGCCCAGGACGCGAAGGACTGCCCGGGCGTCCGCGCCACGGAGTCGAAGAGCTTCCGGTACTCCTTCGAGCCGGTGAAGGCCGCCAACCCCTCCCGCGTGCCCGCGAGCAACAACCGGGTGAGTGGCCAATCGCGATCCAGTACCTCCGCGACCACGGCCAGGCGGAAGTCCTGGTCCGCCAGCGTGCCCGCTTCGTCCTCCACGGAGGCCGCGGGCGCGGCCGCGTAACCGGCGTCGAACAAGGCCCAGGGCTGGCTTTCCTCCGTGAGTGGAGGCACGGCCGCGACAGCCACCGGTACGCGCCACGCCAGCGGCGGACGCGCGCCCGCGGGCACCAGCTGGCGCAGGCGGCGCAAGGACATCCGGGCGACCTCGGGCGGGTGGCCATCCCCCTCGAAGGTGACGGCGCGCAGCGATGGGCAGCGCGGAATCAACGAGGCCAGCAGGTCGAACAGCTCCTCGCGCACCGGCTGCGTGTGGTCATCCACGTAGAAGCTGCGCGGCCCCCGGTGCGTCACCACGCCTCCGGCAATGTGCAGCTCGATGACCTGGTCGAGCGGAAAGCCGTCCAGCCCCGTCTGCAGCGGCAGGCCGGCGGAGAGCTGATGGCTGAGCAGGTGCCCCAGGTCGAGCAGCAGCGGCGCCCCGGTGCGCGCGTGCAGCTTCGCCATGAAGTCGAGCACATGCCACTGCCCGCGCCGCGCGAGCACCGCGGGGTTCTCCAGCGCGAGCGGCACGGACAGGTGTTGCTGGACATGGAGCGCGTGGGACACGCACGCCTCCAGACCCGCTTCGTTGAAGGGCGGCGTGAAGTAGAGGTAGCCCGGGAAGGGCTGCCCATCCACGTGCCACCAGCCCACGTCGTTGCCCACCCAGGGGCTCTCCACGGCGCGCGCGTGGGCGTCCAAATCCCTCAAGGCCTGGACGGGCTCCAGCGCGGGCCCCCAGAGGTTGAGGTGGACGGGATGGAAGAGCACCGGGACGTCCTGGCGACGGCGCCACATCTCTGGGAACAGCGAGGCGTGCGCCTTCGACTCTTCCAAGGAGAGCGGCGCGCTGTACTCCACGTAGTCGAAGAGGCCCGGTGACTCGTCCAGCAAGCGGTAGGGCTGCGGCACGTCCGCCACGCTCAGGTTGCTGCTCAACCCCAGGCCCCGCCAGGGCAGTGTCCACGTCTCGGAAACCGCATGCGTCATCCGCTCAACGTAGACGCGCCCCGCGTCCACCGCCACCCGCGACTGCCGGGCAGTGGCGCGCTGAACGCTCCCGAGGTCGGGTATGCTCGCCGATTCCCCTCACCCCAGGAGCCGCGATGCCCGCCCCCTCACGCGTCGAGATAGACGAGTCCAACGCGCAGTTCCGTGGAGCCTGGAGGCTGTTCGCCCTGGGCAGCAGGTCGGGTGAAGTGGTGGAGCGCCCCGAGGTCTACATCACCGCCTGCCACGTCGCCTGGTCGATGATGAACTCCGCCTTCCTGCGCGCGCCCGTCGAAACGGAACAAGCGCTGGCGGCCTCCGCGGCCTCCGCGGCGCGCTACTTCTCCGCTGGCAGACATGGCTGGAGCTTCGTCATCTGCGACGACTGGCTGGCGCCCTCCGTGCGCGACAACGCGCCATCCATCCTCGCCTGGTACGGGCTCAAGTCCGAGATGGATGTCACCGGCATGGTGGCGGACCGGCTGGCGCCCTCCATTCACCCACGGCCTCCGTTCACCGTGCGTCCCGTCACGGATGCGTGGGGCCGGCAGGCCGTGGCCGACATCAACGCCAACGTCTACGACGTCCCCCGCCACTTCGGCCGTGAAGCCTTCGACGAGGACTCGCTCTACACCCCGGACTGCCAGGGCTTCGTGGCGTGCCGCGACGAAGAGGCCGCGGCCAGCACGGTGGTGCTGCGCGTGGATGCCGCCGCCTACGTCGCACTGGTCGCGACCCAGCCGCAACACCGCCGGCAAGGTGCCGCCGAGGCCGTGATGCGACATGCGCTGGCGAAGGCCCATCAGGACTGGGGCATCGAGCGCACCGTCCTCCACGCCACGAGCGCAGGCGAGCCCGTCTACACCCGCATGGGCTACCGGCCGGTGACGCGCTTCCGCATGTACATGGCGCCTCCACCAGGCCAGGGCTGAGCCACACGCGGTGCTCGGCACGGGGGAGTAGAAACAGACTCACGCCATTTCGAGAGAGTGACTGGCTTTTTCTACCGAGCTTGAAAGCCAGCCGCTCCGTCGCATTGAAGAATGCCGCTCCCGCATGAACTGCGGCCCACATTCTTCGATGGCGTGGAGGTTGTGGCAGACTGATCCGTGAGGGGGCTTGCCGCACGTCTTGCATCGCCCAGCCACACGGAGTCCGCACATGGCCAAGTGGGATGATCTCGTCCTGGCGATTCCACCGCACGGGGGCGGCAGGTCTCAGGCTCCCGCCGCGGTCACGCTGCTGGAGACACTCCTCGGCCTTCACGAAGCACAGCTCACCCTCCTTCGCGGGTTGCATCGCGACGTCCGGCCGCTGCAGGAAGGTCCCTTCCAGGCCGGACGGCTCCACCTGGAGGCAGTGCGCGCCCCTCAGGCCACCCGCGACGAACAGCTGGAGCGGCTGAAGTCCGCGCGGAGCTGCTTCACGGAAGCCATGGGCACCGAGCGCGACAAGGCGCGGCTGTCGTTCATCGCCCTGCACCTGGGCCTCTGCTGGCTGCTGCTGGGCTCGGAGCGGGATGCGCGGGAGTGGACGCAGCTGGCCCACCGCACGGCCGTGGAGGCCATGAAGGACATCCTGGTGGAAGCCTCGAAGCACCAGGGCCTCACCCAGAACCGGTACCTGGATCCGGCGCTCACCTTCTTCATGTTCTTCACCAGCGCGGCCACGTTGGGCGCGGGCTACCTCTTCTGGGACCGGGTGCTCAGCAAGCGCACGGGCACGGTGATGCGGCGCGCGCTGGGGCAGATGCAGGCGCTGGCGGACTACGTGGACATGCTGGGCGAGGTCCGCCTCCACCTGGGCGAGCTCCGCCATGACGTCGCCCGGTACGAGCTGACCCACGGCGTGGACGAACAGCAGTCCGTCGCCCGCATCACCATCCGGAAGCTCATCAACGACCGGGAGGCCATCTACTTCAACGGCCGGGAGACCCGGAAGGTCACCTGGAACGACCAGGAACGCTCCGAGGTCATCACCCGCGAGCTGATCTGACGCCGGGCGCTGTCACCGTCCCGTCAAAACCTGTTTTCAGGATTGCCGCGAGCGCAACGTCAGACCGGCCCGCCATAGTAGCGGCACTTCCTCGATGGGGGCGAAGGTGACGGCGCAGACGATGCTCGTGTTCATTCCAGTGGTTCTCCTACTCGCCGCGGCAATTGCGATTCCGCGGCCCCGCCGGCGCTCACGCCGGTAGTCGTAGTCACGGCCGGGGTTGCGCCCCGGCCGTCTCCAGGGCCCGGGCGGGTGTAGAGTGCGGCAGTCGTCGCAACCCTCCCCTCCCGAGCAGCCGTGGCCGAACGTCCCACAGTCCTGGTCGTCGACGATGATCCTCACCTGAGGGAGATCGTCCGCTTCGCGCTGGAGCAGGGAGGCTTCCGGGTGGATGAGGCCGCCGATGGCCGCGCCGCCCTGACGCAGGTCGACCGCGCCCTCCCAGTGCTCATCGTCCTGGACATCATGATGCCGGAGCTGGACGGGCTCGCCGTGTGCCGTGAGGTCCGGCGCAAGCACGAGCTGCCCATCGTCTTCCTCTCCTCGCGGGATGACGAGGTCGACCGCATCCTGGGCCTGGAGCTGGGCGGCGACGACTACCTCACCAAGCCCTTCAGCCCGCGCGAGCTCGTGGCACGCGTGAAGGCGGTGCTCCGGCGCGCACGGCCCGCGCCGGCCCCGGAGGCCGAATCGCCCGCGGCGCGGATGCAGTCCCGAGGGCCGCTGCGCATGGACGCGGAGCGCTGGCGCGCGTGGTGGCAGGACACGGAAGTGGTGCTCACCGTGACGGAGTTCCAGCTCCTGGCCACGCTGCTCCGAGTCCCCGGCAAGGTCTTCACCCGGGATGAGTTGATGAACCGCGTCTACGACGACGTGGTGGTCAGCGACCGGACCATCGACAGCCACGTGCGCCGGGTCCGGCAGAAGTTCGCGAGCGCGGGCGGAGACGTCATCGAGACGGTGCATGGCCTTGGCTATCGGCTCGCCCTCCCCTGAGCGCCGCGCGCGCCCGCGCTTGTGGCTGGTGTTCGCCGCCGTGGGCGTCGCGGGGTTCGCCCTCACGCTGGCGGGGCTCGCCTTCGTGCGCGTCTACGACAACCAGCTCATCCGCCAGACGGAGTCGGAGCTGATTGCCCAGGGCGCGGTGGTCGCGGAGGTCTTCCGCGAGCGGCTGCGCGCCACCGTGCCAGCGGGCGCATACGGCCGCGAGCGCACCGCTCCCTGGCCCTTCCCCATTCCCGACGACACGCGCCTGCGCCCCATCCTCCCGTCGCTCAGGGCCTCGGATGCATCCCTGCCGCCGGGCGACACGCCTCGGCCTTCGCACGTCCCCGCGGAGCCGCTGTCACACGCGGCGGGATTGCAGCTGACGCCGCTGCTCGAACAGGTGCGTGCGGCGACCCTGGCCGGCATCCGCGTGGTGGACACCGAGGGCGTGGTGGTGGCCAGCAGCAGCCCCGCCCTGCTGTGGACGACGCTGGCGGACCGCACGGAGGTCCAGCGGGCCCTGCGCGGCGAGCCCGTCAGCGTGATGCGCCGCCGCGTCGCCGATCCCGAGGACACCCCACTGGCATCACTCAGCCGCGACACCGGCATCCGCGTCACGGTGGCGCTGCCCGTGCTGGAAGGCGATCGCGTCTGGGGCGCGGTGGTGCTGACGCGCACGCCCATGACGTTCGCCAAGGCGACGTACGCGGACCGGTGGAACCTCACCGCCACCGGCTTCGTGTTGCTCGGCGCGGTGGCGCTGATGTCCCTGGCCGCCGCCGCGCTGGTGGGCCGGCCGGTGCGCGCGCTGGTGAAGCAGACGCGCGCCATCGCCATGAGCGACCCTTCGGGCTTCGAACCCATGGCGCGCCCCGTGGTGGCCGAGCTGGCCGAGCTCTCCGAGTCCCTGGCCGGCATGGCCACCGCGTTGCGAGACAGGAACCAGTACATCCGTTCCTTCGCGGCCAACGTGTCGCACGAGTTCAAGACGCCGCTGGCCTCCATCCAAGGCGCGGTGGAGCTGCTGCGCGACAGCGCCGACGCGATGTCCCCCGAGCAACGCGCGCGGTTCCTCGCCAACGTGGACGCGGATGCCCGCAGGCTCACCCGACTGGTGCAGCGCCTGCTGGAGCTGGCCCGGGCGGACTCCATGACGGCCACGCCCGCGCAGGTGGATCTGGGCCCGCTCTTGGAGGGGCTCGCCCTCCGCGCCCGCGCTGACGGTGCCACGGACATCCATGTGACGGCACCACCCGCGGGCCTGAAGGTGAGCCTCCCGCAGGAGGTGCTCGACGACGTGCTGTGGCAGCTCGTCACCAATGCCCGCCAGCACGGTGGCGACACCGTCCGCGTGGACCTGTCGGTGGAGCAGGCCCCAGAGGCGGACCTGGTGCGCGTGGTGGTGAAGGACCGCGGCAAGGGCATCTCCGAGTCCAACCGCGCGCGCATCTTCGACGCCTTCTTCACCACCGCCCGCGAGCGAGGCGGCACGGGCCTGGGCCTGACGATTGCCCAGTCCATGCTGCGCGCCTTCCACGCGAGGTTGGAGCTGCTTCCTTCCGACACGGGCACCACCTTCGCCGTGGTGGCGCCCGTGCCCCGGCTTCAACGGAAGTAGCTGTCGGAAATGTCCACGGAGTAGCCCAGCTCCAGCGTGGGCGAGGACGCGGCCACCAGGAACTGGCGGAAGTGCAGCGCCTTTCCGGGCAGGCCCGCCGCCTCCGCGGCCACGGCTTCCGTCGACTCGTACTGCTCCAGGCTGCCGCCCTCGCGCCGGTAGTTGAACACCGCTGGGAAGTGCGCGCGTGCGCGGAGCTCCGCCACCGGCCAGGAGACTCGCGGCAACGCCAGCTTCAACCGGCCGGAGAGGTGGAACACGCCCAGCTCTCGCGACAGCACCACCTCCAGCGTCCCGCCTGTCTCTCCTAGCCGCGCCGGAGCGGCCTTCAACGCCAGGGTGCCGTTCTCCGACTCCACGGGGACGGGAATGGCATTCAGGGTGACGCGCTCCAGCCGGTGTCCTTCCGGCAGCACCAGCTCCAGCGGCTGCTCGCGGTCCAGGCTCAGCGCGTAGCTGACGCGCAGCGTGGCTCGGCCTTCCAGCGTGGACACCCAGGACGCGGTGGCCTCGGTGATGCGCGGCTCGAGCGGCGGGCGCACCTGCTGCTTCTGGCTTTGTGCCACCCGAGCCACCGCCGCGCGCCAGCCGACGCGCAGCGTGCCTTGCACGGGATAGACGGCGTGGGACTCGCCTCCCATAGAAGCCAGCGGCTCGGTGAGTGTGAAGACGGACGTGTCCGCCTCCAGCGCCAGCGGCACCGGGGATGCGTGGGGCCCGAAGCGCAGCTGGGCACGGCGCTCCGGCCCCGCGCCGGGCGAGCGGATGGAGACGCCCACGTCGAAGACGTAGCGCCCCGCCTTCCGCGTGAGCAGGCAGAGGTACCCGTCGACGACGCCCACGGAGCCTTCCTCCAGCGCGGGCAACGCGGCCGGGAACGTGTCGGCGTCGAGTTGGAGCAGGCGCACCTGCGTCCACCGTCCATCCGCGAGCACCTCCACGTCGAAGTGCCCGTCCACGAAGAGGGCATCCGCCGTGATCCGGCCCTTGAGCTGGCTCTTCACCAGGGCCTCCATCGGAGGTGCTTCGGCGGGCGCCGCCTGGCGCTGCGCGTAGAGGGGAATCAGCTCCTGAAGCGGCACGGTGGCGGTGCCGGAGGGAGACGTGGAGGCCGAGCCATCGGCCGTGGTCAGCAGGAGTCCAACGAAGAGCGGTACGGTCCACATGGCGGAATCAGCTCGCTTCCGGGGTGACAGGGGTGGAGGCAGCGGGAGCCACGGCGGTGCGCGGAGGCTCACCGGGCAGGGACAAGTCGGAGAGGAAGGCCCGCACACCAGCGCGGGTGGAGAGCACCATCAGCCCCAGCAGCGCGGCGAGGATCTCCAGCGTGTAGATGAGGCCGGTGTAGCCCTGGAGGATGACGGCGCCGGTGGGGACCACCAGCGTGGCGCCCCACAATCCCGCGAGCACAGACGTCCGCTCCTTCGGGAAGAGCCAGCGGACGTACACCACCACCGCCGCGCCCAGGCCCACCGCGCAGAGGGCGTAGGCGGCGTAGAAGTTCATGAAGGCCGCCAGGTACGCCAGCAGCACGAAGAAGAAGCCGTACACGGACGCCAGCAGGTACGTCTCGTGGAGCGCGAGCGAACGGCGGTGGCGCAACCCCAGGGCAGCGAGCAGTGCGAGCAGCCCCAGGAAGGGCACCCAGGCCCGGGTCGCCATCGTGCCCACCAGCGCGTCAAACGTCTTCTCCGACGGGAGGATGACGCCCAGGTTCACTCCCGACTCCAGCGACTGGAAGGCCCAATCCAGCGTCACCGCGTCGGCCGTGGTGTTCACCGACGACGCGGCCAGCACACCCGATGGGTAGTCGTAGTTCTCCCCTCCTTCGACGGCGACGTGGACGCGCACGTCCCGCGCGGGCAGCGCCGGATCCAGGCGGTACACGAATGAGTTCAGCCCCCGGGCGCGGTAGCGGATGGTGAAGCGGGACGTGGCGCCCTTGGCGATGCGGCCCGTCCACACCAGCCGGTTGCCGGACTCGCCCAGGTCCAGGCTGGACTCCGTGCCATCGACCAGGAACTGGAGCTCCGACAGCAGCACCTGCGACTTGTCCATCTCCATGGGGAAGATGAACGCCACGTCGATGTCGGTGCTCTCGCGGTTGACCACCGCGTAGTCGGCGTTGAGGGTGAAGTCGAAGCCGGAGAAGTAGCGCAGCCCGCGCTTGCGGTAGTTCATCTTCGCCTGCACCTCGACGTGCTGGCGGTCGAAGGGCAGCGGCTTCAGCTCGGTGAAGATGGTGCCGCTGTGCACGTAGCGCAGGGACGGCGCGGGTTGGGTGACGGGCGCGCCCCAGCGGTCCTCCACCCCGGCGGCCAGCTCCGAGTTGGCGAAGTCCGTCCGGTCCGCCACCTGCCCGGCGATGACGGCCGTGGCGAAGACGACGATGACCAGACTGCCGAAGACGTGGTGGGCCACGAGCCAGCGCAGGGCCCGGCGAAGGGCGCCTTCGGGCGCTCGCGGCGGACGGGGAGGCAGCGGAGGAGGTGCGTTCATGGGCGCAGGATGTGCGCCCCCCGTGCAACGGTGATGGCCCCCTTGTGCGGCTGCCAAGGAATGTTCGTGCAGATTTCGTGCAGGCCGGGATGCAGCTTCACCCGGCCCCGGGTACACTCCGAGTCCATTCCGCGTCCTGGACGCGGCCCTTTCCCTGAAGCCCCGACAAGGTCGTCATGTCCGTCCCTGGAATCGGCTTCCCTGGCCCCTGGCGGCTCCGCTCTGGAGCCGAAGAATACGAACTGCTCGTCATGCGAGCCGTAACGGCCCTCGACGAGCGGGAGTGCGTCCCGGCCGAGCACATCACCTGGCAGCTCGACCATTGGCTGACCTCCGCCCGCAGGCCCCTGCTGGAGATGTACGAGGCCTTGGGCGGCATCCTTCCGTGGAACGCCAGCTCGCTGGACCGCGCCCGGCAGGACGCCCGCGTGCGAGACCGGCTGGTGCAGGCGCTGGAGCGCCGTGAGCTGGTGGCCTTGCGCGTGCAGCGCCGCGCCGCCGCCTGGGCGTGGCCGGAACCGGCCCTGCCGCCCCCCCGGCCCGAGCCCGAGGTCATCCCCCTGGCGCGCCCGCCCGTGGAGGTCTTCACCCTCTTCCCTGACCCGGCACGGCAGGCCGAAGCCCTGCGCCAGGCCGCGGCGGCGGGTGTGCCGTTCTGCGAGGAGTGTGAAAAGCAGAAGCAACGGGCCGCGGCGTGAGCGCACCGGTCCCCCAGATTCCGGGTCTGCTTCAGTGGGTGCGTCAGGCCACGGAGGAAGCGCCCACCTCGGCGCTCTACGCCATCCTGGACGGGGCGCGGGCCCCCAACATCCACCGGCTGGTGCTCACCTGCGGCCTGACGCAGAGCTGCCTCTATGCGGGGAAGCTGCCGCCGGAGCTGGTGGAGGTGGCGCCCTACCTGGTGCAACTGCGGCCCGGAGCGCCCGCCACGGAGCAGCTGCTCGCCGCGGGCTGGGGCAAGAGCTGGGGCATCTTCGTGCAGAGCCCGGCCCACCCGGACGCGCTGCGGCGGCACCTGCGGCGCTTCCTCAAGGTCAAGGACGCCAACGGCAAGCCGCTGGTGTTCCGCTACTACGACCCGCGCGTGCTGCGCGTCTACCTGCCCACGTGCACGGACGACGAGTTGGACTTCCTCTTCGGCCCCATCGAGCAGTTCTTCGCTGAGTCAGAGGACGGCGGCAGCATGCTCGCCTACGCGCGCCGTCCCGAGGACGCGCCCCTGGACGCGCCGCCGCTGTCCATCCTCCCGACGCCGCTCATGTAGCGGCCTCGGCCGCCCTCCCCGGGGCGCACCGTTGAATCGATGCGCCCCGGTCGGGCTTCCCCGCGTCAGTGCGCGGAGAGCAGAGGCCGGTCGAACGCGCGAGCCAGGCAGGACTGGTTCGCCACGCTGTCCAGGTTCGTGTTGCGCATCTGGATTTCGTAGAACGGACGGCTCAGCGACGTCACGACGGGGTCCTGCACCCAGAAGGCCGTGGAAGGACTGGCCATGCCCGTGGCGAGGAAGGGAGACAGCATCCCGTTCTCATTGATGTGCGTGAAGCGGGTGCGCGTTTCGCGGCCGTGGCAGCCGTTGCAGGTGTTGCGCGAGAAGATGTGGCGGGCGTCGTTGACGGAGATGCCCAACGAATGCCAGTACGAGTCCGTCACCGACGAAATCCACGGGAACGCGCCGAGGAACGGCGTGCCCGCCGTCGGGTACGTCGGCGGCACGGTGTAGCTGTTGGCTAGGATGGCGGGCGTGTTCGCGTTGATGAAGTCACGCAGCACCGTCGTGTTGTTGTGCGAGTCGCCCGGCGTCAGCACCGTCGGCTGGCCCTGCAGGCGGTTCACCGAGGGGCCCGAGCCCATCAGGTGGAACTCACGCAGCTCCCACGGGTAGCGCAGCCACTCCTCGTTGGTGCGGATCTGGTTGATGGCGCTGCCGTTCGGCTTGCGGGGCGCGGCGTTGCGCACCACCACCTGCTGCGTGAGGCTCGTCAGCGCCGCATTGTACGCCGAGCTGCCCAGAATCATGGACGGCGCCGACAGGTTCAGCCACCCCTGCGCCCAGGTGCGGACCGCGTCACAGCTGGCGTGCGGGACGCCGTACTCGAAGATGACCAGGAAGGGCCGCACGCCACAGGTCCCGCTTGAACGATCCACCGCGGCGAAGACGAAGCGCAGCTCGCCCGCGTTACCAGAAGCGTAGGCGGACGGCCCCGCGCCGGCGCCCAGGTCCAGGCGGTTGACGATGGCCACCAGCTTGAACGGCGACCGTGCCAGATCCAGCGCGCCGCTCGCGCGCGGCCACGGCGTGAGGATGCGCGCGGTCATCGCCGGGCGCGCCGGCACCGTCCAGCCGTTGATGTTCTGATTCACAGTCCACTGACGCAGCCAGTGCTCCGTCAGGTTTGCTGGCGACACGTACGAGCTCGCCATCTCCCGCATCAGGTGGTTGAACGTCCACACACCATTCGGGTTGCCGGCGTTCGTGCACGGGTCATACGTGCGCGTCGGGTCATTGACCACGTTGGGGTGGGTGATGATGAGCGAGTTCTCCGGCTTCACCGCGTGGGAGATACCCGCGGGGAAGATGGGGATGGGGACACCCGGCCGGAAGACGTCGGGCGACAGCGGCGTGAGTACGCGCTCGGAAACGCGGACGCGGTTGTCGAAGGTCGCGACCGTCAGCGGCGTCTGGGGATTGCGCTCCTGGAACTCGCGAATGCGGTCCTGCGTGGCGCTGTGTGTGACGAAGTCCACGTCGCCAATGGCGGAGAACACACCGTCACCGGCCTGCTCGTCACCATTGAGGCCCTCGTCGTTCAGCACGAGCGCCTGCCCCGAGTCCGACACCACGGGAACCTGCTGATGCACCTGCCCCTGCGCGAGCTTCGCGCGGATGAGGCTGCGCGTCTTCGACGTCAGCGCGCTGTCGAGCGCGATGGCATCCATCGAATCGATGATGGGCGCGGCGCCCGTCTGCGCCTGCTCCTGCGCCGCGGCGGCCGGCTCCTCCGACGGGAGGGATTCGGGGCCACCACACCCTGCGAGCAGGGATGCGGCGACGACGCCAGACCAGGCGCGCAACACGCCTGGAAACTTCTTGGAGGACTGCTTCATGGGGGACTCCTCGCGGGTAGACTGCAACGCGGCCTTGTGCACCCCGCAGGCCAGAGTCCTCTTTCAACGCCATTAAGCGCAGCGCGTGCGCCGCCGCTGGTGGCAATGACAAATCACGCCACAGCGTGACTCGCCCTGTAACAGCAGACGTCACAGGCTCAAGGGAGAGTCATTGCAGTCCCAGGGTGTTGAATTGCAGCACGGCCACCCGAGTACCCCGCACTGTCAATCCACGGGAAGTGGCCTGACCTCCAGCTGCTTGGACGCGAGGAACTCTGGGTTGAACACCTTCGACGCGTAGCGGCTGCCGTGGTCGCACAGGAAGGTGACGATGCGCAGCCCCTCGCCCCGGTGACGTCGCGCCAGCTCCCACGCGGCGCGCACGTTGAGGGCCGCCGATGTGCCCACCACCAGCGCGTCCTCGCGCGCCAGGTGATAGAGCATCTCCACCATCTCCTGGTCACCCAGGCGCATGGCCTCGTCCACGCGGGCCCGGCGGAAGTTCTCCGTGAGGCGCATGATGCCAATGCCCTCGGTGACGGAAGAACCGGGCCCTTCCATGCGCCCTTCGCGCACGTAGGTGAAGAGACCCGAGCCCGGCGGGTCCACCAACACCACGCGCACGGAGGGGTTCTTCTCCTTCAGGTAACGGCTGACGCCGCCCATCGTCCCACCGCTGCCCACGGACGCCACCAGCACGTCCACGCGGCCCTCGCACTGCTCCCAGATTTCGGGGCCCGTCGTCTCGTAGTGGTAGTCGCCGTTGGCCGGGTTCTCGAACTGGTTCGCCCAGAAGCCGCCCTGCGCTTCCGCCAGCACGCGGGCCTGGTGGAAGAAGTGGTTGGGATTGGCGAAGGGCACCGCGGGGACCTTGCGGACTTCCACGCCCATGGCCTCCAGCAGCTCGTACTTCTCCCGGGCCTGGTTGTCCGGCATGGTGACGACCACGCGGTACCCGCGCTCGCGGCCCAAGAGCCCCAGGCCAATGCCGGTGTTGCCCGCGGTGCCCTCGAAGATGGCTCCGCCCGGCTTCAGCAGGCCCTGCGCCTCTGCGCGCTGAATCATCCCCTTCGCGGCGCGGTCCTTGATGCTGCCGCCGGGATTCATGAACTCGGCCTTCGCGAGGATTTCACACCCCGTCTGCCGGCTCAGCGAGCCGATGCGCAGCAGCGGGGTGTTTCCGACGGAGTCCCAGAGCGTTCCAATGCGAGGCGCCATGGGCTGTGCTTAACGCGAAGGGTGGCGCCCGTCACCGGGAACCACCGCCCTCAGTCCGCCCGCATGGCCTCCACTGGATCCAACTTCGCCGCCCGGGCCGCCGGGTAGATGCCGAACAGGAGCCCCACGCCGCAGCTCATGAACAGGGCCAGGCCCACCGCCCACGGGGGCACCTGCATGGGAAAGCCCATCATCCAGTTCCCCAGGAACACCAGCCCGAAGCCCAGGCCCAGGCCCAGGGCACCGCCCATCAGCGACAGCAGCACCGCCTCCGTGGCGAACTGTCCCAGGATGCGGCGCTTGCGCGCGCCCAGCGCCTTGCGCACGCCAATCTCCCGCGTCCGCTCCATCACCGACACCAGCATGATGTTGAGGATGCCAATGCCGCCCACCACCAGGGACAGCAGGCACACGCCCACGCCCGCGATGGTGATGACCTGGGAGAGCTGATTGAACGACGCCGTCACCGACTCGTTCGTGTGCAATTCGAAGTCGTTGGGCATGTTCGCCGGAACGTCGCGGCGGCGGCGCATCAGCGAGGCCACCTCGTCCTGCGCCTTGCTGAACAGCTCCGGGGACTTCGCCTGCACGCTGATGTCCAGCGAACGCTTCTTCCCGTAGAGCTGGTGGAAGACGCTCAGCGGCATCATCACCTGGTTGTCCAGGCTGAACATGCCCAGCATGCTCCCCCGCTTCTGGAGCAGGCCGATGACGCGGAAGGGCCGGCCCTTGATGCGCACCTCGTGGCCCACCGGATTCATGCCCGGAAAGAGCGCGTCCGACACGTCCGTCCCCAGCAGCACCACGTAGCGGCCGTCCAGCGCCTCCACTTCATTGAAGTAGCGCCCGGCCTGCACCGACACCCCGCTCACCAACGGGTAGTTGGCGGGCGTGCCGAACACGCGGACCGAAGGCCGCGTCTCCGAGCTCGCCGTGGCCAGCTTCTGGCCACCCTCGTCGTCGGTGGGAACCACCGTCCCCACCGACGGGCAGGACTCCTCGATGGCCCGCGAGTCGGGCATCTCGAAGTCCTTGCGCTTGGCGAACTTGGCCCAGTTGATGCGCCCGAAGCCGCCCGCGGGCCACTTCGTCACCTGGAAGGTGTGGGCCCCCATCCGTCCCAGGTCGTTGTTCACCTTGACCCGCAGGCCCTCGATGAGCCCCATCATGGTGATGACCGTCGCCACGCCAATGACGATGCCCAGCAGCGTCAACAGCGAGCGCAGCGGGTTGCCCAGGAAGGTGCCCAACGCCAACCGCAAATTGTCCAGGAACGCTCGCATCGCGCTACTCGTACCGAAGGGCTTCCACGGGGTCCAGGTTCGCCGCGCGCGCCGCCGGCCAGATGCCGAACAGCAGGCCCACCAGCGCGGCGAAGCCCACCCCCGCCACCACGGTCATCGGCTGCACGTCCGCCGCAAGCGGCGTGATGAGCGACACCACCTTGGCCGTGCCCAAGCCCACGGTTGTCCCCAGCAGGCCTCCCACCGCGGACACGCTCGAGGCTTCCATCAGGAATTGGAAGACGATGGTCCGTTTCCGGGCGCCCAGCGCGCGTCGCACGCCAATCTCCCGCGTCCGCTCGCGCACCGACACCAGCATGATGTTCATGATGCCGATGCCGCCCACCAGCAGCGTGATGAGCCCCACGCCCACGGCCACGCCGTACAGCGCGCCCGTGAGCTGCTCGTACGTCTGCGCCATGGCCTCCGGCCGGTTGATGGAGAAGTCGTCCTCTGCCCCCGGAGGCGTGGAGCGCACGCGCCGCATGATGCCGGTGAGCTGGTCCTCCGCGGACCGCATCTGCGAGGCATCCTCCACCGCCATGGCAATCTCGAAGCTGCGGCCCTTGCCGAAGCTCGAATAGAACGTCTTGAAGGGGATGAAGACGATGAGGTCCATGCTCTCCCCCACCATCTTCCCCTTGCGGCTGAGTGTGCCCACCACCTGGAAGGTGCGGTTGTCGATGCGAATCGACTGCCCCACCGGACTGACGCCCGGGAAGAGCCCGTCCACCACGTCCGCGCCCACCACCGCCACCGGCCGCGTCGTCGCGTCGTCCGCCTCGGTGAGGAAGCGCCCACCGGTGATTTCGTAGCCGGAGATGTTGAGGTACTCGTGCGTCACGCCCTGGATGCGCACGGTGGACATCTGCTCGCCGCCATGCGCCACGTCCGACAGTCGTGACACCGCCGGGGACATGGCCGTCACGAAGGGCGCCAGCGTGCGCAGCCGGTGCATCTGCTCCAGGGTGAAGTTCTTCCGGTTGCGGTACTTCCACCAGTCGCCCTTGATCATCCAGGGCCACTTGGACACGTACATCGTGTTCGCCCCGAAGGTGGCCAACTGCTTGTGGAAGGACGTGTTGAGCCCCTGGATGATGCCGACGATGGCCAGCAGCGTGGCCACGCCGATGCCAATGCCCAGCGTGGTCAGCACCGTGCGCAGGCGGTTGGCCTTCAGGGAGAAGACCGCGATGCGTGCGCCCTCCAGCACATCCACGCGGAAGGCGGAGCGCTGGCTCATGCGCCCCCCGCGTTCAGCACGTCCGTCGCCGTCCCCATGGCCACCGTGCGGCCGTCGCCGTCCGCGACAATCTCTCCGTCGCTCAGGCGGATGGCCCGGGGGCAGCGCGCCGCCAACTTGGGCTCGTGCGTGACGAGCACCAGCGTGTGGCCCGCCTTGTGGAGCTGCTCGAACAGGCGGACGATCTCCTCACCCGTCGCCGAGTCCAGGTTGCCCGTGGGCTCGTCGGCCAGCAGCATGGAGGGCTCGGACACCAGCGCGCGGGCAATGGCCACGCGCTGGCGCTGACCACCGGACAGCTCGTTGGGCCGGTGGTGCATGCGGTGGGTGAGCTGCACCTTGTCCAGCGCCGCCTTGGCCCGCTCGCGCCGCTCCCGCGCGCCAATGCCCCGGTACACCAGCGGCAGCTCCACGTTGGCCAGGGCCGTCTCCTTGGGCAGCAGCTGGAAGGTCTGGAAGATGAAGCCAATCTCCACGTTGCGGATGACGGCGAGTTCGTCGTCGCTCATGCGCGACACGTCCTTGCCGTTCAGCATGTACCGGCCGCTGCTGGGCGTATCCAGACAGCCGAGCACGTTCATCATCGTGCTCTTGCCAGAGCCGGACTGGCCGATGATGGCCACCCATTCGCCCCGGTTGATGCCGAAGGAGACGCCGCGCAGCGCGCGCACCTCTTCTCCACCCACGTGGAAGACGCGGGTGATGTTCTCCACCTGGATGAGCGGTCCCGCGCCGCTGGCCTGACTCACGACTTCCGACCGCCCTTCATTCCCGCGCCCTGCTCCGGCTCACGCACGATGTCGCCGTCGTTCAGCTCCTTCGACAGCGTCCGGTACGGACCTTCAATCACCCGGTCGCCATCATTGAGTCCGGAGACGATCTCCAGCTCCGTGTCGGAGGCGATGCCCGTCTGCACGCGGCGCACCTGCGCCTTGTTGCTGCTGTCCACCACGAACACGACCTTGGCCAGCGACTCCGTCCGCTTCGCCGTCAGCCCACCGCCTTCGATGGGCGCCTTGTAGTCCGGCAGCGAGCGCTCCGAGCGCACCGTCACCGCCTGGATGGGCACCAGCACCACGTCATTGTGCGTCTCCGCGGAGATGCGCACCTCGGAGCTCATGCCGGGCAGCACGTTGGGCGGACGGGTGTCCAGCGCGACGGTGATGGGGAAGCTCGTCACCTCGGCCTCGGTGCCCTCGTTCTTGATGAGCGCCTTCTGGGCAATCTCCACCACGGAGCCCGAGTACGTCTGGCCCTCCAGTGCGTCGAGCGTGATCTCCGCGGGCTGGCCCGGCTTGAGGTGCACCACCTCGTGCTCGCCCACCTCGAACTTCACCTCCATGGCGCTGAGCGCGGCGATGGTCATCACCACGTCCTCGGACAGGTCCGAGCCACGAACACGCTCACCCACTTCACGCGACAGCTCGATGACGTTGCCGTCGATGGGCGACACCAGCGTCGTGCGCGTGAGGTCCGTCTGCGCCTGGTCCACGATGGCCATGTTGCGGGCAAGCATCTGCTTGGCCGACGCCAGCCGCGCATCCCCCGTGTTCTTCGTGGCCCGCGCCGTCTCCACCTCGGCGGTGGACGAAAGGCCCTTCTTCGCCAGGTCCTCCACGCGCGCGAGCTCCAACTGCGCGCGGCCCACCTCCACCTCCGCCACCTGCACGTCGGCGCGGGAGGCGTTCAGCGACGCCAAGGCCTGCTTGTGCGCGGCCTGGTAGAGGCGCGGATCGATGCGGCCCAGCACCTGCCCCTTCGTCACCGCCTCGCCGTCCTTCACCGCCAGCTCCACCAGGTCACCGGAGAGGCTGGACGAAATCTTCACCGTCGTGGCCGCCTGCACCTTGCCCGCGCCGGTGATGGTGCGGGTGATGGAGCCCTTGCGGGCCTTCGACAGCTGGACTTCGAGCGACGGCGGAGGACGGTCCTTCAACCCGCCCGCGGTGATGGCCGCAGCACCCAGGAACAACGCGCCAGCAATGGCACCCTTCCACCACTTCATTTCGACTCTCCCGGGCTCAGGGCGCCCATGGCCCGCTGCAATGAATAGCGGGCGATTTCGACATCGATCCTGTTTTCCAACAAGGCGAGTTCAGCGCGCGTCAGGCTCAGCTGCGCGTCGCGGACCTCCAGGGTGGAGCCCGCGCCAGCGCGGAAGCGCGCCTCCTGCATCTCAAGGCCCTGGACAGCGGCCTCGACGTTCTGCGCAGCCAGGCGGGCGGCCTCCAACTGGGCCTCCAGCGTGCGGTGCGCTGCGCGAACCTCACCTTCGATTTCCCGCGCCGTCTGCTCCAGCGTCAGCTGCGCCTTGCGGATATCCGCCTCGGCGCGACGGGAGCTCGCCCCCGTGGACAGACCGGTGAACAGGTCCCAGCTCAACCCGACGGCGGCAGTGAAGCGGTTCTGCAGGCGCGGCTCGGTGAACACCAGCGAGGCGTCCGGACCGCCGCGGTTGTAGAGGCCCTGGGCCACCAGGCGCGGCAGGTACTCCGAGCGGGCAATGGACTGCTTCAGCTCCGCGGCGCGGATGCGCAACTCCAGCGTCCTGAGCAGCGGCCGGTACGCTCGGGCCGACGCGAGCGCCTCGTTGACTGACGGCGCGGGCGGCGGCTCGGTCGTGAGCACGCCCGGGTCCTGGGCCGTCAGCACCTCGGTGCCCGGCCGGGCCAGCCACACAGCGAGCTGGGACTGGTCGTTGACCAGTTGCCCGAGCCTGGCGGTGTAGTTGATGCGGTCGGTCCCCAGGTTCACCGTGGCGGTGATCTCTTCATTCTTGCCCGTGCGGCCCGCGTGGAAGAGGGCCTGGGCCCGCTCCACCTGCTGCTCGCTGCGCTCGACGGTGGCCTTCAGCACCTGGAGCGTGGCCTGGGTGCGGTACAAGGTGAAGAAGCGGCGGATGGCCTCCAGCTCGGAGGTGTCCGCCTCTTCCCGCGCCTGCCCCTTCTGCGCGTCACGCACCACGCCGCTCTGCTCCAACTGCTTCCAGCGGGCGCGGTCGTAGATGATCTGCGTGAGCGACAAGCCCAGGTCGTAGTTCTGGGTGCTGGTGGAGGGCGTCTCCACCGCGTTGCGGATGAAGCCTCCCGGGTTGGCCGGGTCCGGAACCGTGGTGAACTCCTGCCTGCGGCCGAACCAGATCTTACCGGCCGACGCATCGAGCGAGAGCTGCGGCAGCAGCACCGAGCGAGACAGGTTCACGTCCTCGTCCGCGATGGCCACGTCCAGCAGGGCCTGGATGGCCGCGACGTTCTGCCGGCCCTCCGCGCGTGCCTGGTCCAGGGTGATGGAAGTACCGGAGTCCGAGGGAGCGGCGGCCAGGGCGACCGCGAGCACGAAGGCGTTCATTGCACACCTGCCTGGGCGGGAAGGCCGATGAGGAAGATGCCCGCGTACATGGCATACAGCGCCACCGCCAGCAGCAACGCGCGCCCACGGCTCATCCCGGTGGCGGCGGAGAAGCCCAGCCCCAGCAGGCCCGTGCTCCAGAGGTTGAAGAAGTCCACGGTGGACGCCACGCGCTGCATCTTCGGACTCAGGCCTTGCAACACGGCTCCCAGATTCGACGGTACGAGGTTCATCACCCGCGCCACGGTAATCGAGTGCTGCGCCGCGACGCAGAGGGTCAGGATGAGGTGGTAGAGCGCGATGGGCAGCAGCGCCAGCACGGCCGCGGACAGCAACTGCTCGAAGGACGCGGGCCGGTCGAAGAGCCAGCTGGCCACCCACAGGATGCAGGCCAGGAGCAGCGCCATCAGCGGCATCAGGATGACGCCCTTGGCGATGCCACCGACCAGCGCCTTTCGCGACTCCGTTTGGATCTTGTCCGTGAGGTCCGCCTCCGACAGCCCCATCAGCTGACCAGAACCCTGGAGCTGGCGGATGACGTCAGGCGCGACGTCCCAACGGAGGGAAAAGAGCGTCCCGGAAGCGGACACGCACAGGGCCAGGATGAGGAGAGGCCACACCCATCGGCGCGCCTCGACGGCAGCACGGGTCCCATCGAGGGGATCGACGAAGACGCGGGCCGGTTGAGCAAGAGAAGTCATATGGTGGTGGAGGTCTCGGAGCGAAGTACGTCGCTCGTCCTCAGGCAATTGCCTGGCCAGCCGAAGAAAGGTGCCGAACAGGCAGGCAGCCAGCCAAATTCCGCTGACGGACGCTTTCTACTCCAGGGCTTTACGGCACATGTAGCGGCCTGTAGCGGAAATTTTGCCGGACGCCCCAAGAGGGTGTATTGCGCTCGTCTGGTCGCTTGCCGGAGTTCGAATGGTCGATAGCACGGACCTCGCGCAGGTCCTCCACGAAGCGAATGACATCGCACAGAGCGTGGTTCAGAGGGTCACCTCCGCCCACGTGCTCCTGGCGCTCTTCACGGTGGAGAACCGTGCACAGCTGCTGCTCAAGGAGCGAGGCGTGGACGAGGACGCCATCCTCCAGCTGCTGACGGCCGCTCCCGCGGAGCCGGACAGCCTGCTCCGGGAGCTGCGCGAGAAGACCCGGGAGATCGCCTCCAATGTGGGCTCCCAGGAGGCGGACTGCCTCCACCTGCTCATCGCCGTGGCCCGGGTGCGCTGCGCGGCCCAGGAACTGCTGCTACAGGCCGGGCTGGACCTGGGCGGTCTCATGCGCGTGGCGATGTCCTATTTCACCAGTGGTCACATGCCGCGCCGCCTCCAACTGGGCCGGTCACAGACCCTGGGCCCCCGGCCCGCGAGCCGCCCCCTGGGCGCGCCGCCGTCTCCCCTTCCGGCCTCCGCCGTCACGCTGAGCCTGCCGCGCTCCCGGCCCGGCGCCCCGCCGTCGTCGCCCCCGCCCTTCACCGCGCCGCCACCCCCTCCGCGCTACAGCACGCCCGCGCTGTCGCCGCGCGATCTCATCGACGTGGACGAGGAGCCGGAAGCGCCGCCGCCCGCGCCCGTGGCACGCGCCGCGCCGTCCCCTGCCCCGACCTCCACGGCCGCCCCTGCACCCGCGGGCCGGCCGGCGCAGTCCGCCGCCGCGTCGCCCGTGCTCGACGCCAAGGCCTATCCCCTGCTCACCTCGCTGGGCCGCAACCTGAGCCAGGCCGCCCACGAGGGCCGCCTGGACCCGGTGGTGGGCCGCGCGCGCGAGGTCGAGGAGGTCATCGACATCCTGGGCAAGCGGCGCACCAACAACCCCTGCCTGCTGGGCGAGCCTGGCGTCGGCAAGACGGCGGTGGTGGAGGGCGTGGCGCAGCGCCTGCTCGAGCTGCGTGGGTCGCTGTCGGAGAAGGTGCTGGTGGAGCTGGACATGGCCACGCTGGTGGCCGGCACGCAGCTGCGCGGCTCGTTCTCCGAGAAGCTCAACGCGCTGAAGGAAGAGGTCCGCCGCGCCGAGGGCCGCGTGGTGGTCTTCATCGACGAAATCCACACGCTGGTGGGCGCGGGCTCCACGGGTGACGGTCCGCAGGACGCGGCCAACGAGCTGAAGACGGCCATGGCGCGCGGTGAGTTCCCCTGCATCGGCGCCACCACGCACGACGAGTACCGCAAGTTCATCAGCACCGACCCGGCCCTGGAGCGCCGCTTCACCGCCGTGGTGGTCAACGAGCCCTCCGTACCGGAGACGGTGGAGATCCTCCGCGGCGTCATCGGCCGCTACGAGGAGCACCACGGGCTGCGCTTCACGCCCGAGGCGCTGGAGGCCGCGGCATCCCTCGCCAGCCGCTACGTGACGGACCGCTTCATGCCGGACAAGGCCATCTCCGTGGTGGACCTGGCGGGCAGCCGCTGCCACCGCGAGGGCCGCGACGTGGTGGAGCCCGCCGACGTGGCGCGCGTGGTGGCCAAGCTCGCGGGCGTTCCCGAGGAGCGCCTGCTGATGAACGACTCGTCGCGGCTGCTCCGGCTGGAGCAGGACCTGGCGGAGCGCGTCATCGGGCACTCGGAGGCAGTCACGCGCATCGCCCGGGTCATCCGCCGCAACTACGCGGGCTTCGCTTCGCGCCGCCCCATGGGCAGCTTCCTCTTCCTGGGCCCCACGGGCGTGGGCAAGACGGAGATGGCCCGCGCGCTGGCGGACGTGCTGTTCGGCAACCGCGACGCGCTGGTGCGCCTGGACATGAGCGAGATGTCCGAGCAGCACGGCGTCTCGCGCCTCATCGGTTCGCCCGCCGGCTACGTGGGCTTCGGTGAGGGCGGACAGCTCACGGAGCCCGTGCGCCGCCGGCCCTCGTCGGTGGTGGTGCTGGACGAAATCGAGAAGGCGCACCGCGAGGTGCAGATGCTCCTCCTCCAGGTCCTGGAGGAAGGCCGCCTGACGGACGGCAAGGGGCGCCACATCGACTTCTCCAACACCGTCATTGTCATGACGACGAACCTGGGCGCGGAGGCCTTCTCCCGCACCGGCCGCCCAGTGGGCTTCGGCGCGGATTCCGCGGGCCCCGGGGACGCCATGGACATGGCATCTTCGGTGGCGCGCAAGGCGCTGCCGCCGGAGCTGTGGAACCGCATCGACGAACGGCTCCCCTTCCGTCCCCTGGCGGAGGTGGAGGTGGCACGCATCGCCACACTGCTGCTGGAGGAGAGCAGCAAGCGCCTGGCCACCGAGCGCGGCATCGAATACGTGGCGGGCGACGACGTGGTCGGCCACCTGCTGAAGTCCGGCGGCTTCGACCCGCAGCTGGGCGCGCGCCCCATGCGGCAGATGGTGCAGCGGCTGGTGGAGGGCCCCCTCGCGGAGCGCATCCTGTCGGGTGAGTTCGGCACGGGCGACCGCGTGCGCATCGCGGTGAACTCCGGACAGCTTCAGTTCCAGCGCGAGCGATGAGCCCCGGCCCCCGCCGCCGCGCAGGGCCTTCGAAACGGCGCCCACCCGTCGTGATTGTCGGGATGGGCCGCCTGGGTGGCGCCCTCGGGCTGGCGCTCCAGGCGAAGCGCTGGCCCGTGCACATTCACTCCCGCACGGATGAAGGCCGCGAGCGCGCGGAAGCACTCGGCTTGAAGACGGCCGCTCCCGCGGACCTGAAGCGGGCCCGCGTCATCCTCCTGTGCGTTCCGGACGCGGCGGTGCCCGCCGTCGCACAGACACTGTCCACCACCCTCCCCCGCACGGCAGCACTGGTGCACACTGCGGGCGCGCTCTCGCTCGATGCGCTGGGCACGGCCAAGGGCCGGAGTCGCGGCTCGTTCCATCCGCTCTGCGCTGTCTCCTCGCCACGTGACTCGCTGGCGGGCAGCACCGTGGCGGTGAGCACCCCGTCACGCACGCTGCGGGAGGTGCTGCGTCACATGGCGGCGGACGCGGGGCTCCGCGTCATCGAGGTGCCAGAAGCCCACCGCGCGGCCTACCACGCGGGCGCGGTGCTCAGCGCTGGAGGCCTGGTGTCGCTGGCGGATGCGGCGGTGGCGGCCCTGGGCGCCGCGGGAATCCCTCCAACGGACGCACTGGCGGCCCTGTTGCCGCTGATGCATTCGGCGCTGAGGGGATTGGAGACCCGGGGTCTCGCGGGGGGACTCACCGGGCCCATCGTCCGCGGAGACTCCGGCGTGGTGGCGGCGCACCTGGAGGCGCTCCCCTCGGACGTCGCCCCCCTCTATCGGCTGCTGTCGCGGCGCGCGCTGGGGCTGGCCGGAGACCGGCTGGAGCCCACGTCGCGCGCCGCGCTGGAACGGCTGCTCAAGCCGTCAGGATGATGGAACCCTGCAGGGCCTTGCGCACCACGGCCAGGGCCTGCTCGGACGCGGCCTCGGCCTCGGTGAGCCGGCGCAGGGACAACTCGCCGCCCTGAACCTGCGTCACGGAGCGCTTCAGGTCGGAGAGCAGCGTCAGCGCGGCCTGCAGCATCTCCTTGCCCTGCGGCGACTCGGTGGCGGGCTTGCCGGCAGCCTTCGCCACGTACTCCGTGAAGCGCTGGAGCGTCTCCGCCGTCTTCGCGGGGTCGAACTGCTCCAACAGCGACTGGATGCGCGCGGCGTTGATGCGGATGAGGCGAAGCGCGCCCACCCGGCCGAAGCCCGGGTGCACCAGGCCGATGTCACTCATCTCGAACGCGCCCAGCAGGCCCTCGTCGGGGGCCTTGTGCGCGTGCGGCACCAGGTCCACGAAGAGCGGCAGCGGGTCCGCGCCCTGGCGGAACATCTCCAGTTCCTCCTCGTCCAGCGGCGGGAAGTTGGCCGGGGTGCCGATGAACAGCAGCGGCAGCACCAGGTCGTGCCAGAAGTCCTCGGGCGCCGAGCCCGTCCCACCGATGGTGCCGAACAGGTGCGCCATCAACTCCGCCAGACGCGGCGCGCGCTCGGCCTGGTCGATGAGCGACTTGGTGGTGTCCAGGCGCTGCAGGGACTGCACGATCTGCCCCTCGAACTGCTGGCGCGCCTCGGGCGGCAGCGGCGGCTGCGTGCGGCCCAGCGCGTTGCGCACGTCCCGAGCGAGCCCGTCCGGCTTCGTCTCCAGGGCCGTGGCGGCCTTCTTCGGGTCCAGGACGACGAACTGGAGGAACCCGGGGTCGAAGAGGCGCTGGTAGTCCACCGGCGTCAGCTTGGGCGCCTGGCCTCCCAGGGCCTGCGCCGGGTTGCCGCCAAAGCGGGCCTGTCCCAGCGAACGGCGGATGTCCGCAGCCAGGTCTTCCAGGCGGGCCAGCTTGCCCTGCCCCAGCGAATCCATCACCGCGCCGAACGGCGACAGCATGATGATGGCCTCCGGGAAGCCCAGCGTGGCGCCCTCCGGCGAGTCGCGGTTGGGGAACCAGAAGGCCTGGTGCTCCTGGATGAGCCGCAGGGCGAACGCCCCCGCCAGGCCCAGCGCGATGGTCTGGTGCTCCGGCTTGTTCACCTGGAACTGGCCGCCAGTCAGCTGCGCGATGGCGGGTTCAATCTCCACCCAGGGCGCATTGAGCAGGTCGACCGGCTTGCCGGTGGCCTGCTCCAGGGCAGTGGCGACCTGCATCTGGGCATTGTGAACGTGCTGCGGAACGGGATGCGCCTGGGTGGCGGGTTCGGACATGGCGGAATCCAGACTCGGAAATAGGAAGGCGACGGGGCCATCCCTTACCGTGAAATTCGCGGTCGTGGCTACGATTTGTGGCCTGTAGGATGGCCCGCATGCCCGCTTCCCGCTGGTGGCTTCGCTGGGCTGTCCTCGCCACCTGTCTCCTGCTGACAAACGGCGGGTGTGCCTTCGTCACACCCCGTTTCCCCCAGAACATCCAGGCCTCGTTCGCTCGGGACGAGATGCGCAAGCTCACCACCGAGTCCCTGGAGCTCTACTACCCCGCCCAGCTCCGGGGCGCGGCCCTGCGCATGGCGTCGCGGCTGGAGGGCTGCGTGGCCCGCCTCCACGAGCAGACGTGGGGGAAGAAGAAGCGGGACCGGGTGCTCGTCTACCTGACGAGCTCCAACTTCAACAACGCCTACGTGGTCCCGGATTACGCCAGCACGCCTCAGCAGATGGTGATGCCTTCCCACCTGACGCTGGAGCTGTTCCACCTGTTCAACCTGGGCGAGGTGGACGTCGGCGACGTGGCTTGCCACGAGGCCGTCCACTACGTGCAGCTCCAGCAGACGGACGGGGTCTGGGGTTTCCTCAACCTCGTCACCGGGGGCCTGTTCCAGCCCAACTCCTATACGGAGTCGTGGTTCCTGGAGGGCCTGGCCACCTATTACGAAGGCCAGTTCGACAAGAACGCGGGCCGGCCGCACAGCCCCATCTGGCGCGGCTGGTACGACTCCGTGGTGCAGGCCACCGGTGGACGGCTGAACCCCGGCTACCTGTCCCCCGAGCAGCGCGCGCTGGACCCGTTCGGCGGCAATTACATCACCGGCATGCACTTCGTGGAGTACCTCGCGAAGCGCTACGGGGAGTCGAAGCTGTGGAAGCTGGTGGATGAACAGGGCGGCTCCCTGGCGCCTCCGCTGGCGGTGACGCTGCGCTTCAAGCGTGTGTACGGGCGGGACATCGGCTCGCTGTTCGCGGAGTACACGCAGTCGCTACGGCGGGACCTCCAGGTGCGCGAGCGGCCCGCGTCGCAACGGACGTGGGTGCCCGACGCGGGCTACTTCTCCCGACTGACCTCACACGCGGCCACGGGGACCACCGCGACGATTGGCGTGGGCCGGGAGCGCTACACCCGGCTGACGGTGCTGGAGCCGGACGGCCGCGTGCGCTTCGAACGGCCACTGGTGGAGCTGCTGCCCGGGCGCCGCTGGGTGCTGGGCTCCGCGACGCTGGTCAGCGGCATGTCGTTCAGCCGCGATGGGGCGTGGCTGTACCTGGTGATGGCCGACCTGAACGTCGAAGGCGGCTACACCGCGCGCCTGTGGAAGGTGGATGCACGGACGGGTGACGTCGTGCGGCTCTGGGACGACGTGGCGGGGATGGGCGGAAGCATCACGCCGGACGAGTCGGCCTACGTCTACGTCCGCGTCGATGGGGATTCGGCCAACGTGGTGCGGCTGGATTTGGAGACGGACACCCGGAAGGCCCTCACCGACTTCGGCGCCAGCACCTCCGTGGGGCCGCCCGCGGTCGCACCGGATGGCGAGCGGGTCGTCTTCCCACTCTCAGGGGACGCGGGTTGGGACCTGGTCCTGCGGGAAGCGGATGGACGCCTTCGGTGGCTCACGCGCGATGGCCGCTTCAACTACTCGCCCAGGTGGCTGGATGATGAACGCCTCGTGTTCCTCCGGGAACATGAGGGGCGGCTGCAGGCCCACGTCCTCACGGTGGCGACGCGAGAGGTGGTTCGCATCACGGACGCGCCACACGTGGTGATGGACGTCCATCCCGTGGGGACCGAGGAGGTCGTGTTCCTCAACCGGGACGGTCTGAACTTCACCATCGATCGCGCGCCGCTGGAGCCCATTGCGCCAGCGGAGGCCGACGCTGGCACTGCGCGCGTGGAGGTGGCACGGCACACGGTGCTGGCGCAGGCGCCCCACCCTTCGGCTACGTCTCCCGAGACCGAACCCGGAGCGCCCCGGCTCCCCGAAGTGCGCACGGAGACTCCGGCATCGGAGTCGGAGCAAGCGCCCACGGCCGCACCTTCCGAGTCCGAGTCCGAGTTCGCCGCGTTCCCCATGCCCGGCGCGCCGGTCCAGGCCCATGCTGCGCAACCGCCCTCGCCGTCAGAGGACGCGCCGGGCATTGGAGCACCGCCCTCCGAGCAGCTCCCCACCAGCCCTGCCGAGGGCGCCGTACCTCCCCCTCCTGGGCCCCCTTCGGAGCAGCCTGCCACCGAGGACACCGCACCGCCGTCCCCATCTCCCGCGGCCGAAGACGCGCCCACGGCGCTCACGGGTCTCGACGGTCCTGTCGAAGCCCCGCCTGACCCGGGCACGGAGCTCCAGATTCTCTCGGACGAGCCCTACTCGCCGCTGGAGCGCTTCTTCATCCCCGAGCTCCGCGTGCCCTACCTGCTCGCGGGAGCCGACCCCGACAACACGGACGACACGTACGTGATGGGCGGGCTGGCCCTGGCGGGACAGGACCGGCTCGGCTTCCACGCGTACTCGCTGCTGCTCTCCTTCGACTCGCGCGAAGACGCCCCCAGCCTCTCGCTGGCCTACGGCAACGCGCAACTCGCGCCCTGGTACATCCAGGTGTCGGGCGCGTACATCCGCCAGAATCAGCGCACGGACCTCCAGGCCACGGCCTTCGCCTCGCGCTCGTTCTGGACGACGCCGGTGACCTTCGGCGTGCTGGCGCTGCGCCGCGAGTACGACGCCACGGACCGCTTCCCGCGCATGCTGACGCGCATCGTCGGCCCGGAGGTCTCCGTGTCGTACTTCGCGGGTGACGCCACGTCCTATGGCAGCACCCAGCGCGGCCTGGGCATGACGGCGGCCGCGGGTGTGTACCCCGGCGCATTCCTCCAGGACTCCACCATGGGCGATGTGCGCCTGGGACTCGACGCCTTCACGGGGGGCCTTCCCTTCACGGGGCGCGACAACCTCCGCCTCACCGCCGTGGGGCGCTTCCTCCCCGGCGCGCCGTCCGGGCTGCTCCAGGTCGGCGGCCTGAGAGCGGGGCAAATCTGGTACGCCAACCGCGAGAGCCAGCAGACCGCCCCCCTGCCCCTGCAGTTGCAGCCGGGCATCGCCTTCAGCGAGTACCTGCGCGGCTACGAGGACCTGGAGATTCGCGCGCGCAACGCGCTCATCGGCTCCGCGACGTACCAGTACCGGGTCCCCATCGACTACGGATGGGCCTCCACGCTGTGGCTCTTCCCGTCCCTCTTCGTGCGCGACGTCGGCGTCGAGGCCTTCGGCTCGCTGGCCCGCACCGACAACCGCGCCAACCATGCGGCCGTGGGGGCCTCCGCGTCACTGCACCTCACCTTCGGGCAGGCGGTTCCGGTGTCCCTCTATTACCAATACGCCTACCGCTTCGAGCAGGGCCTGGACCACCTGCACCTCATCGGCTTCGGGCTCTGACTTGTGGGCCTGCCCCGGCTGCTTACCCCTCAACCTGCTCGCGAATCACGAACCTTGGTTTTGCACTCCATGTCGCTCACAGCCCCTCGTCCTTGCAGAGGTCGTCCGGCAGCTCCGTCAGCGCCTTCCGCGCCCGCATGGGCTGGCAGGTGTTGGCCAGGAAGTAGGACGAGGCGCCCACCGTCGCGCTCTTGAGCCTCGCGCCGAGCGCCGACCAGCACCACTCGAACGCCACCTTCCTCGCATCACCCGCGCGGGCATCCGTCGCGGGCAGGTCCAGTGCGGCCAGCACCGCCTCCGCGAGCGCCTCGTCCTTGCAGGCGCCAGCCTCCTTCCCACCCCGCACCGCCGAGGCGAAGAGCGGCATCGCGACGTAGGCGAAGTGGCCCCTCTTCACGAGCCTCGCGGCCTGGAGCGTCGTCTCAGCGCTCGCGTCCCCCGTCAGCTCCCGGTACGTGTCGATGCAGCCACTCCGCTCGATCTCGAGGCAACGCTCCAGGTCCTTCAATCCTCGCGCATCGCGCGCCGAGGAGAAGCCAGGCGCCTTGGCGAGGAACGTATACCGCTGCCCCAGAGCGCGCGCCTTCCGGGCGGTGGCGAACGGGTCCTTGTCGTCCGGAGCCATGGCCGATTCGACTTCGGCCGTCGCGGCTTCCGTCACGAGCGCGCGCCATGCGTCGGAGCGCGTGGCGGGAGGAACCTCCTCCGCGCGCTCCAGCAGCTCCGCCCAGGACTTCTGCACGGCCAGCGCCCGGAGGTCTTCGAGCGTGGCGGCCGGGCGAGCCAGCACCGGCGCCGCCAGGAGGTACGCCAGCACCATGGGCAGTCGACGCGTCACTTGAGCCTCCCGTCCAGGAACGCGGGCCCCTCGGCCGCGCCCCCTTGAGTGGTAGTGAAGATGAGCGCGTCGGCACCCCGCTCGAATGCGAGCGCAGGCCCGAAGCGACAGGTGAGGACCGTGACATCCTTCACGGCGGAACAGCGTTCCCGGGCCCGCGTCGCGAGCGGCGCACACACCGCCCAGACGTCCAGCTCCGCCATCACCGCATCGTCGAAGGTCTTCCAGTCGAACGTGAAGGTCGGTGACGCGCCACACGCCTTGCGCAGCGCCGCCATGGCCTCGGCGGCGCGCGCGGTGTACTTCTTCTCCAGGTGGGGCCAGGCCTTCTTCTCGAAGGCCGCGAGCCGCCCGGACTCCCGTTGCAGCAGGTGCGCGGAAAGCACTTCGGAGGCAGACGCCTTGTCCGTCGCCTCCTGGCTGAACTTGACGCGGAAGGATGGCTTCCCGGGAACGAAGGCCTCGTAATCGCCAGCGCGCTGGGACAGCAGCACCCAGTCCGCGCCGCGATGACGGACGACGTAATCAACACCCCGCCCCGTGTCCCGGGCCTTGCCGCGCACCGAGAGGCCATCCTGCTCGGAGTCGGTGCCCTGAAGCCGCAGCACCACCTCCGACGCCTCCCGGGGCGCCAGCGTCACGACCTCGATGGACTGCCCGTCGGTGCCCCGATAGACCTTGAGGGCCAACGACTCAAGTGACTCCGCCGCCACGGCCCCCTGGGCCCACAGCAGCAGGAGCACCATCGCCATCCTCCGCGCCATGATCAGTTCAGCGCCTTCTCGAGGGTCGCCTTGGTGTTGTCCTCGATGTTCGTGTGGTCCACGCTCATGCGGTACGTCAGCGTGCCCTTGTCGAGCGAGAGATTGCGCAGCGTCGCGTCGTTGGTGCCGTCCTTCTTCTCGGGCGGCTTGACGCCACCGAACAGGCACGACATGCCGGTCACCTTCTTCGCAATCGCCTTCTTGTAGGCCGGGCGCTCGCACATGCTGGTGATCCCATTGATGGCCGCCTCACAGTAGGAGCCATAGCTCGAGTTCGCCCAGGCCTCCGGCTTGAAGTTCTGGAAGTCGGTCTTGACGGTGAGCTTGGTGCCACACTTCTCGTTCGCGGCATTCACAGCCTCGGAGATCTTCTCCTCGAACGACGCCTTCGCCTCCTCCTGCGCGGGCTTGAGATCCTCCTCGGCGAAGGCAGACGTCGACAGCAGGGCCACGGCAGCGAACACGAGCTTCGAATTCATGCGATGTTTCTCCAGGAAAGAACGGCCATCGCGAGTTTCAAACTGCCCTGGTTTTTACGCAAGCGTATCAACGGAATAGAAGCCATGTAGCGGGGGACGGCGGCGCTACGGCGTCCGCTTCAGGCCATAGAGGCCGTGCTCGCGCGCATAGGCAATGGCGCGCGCGGGCACCAGGTCCGACGGAGCCTCGCCGCGCGCGAGCAGGTCGCGAATCAGCGTGGACGACACCTCCGCCAGCGGCGGCCCCAGTGTGTTCGGCGCCGGGTACCCCGCGCGGTTGAGCACCATCACCCGCGACAGCTCCTCGATGCGGTGGAAGTCCTTCCAATGCGGAAGGTCGCGCAGGATGTCGCTGCCGATGATGATCGACCAGCGGATGTCCGGATGCCGCGCCACCAGCAGGGTCAGCGTGTCCACCGTGCGGCCGGAGAGTCCCGGCTCCTGCTCGATCCGGCTCGTCTTCAGCCAGCCCGATGTCTCCGCGCACAGCGCATCGCACATGGCGACGCGATGCTCGAAGGGCTCCATCTGCTTACCGAACGGGTGCTGCCAGGACGGCATCAGCCACACCTCGTCCACGTCCTGGGTGGCGTGGACGTACGTGGCGGCCATGAGGTGCCCCACATGGGGCGGGTTGAACGAGCCTCCGAGGAGCGCGACCTGCACGGCGGGCCTCACGTCACTTGAGGGACAACTTCGGGGACTTCTTCTCCAGAACGATGACCTGGGGCTCCACTATCGAGTGCCCATCCAGGCGGAACGCGGAGAAGCGCAGGTTCCGGTCCACCTTCTCCAGGAGCGCACACGTCTGCTCGGCGGCGCCCACCAGTCGCCCCGGCGTCAGGAAGTAGCGCGGGCCAATCTGCACCACCTTGGGCTCCGGCTCCTTGCCGTGGACGAAGAGCAGCGCGTTGAGCAGGTCATCCCGCGTCAAATCGTTCTTGTCGTGCACCACGCAGCAGAGCGTGTCCCCCATCAGGTCCATGACCTTGTTGTTGATGGAGGGGTCTCTGTACTGGAGCGACTCGCGCTCGGGCACGCGGATGAAGCGCTCCATGACGAGCCGGCGGTCGTCCTCCGACGCCACGTCCGCCGGAGCCTCCGCGCGCGACGGCGTGCGAGGCAGCGCATCCTGGCTGCCCAGCCAGGTCGTCACGTCCGCCAGGAAGTCCGCGTCCGAGTACTCACGCCCGCCCCGGCTCTTCTGCCGCCGCCACAGCACCCATTCATCCAGGTCCGTGTAGCGCGCGCCCGCGAAGAGAAAACGCCGCGCCCCCTTGGAGCGCAGCAGCTCGTAGGCCGCGTCGAAGGCTTCGAGGTCCCCATGGCTGTCGGAGAAGACGCCGATCACGCCTCAAGCGTATAGCAGGTAGGACGTCCTGTGACGTGCGAACGTTTCCGTCTGAGCGGAGAACCCCTCCAGCAACCGCTCCAGCGGCCACCCCGCCTCGATGCCTCGGCGCACCTGGTCCGTCCCGCAGAGCAGGTCGAAGGCCGGCACATCCTCGACGAACTCGTAGGCATCCGCGCGCCAATCGAACGAGTCCGGGCCAATGTCATGCAGCGCCTGGAAGATGGCGACGCCGGTGCGCAGGGGCTGGAAGGCCTGCCGGTCCGTCACGTGGATGAAGGCGCCGTTGCAGGACTGCCCCGTGTACTTGTCGAACGTCGGCGTGAAGCCCACGGCCCGGAAGGCGACCCCGGGCAGCTCCTCCTTCGCCAGCCGCGCCAGCAACTGGTCCGTGTCCACCCACGGCGCCCCGAACTGCTCGAAGGGGCGGCAGGTGCCACGGCCCTCCGAGACGTTGGTGCCCTCGCCCAGACACATGCCCGGGTACACCAGCGCGGTGTCGGCGGTGGGCATGTTCGGCGACGGAGAGATGAAGGGCAGCCCCGTCTCCGACCAGAACTGGCCGCGGCGCCAGCCTTCGCACGGCACCACCGTCAGCTCGCAGCCGAAGCCCTCCTGGACGTTGAAGAGACGGGCCAGCTCCCCCGCCGTCATACCGTGGCGGTTGGGCAGCGCGTACAGGCCCACGAAGGAGCGGAAGCCCTCCCCCACCAGGTTGCCTTCCATCGCCACGCCGTTGAGCGGGTTCGGCCGGTCCAGCACGTAGAAGGGCACGCGGGCCTTCGCCGCGGCCTTCATGGCCAACGCCATGGTGTAGACGTAGGTGTAGTAGCGGCTGCCCACGTCCTGGATGTCGAAGACGAGCGCGTCCAGCCCCTGGAGTGACTCCTGCCGGGGTGACAGCGATTCGAAGGTGGAGCCGTAGAGGCTGTACACCGGCACGCCGGTGCGGCGGTCCTTCGCCTCGTCCACGGCGACCATGTACTGCGCCTCACCCCGGATGCCGTGCTCCGGACCGAAGAGCGCAGCCAGCGTGACGCCGTCCGCGCCCGACAGCAGGTCCGCCAGGTGGCGGAAGCGAGCATCCACGCTGGTGGGATTCACGATGGCGCCCACGCGCTTGCCCTTCAACGCGGAGAAGCCCTGCTCCACCCATACGTCCAGTCCCGTCTTCACCTTCGTCACGGCGTTCCCTTCCTCAGCCAGCCCCGAGGGCCGGCACATCAACGCTCCTTGAAGCCCTTGAGCGCGCTGTCCGCGGCCACCTTCGAGTCGCACCTGGAAATGCCGAACAGGCCTGTCCGCACCCCGTCATCGGGCCCACCGTCGGACTTCAGGTCCTCCAGCGCGCTCACCGCCCGCTTCAGTTGGAGCCGGCCTACCGTGGACGCGGCATCCGAGCGCACGTCGCATCGCGCATGCGACAGCATCTCGATGAGGCGGTCCTCCGCGGCGCGGCTGCCGGCCTTCACGGCCGTGGCGTAGACCTTCAGCGCGTCATCGGGTTTGCCCGTCGCTTCCGTCAGACGGCCCAGCAGGAAGTTGCGCCGCCCGGAGTCCTCCTCCTTCATGATGAGGGTCCGGACGTCCTTGGCCAGCGCGGTCCGCTCCTCCTCCGGCGCCCGCTCCACCGCCTTGATGGCGCGCACCGTCTCGTCGCCACTGAACGCCAGCATCGCGACGCCCGCGAGCACGACGGCCGCGCCCACGCCCACCAGCGCGCGGTGCTTCTGGACCTGCGGCGGAAGCGTCGCCATGCCGCGCGAAAAGAGCGAACCGCCCACCGTGCGCGCCTGCCGCCCGAGCTCCGCGGCCTGCTGGCCCAGCACCGTGGCACCCGCGGCCGCGCGTTGACTGATGACCGCGGCGCCCGCCGCGGCCCGCTGCCCCAGCACGGCCAGGTCCACCTGCGCCCCCGGTGACGAAGCCTCCGCCACGCGGGACAGGGCCAGGTTCCCGAAGGGCGGCATCGATTCGGAGCCCGGCGCCTCGGCGATGGCGCTGGCCGCGGGAGCCTCCACGCGGTACGGCGCCCGGGGCACGTGGAAGACGCGAATCTTCCCCGGGATGCCCTTCAGCTCGTAGGCGCCCACTTCCTTGGAAGGCACCTCGGCCTTGTTCATCGCCAGGTAGACAGCCTCGGTGAAGTACACCTCGCCCGCCTCGGCGATGCCCTCCACCCGGGCGGCGATGTTGACGGGCTCACCGAAGATGTCGTTCCCGTCCAGCCGCACCTCGCCCACGTTGATGGCCACGCGGACGTGAATCTGCTCCGACACCTCCACCGTCCGGTTGTGGTGCCACAGCCGATCCTGGATGGCGATGCCGCTGAGCACCGCCTGGGTGGGCGATTCGAAGGTGACGAGGTACGCGTCACCGATGGACTTGACGATGCGCCCGCCAAACGCCTTGAACAGCGGCGCCAGCAGGGCCTCGTGGACCTGGAGCAGGCGCTGGTTCTCCTCCAGCGTCTGCCGGCTGGTCCGCTCGGTGAAGCCCTTGATGTCGGTGAAGACGATGGCGAGGTTGGCGGTCTTCAAAGCCCGCGCAGTGTATGCGCCACCGTCGATGGTGCAATCGCAACTGCGTACCGAATGACTGCTCGCTGTCAGCGACGTGATGGTTTGAGGTCACGCATTCGCCGCTTCGGAGGGGCTTCCAGCGCCGCGCGGACCCGCTCCGCGAGCTGGGGCCGCCCCGTGCGCGTGTAGAAGTCGGCGAGCCGCCGGAGGACCAGCGGACTGGCCGGCTGGAAGCCACGCGCCGCCAGCAGCTCCTTCTCCGCGTCCAGCAGGCGCTCCTGCTTCTCCAGCACCTCCGCCAGCTGGAGGCGCACCTGCACCCACTCCGGCTTCAGCCGTGCCAGGTAACGCAGGTGCAACTCCGACTTGAGCAGATCCCCCATGTCCAGCCAGAGCGTCCCGAGTCGGAAGCGGGCCTCCTCGTAGGAGGCGCGCAGCTGCACGGCCTGCTCATATGCCTGGACGGCCTGCCGGCGATCATCCCGCTCCTCCCACAACAATCCCCGCAGGTACCAGGCGCGGGGATTATTGGGAGCCTGCTGGAGCGCGGCGTTCAGGTGGGACTCCGCCTGCTCCAGCGCGCCTCCCGTCTTCAACAGGAGCCGGGCCATCTCCAACCGGGGCAGCTCCCACGCGGGTTGGGCCCGAACCAGGGCCTCCAGCGCGGCCAGGGCGCCCACATCATTCCCATCCGCCTCCAGGGCCAGGGCCTCCGGGAGCGAAACCACCGTCCGTGACGAGGCCGGTGTCAGAGCAGAAGGCTCCGCTGCGTCAGTCGCGCCCGCCAGCAAAGCCACCAGGATGACCCACCTCATGTGCGGCTGATAGCAGAGCCGACCCGGGCGCCTCAATAGATCCTCTTGACGGCCGAACAGCCGCGCATGAAACCCATGACCGTGCAGATATCGCAAAGAACGCTGGAAGACCTGGGCTTCGCGGATGTGCTCCGCGCGTTGGAGCAACGCTGCAGGACGGCGCCCGGCAGGGAGCGGGTGCTCGCCCGGCCCTTCCTGGACACCCCCGAGGCCGTGGCGGAGGCCCTCGCGCTCGTCGCGGAGACGCGCGCGTTGTCCCAGGAGCAGTTCTCCCTCCCCTTGGGTGGCGTGACGGACCTGCGGACGCCCATCGGCCATGCGGCCAAGGGCGGCATGCTGGAGCCCCGCCAGCTCATCGACTCGGCGCAGCTCCTGTTCGCCTTCGTCCGCACCCGCGAGGCACTGGATGAACGCCGGGCCCGCGTCCCCCGGCTGGTGGAGATTGCCCGCCGGATGCCCTCGCTGGAGCCGCTGGCCCGCCGCATCGACCAGTGTTTCGAACCGGACGGTGAGATCTCCGACCGCGCCAGCCCGGAGCTGCGCGAAGCCCGGGACCGGGCACGTGGACTCCATCGCCGCATCAAGTCGCGGCTCGACGAGATGCTCCACGATGAGACCTTCCTCCCCAAGCTGCGCGAGAACTACTACACGCTCCGCAACGGGCGTTACGTGGTGCCGGTGGTGGCCAACTACCGCTCGGAAGTGGACGGCATCGTCCACAACGCCAGCCAGACGGGCCAGACGCTCTTCATGGAGCCCCAGGCCATGGTGGGACTGGGCAACGACCTCGCCATCGCCCAGTCGGAGGTGACCGAGGAGGAGCGCAAGGTGCTCCAGGCCCTGAGCGACCAGCTCGGCCGGGAGTCGGAGCGCATCCTGGAGGGCCTGGACGCCGTGGCGGAGCTGGACGAGGCCGAATCCGTGGCCATCCTCTCCGCGGACTTGGGCGCCAGCATGCCGGCCTTCGAGAGCGTCACGGACATGCAGCTGCGGCAGCTGCGCCACCCGCGCCTGGTGCTCAAGGGCGCCGAGGTGGTGGCCAACGACGTGACGCTCACGGGCGATGCGACGGCCCTGGTCGTCTCCGGCCCCAACGCGGGCGGCAAGACGGTGACGCTGACGGGCGTGGGCCTCTGCGCGCTGATGCTCCGCGCCGGCCTGCCGATTCCGGTGGCCGAAGGCTCCCGGATGCCGCTGTACCGCTCCGTCCACTCCACCGTGGGTGACGCGCAGGACCTGGAGCAGGGCCTGTCCACGTTCAGCGCGCACGTGGTGATGCTGCGCGACATCATCGGTGCCGTGGGCGAGGGCTCGCTGGTCCTCATCGACGAAATCGCCGCGGACACCGACCCGCGCGAGGGCGCGGCCATCGCCATCGCCGTGCTGGAGGAGCTGATGTCCAAGGGCGTGGTGGTGCTCGTCACCACGCACTTGGAGGAGCTGAAGGCGCTGGCGCACATGGACCCGCGCTTCCTCAACGCGCGCGTGGGCTTCGACTCGAAGCGCATGGCCCCCACCTACCGGCTCCAGATTGGCGCCGCGGGCCAGTCGTCGGCCATCGAGATGGCGGCGCGCGTGGGCCTGCCCCAGAACGTGTGCGAGCGCGCCCGGGAGCTGTCCGTCAGTGCCGGCGGTCCGCTCACCAAGGCGCTGGCGGCGGCCGAGGAGGAACGGCGCAAGCTCTACGAGGAGCTGGAACGCGCCCGCGTGGCGGCCCAGGAGGCCGAGGCGCTCCGGGCCGACCTGGAGAAGCAGAAGCAGTCCTTCGAGCGCGAGCGCCGCGCCCGGATGATGCAGTTCAACGACGACGTACACGCGGCCAGCGAGCACGCGGCGGCGGAAGTGCAGAAGCTGCTGACGAAGCTTCGAGCCGAGCAGAACGAGAAGGCCCTCTCCGAGGCCCGGCAGCAACTCCAGCAGCGCGCGGACGAGGCGCAGAAGCGCGCCCTGGCCGCCAAGGCGGAGCTGTTCCAAGTGGAGGCGCCTGGCCCGGCCAACCTGAAGGTGGGCGCCTGGGTGCACCACTCGGGGCTAAACCGCGATGTGGAAATCCTGGAGCTGGCGGACAACCACGCGGTGGTGTCCGCGGGTGGCGCGCTGAAGATGCGCGTGCCCACCACGGAGCTGTCGGGCGCGCGCACGCGCAAGCCGCAGCAGGCGAAGTTCCCGGAGCGCCAGAAGCAGGATGCGGCGATCAAGCGCGCGGCCTCCGCGGCCCCCGCCGAGGTGGAGGCCACCCATTTCCGCTGCGACGTGCGCGGCATGCGCGCGGACGACGCGCTGGCGGAGCTGGAGTCGTTCCTGGACCGCGGCATGCGCAGCGGAGAAGACGCCGCGCTCGTCATCCACGGCCATGGCACGGGGGCACTCAAGCAGGCCATCCGTGACTACCTGGCCGAGTCTCCGTACATCCGCATGTACCGGCCGGGTGAAGGCCACGAAGGCGGCGACGGGGTGACCGTGGTCGCCCTGCGCTCCTAAGCGCACCCGCGATACGGACTGAAGCATCCAGGGCCGGAGGTGGCTGGAAACGGCCGCCTCCGGCCCTTCGTCTGTCAGGCTAGCGCGCTGCCACGCGGCCGCCAGCGGATCCGCGGTGTCCACGCCCACGAGCTGGAGCTTGAAGCACTGGAGCTGCGCTGGCGCCAGCGCTTGTCAGGCGCGGCGACGGAGCTGGTGGCCTAGCTTCGAGACACGTCACGGCCAAACACATGGTGGATGCGCTCCAGGTCCGCCGGTGCGACATGGAGCAGCGAGTGCTTGGGAGACACCACCGCGAGCACGTATCCGCCGAGCACCCAGGCACGGGCGCGGTACTGGGCGAAGTTGCGGAAGAGGCAACCGTAGCCTCCCGCGACATGCCCCTCGAAGGCGTCGACCTCCAGGACCTCGAACGGGGCGGTGAGTCCGCAGCGTAGGGCCTTGGAGAGCGCCTCCTTCATGGTCCAGATGACGTTCGCCGCCAGCTCGCCGCCGCCGGGCGAGTGACGGACCATGGCCAGCTCGCGCTGCGGCATCACGGATTCGAAGACGTCCGTCCGTTCGGGAGAGAGCTGCTCGACGTCGACGCCAACGATGTGCTCCGGCCCACACGCAACCGCGGCCGCCACCGAGCGCGCGTGGCTGAGGGAGACCACGGGCGAATCCCCTCCCGCGCCCTTGACCACCGGGTGTTCGAAGACGCCGGGTGCGATTTCGACCGCGTGCATCGGTACCTGGACGCCGAGCCCACTGAGGGCGCGTTTGGCTGCGTAGCGCCCCAAGAAGAACCCGAGCCGTCGCGAGTCCGCGCGAAAGCCGTCCAATCGTGCCCGCTCGTTCGGATGGAGCAGTGCCAGCTGCGCATCGTTGATGGCCGCAGCGGACTCCTGATGGACACAGGCGAGCACCGCCGGCACCGGCACACCATGGCGCACCATGCCGAGCGACACCGTCGCGGAGGACTCCAGTCCGAGCGGGTCGTGATGGTCAGAGCCGGTCATGGCGCTGGATTCTGTGTCAACCTGCCCGGGACCTCAATCACAGCCGAGCCCCTGGCCCAGGGTGAAATCACGGCAACGTCGTCAGATACCCGGCTCACGCGGAAAGCCGTCAGTTGGCGCACACCGCGAACGTACCGACGCCTTTCCCCGAGGCCACCATGCCCTGGGGCGTCCAGCGTTGCCTCGTCTCCCGAGGTCGAGCCCGACGCGCATGCCTTCGCCCAGGCGGGCATCGCTCCGCGCGTGTCGCGGCTCAGGACACGCGCTGGTGCTCCGCGAGCACGTCGTCCAGGGCCTGGGCCTGCAGCTTCACGTCGGGATCCGAGTCCGTCAGGGCCTTCGCGGTGTGAACGCGAGCACGCGCGGCGTCCGACTTCGCCAGGGCCATGGCCATGAAGAGGTGCGCCCGCGTGTCCTCGGGGTGGGCCTCCAACACAGGCGTGAGGACCTGTACCGCCCGTACGTCCTCTTCCCGCTCCAGCAGCGCCATGGCCAGGTCGTGCGCCGGGCCCGGCTCCGACGGCGCCCGGGCATGGGCGTGCTCCAGCAGTTCCACGGAGCGTGCGCGCTCACCCGCCAGATCCAACACGCGAGACAATCCGTGCATCACCGCCACGTCTCCGGGGGACTTGCGCAGCGCCTCTTCCAGCAGACGGCGGGCTTCGGCCACATCCCCTGCGTCCAACCGGGCCATTCCGTCGCGATAAAGGTCCGTTCCCACTGAGTTCTCCTGGCACCACGCGGTGCGTCGGTCATTTCCACGCAACTTCAAGTCTACAAACTGCGACAAACTGAGAGGAAGCTTTCCCCCCGGACTTCATCATGCTCGTTCGAAACGCCCCCGTCTCGGCCCGCCGCCCGGCGAACTCCCCCTCGGAGTCGCCCGCCGCGGAGAAGCCCAACGCCGCTGCGGTCCCCGCGGCCATCCACCAGAAGGACTCGTTCAGCAACACGACGACGGCGCTCCAGCGCACGGCGAAGGTGGGTGCGGCGCCCGCAGGCGACCACGGCAAGCTGATGATGGAGTACCTGACCGGCGCCCGCCCTCCTCCGGCGGACTTCGAGAAGGTCATCGGATACAAGCCCTACGCCATCCAGACGCCGCACGGTCAGCGGATGCAGGACCCTCTGGGCTACGCCTCCGTCCCGCTGAAGATCGGCCCGGACAAGGAGTTCGACCCCGCGGCCAAGACGCACGACTACGGCTACGACCTGCTGCGCTACTTCGACAAGAAGGGCACGCCGCTCGGCCCCGATGCGCGCAAGGCCGCCGACGCCCTCTTCCGCAAGGACATGTTCGACTACGCGAACGACCAGAAGGGCGCGCTGAACCGCTTCAAGTACCGCTCCTGGGCGCAGATCTACGCCACCGCGGTGGAGCTGAACTCGAAGCGGCAGGGCAACGGCCCTCCGTGAACCCCGCGTAGGTTGCCGAGGCGCGCGGCGCGGAGTCGCTTCTCCGCGCCGCTCGATGCGCTCAGGGCGACTCGTAGCGCCGCAGCTTGTCGTACAGCGTCCGCAAGCCAATCCCCAGCCGCTGCGCGGCACGCTTGCGGTTCCCCGCCTCGTCCGCGATGGCCTGCTCGATGGCCCGTCGCTCCAGCTCCTCCAGCGTCAGGCTGGGAAGCCGGTCCCCCTCCGAGACGGGCGCATCCACCACGGGCCCAGCCACGCCCGTTGGATCCAGCCACAGGTGCCGAGGCTCCACCACCGGCCCATCCGCGAGGATGGCGGCCCGCTCGAGCGCATTGCGCAGCTCGCGGACATTGCCCGGCCAGGTGAACGCCTCCAGCCGCGCCACGGCCTCCGGTGACAGACGCAAGCCCGGGCGCCCCAGCTCGTCGCCGATGCGGCGCAGCAACAGCTCCGACAGCGGCCGCAGATCCTCGCGCCGCTCGCGCAGGGACGGCAGCCGGATGGGGAACACGGCCAGCCGGTGGTAGAGGTCCTCGCGGAACTCACCGCGCGCCATCATCGCCTTGAGGTCGCGGTTGGTAGCCGCCACCCAGCGCACGTCAGCTTCCAGGGTCCGCGTACCGCCCACGCGTTCGAAGCGGCGCTCCTGGAGGACGCGCAGCAGCTTGGCCTGGAGCTCGGCCTTCAGCTCGCCGACCTCGTCCAGGAAGAAGGTGCCTCCCTGCGCCAGCTCGATGCGGCCGCGCCGCTGGGCCACCGCGCCGGTGAACGCGCCCTTCTCGTGGCCGAAGAGCTCGCTCTCCAGGAGCGTCTCCGTCAGCGCCGCGCAGTTGACGGCCACGAAGGGCCCGTCCGCGCGCTCACTCCACTGGTGCAGGGCCCGCGCGGTCACCTCCTTTCCGGTCCCGCTCTCCCCCACCAGCAGCACCGTGGCCTGCGTGGGCGACACCTTCCGCAGCGCTTCCACCACCGGGTGCATGGCGGGAGCACCCCAACTCAGCTCCGCCTCGCCCGCTGACTGCCGCGCCTCTGTCTTCCAGTTGAGCAGCGCGCGCCGCTCCAGGGCCCGCGCCACCGTCAGGCGCAGCTCGGCGGGGCTGCCCACCGGTTTGAGCAGGAAGTCGAAGGCGCCCGCCTTCATCGCCGCCACGGCGCTTTCCACCGTGCCCACGGCGGTGAGCACCACCACCTCCACGTCGGGCTGCTCCTCGCGCACCTTGCGCAGCAAGGTCAGCCCGTCCATCCCGGGCATCCGCAGGTCCGTGAGCAACAGGTCCACGCCCTGCCGCGCCATCAGCCGCGCGGCCTCTTCGCCGTCGGCGGCCATGGTCACCGAGTGACCTTCGTACTCCAGCGCCTCGGCGAGGAACGAGCGCACGCCCTCTTCGTCATCCGCCACCAGGATTCGCGCCATGGCTCAGGCTCCTCTCGCGGGAACGGTGAGACGAAACTCCGCGCCGCCGCCCGCATGGCTCCGCGCGCTCACCGTGCCGCCGTGCAGTTCGACGATGCGGCGGGTGATGGCCAGCCCCAGGCCCACGCCGCGCACGCGGCCCGTGATGAAGGGCTCGAAGATGCGCTCCTCCTCCCCCGCCGCGATGCCGGGCCCGTGGTCCTTGACCGTGAACACCAGGGACGTGTCCTGCCACTCCACGGTCGCCTGCACGCGCTGGCCTTCGGGGCTGGCCTGGACAGCGTTGCGCAGCACGTTCTCCAGCGCCTGCTGCAACCGGCCCGCGTCCAAAGGCAAGGGCGTGCGGTCCGGCAGATAGCGAGCCTCCACACGCGCCGCGCCCGTGCTCTCCACCGCCGCGCGGAGCACGTCGTTGGGGTCCGCCTCCACGCGGCGAAGCTCTCCACTGGCCACGAAGCCCAGCAGGTCGTTCATCAACTGCTCCAGCCGGACAGCCTCCGACACCACCCGGTCCGCCTTGGGCGCCAGGACGGCATCACGCTCCACGCGCTCGGCGAGCAGTTGCGCATGGCCCTTGAGCGAGGCCAGGGGATTGCGAAGCTCATGCGCCAGCACCGCGGACATGGTGCCCAGGGCCGCCAGCCGCCGGCCTCGCTCCAGTTCCTCCGACAGCGCCTCCCGCTGCGCCAACGAGCGCGAGAAGGCGAAGGCCAACGCCAGGATGCCCACGCACGAGGCCACCGCCACGCCCAGCAGACGCTGCGAGCGCGACTCCAACGCCAGGGCGGTGAGCGGCTCGAACTCGTAGACCATGCGCAGGTGCTTGCGCGGCTCCTGGGAATCGCCCTGCGCCGACATGGCGCGGACCTCCTCCCGCGTCAGGGGACCGAAGGTGGGACGGGGCCGGCGGAGGCGGCTGACCAAGCGCGCGCGCGCCCCGTCGACTACCAGCGGCGAGCCCTCATGCAAGAGAAGCCGCCCCAGCTTCGCCTCCCCGGCTGACGCCAGCACCTGGTCGTCATCCATGACGGCCACGTAGCGCAGGCCGCCCTCCCGGTGGGATGCCAGGAAGGCGTTCAGCGCGGACGGGTCCGGGAGCCCCTCCGTGTCGCGAAAGGCCTCGAAGCCGGCCACCATGATGACGTTGGCCATGCCCCGGGTGACCAGGGCGGACGACGCCAGCGCGGTGTTCCGGATGAACAGCGCCGCGGACATCAGCACCACGCACATGAGCACCGCCGCCACCCAGGGCGCTCGAGGCCCAAGCGGCCGCCACCAGGGAGCGCCGCTCACCGCCGACCTCCGCCGTGGGGACTCCAACTCCATCGCATACCTCCACAGGCTGCGAACTCTGCATGCGGAGTGCGGAATCCGCACTCTCTTCTGTCGGTGCCGCGCGCCTCGGGAGCCGTCGGTCGTCCGAGCATGAGAGGGGGCATGGAGCGTTCTCCTGGGGCTGGAGGGCGGCCACGTGGCCGCTGGCAGGGCGAAGGAGCAGGCGCAAAACCTCGGCGCGCCCACATGTCGCCCTGCCCAGTGCAATCACGGGGCCCAGGCCCGCTGTTCAGGCTCGCGCGCGCGGGCCCCAAGGAGGCCCCGAAGCGTGCATGCGAAGATGGCCGGCATCGCATGCGGAATCCGCACTCGCACTGCGGTTCCCGCAGGCTCGGCGCCACTTTCCCTCCACATTTCCATGGGTTGGACCGTGGCAAGGCAAGTGCATTGGCCCGGCTTGCGATGAAAAACGCACAGACACCGTGGTGGAAGCGGCAACCCTACCGGATGACGGCCCTGGCCCTGGGCTTCCTCGGGCTGGTGACGGCGCCCGGCGTGGGTCTGGCCCAGGCAACGACGACGACGATGACGACGGTCTCCCTGGAGGAAGCCATCGCCCGGGCGCTGAAGACGAGCCCCCAGGTGGCGCAAGCCGCCGGCACCGTCACCACGACAGGGGCCGCCGAGCGCAGCGCGTTTGGAGCCTACCTGCCCAACCTGTCCGCGAGCGCGAACACCTCGCTGGCCAGCAGCCAGCGCCTGGACCCCACCACGGGCGCGGTGTTCAACGCCCCCAGCGACACGTACAGCGCCGGCTTGTCGGCCTCGTGGAACGTCTTCACCGGTGGCCAGCGCGGCGCCACCAGCAAGCAGGCCCAGGCGCGCTCCAGCGCCGCGCGGGCCGGACTGATCGCGCAGCGCGCGTCCGCGGTGCTCGACGTGGAGCGTTCCTATTACGAAGTCCTCCGCGCCGGGGGCCTGGAAGAGGTCGCCGTGTCCCGCATCGAGCGCGCGAAGCAGAACGCGGAGGCCGCGGATCGGCGACTGGCGGTGGGCTCGGCGACGCGCTCCGACGTGCTGCGGGCGAAGTACGACCTCACCTCCGCGCAGGAGGCCCTGCTCTCCGCGCAGACCCAGCACGCCGCCGCGGCCCTGTCGCTGGGCCGGCTCATCGGCGAGGATGGCCCGGTGGACGCTCAGCCGTTGGAGCTCCAGGACGTGTCCACCTTCGCGCTCACCGACGAGGCGCTGACGGACGAAATCACCGCCCAGGCGCCGTCCATCCAGGCGGCGGAGGCGGACCTTCGGGCGGCCGAAGCCAGCGTGAAGGTGGCCAGGTCGTCCTACCTGCCCACGGTGCGTCTCTCCGGCGGTTATGACTGGTTCAATGACGAGCCCGCCTTCAACGGAGGCCGCACGAGCTGGTCGGTCCGGATGGGCCTGTCCTACCCCATCTTCGACGGCTTCGTTCGCGAGGAGCGCGTGGTGAGTGCGCGGACGCAGGCGTCGGTGGCCCAGGCCACGCTGTCGGATACCCGGCGCGCGCTGCGCTCGAGCGTGGGAACGTCCCTGAACCAGCTCAAGCTGGCGTCGAACCGCATCGCCCTGGCCACGGAGTCCGTCGCGGTGGCCCAGGAGGACCTGAAGGTGCAGCAGGAGCGCTACAAGCTGGGCGCCACGACCATCATCGAGCTGCTGACGTCCCAGGAGAACCTGGTGACGGCGGAGATCAACCTGGTGGCCTCCCGCTTCGACTACCGGATTGCGCGCGCGGAGCTGGAAGCGCTCGCGGGGAGGCCGCTGTGAGCACGTCCACCAACTCCCCGCAGCAGGCGGGCGCGGGCCCGGCGCGGGACATCTCCGACGTGATCATCCGCGTGGAGGGCCTGCGCAAGGAGTACACGATGGGCTCCGAGGTGGTTCGCGCGCTGCGCGGCGTGGACCTCACCATCCGCCGCAACGAATACGTGGCCGTCATGGGCCCGTCCGGCTCCGGCAAGTCCACCTTCATGAACCTCATCGGCTGCCTGGACGTCCCCAGTGAAGGCCAGTACTGGCTCAACGGCCAGCCGGTGGCGGGCATGTCGGAGAACGCGCTGGCCCGCATCCGCAACCGGGAGCTGGGCTTCGTGTTCCAGAGCTTCAACCTGCTGCCCCGCGCCTCCGCGCTGGACAACGTCGCCCTGCCGCTCATCTACGCGCGCATCCCCAAGAAGGAGCGGCGCGAGCGCGCGGCGGCGATGCTGGACAAGGTGGGCCTGGGCGCGCGGATGGACCACCGGCCCAACGAGCTGTCCGGCGGTCAGCGCCAGCGCGTGGCCATTGCCCGCGCGCTCGTGACGCAGCCCGCCCTGCTGCTGGCGGACGAGCCCACGGGCGCGTTGGACAGCCGCACGGGTGAGGAGATCATGGCCCTCTTCGGCGAGCTGCATGGCCAGGGTCAGACGCTGATGCTCGTCACCCACGAATCGGACATCGCGGCGCATGCGCAGCGGGTGCTGTTCCTGAAGGACGGCGTCATCGAGCGGGACGAGCGGAATCGGGACTGAATATTCGCCACGCTCGCTGCGTGGGCCAGGGAACGGGAGGTCGTCGTGAGCAAGACGAAGAAGTGGATCATCTCAGGCAGCGCGGCGCTCCTTCTCGGCGCGGGGGTGTACGTCACCCAGCGCGGCGAGGAGCCCAAGACGAACGAGCGCTCGGCGGCGGTGGCCGTGGTGGAGCGCCGGGACATGGAAGTGGTGGCCGAATCCGCGGGCCTGGTGGAGCCGCTGCGCGTCGTGGAGGTGAAGTCCCAGGCCTCCGGTGAAGTGCTGAAGGTCCACTACGACACGGGAGACACCGTTGCCGAGGGCACGCTGCTGGCGGAAATCGAGCCGCGCGACGTGCAGAACGCGCTGGCGCAGGCCCAGGCCGACCTGGAGTCCGCGCGGGTGCGGCTGAACACGACGGAGGCCCAGCGCCAGCGCATGGAGGCGCTGCGCAAGGACGGCTACGTCACGCAGCAGGAATACGAGACGGCCGTGGACGCGTCCGCGACGGCACGGGCCACCAAGGTGCGGGCGGAGACAAACCTCCAGTTGGCGCGTGAGCGCAGCCGGGACGTCACCATCATCGCTCGCAGCCCCGGCACCATCCTGGAGCGGACCATCCAGCCGGGCGTCATCATCGCCTCCGCCACCAACAACGTGTCCGGTGGCACCGCGCTGTTCAAGATGGCGGACCTGTCGGTGATGCAGGTGCGCGCCAAGGTGGACGAGACGGACGTCGGGCAGATCAAGCCCGGCCAGAAGGCGCGCGTCACCATGGAGGCCTACCCGGGCCGCACCTTCATCGGCGAGGTGGTGAAGATCGAACCGCAGGCCCTGGTGGAGCAGAACGTCACCCTCTTCCCGGTACTGGTGCGGATGGACAACCCGGACGGCCTGCTGCGGCCGGGCATGAACGCGGAAGTGGCCATTGAAATCTCCCGCCGCCGCAATGCCCTCACCGTGCCCAACACCGCGGTGGTGGGCGTGCGGGACGCCCGGACCGCGGCCTCCGCGGTGGGTGTTTCCGAAGATGCGATGCGCGCAGTGATGCGGCCGCCGGGAGCCTCGAACCGCCCGGGCGCGCCGTCCGGACCGACGACGGTGTCGGCCGTGGGAGAAGCCGGTGCGGGCGCCACCGCCGCGGTAGCCCATGGCACCGGGCCGGGCGCGGTGCCCGCCAGGGGCCAGGGCGGCATGGGTGAAGGCCAGGGCGGCGGAGGCCAGGGCCGCGCGGGCCGCCGGGCTCGCGAGGATGTCCAGGGCGCGACGGACACGCGGCAGGGCGTCGTCTTCGTGCAGAGCCCCACCGGTCCGCAGCCCCGGCGCGTCACCCTGGGCCTGAGTGACTGGGAGAGCACGGAAGTGGTGAGTGGCCTGGAGGATGGCGAGAAGGTGGTGCTCATCACGGTGGCGAAGCTCCAGCAGCAGCAGAAGCAGACCACCGAGCGGATGCGCCAGATGTCGGGCGGCGTGATTCCCGGCGCGGGTGGTGGCCCGCGCGGGCCGCGCTAACCCCCAGGTCCATCAGGAGGACACGTCATGGGTGAAATCATCCGGGTCGCATTCGATGCGGTCCTCGCCAACAAGCTGCGGTCGCTGCTGACCATGCTGGGCATCGTCATTGGCATCGCGGCCGTCATCACCATGGTCGCGCTGGGCGAAGGGGCGCAGCGCTCGGTGGCCCAGCGGCTCCAGGGGCTGGGCACCAACGTCCTCACCGTGCGCCCGGGTCAGGCGTTCACAGGCGGCATGATTCGCGCCCAGGCGTCGATGACCATCGACGACGCGGAGGCGCTGCGGGAGAACGCGCGCCACATCCAGGCCGTGGCGCCGGAAATCGAGTCGCGCTTCCAGGTGGAGTACGGCGCGAAGAACGCGAACCTGTCCGTCGTGGGCACCTGGCCGGACTACTTCCGCGTCAACATGGGACAGATCACGAACGGCCGGCTCTTCACGGACGCGGAGGACAAGGGCCGCCGCCGGGTGGTGGTGCTGGGCGCCCTGGCCGGTGCGCAGCTGGGCCTGACGGACACCGCGTCCCTGGTGGGCGAGTCCATCCGCATCCGGGGCATTCCGTTCGAGGTCATCGGGGTGCTGGCCGAAAAGGGCGCGCAGGGCTTCAACAACCCGGACGAGAGCCTCTACATCCCGCTGTCCACCGCGCAGTTCCGCGTCATGGGCAGCGACCGCATCCGCTCCATCGCGGTGCAGGCCGTGAGCGACACGTCCATGGACGACGCGATGGCGGAGATCGACCAGAAGCTCCGGCGCGAGCACCGGCTGCGCCCGGAGCAGCCCGCGGACTTCAACATCCGCGACCAGGCCTCGCTGCTCAACACCATGCAGGAGACGACGCAGACGTTCTCCCTGCTGCTGGCCGGCATCGCCGCCATCTCCCTGCTGGTGGGAGGCATTGGCATCATGAACATCATGCTGGTGTCGGTGACGGAGCGCACGCGCGAGATTGGTCTGCGCAAGGCGCTGGGCGCCACCGGCATGGACATCATGCTCCAGTTCCTCGTGGAGTCCCTGGTGCTGTGCCTGGCCGGAGGAACGCTGGGCCTGCTGCTGGGCATGGGCGGCGCGGCGATGCTCCAGCGCATGGCGGGCTGGACGGTGGTGGTGGCACCAGAGGCCATCATCGTGGCCATCGCCTTCTCGGCGACCGTGGGCGTGTTCTTCGGCATCTGGCCGGCGCGGCGCGCGGCGAGCCTCGCGCCCATCGAGTCGCTCCGTTACGAGTAACCGGAGTCCTGGCCTCGGGCGCCCGAGGAGAGCGGGAAGCCCGCACCTGACATGGCGTCTACTTCCGGCCGCTCAGAATGTGCTGGAGGAGCTGACGCGAGATGCGGATCAGCTTCGCGGCCCCGCGCACGCTCCCGGCGGATTTCGCCAGGGCCTCGTCCACCAACGTGTCGCGGACGAGGCTCTCGAAGCCGTGCAGGGGCACCCGTCCCGCGCTCGCCCGCGGCACGGTGACCAGATCGGGGGGACGCGCCAGCGTCTCCAGCCAAACGGCCTCCAGCCGCGCGAGGTCCAGCGGCTTGGGAAGGAAGGCACGCACGCCCTCCTGCGCGAGTTGGAAGGCCTGCTCCGCCGTCGCCGTCCCGCTGATGGCGATGACATGCGGCAGCGGCTCCAGCTCACACAGCGGCGCCAGCAACATGCGCGAGTTCGCGATCCGGTTTCAATCCGGGCAGTCAAACCCCTTTGAGACCGGTGACAACTGGAACCTGAACGACATCCGGGTCACCGCCATCCTGGACGACGGGTCGGAGACCATCATCGTGCAGGACTCCGGCAACCCCTACCACCGCATCAAGAGCGACGTGAACACCCGGCGCGCCTGGGTGCTCTGACGTCGCCGCGGGGACGGCTCGGCTGCTTCAGGTGCTTCCCCGCTCGAAGGCCTCCACATCCTGGTAGTACCGCTCCACCTGGGCCTGGGTCGCCGCCTGGGTATAGACCTCGGCACGCGGACGTTCGATGGAATCGAGGATGACTGTCGCGGCATCCTCGACGCGCTGCGCCCCTGGCAGCCCCCGCGAATCGGGCCCTCCGCCAAGCGCGTTGTCCCCGAAAGCCGTTGCGACCACGCCGGGCATCACCACCGTCACGGTGATGCCCGGGTACGTCTCACGCAGCTCCTGGCGCAGGCAGGCGCTGAGCGCGTTGAGCGCATGCTTCGCCGCGCTGTACGCCGAACGGTGGGGAACGATGGGCAGCCGCCCCAGGGTGCTGGAGACATTCACCAACTGCCCGGCGTCGCGCGACTGGAAGTGCGGCAACACCGCCTGCATACCGTAGAGGGCGCTGTTCACGTTGTCGCGCCACATGGCCTCCAGGTCCTCGTCCGTGAGCTCCGCCACGGAGCGCGTGATGCCCCGCCCCGCGTTGTTCACCCACACGTCGATGCGGCCAAATCGGGCGAGCGCAGCGTCACGCAGCTGCTCCATGTCCGCGCGCCGGGTCGCGTCCGTGACCACGGCGAGTGCCTCGTGCCCACACTGTCCGGCCACCACTTCCAGCTCCGCCTTGCGGCGCGCGGCCAGCACCAAGCGGGCGCCCTTCCCGGCTGCTTGCCGCGCCAGCTCCGCGCCAATGCCGCTGCTTGCTCCAGTGATGACGATGACCTTGTCCATGTCCATGGTCCTCCCAGGCTGACGCGTGTGCCTCTATCAGGCGCCCTGACGCCCCGCGAGCCCGGCTGCCTCACGGTGGGGGGCGCTTCGCAACCCCGGCGCCAGGCTCACCGCGGGCCGTGCCGTGGTACCGTGAGGCCCCTCCCGCGCCCTTCCGTCATGCCGCTGCGACTCTTCTCCTTTTCGATGCTCATCGGGCTCGGCGCGGTGCTGGGCCACCTGTATCTGTACCGTCGGCTGGTGCGCCCCCTGGTGCAGGGCCGCCTGCCTCGGCTGCTGGCCATCGGCGTGCTCGTGCTGATGACGGGCGTGCTGGGGAACCGGCGCACCGTGCTGGACCTGCTTCCGGAGAGCGCCGAAGGGCTGCTCACCATGGCGGTGTACACGTGGATGGGCGTGGCGCTCTGCCTCGTCATCGCCCTGCTCCTGACGGACGCCGGCCGGGGGCTCACGGCCCTGGCAAGACGGCTGTGGCCACACGCCCCGCCCGCTCCTCCCACGCCAGCATCCAGGCCCACCGTGGACGAGGACCGGCGGCGATTCCTGGGCCAGGCCGTGGCCGGCACCGCCTTCGTCGCGGGGGGCGGGCTGGCCGCCTACGGAAGCTGGCGCGCCTTCTCGCCGCCGCTCATCACTGAAGTGGCGGTGAGGATTCCCAAGCTGCCCAAGGCCCTGGACGGGCTGAGCATCGTGCAGCTCACCGACATCCACGTGGGCCACTTCATCCAGCGCCGCTACATGGACGCGCTCGTCCAGCAGGCAAACTCGCTGCGCCCCGACCTGTTCGCCATCACGGGAGACCTCGTGGATGGCGACGTGGCCTCGCTGGGCGGCCACGTGTCCGCGCTCGCCGCGCTGAAGTCCCGCTATGGCAGCTACTTCGTCACCGGGAACCACGACTACTACTCGGGTGACGAGGAGTGGTCGGCCTTCCTGGAGTCACTCGGCATCTCGGTGCTGCGCAACCGGCACGTCCCCATCGGTGACAAGGGCGCATCCTTCGACCTGGTGGGCGTGGATGACTGGAGCGGAGGCCGGCGGCGCAACAAGAAGGGGTACGACCTGGAGCTGGCGCTCGCGGGGCGGGATTCCGACCGCGCCGCGGTGCTGCTGGCGCACCAACCCGCGAACTTCAAGGTGGCGGCGGAGCGCGGCGTGGACCTGCAGATTTCGGGGCACACCCACGGTGGACAGCTCGTGCCCATGACGATGCTGATTGGTCTGGCGTGGGAGCACTCCGCCGGGCTGTACGCGCACGGTGACTCGAACATCTACGTCAGCCGTGGCTGCGGCTTCTGGGGACCGCCCATGCGCGTCGGCAGCCCGCCAGAGTTGGTCAAGCTCGTGCTGACAGCATGACGCACTGGGACATCCGGTGCGCGGCCTGCCTGCTCACCAGGGAGCAGGCCATCGGGCGAAGGGCCGCGGCGGCTCGACTTCGGGTATGATCCCCGCCAAATCAGGACCCGTGAGGGTGGGTCCTCAAAAATCTTGAGAGGCACAGATATGAAGCGCCTGGGAAAAGTCGGTCTGCTGGTCGGAGCGCTCACGCTGGGTGGCGCAGTCGTCGGGTGTAAGGCCGAGGAAGACACCGCGAAGAAGCACCGCATCGTCGGCAGCGACCACCTGAGCAAGAAGGAGTTCAAGGAAGCCGCCGCGGCCTACGCGCTGTCGCTCCAGGCGGACCCCAAGCAGGAGAAGGTCTGGGAGAAGAAGGCCTTCGCCCACATGCAGTTGGGGCAGATGAACGAGGCCGCCGAGGCCGTCCTGAAGATGGGCGAGCTCAAGACGACGCCCGCGGAGAAGGCGGAGATCTACCGGACGCTGGCCAGCATGTACATGACCGGCGGCACCACCGAGGACGCCGAGAAGTACTTCAACGAGGCCCTCAAGCTGGATCCGAAGGACGAGGCGTCGCTCGGGTGGATCGCGGAGATCTACGCGCAGCGCGGCGGCGCCCGCTCCATGGGCGCGCCCATCCTCAAGGAGTCCCTGGAGAAGTCGCTCAGCTATTACGACCAGGTCATCGCCATCAACCCCAACTCCGCCAACACCTACCTCAACAAGCGCGTGGTGATGGGTCGGCTGATGGAGTTCGAGCGGCAGCAGAAGGAGATGGCGCTGTCCGAGGCGGCCGAGAACGCGAAGAACAAGGAAGTCGTCGCCGAAGCGACGGCTCGCGCCGACGAGCACCAGAAGCGCATGGACGAGTACCAGGCGCAGTTCGCGGAGATGACGAAGAAGTTCGGTGAGGCACAGAAGGCCGCGAAGGCGGCGGCGCCCGCGCCGTAACCCACCGCAGCCTGCCGGACAGTACGCAAGGGCCTGGGACCGCGCGCCGGTTCCGGGCCCTTCGCGTTTCAGCCGATGGTGGCCTTCTGGATTTCTGGCCCACGGTTCAGCGGCGCCGTCTGCCTCCGCCTGCGAGCACCATCAAGATTCCGCCCACCAACGCCGCGCCGCCCCCCGCCAGATACAGCGTGGTGCGGTCGGTGTTCCGGCCGGTGATCAACTCCGTGGCCCGCTCCGCGAGCGAGTCCCGGGCCTTCAGCCCGGACCACAGCAACACGGCGCCCGCGATGGCGAGCATGACACCCAGCAGCCGGACGAAGCTCACGTTGCCTCCTGAAGTCACGGGCCTCCCTTGAAGTAGGAGGCCCGCGTCGGTCTCAGCGCTTCTTTCGCCCCGAAGGCGCCTTCTTCTTCGCGGCTCCCGAAGCCTTCGCTGGCTTCGCGGCACGCGCCACGGCGGGCTTCGCGGCCTTCTTCGACGGCGCCTTCGCCTTGGACTTCGACGCGGCCACCTTGGTGGCCTTCGCGGCGGCCCGAGCAGGCGCAACCTTCTTCGCCTTGGCGGTGGGCTTCTTCGCCTTGGCGGTGGGCTTCTTCGCCTTGGCGGTGGGCTTCTTCGCCTTCGTGGCAACGGCCTGCCTGGCGCTGCCGGCCGCGACGGTCTTCTTCCGCGCGGGGGTGCGCGTTGCCTTCGCCACGGCCTTCTTCCGCTTCGGCGCAGCCGCCTCTGGCGCGGGCGCGGGAGTCGTCACGGGCGGCTCGACGCTCGCGGGCTCGGCTCGAACGGGCTCCGGGGCCACGGGAATCGGGGCTTCCGTCACGGCCCGGCTGGGAACAGGCGGGGGCGCTTCGACGGGCGCCTCGGGCGGCGGGCGCGGGGGCTCCATCGAGAATGCCCTGTCGTCCTCGGACTCGCGCCCGGGCTTGGGTGCGGGGAACCGGGGCCCTGGGCCGCCCTGAGGCTTCTGCTTCTGGAACGACCGGCCGTGGGAAGCGCCGCGGGGTTCAGGCCCACGCTGACGCTGGGACGCCAACGCGCGAATCCGGTCGAAACCCGGGTGTGGAGACCGGGCGGCGTCTTCGCCCGCCGGCAATTCCCATGGAGCGGGCGCGGACGGCGCTTCGGGCGGAAGCGGCTCGGCCGTTTCGGCGGACACGGGCGCCGGTGCCTGCGGCTCCGGGCGGATGAACGTCCTGCGCTTGGGCCACGCGGGCGACTCGGAACGAGGAGGTTCCTGTCCTTCTGGCGCACTGGGCGGGAACCGAGGCTCCTTCCGGTGCGGCGCGACCTCCTCACGACGGCCCTCGCGGGAGAAGCGTCCGCGTGGGCGGCCCGGCCCCGTCTCCTCGTGATGCCCGGAGGGCGCGCCCCGGCTCGCGGCGGCGGCTTCCCGTTCGCGGCGGCCCGGGCGCCCTGCCCGCTCCTCCCGCCGGCCATCCCGCTCGCGATGCGACGGTACCTCGGCCGTCCACGCCTGACGCCGCTGCGGCTTTTCGCCCCGCGTCGCGACACGGCTCAGCGGCGCCTCGCCGTCGAACTGGAGCGCCTCGAAATCGATCTTCTTCGCCGTCACGTTCACGGACGTCAGCCGCACCCGCAGCTTCTGTCCCACGCGCACCCGGCGGCCATTCGCGTACACCAGGGAGTGCGTCAGCTTGTCCAGCTTCGCCCCGGGCCCCAGCGTCTCGGCCTTCACCAGGCCTTCGACGTGCACCTCGTCCAGTTCGACGAAGAAGCCGAAGTCGGTGATGGCCGCCACGGTGGCGGCGAATTCCTCGCCCACGCGGTCCTTCATCAGCAGGCACGCGTAGAAGGACACCACCTCCCGCTCGACCTGCATCGCCGCGCGCTCGCGCTCGGAGCACTGAGCGGACATGTCCTCGAGTTGGTCCTCCTCGCGCTCCAGCATCGACTGCGAAGGCTTGCGCCCCTTCCGGGCCCAGTGCGCCTTGAGCAGCCGGTGAACCAGCAGGTCCGGGTAGCGGCGGATGGGCGACGTGAAGTGCAGGTAGTGCTCGGCGGCCAGGCCGTAGTGGCCCACGCGGGACGACGTGTACACGGCCTGCATCATGGAGCGCAGCAGGAGTTGGTTCAGCGCCCGCTGCTCCGGGTGGCCTTGGAGCTGGCTGACGAAGGCATCCAGTTCCTTCGACGACACGCCGTCCTCGACGCGCATCTTGAAGCCATAGGCCTCCGCCAGCGCGGCGAACGTGGCCAGCTTCTCCGGGTCCGGCTCGCCGTGGAACCGGTACACCGTGGGCAGGCCCTCATCCTGGAAGAAGGTCGCCACCGCCTCGTTGGCGGCGAGCATGCACTCCTCGATGAGGCGGTGGCTGTCCTTGCGCTCGCGCTTGTCCATGCGCGCGGGCAGGCCTTCCTCGTCCAGCACCACCTTGTGCTCGGGCAGGTCGAAGTCGATGGCGCCGCGCTCCTTGCGCATCGTCATCAGCGCACGGGCCAGCGACATCAGCCGCTCGAAGTGGGGCTTGTGCGCGTTGCGGTGCGGTACGTCCTTGCCGTCGAGGACGTCCTGCACCTCGTTGTACGTGCACCGCGCCACGCTGCGCATCACCGCCGGATACAAGTCGTAGGAGCGACGGTGGCCCCGGCGGTCGAACGTCAGGTCCGCCACCATGCACAGCCGGTCCTCGTCCGGGCGTAGGGAGCAGATGCCGTTGCTCAGCCGCTCCGGCAGCATGGGCAGCACCCGGTCCGGCAGGTACACGGACGTAGCGCGACGCAGCGCCTCCGCGTTGAGCGCACTGCCTTCCCACACGTAGTGCGTCACGTCCGCGATGGCCACCACCAACCGCCACCCATCCGCCCGGTCCTCCACGCAGACAGCGTCGTCGAAGTCGCGCGCGTCCTCACCATCGATGGTGATGAGGGGCATGGCGCGCAGGTCGCGCCGGTGCTCACCGCGGACCTCTTCCTCGGACACCGTCACCGCGTAGCGGTCCGCCTCGCCCATGACCTCTGGCGGGAACTCGTCGGAGAACCCCTGCGAGTAGGCGACGCCCAATACCTCGGCGCTCGGAGTGCCAGGCTTGCCCAGGGAGCCGGCGACCTCGCCGTGCAGCCCCCGGTCCGGGTCCAGCATCTGGGCACCGATGCCCAGCTGAACCTTCACCAGGTCCCCTTCGCGCGCCATCTGCGTCAGCGGCACGCGGATGGGGCCGGGCAGGCTCGAATCCGTGGGGTACACCACGGCGTAGCGGCCCTTCACGACGTAGGTGCCCACCGCCAGCTCGCGACGGCGCTGCACCACCCGGACGATCCGGCCCTCCAGGCGCGGAGGCCGCCCCGAGACGGCCACCACCACCCGGTCATTGTCGAGCGCGCGCTGAGCCTCGTGCGGCGGCAGAAAGACGTTGTCCCCTTCCCCCGACAGCGGATGCACGAAGCCGAAGCCATCCCGGTGGACGTGGAGGATGCCTTCCAGCTGGCCATCCTCTTCGACCTCGCTGAAACGGCCCCGGCGGCCGGGCCACTCCGCCCGCTCCTGGCGGAAGCCCCCTCCGTGCTTCGAAGCGCCCCGGCGCTCACGCCCTGGGCCCCGATCCTGCCAGCCCGCGCTCTTGCCGCGCGCCCCCGGCTCATGCCGGCGGGCCGCGAATCCACCAGGGCCCGCCGCGCGCTGCCCGGCATGCCGAGGTCCGCGGTTCGGCCCGCCCTCGCGGGGCCCTTCGGCGTCACGCTGACGCCACGCCATGGGAGCGCCCTGCTCCCTTGCACGCACGTCGGCCTCGCGCCGCGATGGCTGCCGGGGCACGAAGCGCTTGCCGTCCTTGAGGATGTCGCCCTGACGGACGAGCTCGCGCAGGGCGCGCTTGAGCTCCGTCTGTTGTCCGGGGTGCAGGCCCGCGAGCCGGAGAAGTTCCTTGATGCCCAGTGGGTGGTCTGCTTCAGCGAGGATCTGCTTGAGAAGGTCTTGAGAAAGGCTCACGGTGGGGTCGCGGCGCGGCCGCTACGGGAACGGGTAAGCCCGGAGCGGCCGGACGGGAACCCCCCGGCGACCGGCCGCCCCCCGGAACCTGCTCCGGGCGACGACCCTCAGGGCTTGACCGTGACGTTGATTTTGAAGGAGCGGTCCACCAGGCCGGGCGACAGCGCCTTGGCCAGGAAGAACTCCACCTCGAAGGCGCCCGGGTTGCGCGGGGTGAAGAAGAACTCGCGGGTCCCAGGACCGTCCTCGGGCGCGGGCTCGAAGTTGGCTTCGCGCAGGCCCACGCGCTTGGCCACCGTGGGCTCGATGGCCCAGGTGAAGCCGGGGTGCTCGGGCAGGCGCACGGTGAGGCCGTGGTTGAGGCGCACGTCCACGGACGTGGGGACCTCTCCCTCGATGTGCACCAGCTCCATCTCGTCGCGAGACACGGCGCGCGCTTCAGACGGACGCAGCTCCACGTTCTCCGCCATGATGCGGCCGCCCCAGCCGGACGTCTTGTCGACGACGCCCTGCACCTGGAGCGTGTACCCCACGTGCTTGCGCAGGGCCTTGCCAGCGGCCTTGCCCTCGATGATGAACGACACCTGCTGGCGCGTGCCGCCATTGGACACGACGAGCACGAACTCCTCGCCCGTCATCTCCAGGTTGCCACGCACGCCCGCGAAGCCCTTGATGCCCGCGCCCATGCCGGCCGCCGTCACCATGGAGACCTCACCGGGCGACAGGTAGCGCAGCCGCGCCTCCGTCTCCACCGGGGCGGTCTCCACCACCTCGGCGTCCGGCTTCTTGGCCGAGTACTTGCGAACGTCCACCACGCCAGCGTGGTTGGTCGTCTTGCGGATGAGTCCGCTGACGGAGACCTTGTGGTCCACGTAGGCCGGGAGGACTTCCTGATCCGGGCCCTGAAGGAGGAAGGTCAGCTCGCGCTTGTCGCGCCCGACGACCACCAGGTGCGGCATGTCGTTGGTGACCACCAGGCGGCCCTTGAGGCTGCCCTCGCCCGTGACGCCGCGGCCTTCGCCGGCCGTCAGCAACTGCTCCATCTCACGCTTGGTGAGCGGCTCGCCCGGAGGCGGCAACTTGGTGGCGCGAGGACGGGGCTTCTCCACCGGAGGGGCGGCGGGTACCGCGCTCGCCTTCGCCGCCTTGGCGCTCGCGGCGGACTTCGCCGCGGGAGGCGCCTTCGCCGGAGATGCCTTCGGGGTCTTCGCTGCCGGGGCTGCGGCCTTCGCGGCCGAGGCCGTCTTCCCAGCAGGCGCGGCCTTCTTCGCAGTGGCCTTCTCCTGCACGGCCTTCTTCACCGCGCTCTTGGCCCCCTTCGATACGTCCGATGCCGCTTTCGCCAATTTCGTCGCCGCCTTCGCCACCCGCTTGGAGGCGTTCTTGATCAGATCCAGCCGGGCAGCGGAGTCCTTCTTCGCAGCGGGCTTTGCGCCAGCCTTGCCAGCGGGAGTCGTCTTCTTGGCCCCGGACTTGGGCTTGGCCATCGACGCAGTCTCCTTGAGAGTTCCCGTGTCCTTTCAACGGGTTGGCGGACCTGCCCAGAGGGCAGGCAAGCCTCGCGATCACCGTTGCTTGTAACGATGATCAGGTAGGCTGTCAAACTAACACTTGATTATCTCACGGACTTTGTTCGTGAACGGGTCCAAGCCACAGAGCCACGGCATGGCTATAAGCCGGGCATGAACGACTCCGCCACATTGCTGCCGGAAGAAGAAGCCCGGTCGCAGATCCTGGCCCTGTGCGCGCCCCTTCCCACCGAGTGGTTGCCCCTGGATGACGCACTGGGGCGCGTGCTCGCCGAGGATGTGACGGCGCAGCGGACACTCCCTCCCTGGGACAACTCGGCCATGGATGGCTACGCGGTGCGCAGCGCGGACCTGGTGGGCCCCCTGCCCGTCCGGCTCGACGTCGGAGAGACCATCTACGCCGGCGCGGTGGGCCACCAGGCGCTGGCCTCCGGGGTATGCGCCCGCATCATGACGGGCGCTCCCCTCCCCGCGGGTGCGGATGCGGTGGTGATGCGGGAGCGGACACGGCCCGTGGTCCAGAGCGGCGTGGATCAGGTCGACGTGCTCGAAGCGGTGGCCCCGGGCCAGTTCGTGCGGCCCTGGGGCGAGGACGCTCGGGAGGGGCAGCTGCTGCTGGCACGCGGCACGCCGCTGGGCATCCCCGAACTGGGCCTCCTCTGGGCCCAAGGCCGACAGGTCGTGCCTGTGTCGCGCGCACCGCGAGTGGCCATCCTCTCCACGGGCGACGAGTTGTGCCACGCGGACGAGCCGCCCAACGGCCGCATCGTGGACACCAATGCTCCGTCACTGGCGCTGGCGGTCCGCCGCGCGGGCGGCACTCCCACGCAGTTGGGCATTGCTCGGGATACGCGCGACGCCGTACTCACCGCGCTCTCCCGGCTGGACGGGTTCGACGTGGTGCTCACCAGCGCGGGGGTGTCCGTGGGCGAGCGCGACTACGTGAAGGAAGTGCTGGCCGAGCTGGGCGTGGAACAGCACTTCTGGCGCGTCGCCATCAAGCCAGGAAAGCCGCTGGTGGTGGGCCGTCGTGGCGCCACGCTTTTCTTTGGACTTCCGGGTAACCCCACCTCCTCCCTGGTGACGTTCGAGCTCTTCGTGCGCCCGGCCCTCCGCAAGCTGCTGGGGCATGCGCAGGTGGGGCCCGGACGTGTGACTGGACGCCTGGATGGCAAGCTCGCCAAGCCTCCTGGCCTGGCGCATTTCGTCCGCGTCACGACTGCTTGGAGAGAAGGCAACCTCTGGGCCCGTCCGCTGGCGACACAAACGTCTGGTGCCCTGCGTTCTGCGGCGGCGGCCACCCATCTGCTGCATTTCCCGCGGGAAGCCAGCAGTTTGACGGAGGGGGACGCGGTAGAACTGCTTCCGCTCTCATGGGTGGCCTGAGGAACGAAGGACGCCGTGGAGCATCCTCTTGGGGGTTCGTGCTCGAAAGCGCGAGCCGCCTTGACTTGAGAACCTGAGGACTCCAAACAGGGGCCCGCATCTGGAGAGGACTCAACATGTCGGACACACGCTCACCTCAGGTCCTTCCGACCCGTAAGCACACGCAACACCTGGAACGGTTCTCGGAGGCGGACATCCCGACCGAGCGCGGCTCGCTGCGGACCATCGTGTTCCGGGACAAGCGCAACGGGCGGGAGCATGTCGCGCTCGTGGTGGGACAGGTTTCAGGACACGAGGGTGTGCCGGTGCGCATCCACTCCGAGTGCCTCACGAGCGAGGTCTTCGGCAGCCTGAAGTGCGACTGCCGCGAGCAACTGGACCGCTCGCTCGACTTCATCACCCAGGCGGGACAGGGCGTCGTGCTGTACCTGCGGCAGGAGGGGCGCGGCATCGGCCTGGGGAACAAGATCAAGGCCTACGCCCTGCAGTCCAAGGGCCTGGACACCTACGAAGCCAACCGGCAGCTGGGTTTCGCGGACGACCTGCGCACCTACGACATCGCGGCGGAGATGCTGCGGAGCCTGGATGTGCGCTCGGTGGACCTGATGACCAACAACCCGCTGAAGATCGCGGGCATGGTCGAAGAAGGCATTCCCGTCCGGCGTCGAATCCCTTCCCGGACCGAGCACAATCCGCATAACGTCGACTACCTGAGGACGAAGCGCGAGCGTACGGGGCACCTGATTGAGCTCTTCGCCGAGGACGACGACACGGAAGCCAAGACAGGCTGAGAAGCCCCCCGCGAGGCGACGGAACACCGTCGCGCGCAACCAGGCCCGCGTGCCCTTCGAGGTGCGCTTCTGGGGTGTGCGCGGATCCATTCCTTCACCGGGCGCGCACACGAAGCGCTACGGCGGAAACACGCCCTGCGTGGAGGTCCGCTGCGGGGACGAGCTGCTCATCTTCGACCTGGGCACCGGCGCGCGCGCGCTGGGGCATGCGCTGGTGGCGAAGAAGAAGCCGGTGAAGGGCTCCATCTTCATCTCGCACTACCACTACGACCACCTGCAGGGCCTGCCCTTCTTCGACCCCATGTTCCTGCCCACGAGCGACCTGACTGTCTACGGTCCGGCGCGGCACGGGCAGTCGGTGAAGCAGCTCCTCAGCGGGCAGATGGTGCCGCCTTACTTCCCGGTGACGGCGGACGGCGTGTTCCGGGCCCAGCTCACGTACACGGACCTGGCCGCCACGCAGACACTGCAGCTGGGCCCGGCGACGGTTCACACCATCGAGCTGAACCACCCGGGCGGCAACATGGGCTACCGCGTCGAGTGCCAGGGCCGCTCGGTGGTGTACGCCACCGACCTGGAGCATGGCAGCGACATGGACGCGGCCTTCTACGCGTTCGCCCAGGACGCGGACGTCCTCATCTACGACGCCATGTACACCGAGGACGAGTACCACGGCCGCACCGGGCCGGCTCGCACCGGCTGGGGCCACTCCACCTGGCAGGCCGCGGTGCACGCGGCGGATGAGGCCGGGGTGAAGAAGCTGGTGCTCTTCCACCACGACCCGTCACGCGATGACGCGGGCATGGACCGGCTGCTGCGTCAGGTGCGCAAGCACCGCCCCGACGCCATCGCCGCTCGCGAGTCCCTGGTCATCAAGCTGTAGCGCGCTTCACCGTCTCCCGCAGGCCCTGGAAGGGCAGCCGCTCCAGGGCCGTGGGGACGTCCACCCACTCGAAGGCGTCGTGCTCTGCGCCCAGGCGCACGTCCGCGTCCGGCGGCACGTGGACGGCGAAGCCGTTCTCCTCCACGAGTTGCGGCGGCAGCGCCTCTCCCAGGGCGAAGGCGTGGCGGTAGTCCAGGTCCACCAGCGGCACGCGGAGGCCTGTCTCCTCCTCCAGTTCCCGCGCCGCGGCCTGTGCTGGCGACTCACCCGCTTCGAGCCTCCCGGTGAGGACCTGCCAGAAGCCGCCCCGCTCCGGGCGACGGCGCACGAGCAGCACCCGTGCTTCGGGACCACGCCCCTTCACCACCGCGATGCTCACCGTCCGCATCGGCGGTGGCGCGTCCACGCGCTCGCTGTCGAACACGGTGCAGAAGCTGCTGGCGATGGCCTCTTCCACCTCCGCCATGGGGAGTGCGCGGCCCAACTCCCGCTGCATGGACGTGACGCCCGCTTCTCGGATGCCACACGGGACGATGAGCTGGAAGTGGTCCAGGTTCGTGTTCACGTTGAGCGCGAAGCCGTGCGTGGTGAGCCAACGCGACAGGTGCACGCCAATGGCGGCGATCTTCCGCGCGTCCGGAGCACCTTCTGCGCCAATCCAGACGCCGGGCCACTTGGGGATGGGGCCCGCGGTGATGCCCCACTGGGCCAGCACCTGCATGACGGAGCGCTCCACGTCGCGCACGTAGCGACGCACGTCGCGTCGGTCCTCCGGCAGCAGGAAGATGGGGTAGCCCACCAGTTGGCCGGGGCCATGGTAGGTGACGTCGCCGCCACGGTTGGTCTCGAAGACCTCCGCGCCCTCCTTCGCCAGCTGCGCGTCGCTGGCGACGATGTTCTCGCGCTTCGCGGCACGGCCCAGGGTGAGGATGGGCGGGTGCTCCAAGAGGAGCAGCGCATCGCCGGAGAGCCCCTGGCGGCGTGACTCGCTGAAGAGGTGCATCAGCGCGAGCCCGTCCTCGTACTCCACTCGGCCCAGGCGGTAGATGGTGATGGTGTTCATGACGTTCGCTTCTTTCGAGCCTTCCGCATGGGCGAGGGCTTCACGGTGGGCGCCAGGCTCCACGTTCCCGCGGGCACCCGGTTGAGGAGGGCATGCAACTCATGACCCGCGCGCGGCGAGCGGCTGGCCTCCTGGGCCAGCGCCATGAGCACTTCCTCCGAGACGGAGACCGCGGGCTCTCGCGAGGCCAGGCGCTGGCGGGCAATCTCCACGAATTCAGACGGTGTGGGCACCTGGAGCGGCAGGAGCACCTGCACGTGCTCCAGAATGTCCGTGGGCACGGTTCCGCGCACGGCCTGAGTCAGCGCGGCGGTGGTGGACACAGGAACACTGTATGAATCTCCGCGCAGGCTCAGGCCCCGAGCCTCCGTGCGCATGCCCCTCGCGCTCAGCATGACGACGGGTCGGCTGTCCCGGGCCAGGAAGGCCTGCAGGGTCGCGTGTGACGTCGCGTCCAGGCGGTCCACGTCCTCCACCAGCAGCGTGCGAGAGGAAGTCGTCAGGTCCAGGTCCGCGACGGGGGTGATGACGCCCACTGCCTCTCGCTGGAGCTGCTGGAACCAGACGCTCTTGCCACTGCCTTCGGGCCCGATGACCAATAGGGTCCGCGCGTGGGCCTCGAGCGACTGCGTCAGCAGCGCCTGCGTCACGCCCTGCCCCACGAGCCCCAAGACAGGTGTCACGGGCCGTTCCGGCCGCGACACCGTGGGCAGAGGCACCAGGGTGGCGTCTCCCAGCAGCGATTGCGACTCGAACAGGCAGTTCTTGCAGATGAACGCGCTCGCAGGCCCCGCGACCAGGTCCCCCGTGTCAATACGCGGGCGGCAACAGAAGGAGCACCATGCGTCGAGCGCGGCATCCGCACGCGTAGGGCCGCGCTCGATGAGCCGAGCCTCTCTGCGACGCCGAGGCCGCGCATCCGTGAGGATGTCCTCTCCTGCGGGTACCTCCTCTGCCTCACCCGCCATTCGTGATGACGCAAGCCGCGTCGTGGACTCCTCGACGCCCAGAAGTTCCTGCTCGCCCACGCCATCACCCGGTACGGACGCAACACCGCCCCGCACGTCCACGGTCGCATCCGGTGGCGACGAGGAATCTTCCGCCCCTGCGACCGCCCCCGCGATGCGCGCAATCTGCGCTTCGAGCCGCTGCAGATCTTCCGCGACCTCCGTCTCGATGACCCAGGCCTGGGCGGCGTCGCGAGGCGCCTCGTCACCGGCGTGCAGGGCCGCCTCTCGCAGCGCATCCTCGATGAGCCGCTGCCGGTGGACGACGTCCGGCAACAACTCCGACTCCAGGGAACGCACCACCCCGGACGCAGGCAATGCCTCTTCGTCGTCAGCATCTGTTCCAGGCCGCGCGAGCAGAGGCTCCGGCATCCACTCCAGCCGGTTCACCGCATCCGCGATGTCCGCGCGGCTGCCGTCCAACCGCTGCGCATGGCGAAGCAGCTGCAACGCGCGGGACGGATTACCCGCCTGACGGTACAGCTCCGCCGCATTCTGCAGGCACTCCACCGCACGGGCCACGTCCCCCTGTGTCTCGGCGGATTGCGCGGCGCGGATCAGCTCGCGAGGGTTCTCGGCCATACGGGGAGAGCCTAACCGGCTCGGGGCACCCGCGCGCGGCCCTCGAACGCGGGCCCCAGCACCAGGCGCTTCCCGGCCCGGCTCCAGGGCCACCACGCCCCTCACGTCAGAGGCGTGGACCTGCCACGGCGCTCACCTCACGCCATGGCCAGGAACAGCAGGTCCGGCTTCTCCAGGTACTTGATGATCTCGTACGTGAAGTCCGCCGCCACCGAGCCATCGATGACGCGGTGGTCGCACGACAGCGACAGGTTCATCATGTCGCGCACGACGACCTGGTCCCCCACCACCGCCGGGCGCTTCTTCAGGCGGTGCACGCCCAGGATGCCCACTTCAGGGTGGTTGATGATGGGCGTAGCGAACAGGCCTCCGCTCTGCCCCAGCGAGCTGATGGTGAAGGTGCCACCCGTCAGCTCCTCCATCTTCAGCTTGCGGTCGCGCGCGGCGGCGCCCAGGCGGGCCGTCTCACGCGCCAGCTCGGCCAGCGTCAGCCGGTCCGCGTGCTTCACCACCGCCACGGTGAGGCCGTCCGGCGTCGCCGCCGCCATGCCGATGTTGTACTCGCCGCGGACCACCAGCTCCTGCGACGCCTCGTCGAAGTTCGCATTCAGGTGCGGGAACTTCTTCAGCGCCGCCACCGTCGCCTTGATGATGAATGGCAGGTAGTTGAGCTTGGTGTTCTCACCGGCCGCCGCCAGCTGCGCGTTCAGCCGCGCGCGCAGGGCCACCAGCTCCGTGGCGTCCACTTCCTCGACGAAGGCGAAGTGCGGCGCCGTGAACTTCGACCGCACCATCTTCTCCGCGATCTTCTTGCGCAGGCCCCGGAGCGGAACGCGCTCGTCCGCCGCGCCCGAGCTGACGGCAGGAGCCGCGGGACGCGCCTTCTGCTCGGCCGGAGCCGCGACGACGTTCTTCTCGCCACCCTCCAGCGCCGCCACCACGTCCGCCTTCGTCACGCGGCCCTGCGGCCCCGTGCCGGCAATCGCCGCCAGGTCCAGCCCGTGCTCACGCGCCATCCGCCGCGTCACCGGCGTGGCCAGCACCTTGGACGCCGAGACAGGCGCACGACCGCCATGGCCACCCGCCGCGGGCACCGCCGCCGGCGCGCTGGCCTCGCCATGACCACCGGCCTGCGCCGGCGCATCGCCCTCCACCTCCAGGGTGACGAGGAGCTGGTGCACCTTCGCCATGTCGCCTTCATTGCCGTGCGTCTTCACGACACGGCCCGCCTTGGGAGCGGGAACGGTGACGGTGGCCTTGTCCGTCATCACCTCGGCGAGCACCTGGTCTTCCTTGACGGAATCCCCCGCCTTCACGTGCCACTTCACCAGCTCACCTTCCATCACGCCTTCACCAAGGTCGGGGAGCTTGAATTCGAAGAACGCCATGGAGTCGTCTTTCCGGGAAGCAGGGGTGTTGGGTCAAGCCATGAATCGGAGCGTCACAGCTCAGCCGAGCCGCTCGAGCCGCTCGCGCTCCATCAGGCCCTTCATGAAGAACTCAGCGGCCCGGTAGCTGGACCGCACCAGCGGACCGGAGGCCACGTAGAGGAAGCCGTAGGACTCGGCCAGCGCCTTGTACGCCTCGAACTGCGCGGGCGACACGAAGCGCTCCACGCGCAGGTGGTACTGCGACGGCTGCAGGTACTGGCCCAGCGTCAGCACGTCCACGCCCACGTCGCGCAGGTCCTTGAACGTCTGCTCCAGCTCCGCGTCCGTCTCCCCCAGGCCCACCATGACGGACGTCTTGGTGTACAGGCCCTCGGGGCGGTTCTTGAGGTACTCCAGCACGCGCAGGGACTGGTGGTACTTCGCGCGCCGGTCACGGACCGTCGGCGTGAGGCGCTCCACCGTCTCCACGTTGTGCGCCACCACGTGAGGCTTGGCCTCCGCCACGGTGGTCAGGTCCTTCTCCACGCCCTTGAAGTCCGGGATGAGCACTTCGACGATGGTGCGCGGGCTCTCCCGGCGCAGCTCGCGGATGGCGGAAGCGAAGTGGCTGGCGCCGCCGTCCGGCCGGTCATCCCGGTTCACGGACGTGACGACGATGTACTCCAGGTCCATCTCCTTCACCGCCTGGGCCAGATGGATGGGCTCCATCGGATCCAGCGGAGGAGGCGCGCCGACCTTCACGTGGCAGAAGCGGCACGCGCGCGTGCACACCTCGCCCATCAGCATCACCGTGGCCGTGCCCCCGCCCCAGCACTCGGCGATGTTCGGGCAGCGGGCCTCTTCGCACACCGTGGCCAGCTTGGTGCGCTTCACGATGGCTTTGACCCGCTCGTAGCCTTCTCCGTGCGGGAGCCGCACCTTCAGCCACTCCGGCTTGCGGGTGGTCTCAGTCACCTGGGGCAGAGGGAACCGGTCGGGAGTCGCCATGGATCGCGGGCCTTCTATGGGTTGGACGGAGGACGTTCAAGCGGAAGCCACTGACGCGAGGCGTCAGCATCCACCAGTCGTCCACCAGTTGTCGCCTCTCTACTAATGCCCCCGGTGCCTGGGGACAGGCCCAGAGCACTCGTGAGGGCGGCCAGGCAGGGGACCGTCACCTCGCGCGGCCGCGGGGGCCGGAAATACGAGGGGCCGTCCACGGCACACCGGGACGGCCCCTGGGACTTCAAGCGAGGCGCCGCCGCCTAGAAGTGGCGCGGGTGGCCCAGCGTGGCCTCGGCACCCTCGTGCACGATTTCCGAGAGCGTCGGGTGCGCGTGGATGGTGTTGGCCAGCTCCTCGGTGGTGATCTCCAGCTTCAGCGCGACACACGCCTCAGCCAGCAGCTCCGTCGCGTGCGGTCCAATGAGGTGCACGCCGAGGACCTCGTCGTACTTCCGGTCCGACACGATCTTGATCATGCCGGTGGCCTCGTTGGAGATGGCGGCCTTCGTCACGGCGCCCATCGGAGCGATGCCCACCTTCACATCGTAGCCGCGCTCCTTGGCCTTCTTCTCCGTCAGGCCCACCGAGGCGACCTCGGGGTAGCAGTACGTGGCCGACGGCGTCAGGTCGTAGTTGATGGGCTGCGGGTTCTTCCCGGCGATGTGCTCCACCGCCACCACGCACTCCGCGCTGGCCATGTGCGCCAGCATCGGCGTGGGGATGATGTCACCCACGGCGTAGACGTTCGGCTCGGAGGTGCGCAGCATCGAGTCGACCTTGATGTAGCCGCGCTCGGCCTGGATGTTCGTCTTGTCCAGACCCACGTCCTCGGTGACGGGCGAGCGGCCCACCGCCGACAGGAGGATTTCCGCCTCCAGCGTCTTGGTCTCGTTGCCCACCTTCATGGTGACGCGCACGCCGTCCGCCGTGTGCTCCACCTTCTCCACCGCGGAGCCGGTGTGCACGTCAATGCCGCGGCGCTTGAAGATCTTCTCCAGCTCCTTGGAGATGTCCGCGTCTTCGATGGGGAGCAGCGCGGGCAGGTACTCCACGATGGAGGTCTTGCTGCCTACGTGGTTGAACACGGAGGCGAACTCACAGCCCACCGCGCCGGCGCCCAGCACGATGATGCTCTTGGGGACGCGGTCGATCTGCAGGATGGAGTCGCTGTTCAGAACCCGCTTGTGGTCCACGGGGACGTTGGGCAGGGACTTGGGCACCGAGCCCGTGGCGATGATGATGTTCTTCGCCTCCAGGACCTGCTTGGAGCCGTCCGCGGCGGTGACCTCCACCTTGCCCTTGCCGGCGATGCGGCCGTGGCCCTTCACCACCGTCACCTTGTTCTTCTTCATCAAGAAGTCGATGCCGTTGGCACCCTTGGTGACAATCTTGTCCTTGTGCTTCATCGCGTTGGGCCAGTTGATGGCCGGGCTGCTCACGTCAACGCCGAAGTCAGCCGCTTCGCGGACGTGGTGGAACAGCTCCGCGGTCCACAGCAGGGACTTGGTCGGGATGCAGCCGCGGTGGAGGCAGGTGCCGCCCAGCCGCTTGTCCTTCTCGATGATGGCCGTCTTCAGGCCCAGCTGACCCGCGCGAATGGCGCCCACGTAGCCGCCGGGGCCCGAACCGATGATCACCACGTCGAACGTCTCAGCCACGCACGCCTCCGTAATTATTGCGGATGGAACCCGGGTGGGCTGATAACCCCCGGTCCCGGTTGGAATCAAGGAGTTTGCTCGTGCGCCGTTTCCCGCTCCGAACCCTCCTCTTGATGTTCGTAGCACTCATCGCCTTCGGGCGCCTGTGGTGTGTGACGCACCAGGAGGAAGCGCCCGGTCCTCGGCCCGAGCGCATGGCCCAGGCGGGTGACGCCCCGGCCGGGGTCCCCGACCCCTCCTCCGCCCCAGAGTGCCGGACGCTGGAACGGGCGCTCGAAAGCGCCCTCCGCACGCCCCAGGACACCCGGGTCCTCGACGAAGCGCGCCAGCAGCTCGACGCATGCCGTCAGCCGCCCGTTCGCGCCTGCGCGCTGGGCGTGGCCCTGGACGCCCGCTCTCCCTTATCCGAGGGAGAAGCCACACCGCTGCGTGGCCTGCTGGCCAGCCTGTGTGAGCGCTGCCCACCGGCCGCCAATTCGTGCGCCCGGGCCGTGGGGCAAGCCCTGCTGAATGCCGCGGTGGGGCCGAATGCCGACGTCGCGAGCGCGAAATGGAACCTGGAGCATGCGGGGCCAGGCCTGGGAGGGGCTTGTGCCTCGCTCGTCCAGTTGGGGCTCGCACCCGCGGCCCAGTCAGACCTCACGGTACGGCCCCCGGTGCTCGCGCTCGCCGGGGAGCTGGCGCCCCGCTGCTCGCAGGCAGGCTTCCTGGATGACGCGCTGCTGCGCGCCGCCGCTGTGAACCTCGTGGCGCCCACGCCCGCGCTGGTCGCCCTGGCCGCGGTGCCCATTCCTCCCGAGACGAGCGCCATGAAGCCAGACCGGATTGAAGGCACCGAGCCCGGCTTCCAGGCGTTCGACCGGGACGAGAACACCGGGGTTCCGGTCGGCAAGGCGCTCAAGAGTCAACGATGGGAGGCGGACGGCGCGCTGCGCGCGAGCTACGCGCCCACGCTGAAGCAGCTCGTATCGGTGAGGATCCGCGCCACGGGCCCGGGAACGGTGCGCGCCATCGTCCGGACGCCACAGGGAGTTGGCCTGAAGGATCCGGAGAAGGACTTCGCCTTCGTCAACCCCACCGTGTGCCGCTTCACCGGCATGGGTCAGTGGGAGCAGTGCCCGCTCCAGGTGCCGCTGCGCAACGTGGACGCCGTGAGCGTCTTCCCCGAGCGCGCGGACACCGAACTGAAGGAGCTGGAGGTCCACGGCGCCCGCTGAAGGCGCCGCCGACCGACGTCAGGCGACGAGGCCGCGCTCCTTGGCCATCGTGAAGAGTGGCGCGGCGTCCTTCTTCAGCACCGCGCTCACGTCCTTGACGATGGAGTCACCCGACTTCGCGACCGACAGGAAGTTGTCGAAGGTGCGCGTGAGGATGAGCACGCCGGAGATGATGACGCGCTGTAGGTTGTGCTGCAGGTCCGTGCCTTCATAGATGAGCCACGCCTGCTCCACGCAGGTGCGGCGGGCATCCATGAGGAACTGGTTGAGTACGGTGCGCTCGTTCGCGTCGGGCACCTTCGACTTCGAGCTCACCGACCCCACGTAGATGAGGTTCGTGTTGAGCCGCGCCGCCGCTTCCTGCATCTGCGCCAGCACCAGCGTCACGTCCTCCTTGGTCGGAGGATTCTCCCAGCGGGAGAAGATGACTCGGTCGATGATCTCCGCTTTGTAGGTAGGGCCGTTCACGATGCCTCCGGTGAGGCGAGCGCCTGACCGGCACCCGCCCGGCTTGCCACGCTGCCGTGCGGTCGGATCTGTAGCAGGAACACTCCATTCGTTGAAGTGCACGATACCTGAACCAGCATTCATTCCGCCCGGCACCGCGGTCCTGTCCTGCAGCGGAAACGGACAAATCCAACCGGACCGACACGGACACTCAGGGAAAACACGTATACGCCCGCGTCATCTCCAGGATTCACCGGATCCTGTCGTACAGCGGACATGCGCGGTGGATCAGCGCGAAGCGCGCCTGGCGAGGACCGCCTTCACGTCGTCGAGCGAGAGGCCCAGGGGCCGGACCGCGACGAGCACGTGGTAGAGCACGTCCGCCGCTTCCTCCGCGGCGCGTGACGGGTCCGCGTCCGCGCACGCCGTCACCAACTCCGCGGCCTCCTCGCCCAGCTTCTTCAAGCGCAGGTTGCGGTCCTCCAGCAGGCGGCGCGTGTAGCTTGGGGGCGCATCATCGGGCCGCTCCACCGGTGCGGCGCGCCGAGCGAGCGTGTCATCCAGCGCGATCAGCGCATCCCAACGGCCAGGGCCGAAGCAGGTCTCCGTCCCCGTGTGACACGCGGGGCCCGCCTTCTCCACGCGCGCGAGCACCGCGTCACCGTCACAGTCGGCGCGGAGCGCCACCACGCGCTGGACGTTTCCACTGGTGGCGCCCTTGTGCCACAGGCCGCGCGTGCGCGACCGGTAGTGCATCTCCCCCGTGGCCAGTGTGCGCTCCAGGGCTTCCCGGTCCGCATGCGCCACCATCAACACGTCACCGGTGCTCGCGTCCTGAGTGACGACCGTCACCAGTCCGTTGCCCTTCGCGAAGTCGAGCGCGTCCAGGTCGAGCATCAGCGTGTCTCCACGGCGCCGAGCCGCTCCCGCACCACGCGCGCCATGGCCGCGTTGGTGGCGATTCCATTTCCGCCGAACGCGGTCCGCCGCCCCGTCCAGTCGGTGAACACACCGCCGGCTTCCTCGATGATGGGCTGCAAGGCCGCTCCATCCCAGGGGGACAGCAGCTCATCCACCATGACCTCCGCGCGCCCGGTGGCGACCAGCAGGTAGCCGTAGCAATCCCCCCAGGTGCGGTCCACGGCCGCGTCCCGCGCGAGCGCGCGCCAAGCGGCCCCGCGCTCCGGGTACACCGGGAAGCGCTCATCCGTGGACAACACCACCGCCTTTGACAGCTCCGCCTGCGTGGACACGGCGGCGCGCTGGTCGTTCCAGAAGCAGCCCCGCCCCGGCGCCGCCACCAGCAACTCACTCACCGCGGGGAAGTACGCGGCACCCACGAGGATGCGCTCACCTTCCGCCAACGCCACCAACGTGCCCCACAGGGGGACACCGCGGATGAACGTCTTCGTCCCGTCGATGGGGTCCAGGATCCACCGCCGCTTCGCACCTGGACGCGTTTCGCCGAACTCCTCACCCAGGATGCCGTCCTGGGTGAAGCGCGCTTCCAGCCACTCGCGCGCACGGGACTCCGCCGTGCGGTCCGCCACTGTCACCGGAGAGCCGTCCGACTTCGTGTCCACCGCGATGCCACCGCGGAAGAACCCCAACGCCGCGTCACCCGCTATCCGCGCCACTTCAGCGGCGGCCTGCATCAGATTTCCTGAGTCCGTCATGCCACGCTCCGGATGTGAAGGCCGCCCTCGCGGAGCACCGCCTTGATGGCGCCCACCGTGGTGAGGCCGTCGTGCAGGATGCCAGCGACCAATGCCGCGTCAGCGCCGCCTTCCTGGAACGCATCCCGGACATGCGCCGCACTGCCCGCGCCCCCCGAGGCGATGACTGGCACGTCCACCGCCTCCGAAACGGCCCGCGTCAACGCCAGGTCATAGCCCGTCCGCGCGCCATCCCGGTCGATGCTGGTGAGGAGCACTTCTCCTGCCCCTCGCGCCACGCACTCACGCGCCCAGACCACCGCGTCCAGGTCCGTGGGCTTCCGGCCGCCATGGGTGTAGACGCGCCAGCGCTCGCCGTCTCGCTTCGCGTCGATGCTGGCCACCACGCACTGTGCGCCGAAGCGCTCCGCACAAGCGGTGAGCAGCGCCGGGTTGGCCACCGCCGCGGAGTTGATGCTCACCTTGTCCGCGCCCGCTCGCAGCGCCCGACCCACGTCATCGACCGTGCGCACCCCGCCGCCGACAGCCAGGGGAATGAAGAGCTGCTCGGCGGTGCGCCGCACCAGCTCCCACAAGGTGTCCCGCTCCTCGGCGCTGGCGGAGATGTCGAGGAACGTCAGCTCATCCGCCCCCTCCGCTTCGTAGCGCCGGGCCAGTTCCACCGGGTCACCCACGTCGCGAAGTCCCTCGAACTGGACGCCCTTCACCACGCGTCCGCCCTTCACGTCCAGACAGACGACGAGCCGTCGCGTGAGCATCACGTCACCTCCAGGGACACGGAGCCCTTCATGCTGAACACCGAGCCGGAGTCCACCATGGCGTCCCGCAGCGCCAGCCCCAGCGCCTTGAAGGACGCCTCCGTCGCGTGGTGGCTGTCCTTTCCGCGCAGCACCCGCAGGTGCAGCGTCACCCGGGCGTGCTCGCTGAACGAGCGCATCCAGTGCTCGTAGAGCCGGTTCTTCAACGGGCCCTGGTAATAGAAGCGCCCCCCTGCATCCAGACAGGCCTGAACCAGCGCGTCGTCCATGGGGATGGTGCGCTCGGCGAAACGCGCGGCCGTGGCTGGAATCACCTGCTGCACCGCCGTGCCCAGCGTGATGGCCACGTCCTCCATCACATGGTGCGTGAGGTCCCCCCGCGCATGCAGCGAGAGGTCCAGCCCCGCGTAGCGCGCGAAGGTGGCCAGCATGTGGTCGAAGAACTTCAACCCCGTGTCCACGTTCGTGACGCCCTTACCCGGCGACAGCTCCACCCGGACCTGCGTCTCCTTCGTCTCCCGAATGACAGTGGTCATCCCGTGAACTCCCGAGCGACTGCGCTCGCATCCAGCCTTCCGGTGTACAGCGCCATGCCAATGACGGCCCCATATGCGCCCGCCGCCGCGAGGGCCCGCAGGTCCTCCATCGTCGTCACGCCACCCGACGCGTACAGACGGTGCCGGCTGGTGCTCGCCACCTCCCACATCAACGCCAGGTCCACTCCCGACAGCTGGCCCTCCTTGTGGACCGCCGTCACGAGCAGGCCCCCCAGCGGCAAGGGCTCGAAGGCCGCCAGCACCTCCCGGATGTCGCGATGGCTTCCCTCCGTCCAGCCTCGCGTCACCACCTCGCGCCCCTTCACGTCCGCGGCCACCACCACCCGGCCGGGGAAGCGGTTCGCGATGTCCGCCAGCCAGCCGGCGTCTTCGATGGCGCGAGTTCCCACCACCACGAACTCGGCTCCGCCCGACAGGACGGTCTCCACCCGGTCGGAATCGCGCACGCCGCCGCCCACGGAGAAGGTGAGCCCTCGCTCGTAGGCGGTCAGCTGGAAGATGGCGTCCGAGTTGGAGCCCTTGCCCAGCGCCGCGTCCAGGTCCACGACATGGAACGCGCGGAAGCCGTGACGGCGCCACTGCTTCAATGCCTCCAGCGGGTCCTCCACCCGGACCTTCTCCGCCGCGTACGAGCCGCCCACGAGCTGGACACACGCACCATCGCGCAGGTCGATGGCTGGAATCGCAATCACGGCGCCACCTCCCGCAGGAAGGCCTGCACGAAGCGCACGCCCGCCGTGGAGGACTTCTCCGGGTGGAACTGCACACCCACCACCCTTCCCCTGCGCACCGCCGCCGGGAAGCGGTCCGCCTCGTGCGTCGTCCACCCCGTCACCACCGAAGCATCCGCGGCGCGGCAGGCCAAGCTGTGCGCGTAGTACACGGTGTCCAGCCGCGCACCCGCCAGCGTGCGTTCGTCCTCAACCTGGTTCCAGCCAATCTCGGGCACTCGCTTCGCCGCCAGCCGTGTCACCCGGCCCGCGAAGTAGCCCAGGCCGGCGCCCTCGCCTTCGTCACTGCCTTCGAAGAGCAACTGCATGCCCAGGCAGATGCCCAGGCACGGCAGGCCCTGCTCCAGTGCCGCGCGCATGGCTTCACGCCCCGGTTCGAGCCGCGCCACCGCCGCACCGAATGCGCCCACCCCCGGCAGCACCAGCACGTCGGTGTCCAGCGAACGCACGGGGTCCTCCTGGACGCGCACCTCAGCGCCCGGCACCGTGGCCAGCGCCTTGGCCAGCGAGTGGAGGTTGCCCGCGCCGTAGTCAAACAAGGTGACTCTCATCGCAACGCCTCCCGCAGCGCCGCCAGCGCCGTCTCCATCAAGGGCCAGGGCCCCACACCGATTCGGAGCGCGTCGCCCACGCCCGTCAGCGCCTGGAACGCCCGCACATTCACGTCCCGCTCTCGCATCCGCTCGGCGACTGCCAGCGCGCCCGGAAGCGGCACCATCAGGAAGTTGGCTTCCGATGGCAGAGGCGTCAGACCCAACGACACCAACTCGCCGCGCAGCCGCTCACGACAGGCGACGGCTTCCTCCGCACGGGCTCGCACCCAGTCCGCGTCACCATTCAGCACCGAGACGGCCACGGCCTCCGCGACACTGGTGAGCTTGTAGGGTCCGCGAGCCTTCTCGACCTCCGCCACCAGTTCGGGAGAGCCGACGCCCCACCCGACTCTCAGCCCCGCCAGCCCGAAGGCCTTGGAGAAGGTGCGCGTCACCAGGACATTCGACCGCCGTCGCGCCAGGTCGAGGAAGTCCTTCCCCGGCGCGAAGTCCGCATAGGCCTCATCGATGATGACGATGCCGGGTGCGTTCTCGGCAACACGCTCCACCGCCGCCCGCGACAGCGCGGTGCCTGTGGGGTTGTTGGGCGAGCACAGGAAGATGACCTTCGCCCCCGTGCCGAGCAGTGCGTCCGCATCCACGTCGAAGTCCGGCTTCAACGGCACCGGCACGCCCTCGAGTCCGTTCACCTTGGCGAACAGCGGCACCATGACGAAGGTCGGGTCCTGATAGGCCAGCGTGTCCCCGGGCTCCAAAAAGGCGCGCAGCGCCGAGTCGATGACGTCATCCGAGCCACAGCCCGTCGTTATCTCGTCGGGCGCCGCTCCAATGGACGCAGCCAGCGCCCGGCGCAGGTCCGGGGCATACCCCTGCGGATAACGCGGTACGCGGGACACGGTGGTGGCAAGAACCCGCTCCACGGAGGGCGGAACGCCAAAGAGGTTGGTGTTGTCACTCAGGTCCACCCGGCACGGCCGCTTCGAAGGCGCGTACAGCGGAATGTCCCGGTACGAAGCCCGCCTGGGAATCATGGCCGCCCCCAGGCGCGCGCGGCGTCCGCGTGCGCGAAGAGACCTTCACTGTCGGCCAGCCGCCCCACGTCCTCCGCCAGAGACGCCGCCGCCGTGGGCGCGACGCGCTGGTAGGTGGTCCACCGGTAGAAGTCGAGCAGGTTGAGTCCCGAGTATGCCCGCGCCAACCCCGCCGTGGGCAGCACGTGGTTGGAGCCGGTCATGTAATCGCCGTAGGCCACCGACGAGCGCTCACCCAGGAAGACGGTGCCCGCGTTGCGCACCCGTCCCAGGTCCTCCCGCGGCGACGCGGTGGCGATGAGCAGATGCTCCGGAGCGAAGTCCGCCACGAAGGGCCAGGCTTCCTCCAGGGACGCCACCGTCAGCACCGCGCCGCGAGAGCCCAGGGCAGACGTGACGATCTCCCACCGCTTCGCGCGCTCGGCCTGCCGCTCCACCTCCGCGGCGATGGCGTCCGCCAGCGCGTCGCCCAGCGCCAGCGTGACACAAGCCGCCTCTGGGTCATGCTCCGCCTGAGCCAACATCTCCCGCGCCACCGCGGCGGGGTTCGCCGTGTCGTCGGCCACGACCAGGATTTCACTGGGGCCCGCGGGTGCTTCAATCGCCACCGCGCCCACCACCTGCAGCTTGGCCTCCGCCACATAGGCATTGCCCGGCCCCACGATGCGGTCCACGCGCGGCACGCTCTCCGTGCCATAGGCCATGGCCGCCACCGCGCCAGCGCCGCCCAGCGAAAAGACGCGGTCCGCGCCTGCCAGGGATGCCGCCGCCAGCACGCTGGGGTGTGGCAAGCCATCGGGCCCCGGCGGCGAGCACACGATGACCTCGCCCACGCCCGCCACCTTCGCGGGCACCACGCCCATCAGTACGCTGCTGGGGTACACCGCACGGCCTCCCGGTGCATACACCCCCACGCGGCCCAGCGGATCCGGCCGCCGGCCCACGAGGACACCGGGCTCGGTTTCGACCTCCACCCATTGCGGCTTCTGCGGCGCATGCGCCAGGGCGATGTTGCGAGCCGCTCGGGAAAGCGCGTCCCTGACCGATGGCTCCAATCCAGCGAGCGCCGCGGCACAGACCTCTCGCGGAACCTCCAACGCCGTCAGCTCCACGCGGTCGAACTGCCGCGCGAGTTCGAAGAGCGCCTGGTCTCCTTCCGCTCGCACGCGGGCGATGAGTTCCCGCACGCGCAGCGCGACGCGGGCATCGGATCCAGTCGCGCGGTCCAGCAGACGCCGGAAGTCCTCCCGAGCAAGAGCGGACAGAGGACCGCGGTACCTCAGGGTCGACGAAGCAAGGAAGGCCATCACGCCATCAACCTTTCAATGCGGGTGACGAGGATGCCCTCGCAGCCCAATGCCTTCAGCGCATTGATGGTGCGGTAGATGGTCTTCGCCGGCACCACCGCGTGCACGGCCACGAAGTCACCGCCGTCCAGCACGTCCACCACGGTGGGACCATTGAGGCCCGGGAGGACTTCGCGCACCCGGATGAGCGAATCCTTCGGCACGTTGGCCATCAGGTAGCGCTTGTCGCGCGCCGCCAACACCGAACCCAGCGCCTGCTTCAGCTCGTCCAGCCGCTGCTGTGCGTCCACCGGATTGCCCTTGCACGCCACCAGCCGCGCACTGGACTCCAGCACCGTGGCCACCTCGCGCAGGCCATTCATCTTCAGCGTGGAGCCAGTGGACGTCAGGTCCACGACGATGTCCGCGATGCCCAGGTGGGGCGCAATCTCCGCCGCGCCCGACACCGGAACCACCGCCACCCGCTGCCCGCGCCTAGCGAAGAACGCCTGCGTCAGCCGGGGGAAGCAGGATGCGACCCGCATGCCCTCCTTCACGTCCTCCGGCGAGGCGAAGCCGCCCTCCTCCCGCGCCGCCACCACCAGGCGACACCTGCCGAACTCCAGGTCCATCAGCAGGTCCAGCTCACGTCCGGACTCACACACCAGGTCCCAACCGGTGACACCCGCATGCGCGGCGCCGTCCGCCACGAACTCCGGGATGTCCTGGGCGCGGACGAAGATGGCCTCGAACTCTCCGCCCAATGACGCGGTGAGCGCGCGCTCGCCCCGGGCCCGCACCTCCAGGCCCGCGTCATTGAACAACTCCCGGACTTCGTCCGAGAGGCGGCCCTTGTTGGGCAGAGCAATCTTCAGCAGCATGGGGGACCTTCGAAACTGCGAGGAGACAACGACGCGGAAACGAAAAAAGGCCCGTCCTGGAGGGACGGGCCTTCGGTCGCTGCGGCAGGTGCCGAGGTGGGTGCGTCTAGCGTCTCACCCAGGCATGCGCATGGCGAACGGTCCCGTCGGGGCCGAGCCGATGGTGCGCATGGTGATGGTGAAGGGACGCGAAGAGCATCGCAGCATGAGTAACGACAAAGCGCCCCGCCGTCAACCGGGCCCGGGGAGAGCCCGCGCGACGCTTGCAAACACCCGCGCGGGCGAGCAGGAAGCGCCCATGCAAGTCGCGGACGTCATCATCGTGGGTGGGGGCATCATGGGCTGCGGCATCGCGCTGCGGCTGCGGCAGGCCGGAGTGCGCGTCGACGTGCTGGAGCGCTCCATTCCAGGCGCGGAGGCCTCCAGCGCGGCGGCGGGAATGCTCGCGCCCCAGATGGAGTCCGACGGTCCGGGCGCCTTCCTGGATTTGTGCCTGCGCAGCCGCGGCCTCTATCCCGCCTTCGCCGCCGAGCTGCGAGAGCTGTCCGGCGTGGATGTGGCCTACCGGCCCTGCGGCATCCTCAAGGTCGCCTTCAACGAGGCCAGTCTGCACCACCTGGACGCCACGGTGGCGTGGCAGCGTGGCATGGGCCTCCGGGCCGAGTTGCTCGACGGTGCCGCGGCCCGCGCCCTGGAGCCACGCCTGTCCGCGAAGGCCGTGGGCGCCGCGCACTTCCCGGACGACCATCAGCTGGACAACCGGCTCCTGGTGCGCGCCCTGACGATGGCCGCCGCCCGGGTGGGCGCGGAGTTCCGCAGCGGCTACGTGCGCGGCGTGGTGCAGGAGGGTGGCCGCGCGGTGGGCGTGGACCTGGACGGCGAGTTGCTGCGCGCCGACGCGGTGGTGCTGGCCGCGGGCTCCTGGTCCGCCCTGGTCCACGGCGCCGGCGTGGAGGCCCGGGCGGTGCGGCCCGCGCGCGGGCAGATGGTTCAATTCCAGACACGCCTGCCCCTGCTGGACCGCATCGTCACGTCCGAGAAAGGCTACCTGGTGCCGCGCGCGGACGGCCGGGTCATCGCCGGCAGCACCATGGAGCTGGTGGGCTTCGACAAGCAGGTGACCGCGGCGGGGCTGGCGCGCATCCTCGACATGGCCCTGGAGCTGTGCCCGGAGTTGGGCTCGGCGCCCGTCACGGAGACGTGGGCGGGCTTCCGGCCGTGGACCGAGGATAAGCGGCCCTACCTGGGTGAAGGCCCCGTGCCCGGGCTCTTCCTGGCCACGGGCCACTTCCGCAACGGCATCCTCCTGGCCCCCATCACCGCGAAGCTCGTCGCGCAGGCCGTGCTGGGTGAGCGGCCCGCCGTGGACCTGGCCCCCTTCCGGTATGACCGCTCGCCCGCCCAACCCCGCACCTGACGCAACCCGACGTCAAGGGTGAGGAGCCGTCCCCCTGCCTCCTCGGACGCAGGGGGCACGAGCGAGCGGTCGGTCCCGGCGCCTGATTCAGAGGGGCGGACAGGACGCGGAGCCTGCCTGTCCCACCCACCGCCAGGGGTCGTCCCCTCGCCAGGTCCCCGAATCGATCAGCCGTGAACCCTGATCCGATGGTAAATTCCCGTACTCGTTGGCCAATGAATCCAGGAAACCTCTAGAATCGCTCGCCGTGGAAGCCATCCCCCCTGCCCCACCCCGAATCCTCATCGTCGACGATGACGACTCCGTACGAGACGTCATCTCTGTCCTGCTACGTGAGGAAGGCTACAACTGTGTCGTCGCCAACGGGGCCGAGATGGCCCTGGACCTGGCGGGCGAGGAGGAGACGCCGCTCGTCATCAGCGACATGAAGATGCCGGGCAAGGACGGCCTCTGGCTCCTGGAGAACCTCCGCGAGCGGCTCCCCGACACCTCCGTCATCATGCTCACGGGCTATGGTGACACCGAGTCAGCCGTGGACTGCCTGCGCCGCGGCGCGGTGGACTACCTGCTCAAGCCACCCAAGCTCACGGACCTCATCCGGGCCATCGAGCGGGCGCTGGCCAAGCGCCGCATCGAGATGGCCCGCAAGCGCTACCAGAAGAAGCTGGAGCGCAAGGTCCGGGACAGGACGGCCGAGCTGCGCAGCGCCCTGCGCGACATCGCCAACACGTACCAGAACACGCTGCTGGCCCTGGTGGCCGCCCTGGACGCGCGCGAGCACGAGACGAGCGACCACTCCCAGCGCGTGGTCAGCTACACGTCCGCCATCGCGCAGCGCATGGGCATCCAGGGCAAGGATCTGGAGGAGATTGGACGCGGCGCGCTGCTGCACGACATCGGGAAGATTGGCGTGCCGGACGCGGTGCTGCTCAAGCCGGGCAAGCTCACCCCGGACGAGTGGCTGGAGATGCGCAAGCACCCGGACATCGGCTTCCAGATGATCCAGGCCATTCCGTTCCTGGACACGCCCGCCTCCATCGTCCTTTCGCACCAGGAGCGCTGGGACGGCGCCGGCTATCCGCGCAACCTCCAGCGGCAAGAAATCCACATTGGCGCGCGCATCTTCGCCGTGGCGGACACGCTGGACGCGATGACGAGCGACCGGCCCTACCGCAAGGGCACGACGTTCACCAACGCCATCCAGGAGATCAAACGCTGCGCCAACACGCAGTTCGATCCGGAGGTCGTGCGGGCGTTCCTCGACATTGGCGAGGAGGGGCTGATCCGCATCAAGCAGGAGATGGCGACGAAGAAGCTCCAGCTCCCGCAGGCCGAGCAGGACGCCCATGACGCCGAGGCGGAGCTGGCCCGGCTCACGGATCTGGACGACGACGTGGACGCCGCCGTGCCTGGCCACTCCGCCAGTGACGAGGACGAGCCCAAGTCGGCCGTCGTTCGTTCGGTGGCTGGCAACAAGGGGTGAGCCTGGCTGGAAGAGATGACCGCACGGGGGTCGGCTATGATGAGGACAGGTCCGCCGTGACGACTCCTGCCCTCCAGCCCCCACCTTCCGTGCTGGCTCCGCCCCTGCTGGACGCGCAGGGGCGGCGGATGACGTACCTGAGGCTGAGCATCACCGACCGGTGCAACTTCCGGTGCAGCTACTGCTCGCCCGCTTCGTGGGGCGGCAAGCGGGACCTGCTGGGCCCCGAGGAGTTGGAGCGAATCACCTCCGTCTTCGCCCGCATGGGAATCCGCCGCGTGCGGCTCACCGGCGGCGAGCCGTTGATCCGCCCGGACATCCTCGAGATCGCCCGGCGCGTCGCCGCGGTGCCCGGCATCCAGCACCTGGCCATCACCAGCAATGCCAGCCACCTGGAGCGGCTCGCCCTCCCCCTGCGCGAGGCGGGCGTCACCCAACTCAACCTGAGCCTGGACACCCTCCTGGCGGAGACGTTCCACCGCATCTCCAAGCAGGGGGATTTCGACGCGGTGCTGCGAGGCGTGGACGCGGCGGCGGGCGCCGGTTACGCGTCTCTCAAGCTCAACGTCGTCGTCATGCGGGGCGTGAACGACGAGGAAGCCTCCGCCCTGATCGCCTATGCGCACGCGCGCGGCTTCACGCCCCGCTTCATCGAGCTGATGCCCTTCGGTCAGGGCACGCCGGTGCCCACCGCGGAGCTGGTGGAGCGGCTCCAGGCTTCAGGACTGCCGCTGGAACCCGAGCCTGATGACACGGGCGACGCCGCCGGACCGGCGCGCTACTGGCGTGCGCCCGGAGGCCGCGTGGGCTTCATCTCCCCGCTCACGCAGAACTTCTGCGGCACCTGCAACCGCGTGCGCGTGGCGTCCAATGGCGACTTGCGCAGCTGCCTCGGCGGCCGGGCGCAGGCGCCGCTGCACCAGCTCATCCGCGGCGGCGCCAGCGACGTGGAGCTGGCCGTGGCCATCCGCCGGGCGCTGGGCGACAAGCCAGAAGGGCACCGCTTCACCGAGCCCGGAAACGGCGCCACGCTGCTGTCCATGATGGGCATCGGCGGTTGAAAACACGACGGGCGGGCCCGCGCCTTCGCGCCTGGCCCGCCCGAGTGTTCCTGGACCGTTTCGGCCGGCCCCGCGTGGCGCGCTACTTCACCAGTCGAATGTTGACCGGGTACTTGTAGAGCTGACCCTCGTTCGCCTTCAGGCCCGCGATGATGGCGAAGACGATGGCGACGATGCCGACGATGGGCAGCAGGACGGCGCCAACGCCGATGCAGAGGGTGATGGCGCTGACGAAGCCCGCGATGAACATCGTGATCTGGAAGTTCAGCGACTCCACGGCGTGGGCGCGGACGAAGGAGGACTCCTTGCCCTTCGTCAGCATCAGCACCAGCGGCACGGCGAAGCCCAGGCCCACGAAGTTGGCCAGGATGGTGCCCATGTGAGCGAGCAGCCCCATCGTCTTCTCATCCTGGGTCGGCATCGGCGTGCCACTGACGAACGAACCCATTTGCTCCTGCGGCGGAGTCTCCATTGAAAATCCCCTCCAAAGATGTCTCGGGCGCGTGCACCGCACCCAGCGGGGTCCACCATGACACGCACCCGCTCCGATTGTCACGTCCAGGACAGGTGATCTGACGGGTCACCCGCCTAGCGGTACAACTGGCTCCCCGCCTTCTTGAATTCCTCGCTCTTCTCATCGAGCGCGGACTGAAGCGCGGCGTCGTCGCTCACGCCCTGCTTCGCCGCGAAGTCACGCACCTCTTGCGTGATCTTCATGGAGCAGAACTGCGGACCGCACATGGAGCAGAAGTGCGCCACCTTCGCGCCTTCCGCCGGCAGCGTCTCGTCGTGGAAGGCGCGGGCGCGCTCGGGGTCCAGCGACAGGTTGAACTGGTCCTCCCAGCGGAACTCGAAGCGGGCCTTGGACAGCGCGTTGTCCCGGGCCTGGGCCCCTGGATGCCCCTTGGCCAGGTCCGCGGCGTGGGCGGCAATCTTGTACGTGATGACGCCTTCCTTCACGTCGTCCCGGTCCGGCAGGCCCAGGTGCTCCTTGGGCGTCACGTAACAGAGCATCGCCGTGCCGAACCAGCCGATCATCGCCGCGCCGATGCCGCTGGTGAAGTGGTCGTAGCCCGGCGCGATGTCCGTGGTGAGAGGCCCCAGCGTGTAGAACGGCGCCTCGCCGCACACGGCCAGCTGCTTCGTCATGTTCTCCTGGATGAGGTGCATGGGCACGTGGCCCGGGCCTTCAATCATCACCTGCACGTCGTGCTTCCAGGCAATCTGGGTCAGCTCGCCCAGCGTCTCCAGCTCACCGAACTGCGCCGCGTCGTTGGCATCCGCGATGGAGCCCGGCCGCAGCCCGTCTCCCAGGCTGAAGCTGACGTCGTACGCCTTCATGATTTCGCAGATTTCCTCGAAGTGCGTGTAGAGGAAATTCTCCCGGTGGTGGGCGAGGCACCACTTGGCCATGATGGAGCCGCCACGGCTGACGATGCCGGTCAGGCGCTTCGCCGTCCACGGCACGTAGCGCAGCAGCACGCCCGCGTGGATGGTGAAGTAATCCACGCCCTGCTCGCACTGCTCGATGAGCGTGTCACGGTACAGCTCCCAGGTGAGGTCCTCCGCCTTGCCGCCCACCTTCTCCAGCGCCTGGTAGATGGGCACGGTGCCGATGGGCACCGGCGCGTTCCGGAGGATCCACTCGCGCGTCTCGTGGATGTTGCGGCCGGTGGACAGGTCCATCACCGTGTCCGCGCCCCAGCGGATGGACCACACCATCTTCTCCACCTCTTCCTCGATGGAAGACGTGACGGCCGAGTTGCCGATGTTGGCGTTGATCTTCACCAGGAAGTTGCGACCGATGATCATCGGCTCCAGCTCCGGGTGGTTGATGTTGGCCGGGATGATGGCGCGGCCCCGCGCGATTTCGTCGCGCACGAACTCGGGCGTTATCACCCGCGGAATCGCCGCGCCCCACGACTGGCCCGGGTGCTGGGCTGCGAGCGACGCCTCCACCTGGAGGTTCTCCCGCAGCGCCACGTACTCCATCTCCGGGGTGATGATGCCCTTGCGCGCGTAGTGCAGCTGCGTGACGTTGGCGCCGGACTTCGCCACGCGCGGCGAGCGGCGGTGGGCGAAGCGCAGGCCCGCCAGACGCGGGTCCGCTTCACGGGCGCGGCCGTATTCAGAGCTCACGCCGGACAGCGCTTCGGTGTCATTGCGGCCCAGAATCCAGGACTCGCGCAGCGCGGGCAGACCCTGCCGCAGGTCGAGCTCCGCGGCCGGATCCGTATACGGTCCGCTGGAGTCGTAGACGTGCACGGGCGGGTTGGCCGTCGCCTTCGCGTCCGGGCCGTGGCCGTGGCGCGTGGGCGTCTGGCTGATTTCGCGCAGGGGCACGCGCAGGTCCGGGTGCAGCACGCCGGGCACGTACACCTTGCGCGAGGCTGGCAGCGGGCCCCGGCTGATTCCCTCCAGCACCTTCCCGTCGACCTTCAGGCTTCTGGACGCTCCGCTCATCACGCATCTCCTCTTGAGAGGGCGGACGGGCAGGCGGTCGGGGGGCAGCAAGCCTCCCGGGCCGCTTCCCTCCGCCGGTACGAACCGGTTCAGGTTCCAAGGGTTGGCCGGGACCACGGCCGTCTCAGTCCCTTCCGGGACACCCCTAGCGACAGGGCGAGCATCTAACGCACAGCGCGGCCGGCTTCAACCCGGCCGCGGGCGCAAGCGCCTGTCGACCGCGCAATGCCTGCGGAGTGGCGGGCCGCCACGCAAACCTTGCGCGCCCCAAAGCAGGGAAACACCGTTCCCTGGGGCAGACCTGTTGGCCCCGGAGATGCAACGATGAAGGGACAATCGTCGTCTTCCACCTGCCAGGAGTACCGCCATGCAGATTGTCGGAGAGCTGATGACCCGTGACGTCGTCACGCTCAAGGAAACGCAGAACCTGGCCAAGGCGGATGAGCTGCTCCGGCTGCACCGCATCCGTCACCTGCCGGTGGTGCGGCAAGAGAAGCTGGTGGGCCTCATCACCCACCGCGACCTGCTGCGCGCCGCCGCCACCCACGCCACGGACCCGGCCGCGCAGCCGCTCTGGGCCGCGGACATCATGACGCGCGACGTGCAGACGGTGCGCCCGGACACGCCGCTGCGCCGGGCGGTGACGCTGATGCTCGAACACAAGTACGGCTGCCTGCCCGTGGTGGATGAGGGCGGCGTCCTCCAGGGCATCCTCACCGAGGCGGACCTGGTCCGCTACGCCCAGCACCTCATCGGAGAGCAGGACCGCCGGGAGCTCGCCGCCGAGTTCAATGCCTGACTCCGCCGCCAGCGCGTGAGGGGCGGGCCCGTGTCCCCTCTCCGCCTGGCGCGCGCTCCCCCACCCC
>NZ_JAAEAH010000027.1 GCF_010998615.1 Myxococcus sp. CA023 | reverse complement strand
GCGGCGAACAATCGCCGCTCCTCCATCTGCTCGGGCGTCAGCCTGAATGGCTGCTGCCCCATCACCACCACCCCCTTCATTGGAACAACCGTTCCGAGGTTTAGGGGATTCGTCGAGGCGGTTTAGACGTGGGTGCCGATGGGACGGCGACTCACGGCTTCGCTCAGGTGGTTGGAAGGGTCTTGCAGGCATGGAGGTTTCCCGGTCAACCCCAGGTCTCTTTCGACGAGCAGGACTACGACATTCGCCTGAATGGGAAGCGGCGAGGCGACAACGGCAAGGGCGTGCGGGCGATTACGCATGCGGCCTTCAAGGTGGCACTGCTCATCTACTGTAGGGAGCGAGGCCTGCCCCACCCGGGCTTCCTCGTCTTCGACACGCCACTCCTAACCTATCGCGACCCCCAGGGCACACGGGGCGGAGCGCTGGCACCGGATGAGGCCGTCTTGGCCCAGAGTCCCTTGAAGGAGCACTTCCTCCAGCACCTTTCTAGCCTGAGCGAGATGGGGCAGTTCCTCATCGTCGAGAACATCGAACTACCGCTCGGGACCGCCAGACAGGCGCTGCAGGTTCAGGAGTTCACGGGAAGCGCCACGGTCGGTCGAACTGGGCTGTTCCCGCTTCCCTGAGCCCCTCTGGCCCAAGTCCGACGTGGAGTTGCCCCCGTCAAATCGGACAGCTCAGGGTTGTGAATTAGCAGTGCGGAACTCGCGGGGTGACCTCATCTTGAGCCCGCGGTGCGGATGACAGCGGTTGTAGTCGTCGAACCAGACAGGGAGGCACGCCAAGAGGTGGGCGGCCGAGGGCAGCTCATTGACGAAGACGTAGTCGCGCTTGAAAGTCTTCACGAAGGCCTCGGCCATGCCGTTGCTCTGAGGGGAGTAGGCGGGCGTGGTGCACACCCGCAGGCCGAGGCGCTGGCCGAAGTCGCGAGTGTCCTTGGCGGTGTAGACGGGGCCGTTGTCCGACAGCCAGTCCACCGGGTGAGGCGCCTTGGCGGTGCCCGGCCCGAAGCGAGCCTCAAGCGTCTCGGCCATCAGGTCCTGAATGGTGAGCGAGGTGGGAGGTTGAGCGGAGGCCTGGAAGGCGATGGCTTCGCGGTCGCAGCAGTCCAGGCTGAAGGCCACGTGGACGCGCTCGCCATTCCAGCAGCGCACCTCGAAGCCGTCCGAGCACCAACGCAGGTTGGACTTGAGCATCACCACCTTTCCTTCGTGCGTGCGCGTCGGCTTGCCGGTGTGGCGCTGCAGCAGCAACTGGCCCTGACGCATGAGGCGGTAGGCACGCTTGTGGTTGACGCCGGGCTTGCCCTCGGCCCGGCGCTGCCGGTTGAGGACAGCGCACGCCCTGCGGTAGCCGTAGGTGGCTCGCTGCCCGACAACAGCCTTCAACTCCTCGAGGACTTCGGCGTCGGACTGGGCGTCCGGCCGGCGGGGCTGCCGAAACGAAAGGGGGCGGTGCAGCGAGGAGCGGGCTACGGCCAGCGCCCGAGCCACCGCGCTCACAGAATGCCTCCCAGCTTGGACAAGGCCGCGGGCGACAGTAGTTTTTTTCGCGCGCCAGCTCCACCGCGTCCCGGAGGATTTCGGCTTCCTGCGTCTTCTTGCCCAACAACCGCTGCAGCTCGCGCACCTGGGCCTTGAGCGCCTGCACCTCCGACTCGGGCACCACGGCCTCACCGGCCTGCAGCCCCGAGACGCCGCCCGACTCCTTCAACTGCCGCCACCGGAACAGCAGGCTCGCATTGATGCCGTACTTGCGGGCCACCAGGGACACGCTGCTGCCGGGCACCTCGCACTCGGCCACCAGGCGCAGCTTCTCCTCCGCCGAGTACCGGCGGCGACGCTGGCCTCCCTCGGCCTCTCCCGGGGCTCCTTCTTGGGCCTTCTTCTCCATCATCAGACTCGCTTTCTAGCCGAACGAGCCTGTCCGACTCTTCAGGGGGCTACACCAGGGGACGTGACAGGTGCCTGCCCGGCCAGCGCAGGGTGGTGCTCACGCCAGGCAACAACAAGAAGCGATACCTGGCCGGCGCCCTGGACTCGAAGACGGGCCGCCTCACCTGGGTGGAAGGCAAGTCGAAGGCCAGCCCACTCTTCATCCAACTGCTTTGGCGCATCGCCGGTGAGTACCCTGGCGCCCCACGAATCCACCTCATCCTGGACAACGCCTCCATCCACAGCAGCCAGAAGACGAGAAAGGCGCTCAATCAACTCGGTGGCCGGATTGTCCTCCACGTCCTGCCGCCTTACTGTCCGGACGCCAATCGCATTGAGCGCGTCCGGCTGGACCTCCACGCCAACGTCACTCGCAACCATCGCTGCCGCACCCTCCAGAAGCTCATTCGGCGCGTCCATGCCTACCTGCACGCTCGCAACGCCCAGCGGCGTGCCAGTCCTATCCTCCGCAAGGTCCATCTGCGGCGCGCCGCCTGAGCGCGTGCGAGATTCATGATTGGGCGTTTAGGATGCTGCGCCATGGGAATCTTCGTCATCGGGTCTTTCTTTCTGGCGCTCCTTGGCGGGGGCGTGCTCGGGGCCGTGTCACTCCTCATCCACCTGTTCGCGGTGCGAAAGGGGCGCGGCTCGTGGAAGCGGTTCCTGCTGATTTCCGGAGCCGCCACGGTGGTGGTGGGCGTATCAGCCTATTTGTGGATGTTCAGTTCCCCCGAAGCGTCGGGCGCACCGACAGGGGACGACTACGCGCGGGCCATCCTGGGGGCAGCGCTCCTTGGAGGCTCGCCTGGGGTCGGGCTGCTCGCCGGACTGCTGGCCTTGCTCAAGGGCAAGGCATCGGCCCCCGTCTCGCCGGCATGAGGGCGCCGACAGGAGGCCCATGCGTCACCTGGCGGTCGTCGCTCCCTGGGTGAGCGGGTGTTGCAACTGGAGCCCCACGTCGCACGCGGGGGGCCTCCGAAGGCGAGACGCGCTACCGCATGCGCTTCTTCCCCTGCTGAGGATGCGCTGGCGAAACGAACAGGCCAGTTCGTCCGCCATGGGGCCCCAGTCGCCCTCTGTGCAATGGCCATGGGGGGCTCACGCGGAGTCAGCCGCCGCCTGGACACCCGAAGAGACTGGTAGCGCGGGGGGCAAGGCCATCGCTTCTCTTTCAGCGGGCGGTGCCTGGCACGGCGGGCAGAAGGAGAAGGGCAAGCGCGGCCACTGCCACGATGCCGAGCGCGGGCGCCAGACTGGCGGCGAGCTGGAATACGAGCGTCAGTGCCGCGACATGCTCTCTCCTTGCGGCGTCCGGAGCCGACCTCGTTAGTAGGTGCCCCAGCGTGAAGGCAGTGGGCTGCTCCACTGCGACCGAGTCCCGGGCGTCGTCAGCGGCGAGTCCCCGGCGATGCGCATGACGTTTGCGTCCGCGTTCATGTTGGACCAGTCCACAGCGATGTTGCGGCAGTACCGGTCACGGGCGAACCCTGTCTGGAGGTCATGCACACAAGGCGTCGGGTCCCAGACCCGGTCTGCCTGCAGGCGCTGGACCGCGGCGACGATGTTGGACGGCATCTCCCCGGAGGCTCGGACGAATGGAACGCCGTCAATGGGGGTGCCATCCGACGCGAAGAGTTCGAAGACCTTGCCGGAGTAGCTCAGCGAACCCGGCATGCTGAAGTCCCATGCCCCGGCGGTGAATGGGGCGGCCTGGCCACAGGAGGCCGGGTTCCCAGGGGCATCCGTGCAGGTACCGCGAAGGTGGAGGACCAACACCGCGCCCGTCTCCACCGTGTAGCCCTGAGGGAAAGTGAAGGTGAAGTCGGAGTTGGTGAGCTCCTTGAGGGAGATGCCCGTCAGCGAACCACCGGTGACGGCCACCAGCTCGATGAGTTCCTGCTGAACGTACGGGTTGATCTCCGTGATGCGCAGCGAAGCCTCCGGCGCGGAACTCCCGGCATCCGTGCCCGAGTCCGGAGCGCCGGCATCGCCCGAGCCTGCGTCCACGCCACCGTCATCCGAGCCCGGCTCCGTCGAACCCGCGTCCACCCCAGAGTCTTCGAGGCCCGCGTCGACGGTTCCCGAGTCGGGCAAGGCGGCCTGAACGCAAGTCTCCTCCACACAGACGATGTCCGGTCCACGGGACGCGCAGTCGCGGTTCTCCGTGCATTCGGAAGAGGAACAGGCGGAGAGGAATGGGAGCAGGGCGAAGGCCAGGACTCGTGGGACGCGGTGCGCATGGAGCATGGGGGGAATTCCTGGAAGCAAGAGGGGGAAACGTAGGGCAGCGATGACGGAGTGGCAGGTGCCTTAGATACACGGCCCGCCAGCAGCCCGTTGAGCCAACTTCATTTTCATTTCGGAGGACACGGGCTCATGGCGCCGCGGGCGAACATCCGTGCGAGCCACGCGTCGCGTGCCGCGATGCATGCGCGCGCCAGGTCAGACTGCGGGGCGATGTCATAGAAGCCATGGAAGGCTCCGCCCCAGACGTGCAGCTCGCACTCACCACCCGCCGCCAGGATTCCGCGGGCATAGGCGACAGCTTCATCTCGAAACGTCTCCGCTCCTCCGACGTCGATGAAGGTGGGCGGCAGTCCGCTCAAGTCCGATGCTCGCGCGGGCGCGGAATACGGAGACACCTCGGTCCCTCCGCAGCGGTCTCCCAGCACGGCTCTCCAGGCGGTCAGATTGCTGGTGCGGTCCCAGACGCCGACGCCATCGTATCGGTGTGCGGATTCCGTCTCGTTCCGGTCATCCAGCATCGGGCATTGCAGAAGTTGGCCCAGCAGCCGAGGACCCTGCCGGTCCCGAGCCAGAAGCGTGGTGCCCGCCGCGAGCCCTCCGCCGCCGCTCCCGCCGAAGATGACCAGTTGATTCGGATCAAACCGGAGCATGTCCGCGTGCGCCGCCATCCACGCCAGCCCGGCGTAGCAGTCCTCCACCAGGGTGGGGGCTGGATGCTCGGGCGCCAGCCGGTACTCGACGGTGACACAGACCGCATCATGGCGGAGCGCCCACTCCACGAGCGGTTTCGCCCCCGCGAAGCGGGTGCCCATCACCATGCCGCCGCCATGGATGTGATAGACGGCGGGACCGGGAACCGAGTGGCCTTGCCGGGCAATGACCGAGACCACGATTTCGGCGCCCTGGTATCCGGGGATGCTGTAGTCAACGCAGCTGACCTGCGCGTCGCCAATCAGCGTTTCCCGGGTCACATGGCTCAACCGGCGGAAGTGCTCGAGCTGCTCCAACGTCATCTGCAAGGGCACATACCCCTTCAGCGGCGGGAGGAGGGGGGCCAGGTGTGGATCGAAGTCCGTCGATGAGGTCGGGCGAGTCATGCGCGTTCCATACCGGATGGGTGTGACACCCGCAAAGCAGCCGTCAGGCAACGGGTGGATGGGCACGCCCGCGGGGTGCCCCTATTGTCCCCACATGCGTGCGTTGCGAGTGCTACTGGCGTTCACGGTGGGGTGTAACGCCCCAATGCCTCACCCCATTACGGCACAGGGCGCTCCGCCCGATGTCGGCGATACGTATGAAGCCTGTGGCTGCGGCTGTTGCCCGGCGGGGGGGCCGGTGTACGAGTGCCTCTACTGGACCCAGGGAGACAGCCTGCAGGCTGTCATCGCCAAGGACAAGGCGATGAAGGACGGACCGCCCTGCAAGGGGACCGGCAAGCGCATGGGATGCTCATTGGGGACGATGTACAGGTACTGCGACTGAAGGCACCTGTCCGTCGGTTCGATGCGCTCATCCCGCTGCGCGCTTCCGAGTCAGGTCCTGGCGCCTGAACGCCTTCACCAGGAAGTCCACGAAGGAGGGGCCCGCGCTGGCAGATGCCATTTCTTGAAAAAGGGCCTATCGCCCCCCGGCCCGGCTTCTTAATCCACCCGAGGCAATGAGAGCGCATTCGCCCGGGGGATTCGTGACGAGCATTGGTGAGCGTCTGCCTTCTGTCTCCGCGTCCAAGGTCCGGACCGTGGCGGACATGAACTCCGCCCGCGCGTTCGTGGACCTGCTCGGCTCGGTGATTCCGGCCCAGCGTGCCGCGCCGGTCGCGGCTGCCCGCCACTACAACATCGAGTCCCTGGGCCCTTCCAACGCCAGGCAGCAGGCGGCCCATGCGACGGAGGTTCTCCCCTCCCTGCTGGGCCTGCTGACCGATGAGCGCATGGCGCGCTGCGTCGACGAGGCCTACCGGGAAATCTTCCAGGGCGACCGGTGGCCGCGCGGACCGGAGCGGTCCAAGTGGCTGGGCTTCGCGCGTGAGCTTCGCGCCAACGACCCCAAAATCACCGCCGAGCAGGTCCGCGCCGCCATCGCGAACGAGCTGCGGCTCGAGCGGGACGGGCTGGATGTCGCGACGGTCGAGAACATCGACCTGTACATCTCCGGAGCCATCGGCTGGGTGACCTGGTGCTACGAGGGGAAGTCGCGTAACGCCACCGAAGAAGACATGCACCATTGGCGTGCCTTCGCCGCCGAGAAGAAGCGGGAGAACCCCGATATCCAGCCGGACGAACTCAAGTACGCCATCATCGACGCGGTGCGGGCGAAGGTGATGAAGATGGACTCGACGTCACCGGAGAACGTCGACAAGTTCATCGATGACGCCGTGAAGTGGGTCACGCTCTGCTACCAGGGCAAGGAGCGTCATGCTTCCCCAGCGGAGATGACGTACTGGCGCGCCTTCGCGGCGGAGAAGCTGCGGGAGGACCCGGAGATGTCTCCAGTGGCGCTCAAGTACGCCATCACCGATACCCTCCGCGCGAAGATGACGGGCACGGACTCCGCGTCGCCCGCGAACATCGATCGGTTCATCGAAGACGCCATCGGGTGGGTCTCGATGTGCTACGAGAGCAAGACGCGCCACGCCTCCCCGGCGGAGATGGCGCACTGGCGTGCCTTCGCCACCGCGAAGCTCGCCGAGAACCCGAAGATGACGCCGGAAGAGCTCAGACACGCCATCACCGACGCCATCCGGGCGCAGGCGTTGGGGATGGACACCCTGTCTCCCGCGAACATCGATGGCTTCATCATGGAGGCCATCGGCTGGGTGTCGCTGTGCTACCTGGGAGCGTCCCGCGCCCCCACGCCCGAGGAGATGCAGTCCTGGCGCGCCTTCGCGGTGGAGAAGCGGCGGGAGAACCCGGACATCACCCCGGAGGAGCTCAAGTACGCCATCCGCGATGCGGTGCGTAGCGAGCTGACGGGCATGAGCAAGCCCGCGGAGCTCAACATCGAGCGCTTCATCCGGGAGGCCTACGAATTCATGTTCCACGCCTACCGGGGGATGCCGGCGAACATGAAGCGCGAGCCGACGCCGCGAGAGCTGCACGAGTGGCAACAGTTCGCCCGGGCCCGACTCCGGGAGGAGCCGAAGCTGTCGAGCGAGGAACTCAACTCCTACCTGCTCGACAGCCTGCGAACGGCGCTGGCCAACCAGTGACGGAGGCCGCTGCCTCGCGACCAGCGGTATTCCAACGGCCATCGCCCCTCGCGTCTGTAAACGCGCTAACAGGGGAGAATTCACCAAGGGGTGATTCGTTCTCCTCGCCGGGTTGTCCGCGTCAGAAGTCCCTGTTGGCGCCGGTGCGCATGGATGGCGAATGCCTCCGCGGGCAGAGGTCCGTTCACTCCTTCCGGTGGAATCGTCTCAAGTGCTTGGGCCTCCTTCCTTTCGTGCGCTCCCGCGCTCAGTTTCTCGGCGAGACGTTCGAGGAGGGGGCATATGACGGGATTGGCTGGTGCCATGTTCGCCGTGGTGGTGGCGGTGGCGAGTGGCTCGGCGTTGGTGCCGGTGAGTGGGGGCAATGCCCTGACGCTCCCGGCGCAGCGCCACATTGTTCGCATCGAAACCGGAGGCAATCGTCCGCCGACGTGGCTGGTGGCCATCCAGCACGGGGGCGTGGACGGCAAGGGGCTGGTGCTCTACCGCTCCGAGGACGCACTGCGAACACTCTGGCGGGTGGGGGACATCCAGCCCAACGCCGCGCACACGGACCGGGCGGAACTGCTGGCCGTGGGCATGGATGTGGCGCTTGTCTACTCCTACGAGGGGCCACAACTGGCGGCATCCAGTCAGCACGACGTCTACTTCCAATGGTGGCGCTATCAGCCCGGGGCGAATACCTGGGCGCCGGAACCCGCGGTGAGGGTGTTCGACGCTGACGCCAGCACGGCCTACTCACGGGCCTTGCTGGCGCGAGACTCGCAGGGACGGCTGTGGGTCCAGGCCTTCCGTCTGGAGCTCGACGGCGGCGCCACGGCGGTGGTGGCCGTGTCCACGAATGGGGGGCAGCACTTCGGTTCGGCTCAGTCGCTGGACAAGGTCCGCCGGCGGGGTGGGGGACGGCTGCTCAGCGTGGGGACGAAGCTCGTCTTCTTGTACGGAATGCATGACGGCTGGGAGCCCGCGCGCATGCGCATCCGCTCCGACTCGGACCCGGAGGACACGTGGGGGCCGGTGCTCCAGGCTTTCTCCGACGGCATCTACCATGGCGCGGCGTTGAGCGCGGTGGCGGACGGGAAGGGGGGCATGCACCTCGTCTACAAGGACGAGTTTGAGAAGCTCTACTACCGGCACTTCGACGGGAGCAGCTTCGGTTCCCGCGTGTTGGTGGAGGGCAGCTCGGACTGGGCGACCCAGCCTGCCATCACCCGCATCGGCGACACGTTGTATGTCTTCTACAACCGGGTGCGGACGTTCAACGCGAACTACGAGCTGCGCGTGCGCACGGTGGACGAGGATGGAACACTTGGGAGTGCGGTGACGCTCGACGGGGATGCGACGTTCAAGGGTTACCTCAACGCGGTGGATGTGCTGCGGGAGGGCAGCGGCGAGGTGCCCTGCCTCTATGGTGAGGCGGTGGACGCGGGCTCGCGGGGCTCGGTGTCGCGGGTGTCGCTGGTGCTCGATGAAGTGCCCCCGCCGGAACCTGGGCCGGGGCCGGGGCAGGGGCAGGGACCTTTCGTCCTGGAGCTCGTGCGCTCCCAGTCCACGCACGAGCTGCTCGCGGTGGACGGGGCCGGAACGCTGTACGGCATTCCCGCAGAGGGCCCGCGTTCGCGGTTGATGGCGAGCACGGACGGTGGGCTCACCTTTTCGGCTCGGGGGCAGTGGGGTGGAAACCTGTGGACGGTGGCGGCGATGGAGGGAGGGGCGCTCCTGGCGGTGGCCAGTCACAGCGGGGAGTACTTCCTCCAGCGCTCCACGGACGGCGGGATGACGTGGGGGAACCAGCTGCGCCTGGGCACGTATCGTGCGCGAGGGCCCCAGAGCTTCGCGCGCTTGGGGAGCACGTGGTTCTTCCTCGAGTACCAATCCTTTACCTCGGCCGCCGTGCCGATTCGGCTATGGGCCACCACGGACGGCGGGGTCACGTGGTTCGTGCGCTCCGTGTTCACGGCGCACCGGCACGGCTATGCCCTGGTGGCGGACCCAGCGACGGGCACGCTGTGGGCGACCATGGGGAGCAGCGCGGCGCAGGCAGCAGTGCTTCGTTCCACGGATGGCGGGCAGACCTGGACGTCGCTGTTGCGTGGCTACGAGGCCAATGCCCAGACCGGGGTGGTGCACACGGGCGGGACACTGCTCTTCGGCCAGTCAACGTTGTTCGAGCCCGAGCACCCGAAGCTTCTGAGCCTGTCTCCGGAGGGGACCGTGAGCTCGCTGATGGAGCTGCCGGGGCCGGCGTACTCGCTCACCGCGGTGCCCGGGGGTGGGTGGGTGATGGGCACGGCCTGGTCCCCCGATGGGGACGTCCATGCGCCCGGTGACGTGTTCGCGCGACTCTTCATCAGTGAAGACGGCGTGACATGGCAGGAGTCACGCCGGTACGAGCGGATGAGCGGTGCGGACCTGACGCGCGCGGACGTCTGGGGCACGTTGCCATCTGGAGAGCTGGTGGTGCGCGTGGAGGATGCAAGCGGCTTCGGGAGCGCGGGCGTGGGCTTCCAGGTGCTTCGCATCAAGCGCTGAGGCTGGCCGCGCCGGAATGGGGTGGGCTGCGTCTCTGTAGGTGAGACAGCGCGCATGGCGGGGGCCGCGGCCCGGTGGGTTTTGCCACTCCAGGCGATACCACCGGGCCTTGCCGTATCGCCCGCCCCAGAAGCCCTCGCCGGAAATCGTACGGGTGAAGTGAGGGTAAAAAATCCCGCCCTCCGTTCGGGTGGCAAGACGCCCACGACGGCCCGTTCCAATGCCACGCTTACTTGGGGAATCGACTCCGCCATGCGCCGGATGCGCCTCACGTTCGCCACCACACTTGCCGCGGGAGGGACCTTTCGATGACCATGAATGCACCTCGGAGGAACTTCCACGTGGAGCCACGACACAGGCCGGCACAGGCCATGGTCTCTCTCCCCTCGGACGTGCTGGAGCAGTTGCGAGAGGATCTGGCCCGTGCGGTGGCCCGGGTGTGTCCGCCCCGGATGGCCGATCGCCGCGATGACCTGGTGCAGACGGCCATGATGCGCGTCATGGAGTTGCAGCGACGCGAGCCGGACCGCAGCCGGTTGACCTCCGCCTACCTGTACCGCGTCGCATACACGGCGCTGGTGGACGAGTTGCGCAACGTGTCACGCCGCCGTGAGGTCCAACTGGAAGAGGTGGAGTCGTTGCCCGAGCCGCCGGTGGCATCGGGCGACCCGGAGAAGGCCGCGGGCGGCTCCCAGATTGCCCAGGCCGTGCGCGACTGTCTGCGCAAGCTGGTCCAGGACCGCCGGCTGGCGGTGACGCTGTTCCTGCAGGGCCACAGCGTGCCGGAGTCCGCGCGGTTGTTGGGCTGGGACGACAAGCGCACCGAGAACCTCATCTACCGGGGCCTGGCCGCGCTGCGCCTGTGCCTCTCCACGAAGGGATTCGAGCCATGAGCGAGCGAGGACGCGACGAGACGAAGCCCGATGATGCGGCCGTCGAACGTCTGCGCGCCGCCGTGCGTGCCGAGGACCCGGAGGAGTGCGCTGAGCCGCCGGTGGATGCGGACCTCGTATGGCGCGCGGTGAGCGGTGAGCTGCCCGCCGAGGAGCGCCGCGCGGTCGTCGAGCGTGTGGCGGCGGACTCGGCCTGGGCGGCGGCCTGGCGGCTCGCGAACGAACTGACGCGCTCCGCCGCGGAGGCCGCGCCTCCCGCGGAGCCCCCGGCGGACAGTTCGCGCACCCGGCGCCGAGACGGTGGCGCGCGGCAGAAGCGCCGCTTCCGCCTCGCGTGGAGCCAGCCCCTGTGGGGGGCGGCGGCGACCGCGGCCCTGGCCCTTATCGTCGTGGGCGTGGTGATGCGGGATGAGCCCGAGCCGCCGCGGCTGCGTGGCGGCGATACGGTGGCGGTCGCCTCCCAGGTGCCAGAGGCGGTGCCTCTCAAGCGCGACGCCTGTGTGCTGCGCTGGAGCGGCGGTCCCGAGGGAACCCGTTGGTCGGTGCGGTTGTCCACGGAGGACCTGAGTTGGGTCCACCGCGTGGACTCGCTGGAGACGCGTGAGTACCGGGTGCCCGCCGAGGTGCTGGCGCCTTTGCATCCGGGAACGACGTTGCTGTGGCAGGTGGAAGCGCGGTTGCCGGACGGGCAGGTGCTTCGCGGCGCCACGTTCGTCAACCGGTTGGAGTGACGCGCGCGGTCCGAAGTCCAAGGGCGACCTCATGAGAACGGAGCTGGGCATGAAGACACGGCGGTGGATGCGAGCAGGACTGGTGGCGCTCCTGATGGGAGTGGCCGGTGGGGCAGGGCAGGCCTGGAGCCAGTCGGTCCCCGTCACCCGCGCGGTGAAGACGGCCTTCAGCTACGGCGAGGCGCGCGACCTGGTGGTGGCCTCGGTGGTGGAGACGGGCGTCCGCACGGGCCAAAGCCAGTTCGTGACGCTCCAACTCCTCGACCACTCCGGTGCCGTCGTCGCGCAGACCGCGGGGGTGGTGGACCAGGAGACGCCCCTGCGCCTGACCTACCGGACCCCCACCGCGACCCCGGTGTTCGCGCGCGCCATCGCCACGGTGAGCGCGGAAACCCTCTCCGCGGCGGCGGTGACGGTGGAGCGTTGGTCCGTTGCGGAGCCGGCCTCCTGGACCGGAGCCCTCGTTTGCTATTTCGAGCTGGTTCCGATGCCCAGACCTCCGCCCCCTCCCCCCGGGCCGGTGACGCTCAAGTGCGAGCCCGTCGACCCGCCGCCTCCGCCTACCCGCTGACGTGTCGCTCCGGACGCACCGGTCCGAATGCAGCAACAGAAGGCTCCTCTCCTTCCTGATGGGGGCCATTCTCTCGGTGTGTCCGGCCCTGGCCTTCTCCGCGGCGTCAGGCCGGCCCCAGCCGCCCGCGCTCGAGTCGTGCCGGGCGCGCTTCGCCTCGCAGCCTGAGGGCCGGGAGGCGGCGATGTGCTTCTACCAGTGTGCCCAGGTCACTTCCGCTCGTGACGCTGTCGTGCGCGAGCTGACGGCCTTGATGGAGCGTCACCCCGACCATGGCTGGTTGCCCCTGGTGCTCGGGCATGTCGGGATGCTGTCCAGTGGCAAGGAGGCGGAAGGTCCCTATCTTCGCGCGGCGCAGACGTTCCGCCGGCTCCAGGATGCGGAGGGCGAGGTGCTGGCGGCCATCAACCTGCGCGCCATCCTCCTGGCTCAAGGACGAACCGAGGAGGCCTGGGATTGGACGCGGCGCGTGGTGGAGGTCGCGAGCGCCTCCGGCCGGCCGGATCTCCACGCACGCGCGCTCATCGTCGAGGCCAGCCAGCTTTATGAGGTGGCGCTCGACCTGGGCCGGGCCTTCCGTGTGCTCAAGCGCGCCGAGCCGCTCGTCTTCCCGGACGGCGCGGAAGGGCTGAAGAAGCAGTACCTGTCCGTCATGAGCACGGTGAGCGAGCGGCTGGGCCGGTTGGAGGAGGCCTCGGACGTCAATGCCCGGCTGGTGGAGTTGACCCGGAGCACTGGCGACCTCTTCCTGGAAGCGCATGCGCGCTTCACGCTCGCCAACGTCGCGCTGCGGCGGCTCGAGCGTGACCATGTGCCGGCGGACCGGGCGCGAGCGTTGGAGCTGGCGCGGCAGGCCATGGCCGCCGCGGAGAGGGCGGGGAACCCAACGTTGGTGGCCCGAGCGGTGCGTCTCACGGCGGACCTGTTGGGAGACACCCCCGAGGAGCACCGTGAGGCGGACGCGCTCCTGGAGCGCTGCATGGCGCTCGCGGAGTCGCTGGATTCGGACGAGCGGCGGCTGGCGTGTCTCTGGACGCGCGCGGAGCGGCGGGCAGGCGTGGACCCGGCCGGAGCCATTCAGGACTCGGAGGCGTCGCTGCGACTGGTCTCCGAAGGAAACGACCCGCTGTTCCTGGCGCTGGCCCTTCGAGGCCGCAGCACGGTGGCGTACCGGACACAGCCTTTGCCCCAGGCACTGGAGCATGCCGAGCGCGCCCTGGACGCGCTGGAGGCCCTGCGCCAGACGCAGAGTGATGCCTCCAGCCAGGCGGAGCTGTTCGCGACGTGGGCCCGCGACTACCACCGGCTCGCGGGGTGGACGTTGGAGGCTGGCGGGGCGACGGGCAAGCCCGCCACGCTTCCCTACAGGGAGGCTGTGTCGCGGGCCTTCGCCGTGAGCGAACGGCTCCGGGCGAGGACGCTGCTCGATGCCCTGGTCGCCTTCCGAGCACGCGCGGACTCCGGGGACACGCCCGAGCGCCGGGCGCAGCGAAGCGAGGTGCAATCGCGGCTGGTGGTGGTCCAACGCCAGCTCTTGGACCCGTCGCTTGCGAGCGCTGGACGCGAGGCGGCCCTGAGTGAACTCCAGGAGTTGGAGCACCGCGAGCGGGACCTGCGCCCAGCGCCTCACCAGGGTGTGCAGGAGTTCGCCTCACTGGCGTCCGTGGAGAAGGGGCTGAGGGAGGACGAAGCGCTGCTGGTCTTCCTCGTGGGGGACGACGAGGACCTCTCCGGAACGTCGGCGGGTGGTGCGTGGCTGTTCGTGGTGACACGGGAGGGAACCCACGTCCATCGCATCCCCGAGCGCACGCGGCTCGCGGCGGCGGCCACGCTGTTCTCCGGGCTCGTCGAGCGCAGGGATGACTCCGAGCGCGGCGCGGCGGTGGCGCTTCATGCGCAGCTGCTCGGCCCGGCGCTCGCGGGGCTGCCACCCACGGTTCGGCGGCTGCTGTTGGTTCCGGACGGGCCGCTGCATGACCTGCCCTTCGCCGCGCTGCGGGAGCGTCGGGATGGGCCACCACTGGTCGCTCGCTACGAACTGGCCCTGGTGCCCTCGGCGAGCTTGTGGCGGCACTGGCACGGGGAGGCCCCATTCACGCCTGTCGGTGAGGCGCTGGTGCTGGCGGACCCTGAGTGGGCCCTGGGACAGGGTGTGTCGCGGCCGGCGGCGCGCTCTCGGGCTGGAATCTTCGACGAGGCCGCGCAGCTCGGCGCGCTGCCCGAGGCTCGTCGTGAAGGGCTCGGGGTGGAGCGGGAGCTGCGAGACACCCGCGTCGTCCCCCGGCTGCTGGTGGGCACGGAAGCCTCTGAGCGCGCACTCAAGAGCGCGGACCTGTCGCTGGTCCGGGTGCTGCACATGGCGGCGCACGCGGTGGTGGACGCCGAAGCGCCGGAGCGCTCCGCGCTCGTGCTCGCCCCGGGCGCGGAGGACGAGGACGGCATTCTCCAGCCGCGCGAAATCATCCGGTTGCAACTCGATGGCGCGCTGGTGGTGCTGTCCGCGTGCCGCAGCGCCTCCGGAGCGGTGCTTCCGGGGGAGGGCGTGCTGAGCCTCGCGCGGGCCTTCTTCGAGGCGGGCTCGAGCGCGGTGGTGGCCAGCTTGTGGCCGTTGCGCGACGCGGAAGCGGCGGACCTGGTGGAGCATTTCTACCGGCACCTGGCTACGGGCTTGACTGTCTCCGCGGCGCTGCGGGCCGCACAGCTCGAGGCCATCGACGCGGGTCTTCCACCTGCGGCCTGGGCAGGGCTGGTGGTGCTCGGCGACGCCGCGCTGGTGGCCGCCGCGCCTCGCGAGGATGGTGCGCCCATGTTGCCTGGACTGGCTGGGGCGCTTGTCATTGCCGCGGCGCTTCTCGGGCTCCTGGCGTTGCGGCGCTGGGGCCGTTCAAGCTCCAACGTTCCAAGCCAGTGAGGCGCGTGGGAGATGCCCGAGGTCTCCGATTCAGAGGTCGATGAGTTCGCTGGCCGCCTTCTTCACATGCGCGCCGGCGACGAAGCACGGGACCGACGTCGAGGCGTCAGACCTTGCGCGGCCCCACCAGCCGCCACGCGAGGGGCAGCAGCACGGCGGCGATGGCGGCCTTGAGGAGCCCTCCAGGAAGGAAGGGTGTGAAGCCGACGCCAACGGCCTTGGCCACGCCGAGCCGGGCGGACAGGACAAGCCAGGGCAGGCCGACCACGAAGACGGCCAGCTGCCCCACGGCAAAGAGCGGCAGCGCGGTCCACGGCCGCCGGTCAAGGCCACGTTGTGCCGCCAGGCCCACCAGGAATGCGGCTGGAACGAAGCCGACCAGGTAGCCACCGGTTGCCCCCAGGATGCGTTCCATGCCGCTGGCGCCTTCCGCGAAGAACGGCAGGCCCACCGCGCCCATCAGGAGGTACAGGACCTGCGCGGCCATGCCTCGCATGGGGCCGAGCGCCGCGGCAGCGACGATGACGCCCAGGGACTGTCCCGTGATGGGAACGGGCGAGCCCGGGACTGAAATGGAGACTTGCGCGAGCCCCGCCGTGAGCAGCGCGCCGCAGAGCACGAGCGCCACGTCGTGGGCCCGGGAACGCGCGACCCCATCGGCGAGCACGCGGAGGTGGGGGCGGGCAGTGGCGGCGAGCGTCAGGCGGAGCCTCCAGAATCGGACACCGCGAGGACACGGTGCGCCGCTGGGGTACACGCTCATGTCTCGAGGTGCAACGCCGGAGAAACCCGCATTCCTCCGTCGAGTCTGCTCCTGGGAGCGCCTGGGCGTCTTCGATAACACCGCGATGAGACAGCCATGACGCGAGGCGGCACGTTTGAGCGGCGCACAGCGTGCCAGGAAGGGCTGCGTGCCAGCGCGGTGGTGGAGTACAAACGAAGTGATGCGGGGCTTGTACGCATGGTGCCTCCTGCGTGAGCCCCCGCGCGGAAGGACACCAAGAGATGAACGCAACCCGCTGGTTTGGACTCGCTTCCCTGACCCTGCTGCTGGCCTCGAACGCCTTCGCCGAGGACAAGGCCCCCGCCGCGACCAATGCCGCCGTCGGCCGGTGGACGACCATCGATGACGAGACGAAGAAGCCCAAGTCCGTCATCGCCATCTATGAAGAGAACGGCAAGCTGTACGGGAAGATCGAGAAGCTCTTCCGCGAGCCCAAGGAAGAGCAGAACCCGCTCTGCGACAAGTGCGAGGGCTCGCTGAAGGACCAGCCCATCATCGGGATGACCATCCTTCGCGACCTGAAGAAGGATGATGACGAGTGGTCCGGCGGGAGCATCCTCGACCCGGCGAATGGCAAGACCTACAAGTGCAAGGTTGCCGTCGAGGATGGCGGCAAGAAGCTGAAGGTCCGCGGCTACGTCGGCATGTCGTTGCTGGGCCGCACCCAGTACTGGGTCCGCGCCGAGTAGCACCTTCGGCGGACGGCGGAAGCGGGCACCTCCCGCTTCCGCTCGCCGTACCTACTTCGCTCCCTGCTGCGTCTTACCCGCGCCATCCGTGGACACGGGCGTCAGCGGCGTCGGAGCGCCTTGAGGCCGCGTGGTGGGGCTGGTGGAGGCGCCACCACCGGGCCGCAGCGCGTTCTGGCCCAGGCGCGAGAAGTTGATGGATTTGCTCAAGATGCGCACTGCCTCCTGGTCCGCGTGGAAGCCCATGGAGTTCTCCGCCTCCACGAAGTCCAGGTAGAACTGGGCACGCTTCTGAAGGTCTCTCGCCTTGGCGAGCGCTTCCTCGGGCAGCCCCGCTTTCTGGGCGGACTCGAGGTCGTGGATGAGGTCCACCAGCGCGTCCATGGCGATGTTCCGCGTCTCGAAGGTGCGCGTCTGGATGGTCTCCGCGCGCTGGAGCAGCTCCGCCTCGCTCCACTTGTGGCACGTCTGGCAGGCGCGGTTGACGTTCAGCAGCGGGCTGCGCACGTGGTGGTCGCTGACCTTCATCGCCCCCTCACGCATGAACGGCATGTGGCAGTCCGCGCAGGCCACGCCGCTCTTCGCGTGGATGCCCTGGTTGTACAGCTCGAACTCGGGGTGCTGTGCCTTCAACACCTTGGCGCCCGTGAGCGCATGCGTCCAGTCGGAGTGCCCGTCCTCGTCGTAGTAGGCCATGATTTGATCGATGTTGATGCCCTTGGCCCAGGGGTACGTGAGGCGCTTCTCCTTGCCCTTGAAGTAGTACTCGACGTGGCACTGCCCGCACACGTACGTGCGCATCTCCTGGCGCGTCGCGTCCTGATTCACCTGGAAGTTGGGAACGCCCTGGCTGGCCTTGAGCGCGGCGATACCCTCGATGAAGCCTGGCCGCGTCACGCGCAGCTGCATCGTGGTGGGGTCGTGGCAGTCGATGCATGAGACGGGGTGCTCCACCAGCTTGCGCGCCTCCATGAAGGGCATCTGGTTCATCTTCTCGAAGCCCTTGATGAGGTCGCCGTCACCGAGCTTCTTGTAGGGCACGTACACGCTGGCGTGGCAGTGGATGCAGGTGCCCGGCTGCTGCGTCACGTGCTGGCGCTCGGTGTAGACTTGGTCGTCCAGCATGTGCGCGTGGCCGCGCTCCTCGCGGAAGTCCGTAGCGAAGGCGTAGCCGCTCCACATCGTCACCAGCCGAGGGTCCTCCTCGAGCCGGCTCTGCGCGACGACGGTGCGTGGGTCCGCCTGGGACGGCGTGCGCGCCACGGCTTCACTGCCGCCATAGCGGGTGCGCTGCTGGTCCACCGTGCGCTTGTAGCTGTCGTACTGCAGCGGGAAGTTCCGCCCCCACACCTCCGGGTCGGTGATGGTGTCGTCCAGCTCCACCACCCGGTAGAAGGGATTCTTCGCCTCCTGCTTGCGCTCCATGATGTTGACCAGGAGCGCGGTGACGCCAGCGGCGGCCAGGGCGGCAGCCACCGCCACGGCAATCACCAGCTTGACGCCGCTGAAGCGCCGTTGCTTCTCGGGCTCGGTCATCGTTCAACCTCCTGATGGATGAGTTCGGGGTTCCCGGAGCCTTCGGGGTGCCCCACGGAGTTGTGGCAGGTGAGGCACTGCAGCGAGTCTCCGTGGGGCGTTTCGATGCTTTCCACGAGGCTGGCGTGGCAGTTCCGGCAAGCGTTCTCCGTCACCTGCCGGTTGGCGGGACGGATGCGGATGGGGTCCGGAAAGGTGCCAGTGGTGAAGTAGAAGGAGTGCCAGAAGCCGTTGCTCGCCTTGTTGAGGTACTTGGGCACCAGCCCTGCCGGCGTGTGGCAGTCGTTACAGGTGGCCACCGCGTGGTGGCTGCTCTTGCGCCAGCCATCGTATTGCTCGGTCATGATGTGGCAGTTGGCGCAGGCGGCTGGGTCGTCCTGCAGGTAGGCCGCGCCCTTCGCGTACGCGAAGGTGTAGCCACCGATGCCAATGGCCGAGCCCAGGGCGAGCCCCAGGGCCACTGCCAGGAGTGTGCGGGAGGCCGAGGACACGCGGAACACCGTAGCAACGGTTGTGCAGACAGCCAGCCCCATCTCGCAATCACGCGCGAATTTCCACGCCGTTTGGGAGGCCCGAGCCGGGTCGCGAAACTTTTGCGCCCATGCGAGAGGGTGCGCAGCATTTGCGTTGCGAAACACGCACGGAGACAGCGCGGCCGAGATGCGTGTCACCAGGTCCTCGGTCAGCACCTGCTTTTCAGGGGGCAGCGACGACAGGCTGGCGTTGACCGTGCCGCGCAGCAGCAGGTACGCGCCGCGTGGCTGCGCACGCCGTCCACCGGACGGAGGAACTTCCATTCGGTGCTGGAGCCACGGGACGCCTGCATTTCGTCCATCAGGGGAGACTGCGACTGGGAGGAGTTACCCTCACCGCGCAAGCATCACCCTGGCACCGGCGCCGACAGGCCCGTCACGACAGGAATGTCATGGCAACCCCGACTATGAGGCCAAGGGTGTGTCGGAAACCCTTGAAAACACCGGGGATTTTGGTTGGCGCGGTCGTTGCTGAGGCGGGGGCGCTGTCTACCCACCCCAAGGAGCAACGCCCCATGCAGAACTCCAGGTCCTGGCTCGCGGCCGTCGCGGCTGTCGCATTCGTCACGACGGGCTGTGATTCCGATGAAGCTCCCGACGCGAAGAAGGTCGCCGACATCGCCGCCTCCCGGTCGGCGGAGACGCTGCGAGGTGTCAGCAGCAGCATGAAGACCGTGAGCGGCTTGTCGACGCTCAATGGCCTGGACGACGCGATGGCGCTGTTCGGTGCGGGCTTCGAGGGCGTGCCGCTCCCGGGGCTGCCGGTGGGTGATGAAGGGGAGGCGTTGTCCACCTTGTTCGACGCGGATGAAGTGGACGCGCAGGCGGACGAACTGGAGCGGTTCCTGCGCGAGCGCGTCTTCACCGAGGCCAACGTGGAGTCCACGGAGGACAACGCCACCGTCTTCCGCTTGAAGGGCGAGCAGATCTGCACGGATGGCAGGGAGCCTGCGGACGCGGACTGTGTCCGCTTCGTGGATGATGCGCAGCTACGCGTTCGCGCGACGAACCTGGGGGACGACTCCCTGGAGCTGGAGTTGCTCATCGGCGCGAAGCGCGCGGAGCCGCTGGCGCTGCGCTTCTTGCCGAAGGCCGTCTCGCTGGTGGTGGACCTGGGCGGCTTGAAGGGCGCGGTGGAGCAGCTCGATGCCGAGTCGGCCGGGTTCCTGCCGAAGGTGATGGTGGGGCAGGTCGAGCTCAAGGTGACGAAGGAAGGCGAGTCGCGCTGGATTGTCAGCGGCTCCATCCTGGATGCGCTGCGGCTGGAGCTGGCGCTGGAGGGGAGCACCTTCGCGTTCTCCTCCGCGCGGGCCGTGCCGCTCGTGGCGTTCGAGGCGGACGGTCAGGCGAAGCGCGCGCGCTTCTCGCTGGACCTGAACACCACGGAGGTTCGTCTCCCGTACACGGGGTTGGCGCCGTCGCTGCGTGGCAAGGATTGGACGGTGTCGCTGGCCGGCATCTCGTACTCCGTCGAGGCGACGGAGAACCAGACGGACTTCGTGGTGAAGAACCTGGGCCTTGGCGACGCGCAGACCCACGTGAGCCTGGGGAACGACAAGCTCTTCGCGCTGGACCTCAATGAGCAGTCGGGTCGGCACTTCGACCTGACGCTGACGCGCGGGGCGGACGGCGTGCCGCTGCTGAAGGTGCAGCCGGAGTTCGACCTGGTGACGCGCTTCTACCTGGCGCCGCTGAAGGCGGACCCCGCGTCGGAGATCCCCGCGGCGTATGAGGACGCGACCTATCGGCTGCGTCTCAGCGGGGGCACAGGGGGACCGAGCCTGCGCGCAGCGCCCGCCAACAGCGCCACGGGCTTCAAGGGCGGCCTGCAGGTGGTGACGGGCGAGTTGCTGCTCTCCGCGAATGACTCGCAGGTCGTCGTCGCCCAGGGGCAGTGCCTGGTGGGTGCGGCGCCGGCTTCAGAGAACGATGCTTCGCTGTTGTCGTACCTGCGGCAGGGCAGCTGCGAGTAGTCCTTCAACCCTTCGATGCCGCACGTGAGGGCCGCGCCCATTCCAAGGGGGGCGCGGCCCTCGTTTTCTTTCGGGCGGCTCCAGGAGTCGACCCTCACGAGGCCACGAAGCCGTGGCCCCGGACCTTGTCCGGCGTGGTGCCCGTCATCCGCCGGAACATCGCGATGAAGGCGGAGGCGCTGCTGTAGCCCAGGTCGAGCGCGATGGCCTCCACGGAGTGGCCCTGCTCCAGCCTCGCGAGCGCCTTGACCACGCGCAGCCGCTGGCGCCACTCGCTGAACGACAGCCCCAGGTGCTGCTGACAGCGCCGTTCCAGCGTCCGCTCCGTGGTGTGTAGCACCCGCGCCCACTCGGCCAGGGAGCGCTCATCCTCCGGGTGCTGCTCGAGCGCCGTGAGGACCGGCTCCAGGAGCGAGTCATCGGACATGGGCAGGTAGCTCCCATGGGTGGGGGCCAGCGTCAGCTGGTCGAGGAGCACCCGGAACAGCCGGCGCTCGGCACTCGTGCGAGGCTGCGCCAGCTCATGCGTGCGGAGGTGCTCCAGCAATGACTTCACCAGTGGACTCACCGCCAGCGCGCACGTCGTTTTGGGCATGCCCCGGCACCACTCCTGCGCGAGGTAGAGCGAGCAGTGACTCGCCTCGAAGCGATTCATGCCCCGGTGCTCCACGTCGGGTGGAAGCCAGATGCCGTACTGCGGTGGCGCCAGGTAGTGGCTGCCTGCCAGCTTGAGCTCCATCACCCCGCTGAACGCGTAGACGAACTCACCCCAGGGGTGCCGATGCCGGGGGTATGTCGCCGCGGCAGGCAGGCTCGCCGTCCGGAAATACACGGGGTGTGGAAGGTTGGTGGTGAAAGGAACCGGGAGCTGTTTCGCCATGGCGCCTTCTCGGGATGGGTTGTCGGAATCTCGCTATATCAATCAGCCCCGCCATGCGCAGGATGGTCGCATGAGTTCTCACCGGAAACCCGCGGACGGCTTCGCGCTCGCGACCATGCTCGCGTTGTGCGCCATCTGGGGCATGCAGCAGGTGGCCGTCAAGCTGGCCGCTCCCCACATCCCCTCCATGATGCAGATGGCGGTGCGCTCGGGTGTGGGCGCGCTGCTCGTGGGGCTGTTGTGCTGGGTGCGCGGCGAGCGAGGGCTCTTGCGCCGTGGCCCCTGGCGTCCGGGGCTCGTGGTGGGCGCGCTCTTCGCCCTGGAGTTCCTCTTCGTTGGCGAGGGGCTGCGCCACACCAACGCGTCACACATGGGCGTCTTCCTCTACACCGCGCCTGTCTTCGCCGCCCTGGGTCTGCACTGGCTCGTGCCTGCCGAGCGGCTGCGGCGCACGCAGTGGTTGGGCATCGCCGTGGCTTTCGTGGGCATCGCGCTGGCCTTTGGCGGCGGCTGGCTCCAAGGCGACATCAGCCCGGGCGTGCTCTGGGGCGACGCGCTGGGGCTGCTGGCAGGACTGGCCTGGGGGGCCACCACCGTGGCCATTCGCGTGTCGGCGCTGTCCGATGCACCCCCCACCCAGACACTCCTCTACCAGCTGGTGGGCGGCGTCGCGCTCCTGCTGCCGGTGTCCCTGCTCACCGGACAGGCCGGCCCGATTTCAATGGCGCCCATTGCCTGGGCAAGTCTGTTGTTCCAGGGCGTCATCGTCTGCTTCGCCAGCTACCTCACCTGGTTCTGGCTCCTGCGCCGCTATCTCGCCTCCAACCTGTCGGTCTTCTCCTTCATGACGCCGCTGTTTGGCGTCAGCGCGGGCATCCTGGTGCTGAATGAGCATGCGGATGGCTTCTTCGTCGTGGGGGCCGTGTTGGTGCTCACCGGGATTCTCATCGTCAGTGGTTCGAGCCTGCTTCGGCCTCAGCCCGCGCTGAAGACGGGGACGACCTGAGGACCCGATGGCGTCAGGCCCCTGGAGACGTCGCGGCGGGCGTGTCTACGGTCCCGTCAACCGGCTGAGCGTGAAGGGCGTGCGGTCCCAGGTCCCGCCGGGCATCGCAATCTGGGATGAGGCCGTCGCCGTCGAGGGAAGGCCGCTGGTGCTGTTGATGGTGAGCGAGCCCACGGCCTGCGTGCTCGTTGACTGCGTTCCGGTGCATCCGGGGCACTGGTTGGTCCCGACGACGTAGAGCAGGGGGAAGGGGAGCGAGGTCGACGTGCTGTCCACGACGCCCTGAATCCACGTTGGCCGACCACCCGCGTAGAGCGTCAGGTGCGCGACCTGGGTCTTCCCCTGGGTATTGAAGGTGATGCCCCAGCCTGGCTGCTGCGCGTTGTACCAGGCACCACTCAAGTTCATGAGCATGACGCCCGTGCCAAACTGGAGGGGCTCGATGGGGTCATGAGGCCGGTCGCCGATACATGAGGTCGGTGCGCAGCGCGTACTTGCGGCCCTGGGTGACGGTGGCGCCCTCGTGAAGCAAGCGGTGATTGAAGAGCAGCGCGCTGCCCGTGCGCGGCGTCACGGAGTGCCCAAGCGACAGGAAGTTCGTCGCGCCTCCGCCCGGACATTCATTGAGGTAGACCATGAAGGTGAGGAGGCTCCGCTCGTCGCGAGTCCTCACGAAGGCGCCGTCGAAATGCGGGGCGAAGTATTCACCCACGTCATACCGGTAGCAGCGCAGGCGCTCATTGGCACCACAGAGGGTCCACTCGTGTTCGAGCCGGTGCGGCACATGCGGCACGACACGCTCGAACAACGTCTGCGCCAAGGGGATGTCGTCGAACATCACCCGGGAGTTGTTCCGGATGTCGGGGCGCATCACGAAGCCCGCGGAGGTCGTGATGGGGGCCGCCGTGGGCCCTGCTGCTTCAATCCGTTCGATGAGCGCGGCGCACTCCTCCACGCTGAGCAGGTCGTCCAGGACGATGACGAGCGGGTTGTGCGTACCGAGCACATCATCCGGGTTGGGCAGGGCGGGCGTCATGGTCATCGCGAGGAGGAATGTGGGGGCAACCACCGCTGGGCCGAGAGGTGGACTCTATCCCGGTTGACCCACGAGCAACCAGTCGACGGCACCTGGTATCCATACAGGACGGTGGACGCGGTTCCGTCGGTGAATTCGAGACGCTACGCTGAGGTCCATGAAGGCGAACCGAATCGTCCTCGTGTCGGGCCCGTCAGGTGCTGGCAAGTCCACCGTGGCACGTGGACTCGCGGAACAGTCCCCCCTGGCGCGTGCGGTTCACCTGCATGCCGACGACTTCTATGCCTACATCCGCAAGGGCGCACTGGCGCCCTGGCTGCCGGAGTCCCACGCTCAGAACACCACGGTGATGAAGGCTCTGTCGGCGAGCGCGGCGAGCTATGCCATGGGCGGGTATGAGGTCATGGTCGATGGCGTCATTGGCCCTTGGTTCTTCGAGCCCTGGCTTGTCGCCGCCCGGGCGCATCGGCTCGACTTGCGCCTCATCGTCCTGCTTCCGGGCGAAGCGGAGACGGTGGCGCGTGCCACGAGACGTGTCCGCGCGGACGCACTCACCGACGCCGACGTGGTGCGCAACATCTGGCGAGGCTTCCGCGAGGTGGCTCTCCCCGAGGGGCATGTGCTCGATACCACCAGTCAGGATGCCGCGGAGACCGTGGGGGCCGTTCGCCGTGGGTTGACGGACGGGCGCTTCCGGCTGGAGTCACCGTAGGGCCTCGGTGTGTTCAGCGCGTGCCTTGGCCCTCCAGCGGGCCTTCAGTCGTTCCAGGTCCGTTGTGACGGCTTCCTCGTCCCGACGAAACGCCTCGGCGGACATGCGGCGGCGGCGGATGATGCGCCTCATGTGCAGGCGCATCATCCGGCAGCATCTCAGTACATGAAGTTCAACGCGACGATGTCGGAAGGGGTGAACTCTCCGTCGGGGTCAGACGAGTAGCAGGTATTCATGATGGACCCGCCCGGCGTTGCCCCCGTTGGCGTTCCGGGGATGTGCAATGCGCCCGCGCCCGTCGGCTCCATCGCGCCACTGCCACAGCTGATGCTCGGGTTGAAATGGTCCGTGTGGCGGAGGCCCAGCGTGTGGCCCAGCGCATGGGTGATGACATGCTCATTCAAGTCTACGCCGTAGCTGTTCAGGCCGGTGCCAATCGAAATCATCCCATAGGGAAGTCCTCCTGAGGGAAAGCCCGTGACGTGACCACTCCCCGCCATGGTTTTCGCGGTGATGTTCGCGGTACAGCCGGTGGCCAGGCCTCGAACAAAGGTAATCCTGAGTCCCAAGGCATTGTAGTTGGCGATTGCCATATCGAGACCTTGGATGAGCCGGACATAGCTCCGGAACTCCGCCGTGGGATTGACGCAAATCCTCGTCACGCTGGAGCCGACGATGTTGGTCGTCATGTAGTGCTCTTTGCTTCCCTCTCCGCGCTGGAGCATCTCCCGGGAGGCCGTGAGTGGCACATGTGCGTCGCCCCCGACGTAGACTGCGTCATCGACGACGGTGATGTCGTCGGGGCGAAACCCTGCCTCGGTCAGATTGGAGAGGAGTTCAGCGTTCCCGGTATGTGAGTCGGGCCCGCAGCCGGACAGCAAGACGCCACAGTTCAACATCAGGACTGCCGCTCTCTTGAACATGGTTCGATGGGCTCCTGTCGTGAATCGGGTTTCTGCACTGCTGGCTTGAGCAAAGCATGGCGGAGGTAGATGCGGCACGGTTCCTGACCGCTCCCCTGGTGACTCCCGTCGCCAGTTGATGTTCCGAACCATCAGGGTGGAGCGGGGACGGGTGCACAGTTCGAGGCGAGCGCGGTCGAGGTCCAGGGTGACGCGTCCTACAACGTGCTGCCGTACCAGGTCGGCGCGCGGGCCGGTCGCTCGCCCATCATGCAGGGAGCTGACCATGACGGGGCCGGTGAGGCTTCCCTGCCACGGGCACGGGACTTGCTGTGGATTGTGGAGATAAGTCTCTCCAGCCTCGTGCTCACGTGGGTCCTTTCCCTCCAGGAAAGTGCCGCGCCTTCATCGCCCAAGCCAGTCACGGTGATGACCTACAACGTCCTCTACGCCGCTCCCGAGGAGGACGTGCAGAAGTCGCTCGATGTCATCGAGAAGGAGGCGCCCGATATTTTGTGCCTGCGTGAGCTGACGCCGAGATTCGCCAGGGCCTTTCGGAAACGACTGGGGAAGCAGTTCCCCCACGTGCGGCTGGTGCCGCGAAAGGGAACCTGGGGTGTGGGTATCGCCAGCCGGTATCGGCTGCTGCGAACGGAGCACTTCCCCCAGACGCCACACCGGATGCCCGCGCTGGATGCGGACGTCCGGCTCGGTGAGCACCTGGTGAAGGTGGCCTGTGTGCACCTGATGGCGCCAGGTGCCAGGCATCAGCGGGCAGATGACCTGCTCACTTCCATGGAGAAGAACGCGGTGCTTCGGCATCGCCATGCGGAGGCGCTGGTGCGGCGCTATGAGCGATGGCGAGGACCGGTCCTGATGCTGGGGGACATGAATGAAGGCCGCTCAGGCAAGGCCATGGAGGCCTTCGCCTCTGCGGGTTTCCAGCACGCTTGTGACGGACCGGATGCCGCCTGCGGTGCCACCTGGCCTGGCTCTGCCTCCGTCCTCCCGAGCGTCGTCGAAATCGACCATGTCCTTGGCCGCGAACTTCGCCTGACCGGTGCGAAGGTGCTGCGTGCGGGAGGCTCGGACCACGATGCGGTCCGGGCGACGCTGGACTTTCCACCGTGAAGTCCTCCAGTCGTTCTGGGATTGGATGCTGGCGCAGCAGCGGGCCTCATGCCCGGGCGCGGAGCACGCCGCCAAAGCCGCGCTCGCGGCCCAAGGCGGGAGACACTCCGGCTTCATTCACCGCTTCTCGCCCGGAGATGAGCACCGCCTTCACCGCGGCGTCGTTGCGGTTGACCAGGCGGACGAAGCCCCCGAAGTTCTCCATGGGCGCCTCGGCCACCTTGTCGAGCTTCGCGTCCAGGCCTTCGGGCTGGATGACCACCAGGTCCGCGCGGCGGCCCTCCGCGAGCACGCCCGCATCCAGGCCGAACCACCCGGCCAGCTCCCCGGTCAGCCGGTGGACGGCGCGCTCCACGCTCATGAAGGGCTCGCCGCGCTTCTCCGCCTCGCGCACCAGTCGCAGCAGCCGCAGGGGGAAGTTGTAGTGCGCCATGTTGCGCAGGTGCGCTCCGGCGTCCGAGAAGCCCATGAGGATGTCCGGATGCCGGCAGATGCGCTCCAGTTCCTCGCGCCGGTCGTTGGCCATCACCGTGTACCAGCGCAGGGCGTCTCCGTGGGTGGAGATGAGGTCCAGGAAGACGTCCACCGCGTCACGCCCCTGCTCCTTCGCCACCTGGGCGAAGGACTTGCCCACCACGCTGGCGTCAGGGCACTGGAGGATGCGCGACTCGTTGAAGTCCCGGTGGAAGGCCCGCGGCAGGAATCGGTTCGTCCACTCGCGTCGGAAGCGGCTGCGGTACTCCGGCGTTCGCAGCAGCCCCGCGCGTGAGGCGGCGTCCTGGAGGTGGAGGGCGGCGGCGCCCGCGCCGAACTCCTCGAAGACGACCAGGTCGATGCCGTCCGCCCAGAGGTCGAAGATTTCGGGCAGGGCCTGCCACCGGAAGTCCGCCCCCAGCAGCCGGTTGGCCACCTGGGACAGCACGCCGATGAGGCGGTGGATGCCCCGGTTGGCGCGCGTGTCCATCATCGAGATGACGGTCGTCTTGAGGCTCGGGCGGAACAACCCGATGCTCTCCAGGAAGAACAGCACCACGTTCACCTTGGTGCTGATGTTGGGCACGCCCTGGAAGACACGGCCTCGTTCACGGAGCAGCCGCGTCAGGCGGCGGTACTCGCTCCAGCGGGCATAGGTGGACGGCAGGGGGCGGCTGCGGATGTCGCGCGAGCCGCCCATCTTGTCCCACTTGAGCGTCATGATGGACAGGCCCACGTAGCCGAGCTCGAGCCCTTCGCGCACCAGGGACTCCATGGCGCGCAGCTCGTCCTCCCGTGGGCGCAGGCCGGGCTCCAGGCTGCGGTGCAGGCCCATGGTGTGGGCTCGCAGCGCGGAGTGTCCCAGGAAGGACGCGACATGGGGGCCCAGCGGCAATTGCTCCAGGTGCGTCAGGTAGTCGCCAAGCGTGTTCCACGTCTTGCGCTCCTCCAGCAGCGACCGGACCGTCTCGTAGGGAATGGCCTCCACGCGGCAGAACATGTCCGCCAGGTCCTCGGGCGTGCCCAGCGCGAGGCTGAGCGAGCAGCTTCCCATCAGCACCGTGGTGACGCCGTGTCGCACGGACTCCGACAGCGAGGGCGCCAGCTCCACCTCCGCGTCGTAGTGGGTGTGGCAGTCGATGAAGCCCGGTGTCACCCAGTGGCCGGTGGCGTCGATGACGCGCGTATGCGGGGCGCGCGGAATCGGTGCTTCCGAAAGCGTGGCGACGGTGTTTGCCCGGATGCCCACATGGAGCTTGCGCGGGGGATTGCCCAGACCATCGAATACGAGGCCGTTCTCGACGATGAGGTCCATGGAGAGAGCCTAGTCACCGTCGATTGTCAGCTTCCAGCCAGAAGACGCGCCGACAGTTCTCTCCCACACATGCCGGCGTGGATGCCATTGCTAGCGCCGTCGCCGCGGGGAACCCGTGCGGTGGGACGGCGCTGGGTCGGGTTTGGTTCGGGCGAGCCAGTCCTCCAGGCGCTCCGCGGCCTTCAACTCGTCGGACAACTGACTCCGTGCCTCCTCGGGAAGGGGCAAGGCCTGCAGTTGCTGCTTCAAGGCCCGTCCCGTCGTGGCATCCCCCAGGGCAATCGCCAGCTCCATCCGGGCGGCCAGGGCACGAACCCGGTCCACCACGGGCGCCTCTGCCTCGTACCTGGCGAGTCCGATGTCGAGCGCCCGCGCGGCGGCTTTGTCGTCATTCTTGAACTCACGCAGGATGCGCGCGTTGTCGATGGCCTTCGCCAGGCCCGTGAGCTTCGCGGAGCCGCCGTACTCCAGGTCCTCCGGCTCATCGCGCTGGATGAAGATGATGTTGTTGCCGGCGGGGTCAATCAGTGAGAAGCGGCTCTGGCCGGGCCTGAACCGGGTGATGCGAGGCCTGCCCGTGGCCAGCACCTTGCCGTACTTCGCGCGCAGCGCGTCCGTGAAGGCCCGGTGGTAGGGCTCCACCGAATCCACCAGGACCAGGCAGCCACCCGAGTTCTCTTCGCTCGGGTCCAGGCTCTTGGCGCCCTTGCCGAAGTGCAGCTCGATGTCACTCCAGCGCAACGCCAGGTACAGGTACGGCTTGGTCATCTGGTACGTCACGGTGAAGCCGAGCGCCTGGTAGAACGCCAGTGTTTCGTCAGCCGAGACGCAGGGAAGCAACGGAACAGTCGTTTCCTTCCCGCTGATGGCGGTGGCCTTCGTCGCATGGGTGGGCATGGCCCGATGATACCGCGTGAGGAACGCACGGTAGGGTGAAGGAGTCCCCAACGAACTCCATCCGGAGTCCCGAGCAGGCGGGCGGCTCCCGGAGCTCGCCATGGACCTCCAGCGCCACGAGTTCGCTGTGGCCGACCAGGGACTCGGTGCGCTTGATGAGTTCCACTGTGTGCAAGCCCCACCTCCAGGCCGGTGGCGAGCAGAGCAGGGCCCCCGGGCGTCCAGGGGACGTCAGCGCGGGCATCGGGCACCGTGCCGACACAAGGCCCGGCACGGTGCCACGCGGCGCGCTACGGGCCGGTCAGCCGGTGGAGCGGGAAGGAGGGATGGCTCCACGTCCCGCCGGGGAAGCTCATGTTCAGGGAGGACGGCATGGCGCTTGGAATGCCCGCCGCGCCGTTGGTGGTGAACGTCCCCGCGGGCGTCGAGTTCACGGACGGCGTGCCGGAGCACCCCGGGCACAGGTTGTTCCCGGTGATGTAGCTCACGGGGAAGGAGAGTGACGTGCCACTGCTGTTCACCACGCCCTGCAGCCACACCGGGCTGCTCCCCTGGTAGACGGTGATGTTGGCGACGTGCAGCGTGCCCTGGCTGGCGAAGGTGACGCCCCATCCGGGCTGCAACGGGTTGAACCAGGTGCCAGTCAGGTTCATGGCTGGGGCGCCGCTGGCGAACACGAACGGCTGGATGGGCTCGTTGCCGGAGAAACCTCCCATCGTCCAGTAGAAGCCCCACTGCCCGCCGCTGAGGATGAGCCGCGCGGTGCCGACGACGGAGGTCGTCGCGCTGGCGCCATTCCACGAGGTCCGCAGCAAGTTACCCCGCCACTCCCCGGGCTCCGCGTGCAGGTAGCTGAGGTACCAGATGGGGGTACCCGCCGCCGTGTACGTGAACCAGGTGACGTAGAGCTGGTCGGAGGCGGCGTGCTGGATGTCGATGGCATTGCCGGAGCGCGCCGGGTTCCACCAGAGCCCCTTGGTGGGGAGTGACGGCAGGTTGGTGTAGATGGCCGCCGCCGCGTTGACGCGGCCGGTCCCGCAGTGGCCGGCGCAGCCAGAGATGGGCGTCGCGGTCTTCTTGATGCGCGCGGCGACCAGGTCGGGCGTCAGGGAGGGTTTCTGCGACAGCATCAGCGCGGCGATACCCGCGACATGGGGCGCGGACATGGACGTCCCCGCCAGGTAGCGGTAGCAGTAGTCACCCGCGGTCAGCACCGAGACAGGCTCGCCAGTGGCCCAGGTCGACAGGACCTGGTCGGTGCCGCTGACATGGGGATCCAGGGAGGGGTCGGAAGGGCAGCCGATGCCCTGGCCATACAGGCTTCCGCTGGCGAAGCCGCCGGGCGCAATCACGTCAACGCGGCTTCCCCTGTTGCTCCAGGTCGCCACGCCGCCGGACTGGGTGCTGGCGCCCACGGTGATGACGCCCTGGCAGGAGGCGGGCGTCACGTGCTCCGTCTGGTAGTTCGCCGCTCCATGGTTGCCAGCCGCGGCGACGAGCACCACGCCCTTCCCCAAGGCGTAGCTCACCGCGCTCTGCGTGTCCGGGTAGTTCGAACACGGGTGAATCGCGGAGGGCGCATTGGAGTTGTATCCCAACCCGAAGCTCATGTTGATGACACGCGCGCCGTTGTCCGCCGCATAGCGGATGGCCGAGTTCACTCCGGTCATCGGGATGTAGCCGCTCGACGATGAAATCTTGAGCGGCATGAGCTGGCAGCCCCAGCAGACACCGGCCACGCCTACGCCGTTGTTCGTCCGGGCTCCGAGGATGCCGGCCACGTGCAGCCCGTGGTGCCAGGTGCCATCGTCATAGGGGTTCGGGTCTCCATCTCCGAAGTCGTAGCCCGTCGTCCAGCGGCCCAGCAGGTCCGGGTGGTCCAGGCGTCCGGAGTCGAGCACGGCGATGGTGACGTTGCCAGTGACGGTGTCCCACGCCTGGGGCAGGTTGATGGCCGGGTAGTTCCACTGCTGCGAGTACAGCGGGTCGGTCGGCGTGGCGAAGAACTCGAAATAGAGGTTCTCGTGCGCGTACTCGACGTCGGGGTCCTGGCGCAGCGCTTCGATGGCCGCCAGGGTACTGGCTTCCTCCTCGGCCACCGAGGCCTGGGCGAGCGGTTGCTCCCGCACCAGTGACACCAGGGACGCGCCACTGGGCAGCGGCTCGATGAGCGCCGTCTGGTAGCCGCGCACGGACGGCACGGCGGCGGCATGGGGCCGCGCCTTGGCCGTGTCCTTCAGCTTCACGATGGCCTGGCCCGGGGCGAACCGCCGCTTGGCGTCTGTCCGCTTCAGCGGCTCCGGCGTGGCGGGGGCCTGGGTGAGGGCATCGCCTGTCACCGGGAGGGATGGCTCGGGGGATTCACTTCCGCAAGCGTTCAACAGCAGCGACGTCAGCAGCGTCGAGAGCAGGGGGACTCGGACAGCCAGGCGCATGCAACCTCCGGTGAGTGTTGAGTGGAGGTCACAATCAAGACGGACTTTGCGTGTGTCAATGAATGTGGGGCTTGCCGACTGAGCGCTGAGAGGAATTGTGGATCGGGGTGATTTTTACGGTGGAGGGAGAGGCTAATCCTCGGTGGATGAGATTGGGTGTCTTGTGTTCTCTGAAGGGGAGAGTTGGGGCGCGACGCGGCCTGCGATTGTTTCGTGGCCGCTGGCGGGCTCACCGGGCCTGGGTCTGCCGCGCGGCCTGGAGCGTGTTCGCCAGGAGCATGGTGATGGTCATCGGCCCCACGCCGCCGGGCACCGGGGTGATGGCGCTGGCAATGGGCTCGATGGCATCGAAGTCCACGTCCCCCACCATCCGGTAGCCGCGCGGCGAGCTCGCGTCGGAGACGCGGTTCTGCCCCACGTCGATGACGACGACGCCCGGCTTCACCATGTCCGCGGTGATGAGGTTCTGCTTGCCCACCGCGACGATGAGGATGTCCGCCTGCCGCGTGAATGACGCGAGGTCCGGCGTGTGGCGGTGGGTGATGGTGACGGTGGCGTCGGGGCCCGGCGCCATCAGCAGCGACGCCAGCGGCTTGCTGACGATGAGGCTGCGGCCCACGATGACCACGTGCTTGCCCCGGGTGGGGATGTCCTCGCGCCGGAGCATCTCCATGATGCCGGCGGGGGTGCAGGGCACGAAGGCCCGGGGGTCTCCGACGAAGGCGAGCCCGGCGTTCACCGGGTGGAAGCCATCCACGTCCTTCGCCGGGTGGATGTGCTCCAGGACGGCCTTGTAGGGCAGGTGGGCCGGCAGCGGCAGTTGCACCAGGATGCCGTGCACGGCCGGGTCGGCGTTCAGCCGGTCGATGACGGCGAACAGCGCCTCCTTCGACACGTCCTCGGGCAGCGTCAGCGTCTGGCCGCGCATCCCCAGGGCCTCGCACGCCCGCGTCTTGCTCGCGACGTAGGCCTGGCTCGCCGGATTGTTGCCCACCAGCACCACGGAGAGCCCGGGTGTCACGCCGGCGGCCTGGAGCGCCGCGACGTCCTGGGCCATCTCCGCCCGCATCACCCGGCTGATTTCGGTTCCATCGAGGGTCCGCGCCATGCGCGGCTTCTTACGCCAGATTCTCCAGGTTGGCGCAGCGCTTCTTCGCGGTGTCCACCCCGGACGGTGTCCTGGGACACGCTCCCCGTCGTACCCCGCGGGCCCTGGATTCGCGGGGAGCAAAAAGAGCAGGGCCCGCGCGCACTCGGGGCTTGGGCGGCGAATGAAAGGGCGAGGACGGCGCGACGCCGGACCCGCATCGCTTCCCGGAGAAACCCATGACGTCCATGCATTGTCGTGTTGCCACCACCCAGCGCGAGCTCGACGACGCGGTCCGCGTCCGCTGGGCCGTCTTCGGCGGAGAGCTGGGGTTGATGACGGGGTGGATGCCGCCGTCGCGTCGAGAGGTGAGCTGTTTCGACACGCTGGACACCACCGTGCACCTGGTCGTCTATGCGGACGCGGCCCCGGTGGCCACGTTGCGGCTGCTGCTGCCCAACCCGGAGGTGGCGGATGCCATCGGCGGACGGCTGGGGCTGGAACTGGAGCAGAAGCTGGACCTGTCCGACGTGGTCCGCCCGGGCATGGTCGTCGCGGAGACGTCGCGCTTCTGCGTGCTCGACGGCTGGCGCCACTCCGAGGCCGTCACCCGGCTGCACGCGGGCATCTACGAGGAGAGCCGGCGGCGCGGCGTGACGCACTGGATTGCGTCCGCGAACCTGGACACGGATTCGCGCGAGGACGCGATGCTGTCCTGCCTGGTGGCCGCCTACCGGGGCTGGATGAGTCGGCGCTGGCGCGTGGACGTGCCGGAGCCGGTGGAGGCACCCGCCATCCCCAGCAATCCCTACTACACGCCCATGGAGCGGCTGCGCGCGGAGCAGGGCCTGCTGGACGGCTTGCGCGTGCCGAGGGCGCCCACGCTCTTCGCCCGGAAGATGGGGGCGCGCTTCATCTCCGAGCCCCTCTACGACGCCAGCTTCCGCCGCTTCACCCTGCCGCTCATCGCCGCGCTGGATGAGATTCCCTCCAGTACCCTGGCGCGCTTCAACGCGCTGGCGCAGCACCCCCTTCGCCGCGCCGCCTAGGCCGCTGGCGCTTCTTCCTTCCCTTCACCTTCAACGCGCAGCAGCCGGGGACCGGAAACGGCCCGGAAACAGGAGACGTCCGTGAACACGCAAGTGCAGAACCCGACGCAGGTGGACTGGGTGGCGGTGCTGGAGCAGGAGGCCCGCGGGCTGGTGGCCGCGCTGGACGCGCAGCCCGACGCCCGTCGCCTCTTCGACGGCACCATCGACACCGAGGGCTACATCCACTACCTGATTCAGACCTACCACTATGCGCGCTGGAGCACGCCGATGCTGGCGGAGGCGGGCCACCGGCTCAAGCGCCAGGGCCGGCACCCGCACCTGGCGGAGCTGTTGGTGCAGAAGGCCGGAGAGGAACGCGGCCACGAGAAGTGGCTGCTGTCGGACCTGACGAACCTGGGGTGCCCGGAGGTGCGCGTGGAGACCGCGGCGCGGACCCCCGCGGTGGACGCCTACACCGGCTGGAACTTCTTCACCTCCCGGTCCGGCGTGCCGACGGCGGTGCTGGGGACCGCGTACGTGCTGGAGTACCTGTCCCAGACGCGAGCGACGGGTGTCGTGGAGCGTCTGATTGCGGCCGACGCGATTCCGAACATCCGCAAGTCCGTCACCTTCCTGCGCAGCCACGGCGCGCTGGACGGGGACCATGTGGCGGAGATGGAAGCGGTGCTGCGGACGCTGACGGACCCCGAGGACCAGGCAGCGGTGATTTTCTCCGCCCGCGCCACGCGGTGCATCTACCCGGGCATCTTCCGCGAACGCTGAAGGCCGCATACCTCCCCGGTGGTAGAGACAGTCCCGCGCCTGAAGGCGATCCTCCCCTTCGAATCGTCGTCCGCGAAGTGGGAGGCGTCTTCATGCGCTACATCACCCAGATCCGTCTCGAGGGAGGCGCGCTTCACGAGCACATTGCCCGCCTACGGTGGAAGGAGGGCAACGAGGTGGGTGAGGGCAGCCGCTTGGAGCTGGTCCAGTGGCTCAAGGCGGGGGGCGATGCCCGGGTACAGACGTGGCCCCGGGACGTGAAGGTCGAGGTCATCGACGCCCGGCCTCCGTACCTGCGGACGAAGGCCAATGGCATCCTCACGGACAACCTGCTGGAGCTGCCGCGCTTCTGAATCGCCGCCTCAGACGGGCTTGTTGAGGTGCGCCGCCTGGTAGAGGAAGTCCGTCCGGTTGTCGACCTGCAGGCGGCGGAAGATGTCGCGCACGTGCGTCTTCACGGTGTCCTCGGCGAGGCCCAGCTCGCTGGCAATCTGCTCGTTGGACCAGTTGTGGAGCATGCCCCGGGCGATGTCGACCTGCCGGGCCGTGAGCTGCATGCGCATGGTTTCGGGGAGCGGAATCGACAAGGGAATCTCGTTCAGAATCAGGGCCCACTGACGTGGGCCTTCGGTTTCGGGAAGCTCGACGAACCGCACCACGCGGTACGAATCCCCGTGGAGGGAGACCCAGAGATTGTTTTGGAGCTGCGCGTCCGGCGTCATCCGCGTCAGGGCCTCCAGCCGCTCCATGAGGACGAGCGGAATCCCGGAGGAATGAAGGTCCGAGGGCTTGAACCACCGCTCCAGCAGCGTGGCGGCCCGGCGTGAGCGCAGCACCTCGTGCGAGGGCGGCGCCACCACGACGTAGGCGGCGTCCGGCCGGCTGTAGAGCTCCTCCAGGAGCCGGGAGCCCGTCGAGGCCGTCTGCATGTCACGGCAGTTGCGCACCGCGTTCAGCAGGTGGGGCGTGAGGCTCGTCAGGAAGGCGGCGTCCTTCTCCGAGAAAGCCAGCCGACGGTCCCGGTAGAGCGTGAAGGCTCCCAGGAGTTGAGGATAGACGGGCAGGAGCACCGCCATGACGTGCTCCAGGCTCAGGTCCAGCTCCTTGCTGCGCTGGTAGAGCGCGCTGCGCTCCAATTCCTTGCGGGTAATCATCTCCGAGTCCCGGAGGACCACATTCGGCTGGGCGAAGATGGGGGCCCGCACGAAGTCGGAATCGACCCACTTGGAATACTCATCCAGGAGGGCCAGCCGGTAGCCGGGGACCAGCCATTGGAACTCGACGATGGGGCCCAGGTTGATGAGGCACAGGCCCACGTAGTCGGCGGGTGTCAGCTCCAGCAGGGGCGCCCGGGCGGATTCGAGCGCTTTGGGGAGGGACAAGGTGCTGTTGAGTGCCGCGATGACTTTGTCCCGGAGCAAGAATTCATGGGAGGAGAGGTTCATCGACGCGAGCTTCCTTCCTGCCTGGTCAGGCAACCCTGCGGGTCCGTTTCTGTGTCAGGCCATTCAATAGGCTCCGACTGAAAGGCTGTCCCTCACCCCCCAGTGGTAGGCCCCGAGCTTGACAGGAGGCTCCCTCGCCTGTCGGTTGTCATGCAAGGGGCTGTCGATGGCTTGACAAGAAGCGGCCCGCCCGGGATGGGATGTCCCAGGCAAGCCGGGCCGGAATGACAGGCAGGGCGTCAGACGATGAACCACCCCTCAGGTTTCTGAGCAGGGCAGGCAGGAAACGTCGGCATTTCGCGACACCTGTCAGGCGCTCCCTGGCGTGCAGGCGTTGGCATCTTCATTGCTGAAGTGCGGGCTCCCAACCGCAGGAGGCCTTGCACCCATGGATTCGAATCGCTTGCGTCTGCTCTTCTCCCGGGCCCTTCGCGCCTCACTCCTGTCGCCCCTGACGCTGGCCGGATGTGATGGTGAGGTGGACCTGACGGGTTATTCGCCACCCGCTTGCGACAATGGCGAGCTGGCCATGACAGGGTTGTCACCTGCGGCCGCGCCGGACTTCGTGCAACTGCGGAGCTTCCACGCGGCGGGCGAGCCCGTGGCAACGAGCCCTGTCTCCTCCGCGGGAACACCTTGCGCGACGGCGACCCAGACGCAGACATGTCTGTCAGAGCTCGAGGCGTTGGCGCCTGCCCGTGGGTTCCGCGACGCCTGTGGTTTCATCTGCACCGACTATTTCCTCGCGACGACCCGGGGCGACGTGGTGTCTGCCATCTCCTCGCTGGAGGCCCTGAAGTCGTTCCTGGGGCCGATTGATACGGCGCAGGAGGCCGCGCTGACTGCCTTTGCCGCGGGCTACGAAGTGCGCTGTGGCGGGCTCAAGTATGGGGCGGTGAAGGAGTTGGGCGACGGTGCGTTCGGCGTCGTCGGCACCAAGGGCATGGCGTGTGGGAAGGGGACGGAGTTGACGCAGTATGCCCTGCGCGTGTCGTCAACGGGCGAGGTGGTGGAGGAGGAGCGCAAGGTGTTGGAGCGGGGCACGGACAACTGTTCCGTGGGGCGCAGGCCCGAAGGACTGCGCTCACAAGGCGCGGTGGCGTGTGACGATGTGCTGGGACAGCACTTCGCCGCCATTGCCCACCTGGAGGCCGCGTCCATCCAGGCCTTCCTGCTGCTCCGGGAGGAACTGGCCGCGCATGGCGCGGACCTCGCGCTGCAGGACGCGGCGCTGATGAGCGCCCTGGAGGAGGTCATGCACACGGAGGTCAGCGCCCGCCTGGCGGGGCGGCACGGCGCGACGCCCCAGGCTCCCCGGGTGGACGCGGCGGCGCCCCGTTCCCTGTTCGCGGTGGCGCTGGACAACGCGGTGGAGGGCTGTGTGCGGGAGACGTTCGGCGCGCTGGTGGCGCGGCACCAGTCGCTCCATGCCCAGGACGCCGAGGTGCGCACCTCCATGGCCCGCATCGCGGAGGACGAGACGCGGCACGCGGAGCTCTCGTGGAAGATTGATGCCTGGGCGCAGATGCGGCTGTCGGAGGGGGAGCGCGAGGTGCTCCGGCTGGCGAAGCAGCGGGCCGCGGCGGCCCTGCGCGAGGAGGCCTGCGTGCCCGTGAATCCCGTGCTCGTGTCCGAGGCCGGGCTGCCCCCGCCCGAGGTCGCCGTGGCGATGGTGGACACGCTCGCTCAGGAGCTGTGGGCCTGAGGTTCGTGGGACGGTGGGGCAGGTGACGTGCCCCACTCGCCGCGCCCGCTGTGCACCCAGCCGGCGGCCCGGCGCCCGGACGGAGGCCCTACGGGGCAAGCGGCGCGGAGGGCTCGTTGTTACGCTCAGCGGACGGAGTCCCGGTTCAGGGAATTTTCATGGGGCTCTGGAAGGGATGAGGCGTAGGAGATGAGTCAGCAGCCAGAAGCCGTCCTTCGTGTGGAGCCGCTCGGGATGCCGTGGCGGACCCCGGATCCGTTTCTTTTTTGCGTCCACCATGACGACAAGTACCCCATGGGGAACGAGCGCCTCGGGCCGTCCGCCTCGCTGGCGGGCCGCAACCTGGGCCAGGACTTCGATGGGCGGGACGGCTGGAACATGTATCACGGCACCGTGGTGCCCGGTTTTCCCCAGCACCCGCACCGGGGGTTCGAGACAGTCACGGTGGTGCGTCGCGGGCTGCTTGACCACGCGGATTCCCTGGGGGCGGCGGCTCGCTTCGGCGGTGGGGATGTGCAGTGGCTCACCGCGGGCGCGGGCATCAACCATTCAGAGATGTTCCCGCTGCTCCATCGCGACCAACCCAACCCGGTGGAGCTGTTTCAAATCTGGCTCAACCTGCCGCGGACGAACAAGCTCGTGGAGCCGCACTTCTCCATGATGTGGAACCACGTCATCCCGCGGCACGTCGCCCGGGACGCGGAAGGGCGCGCCACGGAAGTCACGGTGGTGGCCGGAAGCCTGGGAGACGTGAAGGCGCCACCGCCGCCGCCCAAGTCGTGGGCCGCGCAGGCAGCGGCGGACGTGGCCATCTGGACGCTCAGGCTGGCCCCGGGCGCGCGGTGGACGCTGCCGGCGGCGGCCCGTGGCAGCAACCGGATGCTCTACTTCTTCCTCGGCTCCAGCCTGCGCGTGGCGGGGCGTGCCATTCCGCCGTCACATGGAATCGAACTGCGGGCGGACGTCGCGGTGGAGCTGGAGAACGGCGCGGACGAGGCGGAGTTGTTGATGTTGCAGGGCCGTCCGATTGGAGAGCCCGTCGTGCAGTACGGCCCGTTCGTGATGAACTCGCGGCAGGAGATTCAGGAGGCCTTCGCGGACTATCAGCGCACGGGCTTCGGGGGCTGGCCCTGGCCGGCCAATGACCCGGTCCATCCGCCAGAGGAAGGGCGCTTCGCCCGGCACGCGGATGGACGCATCGAACGTCCGGCCTGAGCGGGAGCACCGTCAGACGGCGGAGTCCTTGCCTCGGGGACTTCATGACATGCCCCTGTTGGAGGTCGTGAAGCGGGGGCCATCCGTGGCCCTTGACGAGATGGCACCCCTGGAAAACGGACCAAGATGTAAGGCTGCCCTGTCGCATCAATGGGGCTGCGGCAGGGAGGGGCCTTGGCCACCCGGCGCGGTGGCGGGGGCGCGGACGGTGGCCAGGACTCCAGAGAGCAACACGACGATGGTCCCCGCGAGCGGCACCCCGAGCAAACCCACGCGCAATCCCACGTTATCGGCGACGAGCCCGACGAGAGGGGGCGACGCGAGGAACCCCAGGCGCATCAGCCAACTGACGACGGTGAGCCCCGTTCCCGCGCTCAGGCCGGGCAGTTCGTCAGCGCCGTGCATGGCGGCGGGAACCAGCGTGGCGACGCCGAATCCCGCGAGCGCGAAGCCCGCGATGGTGCCCGGTATGGAGGGAAACAACAGCGCAGCGCTCATGCCCAGCGCCGTGGTGGCGCCGCCTGCCCGAGCGACAGCGCGCTGGCCGAACCGGTCCACCATTCCATCGCCCAGGAGCCGGCCCACGAACTGCGCGCCCACGAGGGCGACGAACCCGAACGAAGCGACGGCGGCCGTGGCGCCGAGTGTTCCGGAAAGGTAGACGGCTGCCCACGTCATGCCCGCGTCCTCGACGAGGATGCCGCCGACCGCAATCAAGACCAGCGCGGCAAATATCAGCCAGATGCGTCCGCGCCCCGTAGGCTGACGCCGCGCGAGAGCGCTGCCCTGGTGCGCCGCGGCTGCCTCTGGCTCGACGGTGACGACGGGCTCGGGGCCGGGAATCGTGTAGCGCAGCGCCATCAGGGACACCCCGGCGAAGAGCATGGCGGAGAATCCCAGATGCAGACCCCGGTGCACGTTCAGTCCCGCGGCGAGCCCGCCCATGAGTCCGCCGACCACCGCGCCGATGCTCCAGACCGCGTGGAAGGAGTTGAGGATGGACCGGCCATAGAGCCGCTGCACCCGCAGCCCATGGGAGTTCTGCGCCACGTCGGTGATGGCGTCCATGCCGCCCGCGAAGAAGAGCGAAACGGCGAGCACCCACCACGATGACGCGAGGCCCGCGACCAGCATGCCCAGGCTCGTCAGCAGCGTTCCGGCGACGGCGACCCGTGAGGAGCGGAAGCGGCGGATGAGCGCTCCGGCGGCGAGCCCCGCCACCATCGCGCCACTGGGGAACGCGGCGACCGCCAGCCCGTATTGAGCGTTGCTGAGGCCCAGGTCGGCTTTGATTTGCGGATAGCGCGGCAGGAGGTTGGCGAGGATGGCGCCGTTGGTGAGGAACAGCGCCGCGACGGCCGCGCGGGCCGCCCGGTACTCGCGGGTGGGCAGGCGAGGGGAGGTGGAGGGCATGGCAGGTCAGGGGGAGCGCGAGAGAAGGCGGCGCACGGCGTCCCGGGTCAGGTCGCGGCTGCGTGGGGCGGGGTCGAGGCTGACGTGGATGAACAGCCCCTCAATCAAGGCGTCGAGCTCGTGCGCCATCCTGGCGTCGACGAACCGTTCCAGCACGGCGCGGCTGCGGCGCATCCAGTCGTGGGTGATTTGCCGGAAGGCGCGTTGGCGCGCCGCGAGCGTGTAGAGCTCGAGCGTGAGCACGAGCTCGTCCTGCCCCGCCGCGAGGTCGTCGTGCACGATGTTGACGATGGCGGAGACCAACGAGTCAAGGTCGGTGGCCGCGGAGATCCGCTCGGCGAACCGCTCGCTGATGCGCAGGGCGAAGCGGCTGAACGCCTCGTGCAGCAGTTCGTCCATGCTCGTGAAGTGATAGGTCATCGAACCCAGGGGCACGCCCGCGCGCTCGGCGACCCGACGGTGCGACGTGCCGGCCACGCCCCCTTCGGCGATGACCGCCAGCGCGGCATCGATGATGCGATTCCTTCGCTCGGGGTCATGTCTACGCGTGGCCACGTGGGGCTCCGGGGAGGCGGCAGGAGGCATGAGGCCGTGAGGTGCCGCTGGCGATATGTACGAGCGTACATATCCCGTTATTCCACCGGGCCGTGGCGCTTCCCTGGTGGGTCGCCGCGCTGGCGCTTCGAGGGCGCGCGGCGCGGTCTTCCCGCAGGGCGCCTTGGCGGCAGGTCGCACGCTGCCTCAGGGTGGGCCTGAGGCGGCAGCGGGCAGTTCCGAATTTTCAGGCCGGAGGGCGGCACCCAGAATCAATGCGTCGCATGCCCCTCACCCGCCCGGATCTTCCCTCATGCCATCGTCCGACAGCCTTCTGATGACTGTTGCAGTCTTCGTGCTCGCGGGCCTGGTCAAAGGCGTGGTGGGGCTGGGCCTGCCCACCATCGCCATGGCGCTGCTGGCCCTGGTGATGCCTCCCGCCCGAGCGGCGGTCCTGCTCATCGTGCCCTCCCTGGTCACCAATGTCTGGCAACTCCGGCCCTGGTCGACCTTGGGGGCTCTGCTGCGGCGACTGGCGCGGATGCAGGTGGGCGTCTGCGTCGGAACGCTCGTCGGAGCATGGGTGCTGGGCGCGCCCGTTGGCGCGTGGGCCACGGTGTCCCTGGGCGTGGCGTTGGTGGCCTATGCGGCCTGGGGACTCAGTGGGGCCCGACTCTCGGTGGGCCCTGTGGCGGAGACGCGCCTGGGGCCCTGGGTGGGCGCGCTCACGGGCTTCGTGACGGCGGCGACGGGCGTCTTCGTCATCCCCGCGGTGCCGTATCTGCAAGCGTTGGGCTTCGAGCGAGAGGAGCTGATTCAGGCCATGGGTATCTCGTTCACGGTATCCACGCTGGCCCTGGCGGCGGGGCTCTACGTCAACGCCGCTGGCGCGGGGACGCAGCTGGGCCAGTCCCTCCTGCTGTTGTTACCGGCACTCGTCGGGATGCAGGTGGGGCAGTGGCTGCGCCAGAAGCTCTCACCCGTGCTGTTCCGGGCGTGTTTCCTGGTCAGCTTGATGCTCCTCGGGATGCACATGGTTGCCCGCGAAATGCTGGCGGGGTGAAGGTGCTGGGTCCTGGGGCTCGAACAATCGCCATGAAAGTGTCACCGGCTGCGTAGGAAGGCGTAACCGGGCTGTCATTCACGCCCGACACCATGCCGCCTTCCGAAAGGCACCCGGGAGCGGTTCATGCGATTGAAGACGGAGAAGGAAGTGCGCAGGGGGGCGCGTTCGTCCAGCCGGACGCGCTGGTTGACGGTGACGTGGATGGCGACCAGCGTGCTGTCCGCGTGTGGTGATGACGATGCCATCGACCCTGGCGAGCAGCCCGCGCCGCTGGACCTGACCATCCTCCACATCAACGACCACCACTCGCACCTGGCGGGTTCCAGTCTGGAGCTGAACGTGACGAACGCCGCGGGTGACACCGTGGCTGCGGAGGTTGAATCCTCGGGTTTCGCGCGCGTCACGTCCGCGATGAAGGAGCTGGCGGCCGGTAAGGAGAACGTGCTCAAGCTCCACGCGGGTGATGCCCTCACCGGCACGCTGTACTTCAACCGCGCGGGCCAGATTGGCGAGGCCGACGCCGCGATGATGAACACGGTGTGCTTCGACGCCTTCACCCTGGGCAACCACGAGTTCGACAAGGGGGACACCGAGCTGAAGAGCTTCATCGACCGCCTGCATGCCGGCCCGTGCCAGACGCCCGTCATCAGCGCCAACGTCCAGTTCGGCGCGGGCTCCGCCCTGCACACCTCCAGGGCTGCCGGCTACGTGGAGCCCTTCACCGTCGTCGAACGGGGTGGCCAGAAGATTGGCCTCGTCGGCCTGACGATTGCGGGCAAGACGAAGGAGTCCTCCAGCCCGGACGCGGACACCACGTTCGAGGCCGAGGTGCCCGCCGCCCAGCGCGCCATCGATGCGCTGCGGGCCCAGGGCATCAACAAGATCATCGTGATGAGCCACATCGGGTACCAGCTCGACCGGGCCCTCATCCCGCAGTTGAGTGGCGTGGACGCGGTCATCGGCGGTGACTCCCACACACTGCTGGGGCCTGCCGCCATGGAGACCTTCAACGTCGGAACGCCCGCGGGGCCCTACGCGGAGTCGCTGCGCAACCGCGACGGGGAAACCGTGTGCCTGGGGCAGGCTTGGCAGTACTCGCAGGTCGTCGGAGAGATGACCCTCCGCTTCGACGCCGAGGGCGTGGTCACCTCCTGTGGCGGCACGCCCCACGTACTCATCGGCAACCAGTTCTCCATTGACGGGACACCCGTCTCCGAATCCGACAACGCCGCGATGCTGGCCAGCGTGGCCGTCAGCGGCTTCCTGCGGGTGACGCAGCCGGATTCCGCCGCCGCGCAGGTGCTGGCGCCGTTCCAGGGCCGGATCGACGAGTACAGCCGGACGGTGGTGGCCACGGCGGACGACGAGCTTTGCAATCGCCGCGTGCCAGGAAACACGGAGCCGGGTCGCTCCAGCGTGAGCTGCAACGCCCTAGGCGAGGTCCACAGCCGGGGCGGCGACATCCAGCAACTGGTGGCCCAGGCCTACCTGGAGGTGGCGAACGCGGATTACGGCGGCGCGGACATCACGTTGCAGAGCGCGGGCGGCGTGCGCCGGCCGCTGCAGGGACCGGTGACGGCGGCGGACGTCATCGAGGTGCTGCCCTTCGGCAACATGCTGTTCCGGCTGGACATCACTGGTACCGAGGTGAAGTCGATGATTGAGGACGGGCTGCACGCCACGTTCCGGGAGGGCGGCACCACGGGGCCCTATCCGTACACCGGCGGCCTGCGCTTCGACGTCAACGCCGCCCAGGCTCGCGGCCAGCGCGCCAGCAACCTGGAGGTGCTGGACCAGACGACGGGCCAGTGGAACGAGCTCCAGCCGACCGCTACCTATCGCCTGTTCGTGCTGAGCTTCAATGCCACGGGGGGTGATGGCTACGTGACGCTGGCCAACGTGCCGGCCGAGCGCCGCTCCGACATCGGCGTGCTCGATGCCGACGTCCTCCAGACGTACATCGACCGTCAGGCCGAGCGCGAGCCCGGCACGAACCTGCCCGTCCTGCGCAAGGTGGATGCTTCGCTCTACAGCACGAAGTCGTTCGTCGAGTAGCGCGTCGAAGGGACACGCCCGCCTGTCATCGGCCGGTGAAACAGTTGTCCCGTGGCGGACATCGCATCCGCCACGGGACGTGCCCTCAAGGCGTCACTTCGAGCGGCCACCTGTGCTTTCAACTCCGCGATGCGCGCAGCCTTGGGGGCGAGCGCCGCCACGAGTGGCGGTGTGTCACGCCGAGACAACCACCGCCGAGCGCCGTCCCGCCCACCGTCCGCTGCCCGGAGGTCCCTTCACGCAGGCTCCAACCGGTGAACGGTTACTATTGTTGTAGCGGGCCCTGGTGAGAGTCCTCGTCGGTGCGAGGAGGCGCCCGATTTCTTCAAGGCGTCATCTACTGATGGCGATGGTGCCGGCGGGTCTCCTGCTTGGAATGAGGAGAAGAGCGATGACGACCACAAACGCTGAACACCCAGGCCCGCCCAGCCGGTGGCCAGGCACGCGAGGTCGAGGGCGTCTACTCGCCTCCCGGGTTCCACTGGGCCGGAACGGTTTTCGCGTCGCGGGGTATTTCTCCACGAACCCGGATGCCATCCGGAAGCTCAATCCATTCCTGCTTCTGGACGACCACCTAGCGCACAACTCCTCGCCTATGCCCCACCGGCGGGGCGTAGGCGTTCACCTGCATCGGGAATTCTGGAAGGAGGGCGAAAGGTGAACATGAGCGCAGCAAACTTCAACGGGCAGAAGCCGACCATCGATCTGGAAGATGCGGTGATGCTGCTCATCGACCACCAGAGCGGACTGTTTCAGACGGTGCAGGACATGGCGATGCCGTCGCTTCGAGCAAACGCGGCGGCGCTGGCCAAGATGGCGAGCCTCTCGGAGCTGCCCGTCATCACGACGGCCTCCGTACCGCAAGGGCCGAACGGACCCTTGATTCCTGAAATTCATCAGAACGCTCCGCACGCCAAGTACGTTGCTCGAAAGGGCGAAATCAGCGCTTGGGACAATCCGGACTTCGTCGCGGCCGTCAAGGCCACGGGCAAGAAGACGCTGATCATCGCCGGCACGATTACCAGCGTGTGCATGGCTCTCCCGGCCATCGCCGCGGTACACGAGGGCTACAAGGTCTTCGTGGTGGTCGATGAGAAGTTCCCCACCTACGATCGCACGACGATCAACTCCTGGGAGGACGTGGAGTTCCGCAGCGCCATCGAGGCCACGGGTCGCAAGAAGCTGATTTTGACGGCACTGTGGACGGAGGCTTGCCTGACATTTCCAGCGCTCGATGCGCTCAAGGCTGGCTACGAGATCTATGTCGTCGCTGACGCGGTGGGCGGCACCTCCGTGGCGGCGCACGAAGCCGGTCTGCGTCGCATCGAGCAGGCCGGCGGCAAGATAATCAGCGTGCCGCAACTCTTCTGTGAGCTGCAGCGCGATTGGTCGCGAAAAGAGACGGTCCCCGCGTTCATGGACCTCTTCATTCAGACCGGAGGCACAGCGGGTATCCAGTTCTCCTACGACTGGAGCGAATGACCCTTCGAGCCGAAGCCGGGTGGAACGAGACAGTTCGACGAGTCTCGAACAGCGAAAGGACGCGACAGAACATGAGCTGGACGCAAGCGCTCGAACCTGTGTGCACGTCGCTCCCGGAGACCGGATAGATGGACGGCTCGCCGGTCATCGTCGGAATCGCGGGGAGCGTTCGCAAGGGCTCGTACAACGCGGCGCTGCTCCGGGCGGCGATAGAGCTCGCGCCGTCAGGGGCCAGAATCGAATCGGTGTCGATCCGCGGAGTCCCGCTCTACGACGGCGACGTGGAGGCGGAGCGCGGGATCCCCGAGGCCGTGCGGGACCTGAAAGACAAGATCGCCGAGTCGGCCGGGCTCATCATTGTGACACCCGAATACAACAACTCGATTCCCGGCGTTCTCAAGAACGCCATCGACTGGCTGTCGCGCCCGGCTTCGGACATCCCTCGCGTATTTGGAGGTCGTGCTGTCGCGCTGATGGGCGCAAGCCCAGGGCGCTTCGGCACCGTGATGTCGCAGGCCGCGTGGCTCCCGGTGCTACGGGCCCTCGGGATGCGACCGTGGTGGGGCCCACGGCTGCTCGTGGGTGGCGCGAACAAGGTCTTCGATGAATCGGGCCGACTCGTCGACGACAGAGTTCGTACGCAGCTCCGGGAGTACATGGCGGGGTTCGTGGAGTTCGCCGTCGGGAAGGCGACGTAGGGAGCGCCGTAATGGCCGAGGAACGAAAAGATGCGTGAGTCATCGTCGAGGGCGCTGCTACCGGGTCCGCCCAGGAGATCGTGATTGGAGAGCACCGAGATGACTCTGGGCGTCTACGCCCGGCGCAAGAAGTGGTCGCTTGAAGCCGTTGGTGGCGGGCATGCGGGCGGCCCCTGGCTCGCGGCGCCGTGGGTGTCCTCTGCATTCCGCGGGAGGCGTGCCCACGCTTCGGAAGAACCCTGTCGGGGCGTGAGCTCCCCGCCCACGAGGACTCTCCATGAAGACATCCATTCCGTCGCAGATGAAGGCCGCCGCCATCGACCGCTTCGGTGGGCCGGAGGTACTTGGCATGAAGACGGTGGCCGTTCCGGCCGTGGGCGCGGGAGAGGTGCTCATCCAGGTGGAGACCGCAGGCGTCGGCAGCTGGGACGCGGCGGAGCGCGAGGGAGAAATGGAGCTGCTCAAGCCTGGCAAGTCATCCTTCCCCTATGTGCTGGGAACGGACGGGGCCGGCACCATCGTGGCGGTGGGCGAGGGCGTCACGTCCCGCAAGGTGGGCGACCGGGTGTACGGCTACGGCTTCCTCAATGACAAGGGCGGGTTCTTCGCCGAGTACGTGGTGCTGAAGGCCGATGACACGGCACTCATGCCGAAGGGCTTGAGCGCGGAACAGGCGGGCGTCCTGGCCGCGGATGGAATCACGGCGCTTCGAGGCGTGCAGGACGCGCTGAACGTTCGTCAGGGCATGACGCTTCTGGTGTACGGCGCGAGCGGCGGTGTGGGCCATCTGGCGGTGCAGCTCGCCAGGCGACTGGGCGCGCGGGTTCTGGCGGTGGCTTCGGGGTCGGACGGTGTGGAGTTGGTGAAGCGCCTGGGGACGGAGAAGGCGGTGGACGGGCGAGGCGGTGATGACGTGGCGAAGGCGATTCGGGACTTCGCGCCGGACGGGCTCGACGCGGCGCTGGTGCTCGCGGGCGGCGAGGGCAGGGCCCCTGTGCTACAAGCCGTGAAGAAGGGAGGCCACATCGCCTACCCGAATGGCGTCGAGCCGGAACCACGGGCTCCCGAGGGTGTGAAGCTCACGGCGTACAATGGCGAGTCGAATGCTGACGTCCTCGCGCGCCTCAACCGCCTCATTGAAGCAGGGCCCTTCCATGTCGAAGTCTTCCAGGTGTACAGGCTAGACGACGCGGGTCGCGCGCTCGAAGCCGCGAGCAAGCACCATCTGGGCAAGCTGGCCCTGCGCATCCACTGAGCCACCGCGCGCCGCGCCAGGACGCTGGGCGTGGACTTCGCGGCCGCCGCCGCTGGAGCCGGGCGGAGGGGCCCGTCCAAGGTTAGAATCCGCGGATGAACTCCAGCCCATCCAGCCGGTCGTCCGTCGTCGTGGCGGAGCTGGGGCCCACGAACACGGGGAAGACCCACCGAGCCATCGAGCGCATGCTCGAGCACGGTTCGGGCATCATGGGGTTGCCGCTCCGCCTGCTCGCCCGTGAAGTCTATGACCGGGTGACCGCTCGGGTGGGTGAGGGCCGCGTGGCGCTGATGACGGGGGAGGAGAAGCGCGTGCCCCCGCGCCCCGACTACTGGATTTGTACCGTCGAGGCGATGCCGACCGACAAGCCCGTCGACTTCCTCGCGGTGGATGAAATCCAGCTCGCTGCTCACCGTGAACGCGGGCACGTCTTCACGGACCGACTGCTCCATGCGCGGGGACGCAAGGAGACCTGGTTCCTGGGCGCGGACACGATGCGTCCCATGGTCCAGACGCTCATCCCCCATGCCTCGGTGAAGCGCGCCACCCGCCTGTCACAGCTTCGTTATGCCGGGCATCGCTCCTTGAAGAGCCTCCCGCCGCGGTCGGCGGTGGTCGCGTTCTCCGCGGACCGCGTCTACGAGCTGGCCGAGTCGCTGCGGCGCCTCCGGGGCGGCGTGGCCGTGGTGCTGGGCGCGCTGTCTCCCCGGACGCGCAACGCCCAGGTGGCGATGTACCAATCCGGAGAGGTGCAGTACCTGGTGGCCACGGATGCCATTGGCATGGGTCTGAACCTGGACCTCAACCACGTGGCCTTCGCCGCGCTGTCCAAGTTCGACGGCGCCGACCAGCGCGAACTCTACCCGGACGAACTGGCGCAGATCGCGGGCCGCGCCGGCCGCCACTTGAACGACGGGAGTTTCGGCACGCTGAACACGTTGCCGGAGCTGCCGCCGCGGGTGGTCTCCGCCATCGAGACGCACCGCTTCCCGGCGGTCCGGAGCCTCATCTGGCGCAATGCCGCGCTCGACTTCTCGAGCCCAGAGGCCCTGCTGGATTCACTGGCGCGCGCGCCGGGCCACAGTGCCTTCATCCGGGTTGAGCGCGCGGATGACTTCGATGCGCTCAAGGACCTCTCGCGTGTTCCAACCATCCAGGACCTGGCCACCGGGCCGGCCATGGTGGAGCTGCTGTGGCAGGTCTGCCAGATACCCGACTTCCGCAAGGGGCTCTTCGGCCAGCATGTCGCGTTGCTGCGTGAGACGTTCCTGCAACTCACCGCGGGGGACGGGAAGCTGGACGCCGTCTGGCTGAACAAGCAGGTGGCTCCGCTCGACGACGTGTCCGGAGACATCCACACGCTGATGGACCGGCTGGCGGCCATCCGCATCTGGACGTACATCAGTCATCGGCCGGGGTGGCTGAACGAGGCGGAACACTGGCAGGAGCGGACGCGCGGCATCGAGGATGCGCTGGGGGACGCGCTCCATGAACGGCTCGTCGAGCGCTTCGTGCAGCGTGCCGCGAGGCGCAGCACGCGTCGCTTTGTGAAGGCCACCGCGCGCCCGCCGTCCGGTTCGGCCAGTCCCTTCGCCAAACTGGGGCAGATGCTGGAGGAGATGCCGGGCGCCGAGGGCTTCGCGATAACGGAGGAGCAGTTTGTCCAGCGGGTGGTGGACGCGAGCCATGACGCCTTCCAGGTGGATGCCACTGGCGCCATCTCCTTCGAAGGCGAGCCCCTGGCACGCCTCGTTCGCGGGACGGACCGCCGCTCCCCTTTGGTGGCACTGGCGGAGCCGGAGGTCTGGACGGGCGGCGCGCGGCAGCGGCTGGAGCGGCGTCTGCTCGCGCTGGCGCGGGACCTCGTCACCGAGGCCATGGGCGGCTTTCCCGCCGAGTCCTTCTCAGGAGCAGGGCGCAACGCGGCGGCGCGTGGGCTCGCGTATCGCTTGTCCGAAGGATTGGGCGTGATTACGCAGGGCGAGGCGCATGAGCAGTGGCGGCTGTTGGATGAGGAGGCTCGCGCGCGCTTGACGGAGCAAGGCGTCTGCGAGGGACACCGCTTCGTCTACGTCGCCGAGGCCCTCAGCCCGCATGCGCTGGCGCGGCGCAGCATGCTGACGTCGCTGTTCCTCCAGCGGACATGTCCCACCGGGGTGCCACGAGAACCCGTGCTTCAGCTCTCCGAGTTGGACCGCCGGGACGCACGTGCCTATGGGTACGAGGTGCTCGGGAGCGTGGTTCTCCGCATCGACATCGTCGAGCGGCTGTGCGAGGCCCTGCGCCACCCGCACGGGGGCCGGCAGGTGCAGGCGCTCATGCAGGACCTCCGCCTGGAGGGTGGTATCCGGGCTCGGGTGCTGCGCGAGCTGGGAGGCGCCACTGGAAACCCTCCGCCGCGGCGGCGCCGTCGCCGACGTGGCGGCGCCGCGCAAGTGTCCGGCACGAGCGGCGCTCACCCAAGTTCGCCTCGGAGCGGGGCCTCGGAGCGGGAGGGACGTCGGCCCCGGGAGGGGGCGGTCCGGAATGCCACGGAGTTTCGAGGCGAATCCTCGGACTCATGAGGCGCTGGCGCACCCGTCTGCGTCGGAGCTCCTCGTCTGAAGGGGCGGCTCGTGCAGGTGCTCGGCGACTGGACGTCCGCCGAGCCGGGCCCCGCCCCCGCCAGCCTTCGAGCGCTGGTGGCGCTCATCCGGGAGCGGAGGCGAGGCCTTGCTCAGGGCTTCATGGGACGACGGCGCTCAGTTCGCTTCGCGCCCGTGCGGCTTGTGTCGCTTTGAGGGCATGAACGTCAGGGTGGCCGCATTGGCGCCGCCGCCACTCCCCGCCGGCACGAAGACGTCAATGAAGTTCCCCGTCTTGCCGCTGAAGCGCAACACCGTGGCCGGGAGGAAGTCCGGGATGTACAGGTTGCCGTCGGGACCGAACTCCATGTCCACGAAGTCAGTCAGGCCACCGCTCCCCGACTCGACGAAGACGTCGATGAAGGCGCCCGTCTTGGCGTTGAAGCGAAGGACGTCATCTCCGGCCGTGGTGCCAACGTAGAGCTTGTGGTCCTTGCGAATGGCAATCGTCACCGCGTCGATGTCCGGGATGAAGATGGCACCGGGCTGTCCGGCCGCGGGGAAGGGCGCGCCATTCTCGTCGTAGCGCACCACGTTGTTGCCGATGATGCTGACGACGAACAGGTTCCCCTTCTTGTCGAACGCCATCTTCTGGGGAACGAGCAGTCCGCCGCCCGAAGCGAACACGTCGATGAAGGCGCCTGTCGTCCCGTCGTAGCGCAGCACGCTGTTGGTGCCGCCAAAGCTGTCGGCGACATACAGGTTGCCATCAGGACCGAAGATGAGGCCGCCGGGGAAGCCCAGCCCGCCACTGCCCACGGGCACGAAGATGTCGATGAAGGCGCCCGTCTTCCCGTTGAAGCGCAGCACCTCCCTGCTGGCGAAGCTGGCGATGTAGAGGTTGCCGTCAGGGCCGTAGACGAGCTCCTGCGGGTTGTTGAGCCCGCCAGCGCCAGGCGGGATGAAGACGCCCACGAAGTCGCCCGTCTTCCCGTCGTAGCGCAGCACGCTGCTGTTCACGTTGTTGCTGACCAGCAGGTCGCCTCCCTTCTTCTTCCGGACCTTCACCTTCACCGAATCCAGGCCCCACTGTTCGTTGGCCTCGCCTCGAGGCGGGTCCGCGAAGCGGAGTGTCAGCCGGTCTCCGGTGTGCCCGAAGGTGAAGGACAGGGGGTAGATGGCGTCCCCCTTGCTGCCATAGCCGGACTCGTCCCGGTACCCGAGCTTGCCCTTCATCGATGCGCCGGTGAGGCCCGGATGGCTGCCTTGGAGGTAGGGCTTCGGGTACGACTGCGAGTAGCGTGCGTCGAACGGCGCGTCGTCATTGGAGAAGGTGGCATCCAGCAGGACGGGACCGTCGTCCACGCTCGCGACCCAGCGGTCCGGCCCCTTCGTCGTGTCGTTACCGTCCCACGACTTGAGGACGAACAGCTCCAACTGGACCTCGACCTCGTCATGGTCCGGCAGCCCGGCCAGGTTGAGCGTGACTTCCTGTTCGCTGAAGGGCCCCAGGAACTTTCGTTCTCCCTTCGGCGTCCGGGACACGGTGCGGTGGCTCCACTCGGGGCCCGCGCCTTTCCCGAAGTTCTCTGAATAGACTTTCTCCTCCGCGTTCTTCCACTGTGCTTCGACGCTTTCCTGTTCGACAGACTCCGACTCCAACTCCGCCTGCTCCGCGAAGCTGTCTGCCTGCTCGTCGGGTCCTCCCATGCACCCAACCAACCACCACGCTGCGAGTGCTGCACAACCCAGCCGCCAACCCTTCATGAGCTGCCTCCCCTTTGACGCGCGGCCCAGAATGCGGACACGGCGGGAGGGCGGCCATTGACTGGGAGGGTTCCACGCGTCCGTGCACAGGACGCTTCGATGCCCGGCAATCCGGACCCGGAGCATTCGGGATGCGCCGCTTCATGCGCGGGGAGGGCCAAGCAGGGGCTCGGGCGCCGGGCCTACCTGCTGCGTCCTGCTGGGGAGGCTGGGTGGGCGCCGCTGCGTTTGTCTAACGCCGCGCGGACACGAGCAACATCATGGGGCGCTCCCGCTCCTCGGCCAGCTCCGGCTGGGCGGAGAGCTGCGCCTCGGTCGGACCCCATTCGTTGACCTGGCGCAGACTGAAACCGGTGTGAATCCTTCGAAGAAGCCGGGGGCGTCGTAGATGTTCTGCGCCATGCTGGTTTCTGAGCACCCTTTGCGCGGGCCTGCAACCGATGCGCTCCCATCCGTCATTGCGCGGACGTCACGGGGCGCGGCTCAGTCATCGAGCGTTCCCGCCTGGAGCGCGATGCGGGCCGTGCCCGCCATGTTCTCCGCCAGCGCTTGCACCGAACCCGATACCTTCTGAGTCTCCTCGACGGTGCGCAGCGTATGCCGCATCTGGGCGGACAGGTCTTGAATGGCCTGGGCAATCTGGGAGGTGCCCGCGTCCTGCTGCGCCACCGCCGCGGAAATCTGCCGCACACTGGTGCCGGTGTCGTCGATGATGCCCGTGAGCCGCTGGAGCTGGGTGCCGGAGGCGCGCACCGCGTCCAGGCTCGCCTTCACGCGTTGCTCTCCCTGTTCACTCATCTTCGCGGCCTCACGCATGCTCAGACTTACGCCGTCGAGCACCTCGCGGATGCGATGGGTCGCCAGGATGGACTGGTCGGCGAGGCTGCGGACCTCTCGCGACACGACGCCAAAGCCCCGGCCGTGCTCCCCGCTACGCACGGCCTCGATGGCGGCGTTGATGGCCAGCATGTTGGACTGGTCCGCCAGACCCTTCACGGTGTCCACGATGCTGGAGATTTCGCGGGTGCGTGCGTCCAGCGCGAGGATGCGGCTCGACATCTCGGAGACCTCCTGGCGGATGGCTTCCAGGTTGGTCAGCGTGTGGGTGATGGCCGCGCCGCCATCGCGCCCCGCCTCCTCGGCGGTTTCGATGGAGCCCGCGAGCAAACGCGCCTTGTTCGCCGTCACCAGGGAGCCCTGCCGGATTTCCTGGACCGTCTGCTCAGCCTCGCGGAGCGCCGCGGCCTGCCGGCTGACACCCGCCGTCTGCACCTCACTGGACGTGCGCAGTTGTTGCGCCACCGCGGCCAGCTCGCCAGCGCCGCTCCCCATGTCCTGGGCGAGCCGCTTCACTTCATGACGATGCTCCTCGAGCTGGCGCGTGTGCGACGCGAGCGCGCGCACCACCAGCACCGAGCGGCGCACGACGATGCCCACCAATGAGAGCGTGAGCGCCAGGAAGCCCCAGTGCATGAGCGAGTCCGTGGCCTCCGCCAGCCCGAACACCGGCAGCGTGGTGTGGATGACGACACCGAAGAACACGCCCAGGCCCATGGAGAAGATTCGCGCGTCGGGGTTGCCCCGCCACGCAGAGATACCCGCGACGATGACGCACCCGAGCAGGCAGGGCACCGAGTAGAGGACGAAGAGGCCAAGGTTCCGCTGCGCCATGCCCAGGTCGGCCATCACGATGATGACCTGAAGGGCGGCCGGCACGCACGCGGCCCAGGCACTCCAGCGGAACCAGCGCATCCGGTTCTCCAGGACGCTGTCGGAGATGAACCAAGCGAGCGCGGGCAGGATGCAGTGCGAGCCCACCAGCGTGAGCTGGCTCCCCAGCAGATAGCCGCCCCAGAGCGCGGGAATCAGGCCGCTCGTGCCCAGAAGCAGGGCCGCCGAGCCGCTCGTGAAGATGACGAGCGGCAGGAGCATCTGAGTCTGGCGCCGCACCAGGGCACCCAATGCGGCGGCACTGGCGATGGTGAGCAGCAGCATGCCCATGACGAAGGGCGCCAGCCCCGTGCGCGTCACCGTCGCGAGCAGCTGGTGGTGTGCCCCCACCCGAGCCGCGCCTCCCACGCCGATGATTGGACCGCTGCTCTGGATTCGCAGCAGCAGGCGCGAGCCTTCCACCGTGGGTGGCAGGGGGACGAGCCGCCACGCGAGGTTGTCCGTCTCCTCCTTGCCCGAGGGATTCAGCCGCCCGCTCGCATGGATGCGGTGGCCGTTGGCGTAGACCTCGAAGGCATTGGCCACCGTGCCCAGGTAGAGCGCGGGCTCCAGCCACTGCCCCTGGGGGACGGGGATGCTCAGCCAGAGGACGGTGTGCGCTCCCCGGCCCGGCGGCTCGCGGAGGGCCGCCACGGGCTGCCACGCCTGCTCATCCCCGGACTCCAGTGCCCAGGCTGGTACATCGGCGGGGCCCGGCGGTGAGTCGCCCCAGCGGTATCGCCAGCCCTGATTCAAGTCGATGCTGGGCCGTCCTGTATCCGCCCACGCGGAGGTGGAAAGTATCAGGAGGAACGGCAGCACCCAGCACCACGACGTGCGTCGTGAAGACATGCATGCGCCGGCAGGTGAGACAGGTGAAACACCGGGGACTGCGTGAATCGCCGGTGCGTGAGTCGGAATGCGGATGTGACGCATGGATGCGTCCATCCTCGGGTGCGGGAGACGCCCCTGTAAAATGGGTCTGCTTCACCCCGCCCGGTCGCTCGACCTCTGCCCGTATGTGTTTCATCGACAGGCGGTGAGACCTGGGTTCGGAATTGCGAGGATTTTGTGTTTCACGAGTTTTGCCGGCAGGGCAAAGCTCCGGTGGGGATGCCGGACGGCGCGGCGCGTGTATCACCGCGCCACCCGGCTGGGAGTCCTGGGGCGGCGAAGACTCAGCGCGCGCCGCGCTTGACGCGGCCCACCGACCATTCGACGAGCTTCCGGGCCTGACGGTGAAGGGCCGTCTGTTTGAGGGCGCCGTTGAGCTGATCAGCGAGCTGGTGCCGCAGGGGCGGGGTGGCGATGTGCTCTTCCAACTCCCGGATGCGCTGGGCCTGCTCCAGGAGGCGATGTTCCAGTTCGTGGAGGCGTTGCGCCTGGACCGGGTTCGACGTCTCGTTGACGAGGTGTCGAACCGGAGGCGGCGAAGGCCGGCGGGCGATGAGGTCGGCGTTGTCACCCTTGCGAAGAACGAAGTTCAGCGTGTTCCGGGTGAGGGCCTTGGGTACGCGAGCGCCGCTCTTCTCCACGTATAGACGCAGCACCTCTTCGTCGAGTGTGACAGGGAACATGTCGAGCACTTCTGGCTCGAAGCCCGTCCCCACCAACAAGGGGTCGATGTCGCCCAGCGCCAGCTCGAGCTCATGGTGGCTGACGCCGATGCCCCATCGGGTCAGCAGCATGGGGGCGTCTTCAGCGGACGCCTGGGCCATCGAATCTCGGAAGTTCTCGCGGGGGGAACGTGAGGCATACGGCCACCCGAGTTCATGTGGCAGGAAGTGGAAGAACGGCATCAGGGACGTGTGCGCGTCGAAGTACACGAGCCGGTTGGGCGTATCCACGACGACGAGCAGTCCTCCGGGACGCAGCAGGTCCCAGCCGGTGCGGAGCGTCTCCAGTCGCTCGGCGGGCGTCTGATGTTCGAGCACCGCATACAGCACGAAGATGTCGGCGCCCTCGGAGTTCTCCTGCCTCAGCTGTTCCAGCAACTTCGCGGGCTCCACGACGCGAATGTCGACGTTGCGCAATCCCAGGGCCTTCATGCGGCTTTGGGCCGCGCGCACGGAGGGCGCGTGGATGTCGTATCCCGTGACGTGGCTGGCGACCTGGGCAAAGGCCGCCGTGCTGGAGCCCGTGCCACAGCCCAGCTCGACGACGTTCGCCTTGCCCAGCTTCGCGTATCGCGCGAGCCAGGGCAGTACGTGGTCGACGCACCGGTTGTAGCGGCCATCCACATGGTCCGCGATGTCCGACTGGCCGGCCGGCGTCTTCAGGAAGCCCGCATCGAAGTCCGCGAAGTAGGATTGCAGCAGGGCCTCGCGCACATTCGCCAGGAGCGTGGGGTTCTCCATCCTGTAAGCCTCGAAGCCCGTCGCCATGCTTCTGTCTCCTCGCCGTTGGTGGTGGAGCGAACTGCGGGCACGGAAGGTACCAACCGAGGCCGCTCCGGGCGAGCAATGGCGCGTGCGAATGGTGGCTTAATGGCGAAGCGGCGTGCCGGTGCTGGGGCGGATGTTTTGATTCACGCGGAAAAGGTTGTTCGGGTCGTAGCGGTCCTTTACTTCCACCAGCCTTGCGTAGTTGTCCTGGTACGTTGCCTGTACGCGTTCCTGGCCCTCGTCCATGAGGAAGTTCACGTAGGCGCCGCCCGCGGAATAGGGATGCAGGGCATCCCAATAGTCCTTCGTCCAGGTGGTGATGTCCCCGGCCTTGTCAGGAGAGGGGTCCACTCCGACGATGACCTCCGCCCACCGCGCGTCCCGGAAGCTGAAGGCGGTGTCGCCTGGTGCCGCCCGGTGCGCCGCTCCGTCGATGGGATAGAGGTGCATGGTGGAGTGCATCGTGGGCAGGCGGTGGGCGAACGCCACGTGCCGGGAGATGGCTTCGTCCCCCAGTTCCCGAACGAAGTCCGCGCGCCAGTACCATTGGAGGCCTGGCGGATAGAGCGCATCGAACATGGTCTGCAGCGCGGGGTAGGGCATGGTCTGCACGCCGTCGAGCGCGGGGGCCATGGCGCGCACGGGCGCGAAGAGCGCGTCGGCTTGAGCTGGGTCTCCGGTGTAGCACCACACCACCGCGCACATCTTCTGCAAGTGCAGGTGGGGCGGGAAGGGCGCAGCGGGCGGGACGACCATGAAGGCGAAGAAGCCCGTGAGTGTCTCGGGCGCGGCGGGGATGAACTTGCGGTACCACCGCATCACTTCCTCGGCGCGTTCCAGGGGCCAGAGCGTCGGCCCTCCCAGGATGGTGTCCACCGGGTGGGCCTGGAAGAGAAAGGACGTGACGACGCCGAAGTTGCCGCCACCGCCGCGCACGGCCCAGAACAGGTCCGGGTGCTGCTGGGCGTTCGCGGTGACGAAGCGCCCGTCCGCCAGCACCATGTCCACGGCGAGCAGGCTGTCGATGGTGAGGCCGTAGCGACGCGAGAGGTGGCCCAGGCCACCTCCCAGGGTGAGGCCCCCCACGCCCGTGGTGGAGATGATTCCCGAGGGAACGGCGAGCCCGAACGCGTGCGTGGCATGGTCGACTTCGCCCCAGACGCTCCCTCCCGCGACACGCACGGTGCCCGATTCGGGGGCGACCCTGATGCCGCGCATGAGTGACAGGTCGACGACGAGCCCCCCGTCGCAGGTGCCCAGGCCGGCGCCGTTGTGCCCACCCCCACGGACCGCGAGTAGGAGGCCCTGCTCGCGTGCGAACTCCACCGCCGCGAGGACGTCCGCCACGTCGGCGCACCGGGCAATCAACGCCGGCCGCTTGTGAATCATGGCGTTGTAGACGCGGCAGTGCTCCTCGTAGTCCGCGTCCCCGGGGCGAACGAGCCGGCCGCGCAAGCGGGCCCGTAGCTGCTCAACCCGGCCTGGGGGCAGCCCGGGCGGTCGTCCTTCGCCTGTTCGCGCAGGCTCACTTCGAGGGTCCAGGGGCATGGCTTTCTCCTCCGTGGGGCCGTGATGGGAAAGGCCCCCTACAGCCAAGCTAGGGACGGTCGGCGAGCGCGAAGGCGCGTTCACGGCAGGTGGGCGGGAGGGGGCGCCCAGGCACGCGTTGGCGGAGGGACGAGGACGTGGCGCTTGGCAGGCCGGATAGGGGAGGGGGCAGACCAGGAGCTTCGTCTTCCTTCGTCGCCACAGGGATTGAGTTTGAGGTCTGGGGGCCGCGGCTCCTGGATGGTTGTCTGATGATGGCTATATCCAGAACGGCAGCGCGGGATGGAGATTGTCAATCCATGGGCAATTCGCCGTGCCATGCTGGCGTGAAATGGAGGGCGCTGTCAGCATGGGCATGAGGGGAATTCAGCGGCTTGCGGGTGTCATACTGGCCGCGGTGTTGTCCATGGGGGCTGCGGAGAGCCCTCGGGCTGCCATTGTCGGAACAGTCTTTGATTCCGAATGGGAACACCCTCTTCCAGGCGTCAGCGTGACGGCACGTTCAACCTTGGCGCCGGGAGAGATACGGACGGAGACGGATGCGGCTGGAGCCTATCGCTTGGATGGAGTTCCGCCTGGGACCTACTCGATTCGGTTCGAGCAGGAGAAGTACACGGCCCATTCTCAGGAGCGCTTGGAGGTCGCAGAGGGTTCGACCCTGCGTGTCGATGCCTGGCTGAGTGAAAAAGCCCCCACCTTCCACATGCGCTGCGGGGGAATCTCCAGCGACCTGGCCCACACCCCCAGGTCATTTACCGCATCGAACGTGGTTGTAGGCCTGCCGGTGGGCAGGCCGCGAGGCGGGAGCGGAGGACTGCGCGTCGCGGAGAGTCTTGCTGAGCTCAGTCCTGTCACGCTACTTGACCCATCTGGCTTCGCCATCCGGGGCGCCTCTGCGTCCGAGAACGGCTATCTGTTGGAGGGCTTCTCCACCCGAGATGCCGTCACGGGATTGAACCTGGTGCCGCTCAGCATGGAGTTCGTTTCCCTCGTGACGGTGCATGCGGGAGGCTCCATGCCAGACCAGGGACGGGCGAACGGTGGTGTCATCGAGGCTCGATTGCCGTCAAGGTGCCCCCGCATCTCCGGATCCGCCTTTGCTTCCTGGACCCCAGGCGGGCTGGAGGGGGCGCGTGAGTCCATTCCGAACGCGGGTTCGGTGGGCTCCAGCCGGGATGGGCTCAAGAACCTGGGAGACTTCGGGGTGACCCTGGGCGGTCCGCTCGTGCGGAATCGTCTCTCGTTCTTCGCGGGCGTTGTGCCGACGCTCAGTCGCAACGGGCGGCGCGATGACCTGACAGACCACCGTGGAATCCAGGCGGTGGGCCGGCTGACGTACCATGTCGCTCCTGGTCATGATGCGTCACTGCTCGTCCTCGCCACGCCTTCGTTGGCACGAGGGAGGGATACTGCCGATCGGCCTTGGGAGTTCGACAGTGAGACGGTCCTGGGGATGTTCGACTACAACGGCATGTTCCTGGAAAATTATCTGCTCGTTTCCTTCAAGGCGGGATGGCTGAATCACAAAGCCGTCAGCCGTGTGTCGACTGGTGATGCACTGCGAGAGCAGCGTCGCTTTCACGCGAAGACCGAGGGGTATTACTTGTTGCACGCCCTTGGGACTCACGTGTTCAAGGCGAGTATTGACGCGGAGCACTCCATGCACGATTCGATAAAGCCGGTCGCATTCCGTGCGGCAAGCACAGTCTTGGGGGGATTCGTGCAGGACACATGGAACGTGAGTCACTTGCTCACGCTTCAGGGCGGCGCTCGCTATGATGTGCAGTCCCTGCGGGAGGGATTGAACGGGCGCCGGGAGCTCACGACCTACCTGCTTTCACCGAGGGCTGGCGTGGTCATCAATCCACGGTCGATGTATCACTCGCAGCTCTTCGCATCCTTCGCGAAGTACCACGACTTGGTGCCGCTCGGGCTCATGGATGCAGAATCGGGCCAAGGCGTCACCTTCGATCCCAACCTCGTCCCGACGTCCTCCCGTGAGGTCATCGTGGGGGCTTCGCATGAGTTTCGCCCAACGCAAAACGGAAATCTTTGGTTCCAGTTGGCTGCGCATTACGCTCGGCGTCGGCTTGATTCCGCGCTGGCATCCCTCGACAATCCAGACGATGAGGGTGTGCTGATTGGCAATCCGGGTATCGGGCTCGCAGCGGCGCTTCCGAAAGCTGTTCGTACTTATGATGCCGTGACAGTGTCGGTACAGCCGAGATTCTATTGGGTGCACACCCAATTCAGCTACACATGGTCGAGATTGCACGGAAACCAGACCGAGCCACTCGGCGCCGATGCAGGGCGCCCCTTGGTTCGACAGCAATTGCTTCCGGCGGACCGCACTCATTCCATCAAGGCCACCGGTACCCGTGGTTTCGAGCTCGCTCGTAAGCTCCACTTGCTCACAGGAGTTTCCTACCAGGGCGCATCTGGAACGCCACGGGATGACTTGGGGACCCGGAATCGTTGGGTCCACGTCCTCGATGCCCACATGGACTTGAAGTATCTAGTATCGAGGTTCGAGTCGGTGTCCTTCGAACTTGCTGCACTCAACCTGTTGAACACGCAGCCGGGGGCATTGTTGGGAGAGGGGCGCTCGGTGGAGTCTGACGGGGTGCCCCCCTTGTATGTCCTGCCGCCGCTACAGGTGCGGTTCGGAGTGCGCTACTCGTTCTGACGAGTTGGTTCCGCCACGGGCTCATGCGCTGGGCGAAGGGGATTGTGCCGGGGCCGTGCTCCGGGTGATGAATCCGAAATGCGCCTGCGTTCGTGGTGGTGGGTCCTGGTCTTGCTCACGGTGTCCTGCGCGGGGCGGCGCTCCTCGTCCGAGGTCCTCGGGGTGCGAGACGCTCGGTCCGAGCTCTTCCGGGCCCGCGGTGACGCGGCCATCGAGACGAAGCAATGGGCCCTGGCGGCGGGCTACTTCGCGTCCGCGAGACACACGGAAGACTCACCCACGGCGCGCTGGGGGCAGGTGTGGGCGGAGAAGCGCGCCTCGTCGCTCGAGTGGGCGAAGCAGTTCGAGGGTTCGGTGCTGGCGCTGGCCTTCTCACCGGACGGCAGGCTGCTGGCCTCGGGAGGGTATGACGCGGTCGTGCGCGTCTGGGATGTGGCGGCCGGGGCGCAGGTGGCGGAGCTGAAGGGTCACGAAGCTGAGCTCCATGCCGTCGCGTTCTCTCCCGATGGCCGGTGGCTGGCCGCCGCGGGCAGGCCCGGCGCGCTCTGGCTCTGGGATTGGAAGCAGGGGCGCAGGGTGGCCTTGCTGTCCGGGCACACGGATGTCGTGCGGGGCCTGGCCTTCTCCCCGGATGGTGAGTGGCTGGCGAGTGGTGGACTGGACCGGACGATTCGTGTCTGGCGTATCCGCGATGGCGCGGAGGTGCTCCGGTTCATGCATGACGACATCGTCATCGCGGTGGCCTTCTCCCCCGACGGAGGACGGCTCGTGTCGTCGAGCATGGACCGGACCGCGCGGGTGTGGGACCTGACGGCGCGTCGCGAGCTGCACCGGCTGATGGGACACGGGGACAAGGTGGAGTCCTGTGCGTTCTCCGCGGATGGCGAGCGGGTGATGACCGCGTCCGCGGACCGTGCCATCCGTTTCTGGGATGCCCGGACCGGGGCCCTGCTCGACGTGCAGCGCAACACGGGGGCGCTTTCGTCCGTGGCCATCGATGCGGGTTTCCAGCAGCTCGTGCAGGCGGGGTGGGAGGGACGCGTGCAGCGCGTGGACGTGCGCGGCGGTGGCGAGGTCCTGGAGCGCTTGGATGCGCACCGGACCTTCGTGATGGCCGTGGCCCTGTCTCCGGACGGACGCACGTTCGCGTCCGGTGGCATGGACGGTGTCCTCAATGTCTGGTCACGGTCCGAGGTGCCTCCAGACGTCTTGCTGCGGGAGCTTCCCGCCTGGCCTGAGGTGCTGACCTCCGTGGGGCCAGACGCCTTCGTGTCGGGTGGGGAGGACGGTCTGCGGAGTTGGTCGCTCTCATCCGGCGGCGAACTCCACTCCCGCCTGGAGGCACCGGACGCCGTGGGGGCCGTGGCCGTGAGCGCGGACCGGCGGTTGCTCGCGGTGGGAACGTTGAAGGGGGAGGTGCGTGTGCGAGACGTCCGGTCCGGAAATCAGCTGATGGTGATTCCGGCCGCGCGCGAATCCATCCGGGCGTTGGCCTTCAGCCCAGACGGCGCATTGCTCGCCGCGGGGGTGGCGCAGGACGTCGTGCTGTGGGCTGTCCCCTCCGCGACCCAGGTGGCCCGGCTGACAGGACACACCGGGAAGGCGTGGGCATTGGCATTCGATGCCACGGGGCAAAGGCTGGCTTCGGGCGCAGCGGACCACACGGTGCGGATCTGGGACGTGGCGCGAGGCGCGGTGATTCGCGTCCTGGAGGCGGGCGACCGGGTCCGCGCCGTCACGTTCCTGGCGTCCGGGGAGTTGCTGACCGCGGGAATGCGTCAGCCCATCCGGCTCTGGAGCCCAGATGACGGCCGCGTGCTGACGTCGATGGATTCGCGCACGGTAGGCGTCTTGTCGCTCGCGGTAGCGCCTCAGGGGGCGTTCGTGGCGTCCGGCGGAATCGGAGGAGAGATGAAGGTCTGGCGGCTTCCCGACGGGGCGCTCATGGGGGAGGTGCCCGGGCTGCAGGGGTTCGTCTCCGCCGTGGCCTTCTCTTCCGATGGAGCATGGCTGGCGGCAGCGGCTTCCGACCGGACGTTCCACCTGCTGGGCTTCGATGCCTTCGCACTCCCGCCGCCCGTGGAGCCGGACCTGACGCGGATTCTGCGGCGCCATGGGCTGGTCTGGGATGACTTGCGGGGCGTGTTCACCCTCCACTGACACGGATTGCAGTCGTCGCCCGTGGGCTTGAGACGAAGTACAGCGTGCCGTCCCCGAGCGTGAGCTGGGCGCACCAATCCGCTCCGCAACGCTCCTCATCCGCAGGGCGTCTCGGACCTATCCCGTGACGGTGAGACGGGCATCTTGAGCCGCCCGTGTGGGTTGGCGGGCGCGCCGCTCATGCCCCGCGAGCAGGCGGGCGGCGCCCAGTGTCCATATTGTTTGAGCTCAAAAGTATAGACGTGCTCCGTCTGACCTGTTAACGACTGACCGCACTGTTCCCTGGGTGGACTGTCTCGCGCGCCAGCGTCCTCGCTGAGTGTGGATCGGGAGAGGGCCGCCCCTTGTGCCAAGTCTGGCGCTCAGGACGAGTGTGGCCCGTGCTGGTCCGCTCGCGCCTGTCGTCCATTGCCAGGAGTTGCGGTTGTCCACCCGTCTTACCCGTTTCTCGCATGCGCTTTTCCTGTCTGGATTGACCTGCCTGCTCGCGCCTGAAGCACGCGCCGAGGAGGAGGTGGTGGAAGACCCGGACATGCTCAAGGTCGGCGGCGCGCTGCGCCTCAATGCCTTCTTCAAGACGTGGCCTGGAGAAGAAGACAACCGCAACCGCGGTGGCGACGTGGCTTTCGATACATTCCGGCTCAACGTCGACGCCAGACTTTCCAAGGTGTTGCTGTCCGCCGAGTACCGCCTCTATTCGGGGTACTCCATGCTCCACCACGGCTGGGTGGGCTATGAGTTCACGAAGGCGACCCAACTCCAGTTCGGCGTGCACCGCGTGCCCTTCGGCGTGCTACCCTATGCCTCACATAACTGGTTCTTCTCCCTGCCCTACTACATGGGCATGGAGGACGACTACGACCTGGGTCTGAAGTTGGTCCACACGCAGGGGCCATGGGATCTGCAGGTCGCCTTCTACAAGAACGACGAGGGCAGCTTCACCGGCCGGAGTACGGACAGCGCGCGCTACTCGTATGACGTGGTGCAGGTGAACAGCTCCAACCCGGGCGAGGCGTACCTGGGCGTGGACAGCGCGAACCACGAGAGCAACAAGCTCAATGCACGCGCGGCGTACACATTCCAGCACGGGGACCTGGGCCGCACGGAAGTGGGCGTCTCCGCGCAGACCGGGCAGATCTACAACAGCGTCACCAGGCGCAATGGCCTGAACTGGGCTGGCGCGGTGCATCTGGACGGCTACTACGGCCCGTTCAACCTGCGCATGGAGGTCCTCAGCTACGGCTACGACCTGAAGAACCCCGAGGGTCACGACGACTCCATCGTGACGATGGGGGCCTATGACGCGCCCTACAAGATGGCTACCCGGGGCACCGTCTACGCGGCGGGCCTTTCGTACGATGTGCCCGTGTCGTGGGGCCCCATCACGAAGCTGACCTTCTACGACGACTTCAGCCTCTTCGACAAAGCCAACGCCGCGTTCGAGACGTCGATGCAGAACGTGCTCGGCATGCTCGTCACCGCGGGGCCCGTCTTCACCTACGTGGACGTGGCCAGCGGGAAGAACCAGCCCTGGCTGGGGCCTGCTTATGGCCACGCGCTCGCGGAGGGCGATCCGAATGCCCCGTGGGACACGCGCTTCAACATCAACGTCGGCTACTACTTCTGAGATGCCCCATGGAGAAGATTGAAGTCCGTGGCTTGCGGAAGATCTACGGCAGCAACCCGGAACGGGCCATTGCCCTGCTGGAGAAGGGGCAGAGCAAGCAGCAGATCCTGGAGGAGACGGGGTGCACCGTCGCCATCCAGGAGGCTTCGTTCGATGTGAGGGCCGGCGAAATCTTCGTCATCATGGGCCTGTCTGGCAGCGGCAAGTCCACGGTGCTCCGCTGCCTCAATCGCCTCATCGAGCCCTCCGCCGGCAGCGTGCACGTGGACGGCGTGGACGTCACCCGGGCGGACAGGGCGGGCCTGCTGGACGTCCGGCGCCGGAAGATGGCCATGGTGTTCCAGAACTTCGGCCTGCTGCCCCACCGCAGCGTCATCCGGAACGTGGAGTACGGGCTGGAGATGCAGGGCCTGGAGCGGCGGGAGTCACGGCCCAAGGCGATGCAGGCGCTCGAGCTGGTGGGCCTGAAGGGCTACGAGGAGAAGTTGCCTCGCGAGCTCAGCGGCGGGATGCAGCAGCGCGTGGGGCTGGCGCGGGCCATTGCCACCGACGCGGAAATCCTGCTCATGGACGAGGCCTTCAGTGCGTTGGACCCGCTCATCCGCCGGCAGATGCAGGACGAACTGCTGGAGCTCCAGTCCCGGATGAACAAGACCATCGTGTTCATCACCCATGACCTGGATGAGGCGCTGAAGCTGGGTGGGCGCATCGTCATCATGAAGGACGGGCGCATCGCGCAGCTCGGCACGCCGGAGGAAATCCTCAGGAGCCCCGCGGACGACTACGTGCGCGCCTTCGTGGAGCACGTGGACCGCACCAAGGTCCTCACCGCGCGGGCCATCATGCGGCGGCCGGAGTCGGTGGTGCACCCGAAGGACGGGCCCGCCCTGGCCGTCAAGCGCATGCGCGAGTCGGGCACCTCCACGCTCTTCGTGACCAACCAGGCCCGCAAGCTGGTGGGCGTGGTGCGCATCGAGGACGCGCTGCGGCTCCTGGCGGAGAACAAGCACAGCCTGGAGGGGGCGCTCGTCACCGACTTGCCCACCACGTCACCGGACACGCCGCTGGCGAAGCTGGTGGCGGTGGCGGCCACGACTCAGATTCCCATCGCCGTCGTCGCCGAGGACCAGTCGTTCCTGGGCATCGTGAGCCGCGCCACGCTGCTGGCCAGCATCGCGGGGGAGCAGCGCTGACATGAGCACACTGAAAATCGGAGAAGGCTTCGAGGAGCTGATTGACTGGCTGGGTACGCGTGGCGCGCCGGTGTTCGACGCCATCCGCTCGGTGCTCACGGCCTGCATCAACGGCCTGGAGAGCGCGCTGCTCCTGCCGCCCAGCTACGCCATCATCGTGGTGTTGATGGTGCTCGCCTGGCGCCTGTCCGGCCTGGGCACGGCCGTCTTCACGGCGCTGGGCATGCTGCTCATCCAGGACATGGGCCTGTGGAAGGCCACCATGGAGACGCTGGCGCTGGTCCTCAGCTCGGCGATGGTGGCGCTGGTGCTGGGCATCCCCCTGGGCATCTGGGCCGCGTACAGCCGCGTCGTGGAGCGGGTGATGCGGCCCGCCCTGGACCTGATGCAGACGATGCCCGCCTTCGTCTACCTCATCCCCGCGGTGCTCTTCTTCCGGCTGGGGAAGGTGCCCGGCGTGGTGGCCACCGTCATCTTCGCCATGCCACCCGCGGTGCGCCTCACCAACCTGGGCATCCGGCAGGTGCCCGCCGAAGTCGTGGAGGCCGCCATCGCGTTTGGCGCGACGCCGCGCCAGACGCTGCTCAACGTCCAGCTCCCCATCGCCGTCCCCACACTGCTGGCCGGAGTGAACCAGACCATCATGCTGTCGCTGTCCATGGTGGTCATCTCCGCCATGATTGGCGCGGGGGGACTGGGCGAGCAGGTCCTGAAGGGCATCACCCAGCTCCGCATCGGACTGGGCTTCGAGAGCGGCATCGCGGTGGTCATCCTGGCCATCGTGTTGGACCGCCTGACTCACGCGCTGGGCAAGCCCCGGACGCGCTCATCATGAAGGAGACCCGTCCCGTGAAGACTTCCTCTCTCAATCGTCTGCCCCTGCTGCTCACGGCCGTGGCGGGGCTGCTCGTCGCCCCCGGATGCAAGCAGGAGAACAAGGCGCCCGCAGCGGGTGACACCGAGGCGCCCGCCCCCGCGAAGAAGCCCGTGGTCCGGCTGGTGTACGTGAACTGGGCCGAAGGCGTGGCCATGACGCATCTGGTCCAGGCCATCCTGGAGGACCGCATGGGCTACGAGGTGAAGACCACCATGGCGGACGTCGCCCCGGTGTTCGCCTCGCTCGCGAGCGGCGACGCGGATGCATTCCTGGATGGCTGGCTGCCCGTCACCCACCAGAGCTACATGGAGCGCTTCCAGGGCAAGGTGGTGGACCTGGGCACCAACTACGAGGACGCACGGATTGGCCTGGTCGTCCCGGCGGACCTGGACATCACCAGCATCGAGCAGCTCAACGGCAAGGCGAAGGACCTGAACCAGTCCATCGTGGGCATCGACTCTGGCGCGGGCATCATGACGACGACGGAGAAGGCCATCGCGGAGTACAAGCTGGACCTGAAGCTGGTGCCCTCCAGCGGCCCGGCGATGACCGCGGAGCTCAAGGACGCCATCGCCAAGAAGCGCCCCGTGGTGGTCACCGGTTGGAAGCCGCACTGGAAGTTCGCGCGCTGGGACCTGAAGTTCCTGGATGACCCGAAGGGCGTCTATGGCGCCAAGGAGTCCATCCACACGCTCACCCGCGTGGGCCTGGAGAAGGACCTGCCCGACGTCGCGACGCTGCTGCGCAACTTCAAGCTGGATGACCAGCAGCTCGGCAGCCTGATGGGCGCCATCGCCGAGGCCGAGGCCGCCCCGGAGAAGGCCACCCGGGAGTGGGTGAAGAAGAACCAGGCGCTCGTGGACGGCTGGATTCCCAAGTCCTGAGCGCGCTGCGAGGCGCTCCGGGGCATTCAGTTCCCGGGCGCCGCCTTCGGGTGTCCGCGCTTTCGTGCCGCGGATTCCATCTCCATGAGCGCGTGGATGCCCGTCCGAAGCTGCTCGTAGATGTCCCGCTCGGTGACGCCCAGACGGACGGCATTGGAGACGTCATGCACGCCGTCCCGGGCTTCGGAGTGTTCGCCGTGCAGGCCCCGCACCGCGAGCCCCAGGCGGGCGCACCGCGCGCGGAAGTCCGGTCGCCGTGACAGGTGGGGCAGGCGGATGAGGACGGAGGCTCGCATGGCGGTGCCCAGGTTGGTGGGGCACGCCGTGAGGAAGCCCAGCCGTGAGTCCTGGGCGAAGTCGAGCTGCCCGTCGAGCTGCTCGAGCGCCGTCTGGAGCCGCAGGTAGGTCTGCGCCAGCCCCGAGCCGGGCTGCATGCTGATGATGCGCAGGGCGTCTTCCTCCCCGACCCAGACGATGAAGCGCATGTCCGCGGAGTGGAAGATGCCGCGGTTGCGCGGCCAGTCGCGGTTGACGCCCGCGCTGTCCAGGAAGCGGTCCGACTGCTGGAACAGGACGTGGTGGTGCACCAGCTCCCGCCGCTCCGCCTCGGAGAGGCTGGCCAGGGGATGGTATTCGCCCGCGAGGTGGCCCCCCAGGCCGGAGAGGACCTGGACGACCTCGGCTTCCAGCGCGGCCCTGTCCCTGGCGCCAATGGCCGGAGGAAAGGCATACCGGGCCAGGTTCCGTCCGACGCGGACCCGCGTGGAGAGGATGAACTCGCCCGTGGGGTCCAGGTCGTCCTGGGGCAGCCCGTCGAGCGAGAAGTCACTCGTGTGTCCGCTCAGGTCATGGCCCGAATGGTCCCGGATGATGGGATTCAGCAGCGGGGAGAAGAGCGCGTAGGACTCGCTGTCACCCGCGTAGACACCCATCTGGGAGTCCCCGTGGTCCAGGCCACTCTGGATGGTCTTCCGGAGCGTCCAGCCGTTGCGTGTCGTGAGCCGTTCGAGCCGGGACTTCAGCTCGGGGGTGAGGTGCTTGTGGAGCAGCATCGCTCCGCGGCCTGAGCACGACACATGCCACGGTGGTTGCTGCTCAAATGTATGTGATTTTCGATGTTTGGCGCGCGGGTCGCCGTGTATCACGCGGCGCTGACGCGTCAGCTGGAGGGATGACACGTCAGCTCACCGGAACGGCTTCTCCGGTGAGCGGCGTTCGCCGCGGGCTACGGGGCCGGGGGCGGTTGCAGCAGCCGGGGCGGCAGGTGCGGGCCGAACTCGACGGTGTCGGCCTCCGGGTGTGGCACCGGGGCGTGCTTCAGTGACGGGACGCCTGCCCAGCGCCGCACGATGTCCTGGGCCTGGACCCGAAGGGTGGTGGGGAGCTGGTTGATGGTGCTTCCGTGGTTGCCGCCCGGAACGGTGAACACGAAGGAGTCCTGAGCGTTGCCGAGCGGGAACGCCGCCGCCGTCCACGGGTCCAGGTCGCCATAGATGAACATCACCCGCTGGCCATGCGTCACGAGCCAGTCCTCGATGTCCTGCATGGCCTGGGGCCGGAACACGACCGGCACGCCGGGCGTCGAGTACACCGGCGCGATGTTCGTTCCGGGGTGCTGGATGAGGCTGCCCAGGTGCGCCTCGTAGGGCTTGGGCCAGCCCAACTCCAGACCCGCCTGGTAGTAGTAGGGGTAGTACGGAGCGATGCCGGAGCTGCTGTTGTCGGAGAACGTGGCAAGGCCCACCGCCCAGTCAATGATGTCCAGCATGTATTCACTCGACGCCGTGTCATCGGGGAACGCGTCGCAGTACTGGGGGATGGAGTACTGCCAGAAGGCGAAGTACGTCTCGATGACGGCGTGCTCCAGGGCCCGCTCGAAGCCAAGCTGGTTGTAGGTGAGGCCCTGGTTCACGGCATAGGCGCGCAGCAGCGCCACCATCTCCTGGCGGCGGTTCAGCACGGCGCGCTGGAAGGTGTGGATTTGCTCGCGGCACCACTCCAACTCCGGGCCTCCCACAGTGGCCTGGAAGGCGGGGAAGCGCTCATCTTCGCCGAGCACGAGCGGCGCCACATAGGCCACCGTCGCGTCCACATCCTCCGGGTGGAACCGGCGGTAGAACACCATGGTCTCTCCACCCTTGCTGACGCCCGTGGACACCCAGGACGCGGAATAGATTTGCTTGATCGCCTGGGCGACCCGGTGGAAGTCGTCCGCCGACTGCTTGATGGTGAGCTGGCTCCAGTCCGCGGGCTCCGGACGGCTGGGCAGGAAGAAGCGGTGCTCGATGGAGAGCTGGTTCGCGGCCAGCAACGTCGTCAGCTCGCGGCGGCCCGCGCTCAGGGACACGTAGTAGCCGCTTGTGTAGAAGACCACGGGCGCAGTGACCGAACGGTGCAGCAGGACCAATCGCTGCTTGAAGCGCTGGCACTCGGGGCGCGCGTGGTCGGCGGGCTGGTCGTACTCCATGACAAAGAAGCGGTGACCCGCGGGGACCGTGACGCCGTTGGGGTTCTCCGCGACGGTGAGGCCGGGAATGGCCCGCAGCCGGTCCAGGATGTCCGCGGTCGGGTCCTGGACGACGGTCGGGTCGCCGGGGTTCGAGACACCGCCATCCGGGGGCCCGAATGGGCACTCCGGTGGCTCCGTGCCTCCGTCTCCGGTGCCCCCGTCCGTCGGGCCCGAGCCTCCGTCCTCCTCACCCGTGCCCGCGTCGTCCGGCTCCGTGCCCGCGTCATCGGTGCCCGCGTCGTCCGGCTCCGTGCCCGCGTCATCGGTGCCCGCGTCGTCCGGCTCCGTGCCCGCGTCTCCGCTGCCTCCGTCCATCGGGCCCGAGCCTCCGTCCTCCTCGCCCGTGCCCGCGTCGTCTGGCTCCGTGCCCGCGTCGTCCGGCTCCGTGCCTGCGTCATCGGTGCCCGCGTCATCCGGCTCAGTGCCCGCGTCGTCCGTACCCGCGTCATCGGTGCCCGCGTCGCCCGTCCCCGCGTCGTCCCTGCCTGCGTCGGGCGTCTGGATGCCTGCATCCTGACGGGGCTCGGGCGTGTCGCCGCCGCAGGCCGTCTGGGTCAGGGCCAGCAGCAGCGGAAGTAGAAGCAGGATGGAGTGAGACAACCTTCTTGAACGGAGCATGAACCCCTCAGTTGATGGACGCGGTGTCGCAGATGCCATGGCTGCGAGACATTAGCGCATCGATCTGTCGTCGCCGTGCCCCGTTGTGGTGCGGGGGCAGTCCCCGCGCGCCGCTGGAGATTTCCAGCCGGAGCGCTGTCTGCCTTCACGCTCGATGGGGTGCTTGCCGCCATCCGAGCACGCGCGATGTAATGCGTGCATGCCCCATCGCGTGACGTTCGCCGTCGATGCCGTGAAGCCCGCCGTCCTGCCCTTGGAAGAGGTCGGACTCACCGAAGCCCTGAGTGGGCGGTTGGACGCCAAGGTGCTCGGGGCCTCCCATCGCGAGGCGCGGTTCGTGCGTCCCGAGGCGACCCATCCATTGCTCTCCGCGGTGCATCTGGCCTTCAGCGGGCACCGCCCATTGGTGCTGTCTCCGGACATCCTCTGGATCACCATCGCCCAGGGGCTGGCCCTGCACATCACCCGCAACGCGGAGGCGCTGCGATTCGACCTGGTACGTCACCAGGGGCGCAAGCAGTTGGTGGTGACACGCGACGCGTCCCAGACGGACCTTGCATCGGATGATTTCTGGCCCGGCGTCGTGGACGACTTCTCCGGGATGATTCAAGGGCACTCGCCCGCGCTGCACGACCTGATGGTGTGCGACTTCTCCACGACGGGGCCGGTGGAGCGCGTGGTCAGTCAAATCGTGCTGATGGATGCGATGCGGGAGTACTTCGACTACGTGGTGATGTGCATCTGCGGCATTCCCACCATCACGCTCGAGGGCTCACCGGAGGACTGGCGCAAGCTGCGGGACAAGGTAGGACAGCTTCCGCGGTACGGCATGGAAACCTGGGCCCGGCACCTGCTGCCGCTGTGCGACCAGTTCATCCGGGCTTCGGAGGGACGGGAGGACCGCAAGTTCTGGCAAGCCATCTACAAACTGCACCACGCCTATGGCAGCGATACCTTCAATGGCTGGATTGGCAAGCTGTTCCCCTTCCTTCGCAATCAATTGACGGGCGAATATGACTTTCCCAATCCGATGCTGGAGGCCCAGGCGCTGGGCAAGCCCGACGCCTCGGAGAAGGGCGACACCCTTTCCAGTGACAGATTGCCCACCGGGCTGTCCCGGGTGTCGCTCCTGCTCGCGGTGGCCACCGATTCAGGGATGGTGAAGGCACGGATGGCCCTGACGGCGGGCTTCATGGGGACGCTCCAGTCCGCGGAGACGCTGGCGCTGCGGCCGGTGCCGGGCTGGGTGGTCCACGAGGACCTGGGGCTGGATGCGATGCTCCGGCGCATCAAGGATGAGCACCGCATGGCCGAGGCCCTCTCGGAGGCTCGTCACAGCAAGTGGCGCGACCTGTGGGGGGAATGTGGAATCCCGGCGGACATCAGCCAGTTCTACGCCGCATGCGACGGCGCGTCGCTCTTCGGCCAGGGGGATGCGGCCGTGTACCGCATCCGGGCGTCGGGGGCGCTGGAGTTCCACGACGGGACGCGCTGGAACAAGACCCGTCTGGCAGATCCGCAATCCAGCGGCTACCCACACGGCTGGACGCGCTTCTGTGATGTGGGCGAACACGGCTTCCTGGCCTACCGTTTCAACTCACAGCAGCCTGGGAAGCTCCCGCTCTACTGGGTGGAAAGCGCTCAGTCGCGGACCGGCGTGTGCGTCGCCGCCTCGCTGACGGAGTTCCTTCACAAGGCGCTCAATTCGCAGGGGCGCGTCTACTTCCAGGAGCCGGGCTTCACGCCGGGAGAGGTCGAGGAGTTGTGGTTCTGATTTCCTTGAGAGGGATTACTCTCGCCTGAGCGTGACGGTGGCGGTGCCGGCGATGGCTTCGCGTGGCTTGCCCAGGGCGAGCCCCCGGAGCACCTTGTTGATGCACTGCGCGAGCGGGATGGGCTGGGGCGGGTGCATGCGTGCTCCGAGGACGATGCCTTCGGGGGAGTAGACCACGGCGTAGGTGTCCTGACGGCATGCGGCGTCCTCGCCGTTCCGCGCGTAGCAGCTGTCGAGCGCGGGCAGGCGCCCTTCAATGGACTCGGCGACCCAGCCGTCCGTGTACCCGCGAGGCGCGGGCGCGGCGGTGCCGTTCTCCGTCAGGCGGGGCAGCTCGATGACCCGGAGGCGGGCGAGCTCCTCCGTGGGCGTCATTCCGGAGGCCGTCATGACGAGCCCTCCCGTTGCGGCGAGGCCCACCGCCAGCGCGCTGGCGACCATGAGGACGGTCTGCAGGCGGGAGCGCGTGTGCGGCGGGGGGACGTGTTCCGCCGCGACGAGGACGGGCTGCGGGCCGGAGCGCGTGTGAGGTGTGGCGGCGTGTTCCGCCGCGACAGGCGTTGCGGGCACGGGGGCTGTGTTCGCGGGCTCCGGGGGAGCGGCGCTTGCGACTTCAGGCTGAGGGGCCGAAGGGGCCGCCACGGGGGCAGCGTGAATCCAGGGCTCGAGCGCCTGGGCCAACTCGTCGGAGTCCGCGTAGCGCGTGGCCGGGTCCTTCTCCAGCGTGCGCTCCACCACCTGGGAGAAACCGTCCGGCACGTCCGTGCGCACGCCGCTGAGCGGAGCGGGCACCTGGTGCATGACGGCGGAGAGCAGGGCCACGTTGTCCGCCACGTCGATGGGCCGCTGTCCCGTCACCATCTGATACAGGCAGGCGCCCAGCGAGTAGATGTCCGCGCGTCCGTCGACAGGGCGGCAGCGGATCTGCTCCGGAGCCATGTACGACGGCGTGCCGACCCAGGCGCCAGACTCCGTGCCCAGCGCGGTGGCGTCGTCTTCATGCATGAGCCGCGCGACGCCGAAGTCCAGCAGCTTCACGTGGAGGGCTTCGGTCCCCGTGTCGACCAGGAAGATGTTGTCGGGCTTGATGTCGCGGTGGACGACGCCGGCGTGATGCGCCGCCACCAGCGCGGTCGCCAACTGGTGGGCAATGGCCGCCGCGCGTCCCACGGGCAGGGGGCCTTCCTTCTTCATCAGCGACTTCAGCGTCTGGCCCTTCAGCAACTCCATCACCAGGAACGGCGGCTCATCCGGTGCGTCGTGAAAGTCCATCACCTCGACGATGTTCGGATGCTTCACGCCCGCGGTGGCCTGGGCCTCGCGGCGGAAGCGTGCGTGCACGGCCGGCTCGCCGAGGAGGTGCTGCCGGAGCACCTTGACGGCCACGGTTCGGCCTATGTCCAGTTGCTCCGCCTCGTAGACGGTGCCCATCCCCCCCACGCCAATCCGCTGGCGCAGTCGATACTTCTGCCCCAGCACTGTTCCGACCAAGGATGAGCGACTCATGACGCAACGTGTATACCCGAGCCTGATGAAGAACGTTGGCGACGATCCTCCCGATGACGGATGCAGTCGCCGTTGAATTCGCGGAAGGCCCTTCGCTCAGCGACCTGCTGGTATTGTAATTGTTTCAGGAGTTTCGCGGGGCTGTTTCACCCGGGGTCGTGGTGACCTCTCCCAGGTGGGACGGACCCATCGAGCCAGGGGCGCAGCATCTTCCCGACGACCTCCGTCGTGAGCCCCTGGGGCGTACGCCGGAAGAGGGCGTAGGGCTCGTCGTCGGCGGCTTGCATTCACGGAGTCTACTGGCGGTGTCCCGCGCTCCGAGCGGCGCACGCCGTATTTCGTGGGCACGTTCTTCTCAAGGTTTGGGCTTTTTCGCTTTCTGAGACGGGATTCGCGTGTGGATTCCCGAGCTGGGCGGTGTTCGAGCGTCCCGTGTGCCGTTCGTGAACTGCACCGTTGACGTGAAGGCCCTCGCTCATTTCTATCGTCCCACGCATCTCGCAAGGGAGTCGCCGTGGCAGGACAGACCGTTGAGTTGACCCAGGAGAACTTCGAGCGCATCACCCAGGAGGCAGGGGTGTGCGTGGTGGACTTCTGGGCGGAGTGGTGTGGTCCCTGCCGCGGCTTCGCGCCGACCTTCGAGGCCGCCGCGAAGGAGTTCCCGAACATCACCTTCGGCAAGCTCGATACGGAGGCGCAGGAAGAGGTCTCCGGCCAGATGGAGATTCGCTCCATTCCCACGCTGGTGGCCTTCAAGGATGGCGTCGAGGTCCGGCGCGCCTCGGGCGCGATGTCGGCCTCGGCGTTCGCGACCTGGCTGAGCAAGCTGGACTCCGTGGACCTGGCCGTCGAGCAGCAGCGGGCGGCGAACCGCAAGCTGACGGAGGAGGGGACGCCGCCGCCTGGCATCCCGCCCCACGCGGAATGGGATGCCGGAGACGAGGAGTGGTGCTTCGGCGACACCGACGAGGAGGGTGAGAAGCACGGCCCCTGGAAGTACTGGCGCGCCGATGGAACCCTCTGCAACGAGTGCATCTTCGTCCACGGCAAGCCCCACGGCCCCTTCAAGCGCTTCCACGAGAGCGGGGAGGTGTCCCAGGATGGCGCGTTCGAGGAGGGCAACCTGCACGGCCCGCGCACCTGGTACGCGTCCGACCAATTCACCACCGAGCGGATGCATGAGAACGGCGTCAGCGAGAAGGTCCGCCGCACGGTGATGGTCTACGCGAACGGCCGCGTGACGCAGGTGCTGCACTACAACGGCGCCGGCGAACGCGTGGTGCCCTCCACCGGAGCGCCGTACCCCACGCGGCCCGCGAACCTCCCCGAGAAGGTTGAGTACCGCGAGGACCAGGACCAGTGGGCGTCCGTGTCGCTCAACGCGGCAGGGGAGCGACACGGCCTGTGCCGGTTCTGGGACCGGGATGGTGACCTCGTCTGGGAGGCGGAGTTCCAGGAGGGCAGCCGCCATGGGCGCTACCACTCGTTCGCGGAGGGCGAGTACGCCGACCCTCGCGTGGAGTTCGACGAGGGGGAGATGGCGGACGACTTCGCGTGCGGTACGTGGAAGCTGCTGGACGCGGACCGGAAGGTCGTGGCCTTGAGGGACCTGGGCGTGGCCCAGGACCATGAGGCGCTTGATTCCTCCGAAGTGTTCACGAACCTGCCGAGGACGGCGGATGCCTGGCGCGAGTTCGCCGAGCAGGCGCGAGCCGAGCGCCGCTACCGGGAGGCGCTCCTGGCCATGGCGCGTGCCAGCGCGGTGTCGTTGGATGTGGCGCCGTTGAAGGCGTGGTTGGAGGCACTCACCCTGCCGCGTTCGGAGTCGAGCGCGCGCGAGCACGCCGAGGGCGTGATGAACAGCGCGGCGGATGAGCGGGCGGCGCTGGCGGATGCGCTGGTGCGGGGCGCGGAGCCCGCGACCTTGTTCCGGGGCTTTGCGGTGCTCCACGACCAGCAGGACCGGCCCCGGGCGGCGTTGGACTTCATCCTGGCCGCGATGCTGCTCGCGCCGGAGCGCTCGGCGTACCTGTTCACCCGGAGCCTCATCCTGGCGAACCTGGGGTTGGGCGAGCAGATGCAGAAGGACGCGGAGGCGCTGGCACCGTCGGAGCCGGATTCGTGGAAGTTCCTCTCGGCTTACGGGCGGGTGCTGTTCCCGCGCTTCGAGTTCTGGCCGGGACGTGAGCCCTCGCACTGCACGTTCGATGAGGTCCCCGACGGGCCCACGAAGGAACTGGACGCGGTGCAGGCCGTGGTCCGCAAGTACGCCACTCGACTCCAGTTGCTGCGCGCGGAGATTCTCTCTCGCTTCAAGCCCGGCGCGAACGTGCCCTGGCTGCCGCCCGATGTGTCGTCCCTGCTGCCTGACGGGCCCGTCGAGCTGGAGCAGACGGAGGTCGAGGACGCGGATGGTGACTCGGTGGACGTTGACGAGACACTGTCCACGAAGGGGATGGGGATTCCGGCCTTGTCCCGTGCGGCCCGTGGGGACTGGAGCGCGCTGACCTGGCTCTTGTGGGCGTGCGGGGAGGATGCGATTCGGATGCCGGATGCGCTGACGCCTCCGGCCGACTTCGGTCAGGCGGCGGGACAGGCCACGCAGCGGCTGTGGCAGTGCCGCAACCGGCGGACCCGTGGTCACATCGACCCGGACCTGCCAACGTTCGATTTCGAAGGGGTTGCCCTCCAGGAGCTGCATCCCAATCTGGCGGGGATTGCCGAAGAGCAGTACGCGGAGACGCAGGCGATGTTCTTCTGGCTGACTGACGCGAACCACGTGTCTCCGTGGCAGGCCAATCTGAGGGGGTAGTCATGAAGCGGATTCGTCAGACGATTGAAGTCTCCGAGCCCCTGTGGCGGGCGCTGGAATTGATGAGCCGCGACATGGGCGTGGACCGGGATGCGCTGGTGGCGCAGGCCCTGTTCCAGCTCGCGCGCCAGAATGGCTACGTGTCCCCCACAGTGGTGTCGCTGGGCGGGGAGGCGCAGGTGGCCGGTGGGGCCGTGACGGGTGCGGAGCCCGTGGTCCAGGCCGCTGCACCCGTGGCGGCGCGTCCCGTGGTGGCGGCGTCGAGCGTGGTCGCGCCTCCGGTCGCCGAGCCGGTGGCAACGGCTGTGCCGCCCGTCAGTCCTGGGGCCGGTACGCAGGAATCGGTGTCTGCCGCGGCTGCGGTGGCTGGCCCGGCAGCGGCTCCTGCTGCCCCGGCCGTGGACACGTTCTCGGCGGACGACGCGACGGAGGAGCCCGCGACGGAGCCTCGTGGCGTCACCTCGGTGCCTCTGTCCGTGGCGCAGATGCCCCCTACTGAGCTGGTGCTCGCGCGGATGCAGGAGATTCTCGCGGAAGTCGACGCATCCGTGCAGCCGTCGGAGGGGCTGGCCGCGCAATCGGACGACGCCGACGATGATGAGTCCGACGACTCCGATGACGAGGAGTCTGACGACGCCGACGATGAGGATTCCGACGACTCCGATGACGAGGAGTCCGACGATTCGTCGGATGAGGACTCGGAAGACGATGCGTCCGATGAGGATGCCGCGGAGGACGATTCGGACGAGGAGTCCGCCGAAGACTCAGACGATTCGGAGTCCGAAGAAGCTGCTTCGGACGATGAGGCCGAGGCACCGGCGGGCAGCGGCATGAAGGGGGATGTGTCCAGTGACGACATTGCCGCGGAGCTTGCGGCACTGGGCGTCGAGGATGAGCCCGCGGAGCCTGCCAAGGCAGAGGCACCCGTCGCGACGCCGATTGCGGCACGTCCGCTGGTGGCGCGTCCTGTGCCGAAGATTCGGCCGCCTGACGAAGCCGCGACGATTCTGGAGGACCAGTCGGCGGAGACCACCAACATCGTGAAGGCTCCCGCGCCGCTGGAGGTCTTCGTCCGGTGGGCGCAAGGCACGCCGGTGGCCGTCTCCACAGAGCGCTTCACGATTGGCCGAGGCCCCCGCTGCAGCCTCGTCGTGAAGTCAGAGCGTGTCTCGCGCGAGCACGCTGTCGTCACGCGAGTGGGGGACGAGGTCTTCATCGAGGACCTCAACTCCTCGAACGGGACCTGGTTCAACGACGAGCGCATCACCCGGCAGCAGGTCTCGGACGGTGACGAGTACATGCTCGGCACGGAGGCCGTTTCCTTCACGATGCGTCCCGCGGGCGGTTGAACAAGAGGGGGCGATAACGGTGTTGGGCCTGCCGACACGGTTGGAGAAGGTCGAGCCCCCGGTGGATGCCGGCATCCAGGGATTTGCGGCGGCTACGCAAGGAGTTGCATCAGGTCCGCACGCGTAATCGCGGTGGCCCCGGAGCCGCCGCCGAGCGCGGCCTCGAACAGCTCCCGCTTCTTCGCCTGGAGCGTGAGGATCTTCTCCTCGACCGTCCCCTGGGACACCAGCCGGTACACCATGACGGGCCGCTGCTGACCGATGCGGTGCGCGCGGTCCGCGGCCTGGGCTTCCACGGACGGGTTCCACCATGGGTCCACGAGGAAGACGTGGTCCGCCGCCGTGAGGTTGAGGCCCGTGGCGCCCGCCTTGAGGGAAATCAACATCACCGGTGGGCCCTTCGGGTCCTGGAACGACGCCGCCACCGCACCCCGGTTGGCCGTGCTGCCATCCAGCCGGATGAAGCCGATGCCCGCTTCCTGAAGCGCGGGCTCGATGAGGTCCAGCATCGACGTCCACTGGGAGAAGACGAGCGCCTTGTGCCCGTCCTCCACCGCCGTGCCCAGTGCCTCCACCAGGGCCTGCACCTTGGACGAGGTCTTCGCCTGCTGGCCCGGCACGAGGGCAGGGTGGCACGCCGCCTGCCGCAGCCGCAGCAGGGCCTCCAAGGCCTTCAACACGCTGCCGCCCGCCTCGAGCTGCGACACCACTTCCTCGCGCGTCGCCGCGTAGACAGCGTCGTAGACGGCGCGCTCCCGCTCGGTGAGCGTCACGTGGCGCACGGCGTCCGTCCGGGGCGGCAGCTCCGGCGCCACGTCCCGCTTGAGCCTGCGCAGGATGAAGGGGCGGATGCGCGCCCGCAGCCGCTCCGCCGCGCCCTTGTGGTTGTCCGCGACAGGCCGCGCCCAGCGCTCCTCGAAGTCCTTCCGTCCACCGAGCAGGCCCTGGTTGGTGAAGTGCATCAGGCTCCAGAGCTCCTCCAGCCGGTTTTCGATGGGCGTGCCACTCAGCGCCAGCTTGAAGTCCGCCTGCAATCCATACGCGGCTCGCGCCACCTGGCTGTCTGGATTCTTGATGGCCTGGGCCTCGTCCAGCACGACGGTGCTCCACTGCTTCGCGCCCAGGACCTCCGCGTCCAGGCGCATCAAGGCATACGTCGTCAGCGTCACGTCGGCCGACTCATCCAGCGCGCGTCCGGGGCCGTGGTACACGGAGACCTTCATCGAGGGACGGAAGCGCTTCACCTCCGCTTCCCAGTTGGGCAGCACGCTCGTGGGCGCCACCACCAGGGTGCCCGGGCCCAGCGTGCAGATGGTCTGCAGCGTCTTGCCCAGACCCATGTCGTCCGCGAGCACGCCGCCCAGTCCCGCCTGACGCAGGAAGGTGAGCCAGCTCACACCCTGGAGCTGATACGCGCGCAGCGTCGCCGTGAGGTCTTCCGGCAGCTGCGGCTCGGGAAGCTTCTCGAAGCCCTTCACCAGGGGCGCCAGCCGCTCCAGGCCCGGTGGGGAGGGGTGCTCCAGCGCTTCACACAGGCCGGTGAGCTGCGGAATGGCATGGTTGGCGAGCCGGCCATCCCGGCCTCGCGCGGACAGCAGGTCCGCCACGCGCTGGCCATGGGACTTCAGCCACTCCGCGGGCAGGGGCGCCCAGCCGCCACCTTCCAATGGCACCAGCCCGAGCCCTTCTTCCCAGGCCCGCATGACCGCCGCCGCATCCACGGAGCGGGGCGATTCCCGGTCCTCGCCCTCCACCTGGAAGTCGAAGGAGAAGCCCACGTGCGGCACGCCCTCGGTGCCGGCGCCCGTGTCCACCTTGAGCACCGGGCGCAGTTGCACGTTCGGGTTCGTCACTACCGCCGCGCCATCCCCCGTGAGGCCCCCGCGCCAGCGCCGCAGCTTGTCGGCGAGCTGGACGGCTTCCTTCCCCTGCACCGTGACGCGCCGCCCGGGGGCCATGTTCAGCTCGTCGCGGAGCTGGTGGACGAGCATCTGCTCGGCGGCCTCGTCGCGCACGGGCGCGGCGCCCTTCAGGTACACCATGCGTCCGCTGTCGATGCGCACGGTAGGCGGCGAGCCATACACCAGCGTCGGCAGCACGGAGAGGCCGGTGTCGAGCTGGTTCAGCTCCAGGGAGATGCGAGGCTTCAGCGTGCGGTCGATGGGCGGCAGCCGTTGACTTCGCACATCCACCGGCATGCGCCGCGCGATGTCCGGCAGCACCTTTCCCGTCAGGTCTCCCATCTGGTGGGGCGCGAAGGCGCGCTCCTGCGGCAGCTTCTCCAGCCAGGGCCCCGTGAGGCCCTGTTCCCCCAGGGGACAGAGCGTCCCGCTGCACAGCGCGAGGCCGGGGCTCACCACCTCGGTGACGCGCGGGTCCTTCTCCACCTTGAGCACCGTGTTCTCACCGCGGTCTTCCACGGTGACGCGGGGCATGAGGGGCTCGCTCGTCACCGACACCAAGGCGCCGTCGAAGAGCACGGTGCGCGCGGGCTCCAGGACGCGCAGCAGCGCGTTGAGCCGCTCGGGTGGCAGCGCGCCCCGGGTGGGCTTCAGCAGCAGCTTGTCCGCGAGCAGGTCGCACGGCTGCGTCTGGATGCGAGCGGCCTCCACGGGATTGGTGAGCAGCGAGGCCAGGCTGCGCGCCAGCAGTCGCGCGGTGTTGTCCGGACGCACCACCAGCCGCTCCAACTGGAGCCCGCCGTCCACGCGCTTGAACCGGTACACCATGCGCTCCGGCTTTGGCGCGCCAGCCGCGGGTGCGCTGGGCCTGGTGACGGTGTTCGCACCTGGGCGCGCGGCGGGGGCGGCCGGACGCTGCGCGGGGGCACGCCGTGCCGTGGCATGCTGGTGGAGAATCAGCGCCGCCGCGACCACGTGCTCGCAGGGGTCCACCCGGCCGCGGCAGTCGCACTCCCAGATGGCTTCATCCAGGTAGAGCACCGTCTTCACGGGGGCGGGCCGGCTGGGCACGCGCACCCGCAGCACGGCCTCTTCCTCATCCACGGACTGCACCGAGACGGCGCCCGCGCGAGCGAGAGTCGTGCCGGCAGACCAGGTGTCCGGGCGCGCTTCCTCCCGGACGGCATCGAGCAGCTCCGCGGTCGCAGACATACGAGGCCTGCTTCCCTATCCCCATGCGGAGCCTCGTGCAACCCGGGCCTCGTTCCGGGTGCGGCGGGGTGTCAGGGGGGCCCTTGCCATCAGGGCGCGGTGGTCGTGAGCGGAAAGTCCGCGCGCGCCCAGGCCTTCTCGAAAGCGGCGCGGGTGCGAGCCGCCTCCTCCTGACGCCCCTGCGCTTCGAGCGACTGCGTCAAGCCGAACAGGCCCCAACCATTCTTCGGGTTGCGCCGCAGGTCCTCGCGGTAGACGGCCTCCGCTTCCTGGTGGCGTCCGGCCTCCAGCAGCGCGGCGCCCTGGTAGTGGCGCACCGGATAGAACCAGTCCGCGGGCTCGGCGTAGGAGAGCCGGTCCGCGGCGTCGACGGCTTCCCGCCACAACGTCAGGGCCTGGGGCCGGCCCTCGGCCTGGGCCACGCGGGCCTCCAACACGCGCACCGCGACGCCCAGCACGTCTTTCGCGGTGTTGAGGTTCGCGGCCATGGTCGGAGGCACGGTGCGGGCCAGTTGTCTCAGCTCGGCCAGCTCCGCGCGGGCTTGTGGCAGTTGCCCCGTGGCCGCCAGCGCCATGCCGTGCGCGTGGAGCCAGAGGCCCGTCTGGACAGGGTACTTCGGCTTCGGGCGGGGCTCGGCGAGGAGGCTCTCCCAGTCCCCGAAGCGCACCATGGCGAAGAGCGGCTGGGCCACGAAGAAGTCCATGCCCGGCATCATCGTGAGCAGCTCCGGCGGGAAGTGTTTCGCCGAGGCCCGGGCCGCCTCCAACGTCTCCTGCTTCCGCCCCTCCATGGACGCGGAGTACGCCAGGAAGCCGAAGTTGTGGGACGTGTACATGGGGTAGACGTGGCCGCGCGGCTTCGCCTGCTTCTGGTAGGCCAGGTCCGCCGCCGCCGCCTTCCGATTGCTTTCCGAGGCATCCGCGTAGCGGCCCACGCGCTGGTAGATGTGGGCCGGCATGTGGACGATGTGCCCCGCCTTCGGCGCCAGCGCGCCCAGCCGGTCTGCGGAAGGCTCCGCCTTCTCCGGGTGCGGCGAGGCCTCCACCGCGTGGATGTAATAGTGGTTCGCGCCCAGGTGGTGTGGGTCCCGGGTGAGCACGGACTCCAGCGTGGCGACAATCTGCTCCGTGCCCGGGGCCGGCGCCCCGTCCAGCGACCACAGCTTCCAGGGATTCCGGTCCATGAGGGCCTCGGCATGGAGCGTCTGCACGTCCAGGTCGTCCGGGTAGCGCGCGGCCACGTCCGCCATGGCGCTGGCATAGGCCTCGTTGAAGGGGGCCATCTTCTCCGGTGGCAGGGCCTCCGGGCCGGGGTAGCGCTGGACGAGCGCGGTGATGAGGGCCTGTTCCACCGGCGTCGTACGGGGGGCGAGCTGCCGAGCGCGCTGGAGGGCGTCCCAGGCGGCGGGCGCACTCTCCGCCAGCATGGGCATGTTGTAGTTGGGGCCCAGCACCAGCGCGACGCCCCAGAAGCACATGGCGCAGGTGGGGTCCAACTGCGCGGCTCGGGCGAACGAGCGTGCGGCCTCGTCGTGGTTGAAGCCATATGCCACCCGCAGGCCCTGATTGAAGAAGGCCTGGGCCTGGGGTGAGGCCGTGGTGACCTGGCGTTCGTGCGTCCCCAGCCCGTCGAGCAGCAACGCGCCGTCTGCCAGGGAATCCAGGGTCGGGGCCGAGTGCTCCGCGGCAGCGGCGGACGTGCCGGCGAGGGCCAGGGCCAACATCAAGGCACAGGGCAGGGGAGCACGCATGGGGGACCTCCGCGGGGATGTGCTCTTTCCTCAAGCTGGGGACGCGCCAACGCACCGCCTATGGGGTGACATGGCGCGTTGCCTACTCGAAGTGATGCTTGGCGAGCACATCACTCACTGCCTGCGGATGAGGGTTGGGAACGAGCCCGCGCCGTAGTAGATTCCCGCCCGGCGGAATCTCACTGCAGCAGCGCGAGCGTCCGCTCAAGACCACCCATGCTCGAAAGGTGTTCGAGGGTTCCGCCCCAGGGCCGGATTCCTCGCTGCGCCGCTTTTTCATACCCCCTTCCGCGTAGCGCCCAGGGAGATTCCACCGTGCCTCACGACACCACGCTCATCGCCACCATCGCAGTTGGACTCGGACTGGCCTTCGTTGGTGGGTTCGTCGCACGCTGGCTGAAGCTGCCACCTTTGGTGGGCTATCTCCTGGCGGGCGTGGCCGTGGGGCCGTTCACGCCGGGCTTCGTCGCGGATGGGGGCCTTGCCGGTCAGCTGGCGGAGATTGGCGTCATCCTGCTGATGTTCGGCGTGGGGATTCACTTCTCCATCAAGGACCTGCTCGCCGTGCGCAACATCGCGGTGCCGGGCGCCGTCGTGCAGATCGCGGCGGCCACCGTGATGGGGACCGTGGTCTCGCACTGGTGGGGTTGGAGCCTGGGCGCGGGCCTGGTGTTCGGCCTCGCGCTGTCCACCGCCAGCACCGTGGTGCTGCTGCGCGCCCTGGAGGAGCGGGGCATCCTCGATTCGGTGAATGGCCGCATCGCGGTGGGTTGGCTGATTGTGGAGGACCTGGCGATGGTGCTCGCCCTGGTTCTCCTCCCCGCGCTGGGCAACGTCCTTGGCTCCGCCGACACGCAGACGTCCGCGACGGCGGCCGCTGGAGGCAGCCTCATCTGGACCCTGGCCCTCACGCTGGGGAAGGTCTGCCTCTTCGTGGCGCTGATGGTGGTCGCCGGCACGCGGCTGGTGCCCTGGCTGCTGACCCAGGTGGCCAAGACGGGCTCCCGCGAGTTGTTCACGTTGTCGGTGCTGGCGGTGTCGCTGGGGATTGCGTTCGGGGCCGCCGCGCTCTTCGGCGTCTCCTTCGCGCTGGGCGCCTTCTTCGCGGGCGTGGTGGTCAGTGAGTCGGAGCTCAGCCACCGGGTGGCGGAGGATTCGCTGCCGCTCCAGGACGCGTTCTCGGTGCTGTTCTTCGTGTCGGTGGGAATGCTCTTCGACCCGATGGTGCTGGTGAAGCAGCCGCTCGAGGTCGTCGCCGTGCTGGGCATCATCGTCCTGGGCAAGTCGCTGGCCGCCTTCTTCATCGTGTTGGCGTTCCGCTACCCGGTGAACACCGCCCTCACGGTGTCCGCGAGCCTGGCGCAGATTGGGGAGTTCTCATTCATCCTGGTGGGGCTGGGCGTTACGCTCGGGCTGCTGCCGAAAGAGGGGCAGAGCCTGGTGTTGTCGGGGGCCCTGCTGTCCATCACCCTCAACCCGCTCGTCTTCAAGACCATTGATCCGCTGCTGGCGTGGCTGCGCCGGCACCCACGGTTCGCCGCGCGCATGGACCCCGAGGAAGACGAGCTGTCCGACCTGCCCATTGGCATGGGGGACGTGCAGCTGCGCGAGCACGCGGTGTTGATTGGCTACGGGCGCGTGGGCGGCGTGATTGGCCAGAGCCTGACGGAGCAGAAGATTCCCTTCGTGGTCGTGGAGCAGAACCGCGAGTACGTGGAGCGCCTTCGTGAGCAGGGCGTGCCCGCCATCTACGGGGACGCCGCGGTGCCCGGCATCCTGGAGCACGCGCACCTGGATACGGCGTCCATCCTCATCGTCGCCACGCCGGACGCGCTGCAGGCCCGCGCCATCGTGGAGCAGGCGAAAGGCGTGAATCCGACCCTTCCCGCGGTGGTGCGCACGCATGGCGACGAGGAGCGGGACTACCTGGAGTCGCTGGGCGTGGACCGGGTGGTGATGGGCGAGCACGCGCTGGCACGGAGCATGTTGGACTACGTGCTGGAGCGCCTGTCCGCGCTGAAGGCCGGGCCTCTGTTGCCGGCACCCGCGGACGCCGTGGTGCCTTGAGGCCCGCGGGAACTGCGGCGCGGCTCCCACTCCCCATGGCCGGACTGCGTTGGCCCTCTGGTCTCGCGACGTCCCTGGGGTGAACCGCACCGTGCTCTCTTCAGGGGCCCTGGCGCATACGGGCGAAGGCGCCGACTGGTTCGCGTTCGCCCGGTGAGCCTCATCGCCGCGCCCGCCCGGAGGGGGACGCGGCGTCAGGGCTACGTCGGCGTTACATGTTGCGCCGGTACTGCCCGCCCACCTCGTACAGCGCGCGGGAGAGCTGGCCGAGCGTGCAGACCTTACAGGCGTCCATCAGCGCGGCGAAGATGTTGCCGTTGTCCAGCGCCGCGCGGCGCACGGCCTCCAGGGCCTTGGGCGCCGTCGCCTCGTTCCGCTTCCAGAAGGCGTCGCGCGAGGTGATGGAGTAGTTCTTCTCCTCCGTCGTCGCGCGGATGACCTCGGGCGGCGTCACCGTCGGAGAGCCCTTGGGGTCCAGGAACGTATTCACCCCGATGATGGGCAGCGTCCCGTCGTGCTTCAGCGTCTCGTAATAGAGGGACTCTTCCTGAATCTTGGAGCGCTGGTACATGCGCTCCATGGCGCCCAGCACGCCGCCTCGCTCGGAGATGGCGCGGAACTCCGCCAGCACCGCCGCCTCCACCAGGTCGGTCAGCTCCTCGATGATGAACGCACCCTGGCTGGGGTTTTCGTTCTTGGAGAGGCCGAACTCCTTGTTGATGACCAACTGGATGGCGAGCGCGCGGCGCACGCTCTCCTCGGTGGGCGTGGTGATGGCCTCGTCGTAGGCGTTGGTGTGCAACGAGTTGCAGTTGTCGTTGAGCGCGAGCAACGCCTGCAGCGTGGTCCGGATGTCGTTGAAGGCAATCTCCTGCGCGTGCAGGCTCCGGCCAGACGTCTGGATGTGGTACTTCAGCTTTTGCGAGCGGTCATTGCCGCCGTACTTGTCCCGGATGGCCTTGGCCCAGATGCGGCGCGCCACGCGGCCCAGCACGGCGTACTCCGGGTCCATTCCGTTCGAGAAGAAGAACGAGAGGTTGGGCGCGAAGTCGTCGATGTCCATGCCCCGCGACAGGTAGTACTCGACGAAGGTGAAGCCGTTGGCCAGCGTGAAGGCCAGCTGGGAGATGGGGTTCGCCCCGGCTTCCGCGATGTGGTAGCCGGAAATCGACACCGAGTAGAAGTTCCGCACCTTCTGGTCGATGAAGTACTGCTGGATGTCGCCCATCACCCGCAGGGCGAACTCCGTGGAGAAGATGCAGGTGTTCTGCGCTTGGTCCTCCTTTAGGATGTCCGCCTGCACGGTGCCGCGCACCGACTGGAGCGTCTTCGCGCGGATGCGCTCGTAGACGTCGCGCGGGAGCACCTCGTCGCCGGACACGCCGAGCAGCAGCAGGCCCAGCCCGTCGTTGCCCTGCGGCAAGTCGCCCTGGTAGCGGGGCCGCGGCAGGCCGCGCTCGCGGTAGAGGGCATCTATCTTCTTCTCGACCTCGTCGACCTTGCCGTTCTCGCGAATCCACTTCTCGCACTGCTGGTCCACCGCGGCGTTGAGGAAGAACCCGAGCAGCATCGGCGCGGGGCCGTTGATGGTCATGGACACGGACGTGGACGGGTCCGCCAGGTCGAAGCCGGAGTAGAGCTTCTTCGCGTCGTCCACGTTGGCGATGGACACGCCCGAGTTGCCCACCTTGCCGTAGATGTCCGGCCGGTGGTCCGGGTCCTCGCCGTACAGCGTCACCGAGTCGAAGGCCGTGGACAGGCGCTTGGCGGGCAGGCCGCGCGACACGTAGTGGAAGCGCTTGTTGGTGCGCTCCGGGCCGCCCTCGCCGGCGAACATGCGCGCGGGGTCCTCGCCCTCGCGCTTGAGCGGGAAGACGCCCGCGGTGAAGGGGAAGGCGCCCGGCGCATTCTCCCGCAGCAGCCAGGTGAGGATGTCACCCCAGTCTTCGTAACGGGGGAGGGCAATCTTGGGGATGCGCAGGTGGGAGAGCGTCTCCGCGTACAGGTCCAGCTCGATGACCTTGTCGCGGACCTGGAACTGGTACTTGGACGCGGCGTAGCGGCGCTTCGTCGCGGGCCACTCAGCCAGGAGCCGGCGGCAGTCGGCGTGGAGCCGCGACTCCAAATCCGTGTACAGCTCCACCAGCTCGCTCAGGTAGGCGGGCTCGCCCTCGACGCGCTCAGTGACCTGCACCGTGTCCGAGGGGTCCTTGGGCTCGACGATTTCCAGGCGCTTCCTGCCCACGTTGGTGCGCAGCGCCTCGATGGTGCCGTGGAGCTGGTACATGCGCCGGGCGATGGCGGCCTGGGCCTTCACGAAGCCGTCATAGGACTCACAGGCCTCGACGATTTCCGCCAGGTAGCGCGTGCGCTCGGGCGGGATGATCCACTTCTTCTCGCTCATCCCCGGCGTGAGCTCGAAGCCGGACTTGAGCGGCGCGCCCGTCTTCGTGGAGATGGTGTCCATGAGCGCCCGGTAGAGCTGGTTCATCCCCGGGTCGTTGAACTGCGAGGCGATGGTGCCGTACACGGGCACCGCGTCATCGGCGGTGGTGAAGGCGTTGTGGTTGCGCTTCCACTGCTTGCGCACGTCGCGCAGCGCGTCCAGCGAACCGCGCTTGTCGAACTTGTTGATGGCGATGACGTCCGCGAAGTCGAGCATGTCGATCTTCTCGAGCTGCGTCGCCGCGCCGTACTCCGCCGTCATCACGTAGAGCGCCACGTCGGAGTGCTCGGTGATTTCGGTGTCGGACTGGCCGATGCCGGAGGTCTCCACCACGATGAGGTCGAAGCCGGCGGCCTTGCAGATTTCGATGGAGTCGCCCACGTGCTTGGACAGGGCGAGGTTGCTCTGGCGGGTGGCCATCGAGCGCATGTACACGCGCGGATTGTCGATGGCGTTCATCCGGATGCGGTCGCCCAGGAGCGCGCCGCCGGACTTGCGCTTGGACGGATCCACGGACAGCACGGCGAGCGTCTTGTCCGGGAAGTCGGCGAGGAATCGGCGCACCAGCTCATCCACGAGGCTGGACTTGCCCGCTCCGCCGGTGCCGGTGATGCCCAGGATGGGCACGCGCGGGCCCTTGGCCTGGATATGCGACATGGCCTCGCGCAGGGCCGGGCCCTGGGACGCGAAGTTCTCCGCGATGGTGATGAGCGGGGCAATCCGGGACGGCTCGCGCATCGAGGGCGCATCGAGCAGGGGCGCGAAGTCGCCTGGCCGCTTCTCGAAGTCACACTGGGAGATGAGGTCGTCAATCATCCCCTGAAGGCCCATGGCCCGCCCGTCGTCCGGCGAGTAGATGCGCGTGACGCCGTAGCGGTGGAGCTCTTCAATCTCCGACGGGAGGATGGTGCCGCCACCGCCGCCGAAGACCTTGATGTTGGCCTTCCGCTCGCGCAGCAGGTCAATCATGTACTTGAAGAACTCGACGTGACCGCCCTGGTAGGAGGTGATTGCGATGCCCTGCACGTCCTCCTGGATGGCGCAGTCGACAATCTCAGCCACCGAGCGGTTGTGCCCCAGGTGGATGATTTCCGCGCCCGAGGACTGCATGAGGCGGCGCATCACGTTGATGGCGGCGTCATGCCCGTCGAACAGGGAGGCGGCCGTCACGATGCGGACGTGGAAACGAGGCTTGTAGGGCTGGGGAACGGGTGTCTGCTGGACGTTTCGCACGGCGCGTACAGTAAGAGCGCCGTTTGTGTCGAGGCAAGGGATTGGAGCGTGACTGACCGCTCCTCGACGCGGGCTGTCAGGCCCTCGTTTCAGGGAGGAACGCGCCCAGCACCCGCAGTGCGGCCGACGTCGGTGTCGCACGCCCTTCGCGCACGTCCGCCTCCAGCGTGGGCACCAGTGCGGACACCTCGGGGTGCGCACGCAGGGCCGCTCGGAGGCCGTCCTGCACCATGGACCACATCCACTGCACCTGCTGCGCCTTGCGGCGGAGCTCCATCGCGCCCGAGGCCGCGCTCCGCCCGAGCTGCGTCTCGACGGATGTCCACAGCTTCTCGATGCCGCTGCCCTCCAGGGCACTGCAGGTGGTGATTTCCGGCTCGGCGCCCGGCCGCATCAGGTGCAACGCGGCGCGTAGCTCGGAGCGGGCCCTTTCGGCGCGCGGCTTGTTGTCGCCGTCCGCCTTGTTGATGGCGAGCATGTCCGCCACCTCGAGGATGCCGCGCTTGATGCCCTGCAGTTCGTCCCCGGCGCCCGCCAGCATGAGCACCAGGTAGAAGTCCACCAGGTCGGCCACCACCGTTTCCGACTGGCCCACGCCCACCGTCTCCACCAGCACCACGTCGAAGCCCGCCGCCTCGCACAAGAGCAGCGTCTCGCGCGTCTTGCGTGCCACGCCGCCCAAAGTGCCGCTGGAGGGGCTGGGGCGGATGTACGCGGCTTCCTCGCGCGACAGCCGCGCCATGCGCGTCTTGTCACCCAGGATGCTGCCGCCGGACACGGTGCTGGACGGGTCGATGGCCAGCACCGCCACGCGCTTGCCGGCCTTCACCAGGTGCATGCCCAGCGCGTCGATGAAGGTGCTCTTGCCCACGCCCGGCACGCCGCTGATGCCCACGCGCTGGCTGCCACCCGTGGTGGGGAGCAGCCGCGTGAGTACCTCCTGGGCGAGCGCGGCGTGGCGCGGCAGCTCGCTCTCCACCAGGGTGATGGTGCGCGCGAGCATGGCGCGGTCGCCCGCGCGCACGCCGTCCACATACGTGTCCGCGGGCAGCAGCTTCACGCCTCTTCCTCCAACGAGGCGGCCAGCTTGTCGAGCAGCTCGATGGCCGCCTTGGAGATGACCGTGCCGGGGCCGAAGATGGCCGCGGCGCCCGCGGCGCGAAGCGCGTCGTAGTCCTGTGCGGGGATGACGCCACCCACGACGACCATGATGTCCTCACGGCCCAGCGCCTTGAGTGCCTGCTTGAGTTGCGGCACCAGCGTCAGGTGGCCGGCGGCGAGCGAGCTGGCGCCCACGACGTGCACGTCGTTCTCCACCGCCTGCCGCGCGGACTCCTCGGGCGTCTGGAACAGGGGACCGATGTCCACGTCGAAGCCCAGGTCCGCGAACGCGGTGGCGATGACCTTCTGGCCGCGGTCATGCCCGTCCTGCCCCATCTTCGCGATGAGGATGCGCGGCCGGCGGCCGAAGCGCGCGAGGAACGCGTCCGCCTTCTCACGCGCGTCGATGATTCCCTGGGCGTCCTTGCCCGCTTCGCTGGAATACACACCCGTCACGCTGCGCACCGTGGCCTCGTAGCGTCCGAATACCTTCTCGAGCGCGTCGCTGATTTCGCCCACCGTCGCCTTGGCGCGGGCCGCGTCGATGGCCAGCGCCAGCAGGTTGCCCTCGCCGCGCCGTCCCGCCTCGGTGAGCGCGTCCAGCTTGCGGCGGACGTCCTCCGCGTTGCGCTCGGCGCGCAGTTCGCGCAGCCGGGCAATCTGCGCCTCGCGTACCGCCGAGTTGTCCACCTTGAGAATCTCGATGGAGTCCTCGCGCTCAGGCGGGTACTTGTTCACGCCGATGATGGCCTGGCGGCCGGAGTCGATGCGCGCCTGGGTGCGCGCCGCCGCCTCCTCGATGCGCAGCTTGGGCAGGCCGGCCTCGATGGCCTTCGTCATGCCGCCCAGCGCCTCGACCTCCTGGATGTGGGCCCACGCCTTGCTCGCCAGTTCGTGCGTGAGGCGCTCCACGTAGTAGCTGCCACCCCACGGGTCGATGACGCGCGTGGTGCCGCTCTCCAACTGGAGATAGAGCTGGGTGTTGCGGGCGATGCGCGCGCTGAAGTCGGTGGGCAGCGCGATGGCCTCGTCCAGCGAGTTGGTGTGCAGGCTCTGCGTGTGGCCCTGGGTGGCGGCCATGGCCTCCACGCAGGTGCGCACGACATTGTTGAAGACGTCCTGCGCGGTGAGGCTCCATCCAGACGTCTGGCTGTGGGTGCGCAGCGCCAGGCTCTTGTCCGTCTTCGGGGAGAAGCCCTTGATGAGCTTCGCCCAGAGCAGGCGGGCGGCGCGCATCTTGGCCACTTCCATGAAGAAGTTCATGCCAATGGCCCAGAAGAAGGACAGGCGCGGCGCGAAGGCGTCCACGCCCAGTCCCGCCGCGAGCCCGGCGCGCACGTACTCCACGCCGTCCGCCAGCGTGTAGCCCAGCTCCAGGTCCTGCGTCGCCCCGGCTTCCTGCATGTGGTAGCCGCTGATGCTGATGCTGTTGAAGCGCGGCATCTTCTCCGCCGTGAAGCGGAAGATGTCGCCGATGATGCGCATCGACGGAGCGGGCGGGTAGATGTACGTGTTGCGGACCATGAACTCCTTGAGGATGTCGTTCTGGATGGTCCCGCTGAGCTGCTCGGGGCGCACGCCCTGCTCCTCGGCGGCGACCACGTAGAGCGCCAGCACCGGGAGCACGGCCCCGTTCATCGTCATGGACACGCTCATCTGGTCGAGCGGAATCCGGTCGAACAGGATGCGCATGTCCTTGATGGAGTCGATGGCCACGCCCGCCATGCCCACGTCACCCGCCACGCGGGGATGGTCGCTGTCGTAGCCCCGGTGCGTCGCGAGGTCGAAGGCGATGGACAGGCCCTTCTGCCCCGCCGCGAGGTTGCGGCGGTAGAAGGCGTTGGAGGCCTCGGCCGTGGAGAAGCCGGCGTACTGCCGAACCGTCCACGGCTGCTGCACGTACATGGTGGAGTAGGGGCCGCGCACGAAGGGCGGCAGGCCCGGCAGCGAGCCCAGATGCTCCACGCCCTCCATGTCCTCGCGCGTGTACACCGGCTTGACGGGGATGCCCTCGGGCGTGTCCCAGCGCTCGGCGTTGCGGGTGGCCTCGCCGGCCTGACGCAGTTGCTGGTCGCGCGTGGGCGCGGCGGAGTGCGTTTCGGGGGCGTCGAAGTCGATGCCCGAGAAGTCCGGTACGTGGGGGCGCATCAGGCCACTCCGAGCTGCTGGTGCAGTGAGGACAGGAGCGAGAACAGGTCCGCTCCCGCGTAGAAGAAGACGTCCACGCCGGCCGCGCGGAAGGCGGCCTCGTGGTCACCGGGCCGGCCCGCCACGGCCACCGCGCGCGCGCCCGTCGACTTCAGCGCCGCCGTCAACGCGGGCACCCATTCTGGATACAGCGCGTCCGGCCCGGAGATGACGGCGAGCGGCGCGCCTGATGCCTGGAAGCGGGCCACCGCGTCCGCGATGTCCGCGAAGCCATGCTGGTCCGCCGGCTCGATACCGCCCGCGGCCAGGACGTTGGCCGTCCACGTGGAGCGGGTGGTGTGCTCGGCCACTGTGCCCAGGCTGGCCAGGAAGGCCTTGGGGCGCGCACCGTGCGCGGCGAGGTGGCGGTCGCTCGCGTCGCGAAGCGCCTCGAAGGGCTCGGCCACTCGCACCGGGCGCAGAGGCAGGGGGCCCGGCGTCGCGGGCGCCGTGGACGCCTCGGCGCGGGACTCCCGCTGAACGGGTGTTTCGCCCAGGTGGGGGAACTCACTCACGCCGACAATGGGCAGGCGGCGGGTGCGCACGGCCTTGTCGCGCGCCGCGCGCGTCTCCGCGAGCACGCGGGCCACGTCGCCGCTCGTGAGCGCTTGCTCCATGCCGCCCAGCGCCTCGATGCGCCGCAGCTCGGTCCACGCCGCGCGGGCGATGTCCTGCGTGAGCTGCTCCAGGTAGTAGCTGCCGCCCGCGGGGTCGGCGACGCGGTTGAGGCTCGACTCGTCGCGCAGGATGAGCTGCGTATTACGCGCCAGCCGGCGGGCGGACGCGTCGGGCGTGCCCAGGGCTTCGTCGAACGGCGAGGTGCTGACGCTGTCCGCGCCACCGACGACGGCGGCGAAGGACTCCGCGGTGGCGCGGAGGATGTTCACCCACGGGTCCCGCTGCGTCTTCGTGGTGCTCGCGGTGCGCGCGTGCAGCACCATGGCCTGGGCCTCCGGCGAGCCGCCACACGCCGCCACGGCCTTGGACCACAAGAGCCTCGCCGCGCGCAGCCGGGCAATCTCCGGGAAGAACTGGCCACCCACGGACATCGCGAACTGGACGGAGCGCGCCGCGACGTCGGGGGAGACGCCCGCGCACTCCAGTCCGCGCAGGTACGCCACGCCCGTGGCGATGGCCCAGGCCAGCTCGTGCACCGATGTGGCGCCCGCGTCCGCGTAGGCGCGCGTGGAAACGAGCAGCACCCGAAGGCCGGGCGCGGCTTCACGCATCGAGGTGACCAGGGGCGCGGCCTGGGACAGCGTCGCGTCCAGCCCCATGGGCAGCGAGCCCGTGCGGGCCAGGATGCCGAGCGGATCCACGCCGAGGCTGCCCTTCAGCGCCGCGCGGGACACGCCCGTCTGCTCCGCGACGTGGAGCAGGTGCTGGGCGGCGGCCAGCGGGTCGGACTCGGGCTCCAGGTGGACGGGCGTCGTGTCCAGTGGCGCATGGGCGAGCAGCCGCCGCAGCGCCTCGGCATCCGGTACGCGAACGCCGTGCGTGTCGCCCAGGTGGAGCCATACGCCCCAGCCGCCCCGGTCCAGGTCCGTGCGGATGGCCTCGGCGGCCTGCGTCACGTCCGGCTCGCTGTACTCCTGGCACACCACCCATCCACCCTCGGTGAGGCCCAGGGCCTGGGTACCGCGCACGTAGGGGGCCACGCCGGGCGGCTCGGGCGGCGCGGCGGCAGCGTCCTGCTGCGTGTAAAGCGGCTGGAGCGACAGGCCGCCTTCCAGCTGCGACTGGAGCGCGGTGAAGGGCTTGCCCTTCAGGTCCTTGTCCACGAGCCGGCGCCAGTCTTCCACCGACGGGGACGGGAACTCCGAGGCGATATGGAGAGGCTCTTGAGCCATGCTGCGTCCTCGCGGGATGGGAGTGGCACCGACCCATAGGCGCAATGGACCGGCGGGGCAATGGGCTTGGAGGGGCTGCCTCAGTCTTCCGACGGGACGTCCTGCCCCTTGAAGCCCCAGTCCTCCAGCACTTTGGCTTCATCCAACGCGTTCTTTGTCTTCTTGAAGCGGGCGCCGGACACGCCTTTTACCCGGCGCTCACACGCGGCCCAGGAGGCGTGGCGCTTCACGGAGCTGCCCACCTGACTCAGGTAGGAGTACGCCTTGGCCGCGGCCTCCCGCTGTTCCTTGGGCTTCTCAGGAGGCAGTGACATGTCCTCCGGCAGGTCGTGCACGGCCACGGCATAGCCGTGGAGCGGGCCGGTGTAGAGCCTCGCGTCACGCCCCTTGGAATAGGCCACGGCGATGGCGTCCACGCGCTCGTTGCCGGGAACGCCCACGTGGCCCCGGATGTAGAACCACGCCACGGCGGCGGCCTCGGCGGCATGGTTCTCCTTGCGCTGCGCCAAGAGCGCCATCAGCCGTTTCCAATAGACGGTGTTGGCGACCTCGCCGCCCTCGGCCGTCTTCCACCCGCGCCGGCTCCAGCCGAACGCCCACTTGGTGGCGCCCTGAATCACATACGTGGAGTCCGTGTGGATGTGGATGGGGCCCGGCGCGCGCTCCAGGTGGCGCAGGGCCTTGCCCACGGCCGTCAGCTCCATCCGGTTGTTGGTGGTCTCCGGCTCGTGGCCGCCCAGCTCCGTCACCAGCCCGTCGGGCGTGACGATGATGCTCCCCCAGCCACCCGGGCCAGGGTTTCCTGAACAGGCGCCATCAGCGAAGACAAGGGTCGGGCGGTGCTCCATGTCGGCACCCTATTCGGCGCGAAGTGCTCCCGCCAGGACGGCGGTGGCCGCGCGCTCAGTGCACGGCACTCAGGGAGGGGCCCGGCCGGACGCGCGCGAAGGCGGCGCGAACGGCTTCTTCTGGCTGAGCGCCGTTCAGCAGCACCACGGGCCCATTGCCTGCGAGCCGCATGGCCGGGACGCCGCGGATGCCCAGCCGTTGGGCCTCCTCCTCGTCGGCGAGCACGCGCGTGGTGTACCGGCCCGCCTCCAGTGCGCGTGTCATGGACTCGCGGTCCATGCCTACGTCCTCCGCCAGCGCCCCCAGCACGCGCAGGTCCCCGATGTCCCGGCCGTCCGCGAAGAAGGCACGGAAGAGGGACTCATGGAACGGGGAGAAGGACCCGGCGTCCTTGGCGAACTCGGCGGCTTCGAGCGCCAGCCGGCTCTTCGGTTGCACCGGCGGGGGCTTCATCGTCAGGCCCCGCTGCTCGGCCAACGGGTAGACGGCGCGGGCCCAGTCCGACCGCGGGGGCTCACTCACCGGGGCGAGCGGCCGCGCGGGCACCGGACGCAGCTCGAACGCGCGCCAGTGGATGTCGAGCGCCGAGCCCAGCCGGGCATATAACCGCTCGAGGATGGGAAGCTCGAGGTAGCAGAAGGGGCAGACGTAATCGCTCCAGACGTCGAGGCGGACCGGCGTGTCCGATTGGGTCATGGGCGAGGCTCCTTGAAGTCCCCCCCAGGGGACATCCCCTCACGTTGGCCATGCCCGTGCGGGCACGGGATGCAGTGGCGCCGGTCCTCCCGGACTCCAGCCGGGCGTGCGAGCCGTTGCCGCGCGCTCGTAAGGATGGAGGGCGCGCCGCTTCACGAAGCCGAAATATCCTTGATGAGGGATTCCATCAGGGCGGGCACGGCCCGGTGCCGCAGATTGGGCGTGGCCTGACCTGCCCAGAGCGACACGAGGTCCGTACGGCCCGCCTTGACGGCCGCGGGCTTGAGCTTCGACAGGAACCAGCCCTGGATGGGGAAGGGCGCGAGCGCTGACTGCTGATGGGCCACCTCCTCTGTCCAGCGATTGCGCATGCCTCGCGCCAGCCGGCCCGTGAAGGACCTCGTCAAGGTGGTGTGCTTCGCGCGGTCGCTGAAGAGCAGCTCGCGGTGGGCGTCCGTCGCTCCCGATTCCTCGCAGGCAAGGAACGCCGTTCCCAGTTGCGCGGCCTGGGCACCCAGTGTGAACGCGGCGCGAATGCCTCGGCCATCCGCGATGCCGCCCGCCGCGATGACGGGCGCCTTCACGCGGTCGGCGACGAGCGGCGTGAGGGCCAGCGTCCCCATCAGCGAGTCCTCGGCGCGCGCGAGGAAGGAAGGACGGTGTCCGCCTGCCTCGAAGCCCGTGGCCACGATGAGGTCGACGCCCGCCGCGTCCAGGGCCTCGGCTTCGGCCAGCGTGGTGGCCGCGCCGGAGGTGAGGATGCCCTTGCGCCGACACTCCGCCAGGACCGAGGCGGGGGGCACGCCGAACACGAAGCTGAAGATGGGGGGACGGGCTTCGAGCAGCGCCTCTACCTGGTCCTCGAAGCGGTAGTGGAAGCGCTCGGGCATGGCGGGCTTCTCCACGCCGAGCTCGCGGTAGTACGGCTCGAAGAGACGGTAGATGCGGTCGAAATCCTCAGGGCTGAGCGCGTCTCCGCCCGCGTCATGCTCGGAGACCCAGAGGTTCAGCGCGAAGGGTTTGTCCGTCAGCGCCCGAATCCGGTCCGTCACGCGGCCAAGCTCCTCGGGCGGGAGCTGATACGCCCCATACGAGCCCAGCCCTCCGAGATTCGACACCGCCGCCGCGAGTCGTTCGGTGGAGAGCCCGCCTCCGAAGGGGCCCTGGATGATGGGGTGTTGGATGCCCAGCTTCTGGAGGGCTTCGTTCGTTCGGTGCGGGCTCATCGCGGCTCCTTCGGTCGGGAATGGCGGAGGGATAATCGCGGACGTTGGACGGGGTGGGAGAAACGACACGCGGAAGCGCGCGGGATGTCCGGATGCGGGACTCCGATTCCCATTCCCGTGCAACCGGGCTTCTCGCTTCGTCCAGATGGCCTGTACGCCGGGGGTGGCACGCGGCATGCTCGGACGTCCTGGACATGACGATGACCCTTGGCCAGGACCTCCGCTTCGCGCTGCGCCGGCTTCGTGGCAGTCCTACCTTCACGCTGGTCGCGGTGGCCACGCTCGCGCTTGGGATTGGCGCCAACGTCTCCATCTTCAGCGTGGTGAATGCCGTGTTGCTGCGGCCGCTGCCCATGCACGACGACGCCCGTCTGGTGCGCGTGTACAGCCTGAGGACGCAGGGGCCGGGGCCCACCTCCGTGCTGGACTTCATGGACCTGCGGGAGCAGAGCCGCACGCTGAAGGGCTTGTCCGCGGTGGCGCCCGTGGCGGTGACGCTGGCGGCGGACAGCGCGGACACCTCGCCGGAGAAGGTGCAGGCGGGGATGGTGACGGGCGACTTCTTCCCGATGCTGGACGCTCGCGTGCAGTTGGGGCGCGCGCTTCACCCCGATGACGTCCGGCCCGGCGCTCCGAAGGTGGCGGTGATTTCCCATGCGCTGTGGCAGCGGCGCTTCGGCGGGAGCGCCGCTGTGCTGGGGCGCTCGGTGGACCTGGGCGCTCCGGAGCCTTGGACGGTGGTAGGGGTGATGGCGCCGGGCTTCGACTTCCCCGCACGCTCGGAGCTGTGGAGCCCGCTGCTCTGGGAAGAGAGCATGACAAAGCCCGAGGGGCGCGGGGCGCACTGGCTGGAGGTGTACGGCCGCCTGGGCCCGGACGTGGCGCTGGCGTCCGCGCGCACCGAGCTCTCCGCCATCGCCCACCGTCTCGCGGGGCAGTACCCCCAGACGAACGAGGGCAAGGACGCGCGCGTGGAGCCGCTGCGCGACGTGCTGGTGGGCAACGTCCGTCCGTCGCTCCTGTTGATGCTGGGCGCGGTGGGGTTGGTGTTGCTCATCGCGTGCGCGAACCTCACGCACCTGCTCCTGGCGCGGGCAGCCTCGCGTGAGGGGGAAGTCTCCGTGCGCATCGCCCTGGGCGCGAGCCGTGGCCGCATCGCGCGCGAGCTGTTGGTGGAGTGCGGCGTGCTCGCGGGTCTGGGCGCGGCCGTGGGGCTGCTGGTGGCGATGTGGGCGCTGGATGTGTTGGCCATGTGGGGGCCTCGGGACATTCCCCGCATCGAAGAGGTGTCGCTGGATGGCCCGGTGCTGGCCTTCACCGCGGGACTGGCCGTGCTGACCACACTGCTGTTCGGGCTGGTGCCCGCGCTCCAGGCGGGGCGGCTGGACCTGGTTCGTGGGTTGAAGCGGGTGCTGTCTCTTATACAC
>NZ_JAAEAH010000026.1 GCF_010998615.1 Myxococcus sp. CA023 | reverse complement strand
CTCCGCCCCCTCCTCCTCCCAAGCCGAAGCTGGCGCCCAAGGCCGCGCCGCCCGCCGCCGCGAAGGCGCCTCCGCCGGCCGCGCCCACCGTGGCGCCCGCGCCCATCGTCGTTCCCAAGGAAGTGCCGCTGGAGAAGCCGCCCGAGGCCGCGACGGAGACGGTGGCCGCCGCGCCCATCGCCGTGGGCGGCACCGGCGCGCTCGTTCCCGGCGGTGTGGTGGGCGGCGTCCCCGGCGGTGACACGCTCGCCGGTGGTGGCGGTCGCGTCGCGCCCATCAATCTCCCGGAGTCCGGCACGCCGCCGGAGCCCCTGTCCTCCAACCTCACGCCGGAATACCCCTCCGAGGCCCGCTCCAAGGGCCTGGAAGGCATGGTCATCCTCAAGGGCGTGGTGGGCGTGGATGGCCGCGTCAGCCAGCTGAAGGTGATGCGCGGCGACGAGCCCTTCGCCAGCGCGGCCATGGCCGCCGCGAAGACGTGGCGCTTCAAGCCCGCCGTCGTCGGCGGTCAGCCCACCGCGGTGTTCCGCATCTTCAAGGTTCCGTTCCGTCTCAAGTCGTAAGCCGAAAAGGCCTCACCCGCACCTGCCCCCCAGGAGCAACCCGTCATGAATTTCAATCTCAGGGACATCTACAACCACATGGGTGTGTTCGCGCTGGGCATCGCGTGGACCCTCATCCTCTTCGCCGTCGCGTCCCTCGCGGTGTTCTTCGAACGCCTCTTCGTCTTCTTCCGCTCGCGCTCCATCTCCAAGCAATTCGCGTCCCGCGCCGGTCCGCTCCTCACCCAGCACCAGCACGAGGCGCTGGTGAAGGAGGCGGAGGCCACCAAGGGCAGCCACCTGGCCATGCTGCTGGGCGGTGGCATGAAGCACTTCCTCGCGAAGTCCCGCGTGCCGGCCGGCAAGCTGGGCCCGGTGGAGCTCACGCGCCGTGAGCTGGTCCGCATCAACGAGCGCGTCAGCGCCGACGTGCGCCGCGGCATGTCCGTGCTCGCCACCGTCGGCTCGGTGGCGCCCTTCGTCGGTCTGCTCGGCACGGTGGTGGGCATCATCGAGGCCTTCTCCGGCATCGCCAAGGAGGGCTCCGGCGGCCTGGGCGCGGTGTCCGCCGGTATCGCCGAGGCGCTCGTCGTCACGGCGCTGGGTCTGCTCGTCGCCATCCCCGCGGTGCTGATGTTCAACTTCCTCTCCACCCGCGCGGATTCGCTCCAGCTCTCCCTGGACGCCGCGCGGAGCGAGTTCATGGACTACCTGGAGGACCTGGGGCCGCAAAAGCCCGTGGCCACCAACGGCGCCGCGGTGGCCACGGGCCCGGAGCTGGCTGCTCGCAAGGAGTCCCGCGATGTCCACCCCGCGTAGGAGCCTGACGCCGGAGATGAACGTGACGCCCTTGGTGGACGTCGTGCTCGTCCTCCTCATCATCTTCATGGTCGTCACGCCCCAGATTGAGTCCGGCGCCGCGGTGGAGCTGCCCACGGCGACGAACCCGGACAAGGAGAACAAGGAGCTGACCCCCACCACGGTGAGCCTGTCCGCGACCGGGGCCTTCTTCCTGGACCGCAAGGAGCTCAAGCGCGACGCGCTCATGGCCGAGCTGAAGGCCGTGCGCGCGAAGGACCCGGACTCGCCCGTGGTGCTCAAAGCCGACCGGGGCGTGCGCTACTCCGAGGTGCGCGGCCTCTTCAAGGCGATGCAGGAGCTGGGATTCCCCGGCATCAACCTGCAGGTCGTCGACAAGCAGAAGAACTAGGAGCGCACGCCATGGCATTCGACCTCGGAGGCGGAAAGGGCAGCATCCGCCCGGCGATGAACGTGACGCCCCTGGTGGACGTGGTGCTCGTCCTCCTCATCATCTTCATGGTCGTCACCCCGCTGATGACGAAGCAGATGTGGATGACAGTGCCCGCCAAGGGCGATGACCAGGAGGCCCCTCCGCCTCCTTCTGATGCAAAGCCACCGGTGGTCCTCACGGTGGACAAGTCCGGCGTGCTGCGAATCAACCGGGAAGAAGTGCCCCGCGACCAGGTCGTGGCCCGGCTCCAGCGCATGCTCAACGCGCGCCCGGACAAGATTGTGTTCTTCGACGCCAGTGATGATGTGCCGTACGGCGCCGCCATGGACGTGCTGGACCTCGCGCGAGGCGGGGACATCACTGTCGGCGTGCTGCCGGACAAGCTCGCGGATTGATGCAGTGCCGCGGCGGACCGTGACACCAAGTTTGCGGTCCGCCGCCTGAATCGTCACAGCCCCTTCATCCAGATGCCATGCGTGTCGCGTTCTCTACGCGCACCTCGGCAAGGAGTGTCGTGTTGTCTCGCACTGCCCCCTTGCGCGCCATTCTGGCTGCGCTTGTCATGACAGCTACGCCCGTGTTCGCACAGGCGCCCGGCGTTCCGGGCTCGGCTCCCGCTCCCTCGGTCGACCCCGTCACGCAACCTCTTCCCCCATCCGAGGAAACCCAACCGTCGCAGCCGACTGACACCGCGACGCAGCCGTCTGAAATTGCCGCTCCGCCCACCGCGGATGATCCTTCCACGCAGCAGCCAGGCACGGAGCCTGCGCCGACCGCGCAGCAGCCTGGGACCGTGACGCCGCCGACGGCCGCGCAGCCCGGCACCGAAGCCGACCCCACCGCGCAGCAACCCGGCACCGAAGCCGACCCCACCGCGCAGCAGCCCGCGGCGCCGGCCGATGAACCCATGGAGGGCATGAGCGACGACGAGGCGATGCTGGCCGAGTCCGCCGTACCGCCCCCGGGCTTCACCGGCATCTACGGCCGCGTGACGGACGAAGCCAACGGCGAGGGCCTCATCGAGGCCACCGTGAAGGTCGTCACGGGCGCCCAGAAACAGGTGCTCACCGACCTGGATGGCTTCTACCGGGTCGCGCTGCCGCCCGGGAAGTACGACCTGCGCGTCTTCTATGACGTGTACCAGGGCCGCCGCATCACCGGCGTCGTGGTGACGAAGGGCAAGGCGACGAAGCTGGACGTCGCGCTCGGCGCGGACGAAGGCGCGGTGCAGGAAGTCGTCGTCGAGGCCCGCGCGGACCGCCGGGCCGAGGGCGCGCTGCTCCAGGAGCGCAAGAAGGCCGCCGCCGTGTCGGACGCCATCAGCGCGCAGGAAATCGCGCGCACGCCAGACTCCAGCGCCTCCGACGCGGTGAAGCGCGTGGTGAGCGCCACGGTGGTGGACGGCCGCTACGTGCTGCTGCGCGGCCTGGGTGGCCGCTACAGCACCACGCTGCTCAACGGCGCGCTGCTGCCCAGCACCGAGCCGGACGAGCCCAGCGTCCCGCTGGACATCTTCCCCACCAGCCTGCTCGCCAACCTCAACGTGGTGAAGAGCTACACACCGGACCTCCCCGGCACCTTCGCCGGCGGCACGCTGCTCATCGAAACCAACTCCTACCCGAGCGAGTTCGAGCTCAAGCCGCGCATCAGCCTGGCCGGCGACTCCGAGACGACGTTCCGCGAGCGCAACAGCCAGGCCCAGGGCGGCTTCGGTGAGAACCTGGGTTTCCCCAGCGGGAGCCGCCAGCTCCCCAACGCGATTCCGCGCGACAGCGGCCTGGGGATGTCGGGTGAGTCCAGCGACGTGCTGGAGCAGCAGTACCGCAGCTTCCCCAACATCTGGCAGGCGCGCCGCACCACCGCGCTGCCCAACATGGGCCTGGGCGTGTCCATGGGCGACACCCTGCGCTTCGGCAACAGCCGGCTGGGCTACCTGGCCAGCGCCAACTACGGACACCGCGACGGCGTGCAGGAGGGCACCTTCGCCCGTACCGACCGCGACGAGACGGGCGCGCTCAACGCCCGCGACGCGGCCCGCAGCACGCAGGGCTTCGAGACGGCCAGCCTCAGCGGCCTGGGCAGCGTCGGCTTCCAGCTGGACCGCGACAACGAGCTGACCTGGTTCGGCCTCTACACCCGCGGCACCGACACCCGCACGTTCACCGCGCGTGGCAGCAACATCGTCCGCGGTGAGAGCTATGAGAGCACGCGCCTGCAGTTCGTCAGCCGACAGCTCTTCTTCAACCAGCTCCGAGGCTTCCACCGCCTGGGGCTGCTGGGGGACGCGGAGCTGGATTGGCAGGCCAACCTGTCCCGCGTGGACCGCGACGAGCCCGACACCCGCGACACCCTCTACAGCGACAACCTCTCCGCGCCGTCGGGCACGCCCACCTTCCCCAACCAGCCCAACAGCGGCGAGCGCTTCTTCGCCGAGCTGGGCGAGACGTCCACGGGCGGCAGCGTCAACGTCACCGTTCCCCTCTCCGCCGTCCGGCTGAAGGTGGGCGGGCTCACCCAGGTGTCCTTCCGTGACTTCGGTGCGCGCCGCTTCCGCTACCTGCTGGGCACCACGCCGGTGGACCGCACGCTCCCCCCCGAGCAGCTCTTCGCCCCGGAGAACCTGGGCACCGGCATCCGCGTGCGCGAGAACACCCGGCCGGACGATGCCTATGACGCGTACCTGGGCATCTTCGCCGGCTATGCGTCCGCGGACGTCCAGCCGACGGACGCCCTCCGCCTGGTGGGCGGCCTGCGCGTGGAGTCCTCCACCCAGCAGCTCACGCTGAAGGACCCGTTCACCGGCGCCTCCGGCACGGAGAACCGCTCCGAGTACATGAACCTGCTGCCGGCCTTCAACGCCATCTACGCGCTGACGCCCACCGTGAATGTGCGCGCCGGCTACAGCTACACGCTGGCGCGGCCCACCTTCCGCGAGCTGGCGCCGTTCATCTACTTCGACTTCGTGCGCCGCCGGAACGTGTCCGGCAACCCGGACCTGCTCCAGACGCGCATCCACAACATCGACGCGCGCGTCGAGTGGTTCGCGGGTGAGAACGAAGTCCTGGCCGCCAGCGCCTTCTACAAGCGCTTCCAGGACCCCATCGAGCGCGTCATCCGCAACCCCGAGTCGGGGGACCTCAGCTTCGAGAACGCCGCGGGTGCCAACACCTACGGCCTGGAGCTGGAGGCGCGCGCGTCGCTCGCCCGCCTCACGGAGACGCTGAAGGCCGTGCGCGTGGGCGCCAACCTCACGCTCATCCAGTCCGACGTGGACCTGGGTGACCCCAACGTGGTGGGCGCGCAGACGAACCGGAACCGTCCCCTCCAGGGCCAGTCCCCGTACGTCATCAACCTCAACGTCGGCTACTCGCGCCCCGAAAGCGGCACCGAGCTGACCGTCCTCTACAACGTGTACGGCCGCCGCATCAGCGAAGTGGGCGTCCAGGGCCTGCCGGACATCTACGAAGTGCCCTTCCACCGCGTGGACATCTCGCTGACCCAGCAGCTCGGCTCGGCGCAGCTCAAGCTCACCGCGGCCAACCTCCTCAACTCGAGCGTCACCCTCCGCCAGGAGTCGGTGGACGTGCAGACGTACAAACCCGGCGTCGCCTTCAGCGCGTCGCTGGGCTGGTCCCTCTAACCCGCAGAAGGAAGCTCACCCATGAAGCGCCTCTTTGCCTCCCTCCTGACGCTCTCCGCCCTCTCCCTGACGCCTGCCTGCGGCGACGACAACACGCCCAACAACCCCAACCCGCCGCCGACGGACACCACCGAGAACGTGTCCGCCAACATCACCCAGGACACCACCTGGAAGGCGGGCGTCACGTACACGCTGAAGAACTACATCTTCGTGGAGAGCGGCACGCTCACCATCGAGCCGGGTACCCGCATCCTGGGCGACCAGGGCAGCGCGCTCATCATCACCCGCAACGCGAAGATTCACGCGGTGGGCACGGCGCAGGCCCCCATCGTCTTCACCAGCTCGCGGCCCGCGGGCAGCCGCGAGCCCGGTAACTGGGGCGGCGTGGTGCTGCTCGGCAAGGGCCGCATCAACGTGGCGGGCGGCGAGAACACGGTGGAGGGCTTCTTCGCCTCCGGCAACAACCCGCTGACCCAGTACGGTGGCGGCGCCAACCCGAACGACGCGCACGACTGCGGCAAGCTGAACTACGCGCGCATCGAGTTCGCCGGCTTCGAGCTGTCCGAGGACAACGAGCTCAACGGCCTCACCGTGGCCGGCTGCGGCTCGGACACCGACCTGGACTACATCCAGGTCCACATGGGCGCGGATGATGGCGTGGAGTTCTTCGGCGGCTCGGCCAACCTGAAGCACGCCGTCGTCACCCAGGCGGACGATGACTCGCTGGACTACGACCTGGGCTACAACGGGAAGATTCAGTTCTTCATCGCGCAGCAGAACGCGGTGGTGGGCAACTTCGGCATCGAGGCCTCCGGCAACAAGAACGACAACGCGGCCACGCCGCGGTCCGCACCGGAAATCTGGAACGCGACCTTCATCGGCTCCGGCCGTCTGGCGGGCACCAGCCCCGCGCAGTCGGGCATGGTGTTCAACACCGGCGCGGGCGGGAAGTTGAACAACGTCATCGTGGCCCACTTCGCCGACCTGGCGGTGGACGTGAGCGGCACGGCCTCCGCGGCCCTGTGGAACGCCGCCACGCCGGAGCTGTACCTGCGCAACACGTTCTTCTGGAACAACCGCGGCGACAACGTCTCCATCCCCGCGGCGCCGAACCCGACCGTGGATGCGGGCGGCAACATCACCAACCCGGACGTGTCCAACTTCAACGAGCCCGAGCGCGTGCTCGCCTCCGCGCTGAACAACCGCCTGGTGGATCCGCAGCTCACCGACGCGACCAACCTGACGGCGCCGAACTTCATGCCGGTGGCCGGCTCGCCCGCGCTCAACCCGGACTCCGCCGCCACGCCGCCGGCGGGCTTCGACACCTCCGCGCGCTTCGTCGGCGCGGTGGGCACCACCAACTGGCTGGCCGGCTGGACGGCCTTCCCGCAGGACTGACGTTCCCCCGCAGAGCTGAGCCGGGCCCCTCCACCGAACGCGGGTGGGGAGCCCGGTCCCATGGCCCGGTCGAGTGCAGCGCGCGGAGGGGGGCTCCGGCGACGGCACCCGGCCGGGCCGTGGCCTTTGCAGGGCCCGGAGCCTGCTGGCGGCCCTGGGCCCCTCACCCCGCGCGGCACGCGCCCACGGGGTTGTCATCCCCGGTGGCTCCCCCAACGTTTCCGGTGGCGGGCTCGACTCCTGCCTGCCCAGGAGGAGCCACCGCCATGCGTGACACGATTCAGCAGCCAGGAGCCCGCTTTCCCGCTGTGTCTCCACGTGGCGGACGCCTCGGAAGCCAGAGGTGGGGACGGCCTGACCGCGGCATCCAGCGCACCTCGGAGGAGCGACTTCCCCAGCTTGTCTCCGCGCTCGCGGGCGGCGCCCTGCTCACGCTGGGCCTCCGGCGAGGCAAGCTGGGCGGCGTGGCCATGGCCCTGGCCGGCGGCGGCCTGCTCTTCCGCGGCACCCGGACCGAGCAGGAACCCCACGTCCACAAGCACGGCGTCGTCGTCCGGAAGCTCCGCCGTCAACGTGGCCGGGACGCCACCGTCGAACTGACGGTGCTCCAGCGCTCCATCACCATCCAAGGCACGCCGGAGGCGCTGTATCGCCGCTGGTGCGACGCGGAGACGCTCAACCAGGTGATGGGACACTTCGCCGACGTCACGTCCTCCGGCGAGAGCCTGCAGCACTGGAAGGTGCCGGGCGTGCTCGGCGCGGACCTCGAATGGAACGCGGAGGTGGTGGAGGAGCATCCCGGTGAGCTGCTGAGCTGGCGCTCCGTGGGGGACACGGCCCTGCCCAACGAAGGCTGGGTGCGCTTCCGCCCCGCGCCGCGGGACTGGGGCACGGCGGTGACGCTCCGCTTCGTCTTCGACCCGCCGGGCGGCGTCGTGGGCGAGAAGGCCGTGCAGCTGCTCGGCGCCGTGCCCGCCGCGCTCGCGCTCAAGGCCCTCAAGCGATTCAAGAGCCTCGTCGAGACGGGCGAGATTCCCACCACCCGGCCCAACCCCGCCGCTCGCGAGGGCGGCTACTCCTCCTGAGGAACCTGCCCATGCGCGCACTCTGCTGGAACGGCATCAACGACCTGGGCGTGGAGACGGTGGGGGACCCTCGCATCGTCAACCCGCACGACGTCATCCTCCAGGTGAGAATGTCCACCACCTGCGGCTCCGACCTCCACTTCATCGACGGCTACATCCCGACGATGCGCAAGGGAGACGTCATCGGCCACGAGTTCATGGGCACCGTCGTGGAGAAGGGCCCCGCGGTGAAGAAGGTCCAGGTGGGTGACCGCGTCGTCGTCCCGTCCTTCATCGGCTGCGGCAGCTGCTGGTACTGCCAGCACGACCTCTGGTCCCTCTGCGACAACACCAATCCCAAGGGCGAATTGCAGGAACCCCTGTTCGGCTACCAGACCGCGGGCATCTACGGATACACCCACACCTTCGGCGGCTACGCGGGCGCGCATGCGCAGTTCGTCCGCGTCCCTCACGCGGACAACGACTGCTTCCAAGTGCCCGAAGGCGTGACGGATGAACAGGCGCTGTTCCTCTCCGACGCCGTGCCCACCGGCTACATGGGCGCGGACTTCTGCGACATCCAACCCGGCCAGACGGTGGCCGTGTGGGGCTGCGGCGGCGTGGGGCTGATGGCGCAGAAGGCCGCGTTCCTCCTCGGCGCCGAGCGGGTGATTGGAATCGACCGCTTCCCCGAAAGACTGAAGCTGGCGCGGGAGAAGGTGGGCGCGGAGACCATCAGCTACGAAGAGGTGGACAGCGTCCTCGACGTGCTGAAGGAACTCACCGGCGGCCGAGGCCCCGACGCCTGCATCGACGCGGTGGGCATGGAGGCCCACGGCACGGGCGTGGGCGCCGCGTATGACCGCGCGAAACAGGCGATGCGTCTCCAAACGGACCGGGGGCAGGCGCTGCGGCAGGCCATCCTCGCGTGCCGCAAGGGCGGCATCCTGTCCGTGGTGGGCGTCTACGGCTTCATGGACGCGTTCCCCATGGGCGCCATCATGAACAAGGGCCTCACGGTCCGCTCCGCCCAGCAGCACGGACAGAAGTACCTGCCGCGCCTGCTGGAGCACGTGGTGAAGGGCGAGCTGGACCCGTCCTTCCTCGCCACCCACCGGTTCTCCCTGGAGGACGCGCCGAAGGGGTACGAGCTCTTCAAGAAGAAGCAGGACGGCTGCGTCCGGGCGGTGTTCCTGCCCAACTGATGCGCCAGTCCTCGCGAGGCCGTCCGGTGGCCGCGACACACCGGGCGGCTTCGTTTATCCGCGGCCCGCTCAGGCCTCGGACAACATGCCGTTGCCGGTGTGGTGCGCCGCGGCGGCGAGCGCCTCCGGCGAGGACCCATCCGCGAACAGGGACGCACCCGCGGCGGCGCGGGCCTTGGGAGGACGGCCCCGGCGGCGGGGCGCGTTCTCATCGTTGCCCTGCGCCGCGCTCGCGGGGTCCGCCGCCCCGCCGTCAGCCCGGGTGCCCTTGCGCGCCGCACGCGGCAGATGGATGCCATCCAGCCGCGCGCTCAGCTCCACGTTCTCCTCGGAGAAGACTCGCGCGTACGCCAGCGCCCGCTGGCCCTTCTGGAGCAGCGCCTCCTGGCTTTCGTGCAGCGCCTGCCGCGCGGCCTCCAGCGCCGCCTGCGCGCGCGCCACGGCCTCCGCCTGCTCCCGCACCTGTTCGGCCGCGGCGTCCAGCACCTCGCCGTTCATGTCCGGGAAGCGGACCTCCGCCAGCTCCGTGGTGAACAGCTCGAGCAGCGCACGCAGCGCCGGGGAAATGGGGTCGTTCTCGTTCGAGTCGAACATGCGCGGGCCTCCTGGCTCCTTGCGGGAAGGTGGCCCCTATCTGCCCAGATGTTCAGTGTCAGATCAAGAGGGTAGGCTAAAACAGCACCCCTGCGGATCAATCCACGCGCACCAGCGCCGCCTGCTGCAAGCCGTTGTCCGCGCTCACATCCACGGACAGGTAGTGCCGGCCCACCCCGTCGAATGTCTCCGGAATGGCGCCGCCGCCGCCGGAGATGAAGGCGGGAATGCCCGCGTTGGCGAACGAATAGTAGGAGTGGATGTGCCCGTAGAGCGTGAGGTCCACGCCCGCGCGCGCCATCTTCCCCACCAGGCCCGCGGCCTCGCCCCGGTTGGCGAAGCCGCCGCCGCGCAGGCCCACCGGGTCCTGCGGTGGCACGTGCATGGCCACCACGTGCGTGCCGTCCCGCGAGTCCGCCAGCCACCCCTCCAATTGCTCCTCCACGCCGGGGTCCAACGTGCCGTTGCTCGAGTCCACCACCGAGAAGCGCACGCCCTTGAAGACGAAGCTCTGGCTGCCGCGCCCCACCAGCGCGTGGTACTCGGCCGCGTCACGGGTGAACGTCTCGTGGTTGCCCAGGGTGGCGTACAGCGGAATGCGCGAGCCCGCCTCCAGCCGCTCCTGGAACTCCGTCAACTCATCGCGCGTGCCTGACTCCGTGAGGTCGCCCGCGAAGAGGATGAAGCGCGCCGCGTCGTCCCGCCGCATGCGCGCGTAGATATCGCCGACGCGCGGCAGGGCCTCCTGCACGTCCGCCAGCGCGAGGAAGCGGAAGGGCTCGCGCGATTCAGAATCCGGCGGCGCCACGGACAGCCGCGCCGTCGTCCCCGCGCGCAGCGCCACGCGCCACACCTTCACGGTGGGCAGCGCCTGCGGAAGCGCTTCCTGCGCCAGCGGCGCGCCCCCTTCCTCCTCGGCCACCAGCACCGCGTCCGGCATCGCGTTGCGCACCGTCACCAGCCAGTCGGACGGCGCCTGGGCGCCCATGTCGATGCGGGCGGTGAAGGCCGGCGCGTTGCCCCACAGCACCAGCGTGCCCGGCGCCAATGCGCGCACCGTCGCCAGCCCGTCCGCCACCGACAGCGTCACCCCGCCCTGCTGCGCCTGGCCCACTTTGGAATCCGCAATCGCGCGGTTCTCCGCGGGCCGCATGCCGCACCCCGCAACCACCAGTGCCGCCATCACTCCCACGCGCATCACCGCTCACCTCCCAGGGCACGAATCAACGACAGCCGGCCCACGAGCGCGCCACCCCCTTGCACCTCGGCGGCGACACCCCAGTCATCCGTCAGCAGCGCCCGGCCCTTCAGGCCAAAGGCGCCTACGATTCCGCCGCCGCGCGAGCGGATGCCGCCCGCGAACGAGTCCTTGCGGTGGTCGTAATAGAGCATCGCCTCGCCCCGGAACGGCCCACCCCGGCCCAGCCACACGCCGTAGCCAAAGGTGAAGAGCAGTTGCTCGTGCAGATTCCCGTCGCTCACCGCGCCGGGGTACGTATAGGCCTCCGCCGACGTGCCCACGCTGACCTCCGCGAAGGAGCCCGCCATGGCCGGGCTGAAGCGCGACATGGCCAGCCGGCCCCGCAGCGCCACCTCTCCGCTGATGAGCGCGAAGCCCTCGGTGGGGTAGCGGTGGAACTGGCCAAAAGCCTCCACGTCCAGCGCGCTGCCATCCGTGCCCGACAGCGCGCGCTCCGGCGCGCCCAACAGCCGCCACGCCCCGCCCAGGCGCACCTGGGTGTTGCCCTCGGAAGGGTCCACCCGCACCGCACCCAGCAGGCGCAGCGAGTCGAAGCGGGCCTGCGCCCCCACCGTGAGGAAGTGGCGGTAGTCGAACGCAGCGTCATTCACATACTGGTAGCCCACCTCCAACTCCAGCGGAGGAAGCAGGGGCGGCGCGACGCCCGCGTCGAACGCCGGCGCCGTCACCGCATACAGGTTGGCCAGCGCGGAGATGCCCAGCACGCTGAAGCCCGCCAGCGTCACCGCGTACAGCGGAGCAATGGTGCGCCGCGAGGCGCCCGTGAGGGCAATGGGCACCCCGCCCAGCGCGATGAGCCCCAGGCCCGCGCCCTCCAACGCGAAGAGCCGCTTCGCCGTGTGACTGTCCCCCGCCACCAGCGGCCCCAGCCCATGGAAGAGCAACCCCGGCACCACCGCCACCACCACCGCCAGCGGCTTGAAATCGGGGCGCTCCAGGGGCACCTGCGCCAACGACTGCTGGGAAAGCCCCACGTGCGCCTGGAGCGGCGCATCCACCGGGACCTCCGGGCTCCCGTCCCCACCGCGGGCCAGGCCCGGCGTCGAGAACAGCAGCACTCCACTCAGACACACGGCGCCCCACCGCGAGCGAAGGGGGAGCTCGGACACCATCGGCGACGCCTCTTTCTCAGCGAGGGGCAGGCCGCCCCCGCCCACCGGCAAGCGCAGGCAGGTCCGCTAGATAACCGCGCCGGGGCGGCCCACGGCAGGCGCCCCGCGTGAAGAAATGTGAAGCCTCATACCTTGGTAACCCTGAAAAACTTCGCACAGAGCGCAATCCGGAACCGGGACTTTCCCAGGAAGGAAGGTATGCTCCTACCCCGTGGCGGAAAACAGCCCTCAGCAATTCGGTAAATACGTCCTCCTCTCGAAGATCGCCGCGGGGGGGATGGCCGTCACCTACCGCGCGCGGATGACGGGGGCGGCGGGCGTCACCAAGCCCTGCGTCATCAAGCAGATCCTCCCGCACTTCGTCGACGATGCGGACTTCGTCGAGATGTTCATCGGCGAGGCGCGCGTGGTGGCCAGCATGAGCCACAGCAACATCGCGCAGATTTTCGACTTCGGTGAGGTGGACGGGCAGTACTTCATCGCCATGGAGCTGGTGCAGGGCCAGCCCTTGTCGAAGGTGCTGCGCCGCGCCCAGCGGATGGGCATGGCGTCCTTCCCGGAGCCGCTGGCGCTCCATGTGGCCAGCAAGCTGTGTGACGGCCTGGACTACGCGCACCGACACGTGGGTGAGGACGGGCAGGCGCTGGGCCTGGTGCACCGCGACGTGTCCCCGGACAACGTCCTCATCTCCTATGAGGGCGAGGTCAAGGTCATCGACTTCGGCATCGCCAAGGTGACGAGCGCGGTGGAGGCGAAGACGTCTCCCGGCACCCTCAAGGGCAAGTACCCGTACTTCTCCCCGGAGCAGGCACAGGGCCGGCAGGACCTGGACGCGCGCACCGACGTGTACGCCGCGGGCGTCGTCCTCTACGAGATGGTGTGCGGCAAGCGGCCCTATGAAGGGGAGTTCGTCACCGTCCTGCCCCGCATCCTCGTGGGCGACCGCCTGCCACCGTCCGCACTCAACCCCACCGTCAGCGAGGACGTGGAGACGGCCATCTCCCACGCCATGGCGCTGGACCGTGAGGCGCGCTACCAGACGGCGAAGGACTTGAGCGAGTCACTGGTGGAGCTGCTCTACCGCGACAACCCGCGCTTCACCCCCACCCTGCTGTCGCAGCTCATGGCGCACCTCTTCCCGGAGGAGCTGGCCGCCGAGGGGCGCCGGGTGGAGGTGTCCCCCGCCTTCCAGGAGCAGCTCACCGCCTGGCAGACGGGCGTCACCGAAGCGTCGTCCCAGGGACGCGCGCGGCCCCCGTCCAGCAACGCCCCGCGGGGCTCCAGCCCCGGCGTGCGCAGCCGCCCGGGCAGTGACGGAGGCCGCCCGGGCAGCGACAGCGGACGGCCCGGCAGCGAAGGAGGCCGTCGCCCCTCTGCGAGCCCCCCGGGAGCGCGCCGTCCCACGAGCAGCGGCGTGCGGCGGGTGACCCAGTCCCAGCTCCCCCGCTCCGAGGGTGGCGTCCGCAGGGCCTATACCTCCGAGCGTCCCGGGCCCCCCGTCCCGGAGCTGGACGAAGAGCCCGGCACCGACGCGGGTGATGAGCCCTCCCCCACCCAGGCCGCGCCGCGCGACACGCCCATCGAAGTGCCCGCCGCCAAGAGCAAGGAGCCCACCACCGAGGCGCATCCGGTGGGCACCTGGACTGGCAAGGGCTACCGCACCTCCGTGGACGACGCCCGGGACACGCTGGCGCGCGAAGAAGCCGCGCGCGTAGCGAAGGGGAAGGAGAAGGCGCGCGTCGTGACGATGTCCGTCATCTACGCCGCCGCCGCGCTGTTCCTCGTCGGCGTGTTCTACAAGCTCGTCATCGCGCGCGAGTCCACGTTCGACTACGTGTCCACCACCACGCTGTGGCTCGCCTCCAAGCCCGCGGGCGCCACCGTGCGGCTCAACGACCAGGTGCTCAAGGGCGTCACGCCAATGATGGTGGAGGTCAAGATTGGCGAGGCCAACACGCTGGCCCTCTCGCTGCCCGGCCACCTGCCCTGGACGAAGCGCTTCACGCCCACGTCCAACCTGGTGGAGCCGCTGACGGCGGAGCTGAAGCCCATCGCCGCGCCCCCGCCGCCCCCTCCCCCGCCAGTCGAAGTGGCCGTGGCGGCGCCAGAGGACGCGGGCGCCGCGGTGGTGGCGGAAGGCGCCGCGCCGGAGGACGGGGGCCCCGGCGCGCAGGAGGACGCGGGCGCCAGCACGGAGGTGGCGGTCGCACAGGACGGGCCCGTGGAGGAGGACACGCCGCAGCGGACGATGCACGAGGTGGACTACCCCACCCGCGTGCTGGTGCTGCGCCCTCAGTACAACGCCGTCCCCCTGCCCGAATACAACACCGCCAGCATCGAGCTGAACCCCGGTACGACGTACTCAGTGTGGACGCAGGGCAGCGCGTCACTGGCCGAGGGCCGGGGCACCGCCTCCGGCACGCTGGCCTACCTCATCGAGGGCGACGGGCCGGTGGACAGCAGCTTCGGCCTGCTCAGCACGTCAACGCGCACCATCAAGGGCGCTCGGAAGCTCCACGTCTTCGCGCTGGATGACGGCGGACTGGACGACAACAGCGGCGCCATCCGCGTCAACGTCCGCCAGTCCGCCTACGTGCCGCCTCGCTCGTTCACCTTCGACGCGAAGGAGAACGCGGTGCCGCTGAAGCCCGAGCACCAGATGGTGCTGCGCGGCCTCAACCCGGACTCCACCTACCTGCTCACCGTGCGAGACGACTTCGCGGAGCTGCGCTCCGGCCCCAACGGCCGCGTCCGCCAGGTGCTGTGCATGGAGCGCGGCCCGGCGCCCGAATCCGTGCGCGCCACCCACCGCATCCTCCAGACCGGCAAGCGCTACCAGCTGACGGGCACGGAGAACCTGCACTGCACCTTCCCCGACATGCAGGTGGACGACAACCGGGGCGCCTTCGAGGTGGACATCGTCGACGTGACGGCCATGTCCGGCAAGGAGCGCGCGGAGGCCCTGAAGGGCTCACGCCGCTCGGAGCGGTAGCAGCCACACAGGCAGCCCACCGCGCACCCACTGGGGCGCCAGCAGATGAGGCGAGCACTCGTGGCGCCGCGGAGGACGCCGGGCTGGGCCGGAGGAACGGTGACTATCTTACGGTGGACCGGCGCCCCGCGGCTTCAGCGAAGGGGGCCGGCTTCCTGACGTAAGGGCTAGCGAGGGCCCGGCAGCGCGGAGGCCCGGCTCGACAAGGACGGGAAAGGCACGTGGGCGCGGGGCCGAGGGGGCACCGGGCCCACGCGTCTTTCCTCGGGACGGACTCAGATGTCCAGGTTCTGCACGTCCAGGGCGTTGCGCTCGATGAACTCGCGCCGCGGCTCCACCGCCTCGCCCATCAGCAGCGAGAAGATTTCGTCGCTCTCCACCGCGTCCTCCACCCGCACCTGGAGCAGCGTGCGCGTGGCCGGGTTCATCGTCGTGTCCCAGAGCTGCTCCGGGTTCATCTCACCCAGACCCTTGTAGCGCTGCAGCCCCAGGCCGCGCTGCGCGTCCTTGCGGACGGCGGCGAGCACCTCCTGCACGGAGAAGACGGTGATTTCCCCCACGTCCACGCGGACCTTGTACGGCGGCTTGCCCAGCGCCACGAAGGCGTCGCGCAGCGACGACAGCTCCACGTACTCCGGCGACGACAGAAAGGCGTGGTCGAGCACCGTCTCCCGCATGGCGCCATTCACGTCGGTGTGGAACACCAGCTTCTTGGTGTGGTGCTCGGGGTCCTGCACCATCTCGTGGCGCACGCGGCCCAGCACGTCCGGCATGCGGCGCTCGAAGGTGTCGTAGGCGGCCTTCACCGCCGTCTCCAGGGCGGCCTCGTCCGTCAGCGTCTCCGCCGACAGCCGCGCGCCCTGCACCATCGCATCCACCACGCGCGCGTCCCGGCGCTTGGCCTGCTTCTCCAAGCGCTCCTCGTACGTAATCACCTTCTCCAGCAGCGCCTTCAGCTCCGCGCCGCCCAGCTCGCCCTCGGGCGTCAGCACCCGCGCGTGCTCGGAGGCAATCTTGAGCAGGTACTCGTTCAGCGCGTGCTCGTCCTTGACGTACTGGTCCTTCTTGTTGCGCGTGACTTTGTAGAGCGGCGGCTGCGCGATGTAGAGGTAGCCCTTCTGCAAGAGCTCCGGCATCTGCCGGAAGAAGAAGGTGAGCAGCAGCGTGCGGATGTGGCTGCCGTCCACGTCTGCGTCCGTCATCAGGATGATGCGGTGGTAGCGCGCCTTCTCCGGGTCGTAGTCCTCCGCGCCGATGCCCGTGCCCAAGGCCGTAATCAGCGTCACGATTTCGGCGCTGGTGAGCATCTTCTCGAAGCGGGCCTTCTCCACGTTGAGAATCTTGCCGCGCAGCGGAAGGATGGCCTGGTTGCGCCGGTCCCGGCCCTGCTTCGCGGAGCCACCTGCGGAGTCGCCCTCCACGATGTAGAGCTCGCTCTCGTTCGGGTCGCGGCTCTGACAGTCCGCCAGCTTTCCGGGGAGCCCGCCGCCGTCCAGCACGCCCTTGCGGCGCACCGTCTCACGCGCCTTGCGCGCGGCCAGACGCGCCCGGCAGGCGTCGCCAATCTTCGCCACGACCTTCTTGGCGACCACGGGCGTCTCTTCCAGGAAGGAGCCGAGCTGGTCGTTCACCATCTGCTCGACCAGGCCCTTCACCTCGCTGTTGCCCAGCTTCGTCTTCGTCTGCCCCTCGAACTGGGGGTTGGTCAGCTTGACGGAGATGACGGCGGACAGGCCTTCACGCGCGTCCTCGCCGGTGGGCGTCTCCTTGAGGTCCTTCCAGAGGCTGCCCTTCTCCGCGTAGCTGTTGAGCGTGCGCGTCAGCGCCGCCTTGAAGCCGGACAGGTGGCTGCCACCCTCGTGGGTGTTGATGTTGTTCGCGAAGGTGTAGATGCGCTCGTCGTAGCCGTCATTCCACTGCATCGCGATGTCGAGCGTGACGCCCTCGCGCTCCGTGCTGAAGGCGATGGGCTTGTCGTGGAGCGTCTGCTTCGACTTGTTGAGGTACTCCACGAACGAGGAGATGCCGCCGTCGAACTTGAAGTCGTGCTCCTTGTTCGTGCGCTCGTCGCGGACGATGACGTGCAGGCCGGCGTTGAGGAAGGCCAGCTCCCGCAGACGCTGGCTGAGCGTCTCGAAGTTGAACTCCACCAACTCCATCACCGTGGAGTCCGGCTTGAAGGCGATGTACGTGCCGCGCTTGTCGGTGGTGCCCACCTCGCGCGGCGGGGTGTCCGGGATGCCCTGCGCGTAGGACTGCTCGTAGACCGTGCCGTTGCGCTGGACGCGGACCTTGAACCACTCCGAGAGGAAGTTGACGCAGGTGACGCCCACGCCGTGGAGGCCGCCGGAGACCTTGTACGCGCCGTTGCCGAACTTGCTGCCGGCGTGCAGCTCCGTGAGGACGACCTCCAGGGTGTCCTTGCCGGGGAACTTGGGGTGCGGGCCCACGGGGATGCCGCGCCCGTTGTCCTGCACGCTCAGGGAGCCATCCACGTGGATGACGACCTCGATGTCGGTGCAGTGCCCGGCCAGCGACTCGTCCACCGCGTTGTCGACGACCTCGTACACGAGCTTGTGGAGCCCGTAGGCCATCGTGTCGCCGATGTACATGCCGGGGCGCTTCCGGACCGCCTCGCGGCCCTCGAGCTTGGTAATGCTGTCCGTCCCATACTCCACGGGCGGCGGAGCAACCGCCGAGCCGGTAGCGGGGGTCTTTTCCATGTGAAGCTGTCCTTGGGAAAAGGAGCCTTGCAACAGGTTCGTGCGTACCACTTCAAGGCACGTCGAACAAGGTTAACGAGGACTCGCAAGGCTGCGTAAACATTCGTGAAATCCGCCTGGCCGCCTGCCTGGGAGGCCGCCCCGGGAAACGGGGTGTTCAGGCGTCGAAACGGGGCGGCGGGAGGCGGTCCTCCAGCGCCGAAATCAACTCGTCGAAAACAGCCTTGCGGGCGAAGAGATGCCGGGTGACGAGCACTCGGCCTTCCTCCTTGAGGAACAGGGCGAGCACGCTCCCCTTCCGGCCAATCCGGCGCACGTGGTCAATCTGCCCCCAGTGCAGGTCCAGCTCCTTCTGGCTGAAGGGCCGGGCCACGCGCACGCCACGCGCGTCCACCGTGACGCCCCAGCCCGTGCGGGGCCGCAGGCGGTGGAAGGACACCAGGAAGGTCAACATCAGCCCCGCGGAGACGCCGGCGCGGGCCATGGCCTGGACGCCGCCTTCGTCGCGGGCATCCGCCAGGGCCCAGGCGGTGAGGACGGCCAGCACGCAGGCCCCCACGAAGAGGGCGATGCGGGTGGCGCGAGGGTCGAAGGCGTAGAAGCGCGGGCTGCTCATGGGTGCCCCTGCACCCTAATCCTCCCGGCGCGCCGGTGCGCGGTTTTGAGCGCTGCGTCTGTTCTCCGGCGGGCGGAGCGTGCCCTACGCTCCAGAGTCCCATGACGAATGCCGAGCTGTCCGCGCGCCTGCTGTCGAACGTCATCGCCTTCAAGCACCTTCAGCGGGAGCGAGGCACGTTGCGGCACCTGGGCCTGCCAGGCGTGGACGCCTTCTGTCTGCCGGGGCACCCAGAACACTCGCGGGCCCAGCAGGCCTTCTTCCACGACCCGGGAGCGCTGCGCGACGCCCTGCCCGCCCTGACGGACTTCTACCTGCGCCTGGACCTGCCCGGCTGGCGCGTGGTGCTGCTGCCCGGAGACACCGAGGGCCGGCGGGTGCTGGAGGACGCCGGCTTCGTCCCCGACGCGGTCCAGATGGATGCCATGGGCATGGTGCTGGGGGACGTGCCGGACGCCCCGCCGGACCTCCCCCTGGAGGTCTCCGAGACGCAGGACGACATGGTCGCCATCAACAAGCGCACGTGGGGCCAGTTGGGGGGCCAGCTCGACGTCTGGCTGCAGCCGCCTCGGCTGCCCGTGCACACGCTGGTCGCGAAGGAGGCGGGCGTTGCCCTGGCGTGTGGCATGGCCCGGGACGTGGGCGACACCGCGGGCATCTACATGGTGGCCACAGTGCCCGAGGCCCGGGGCCGGGGGCTGGCCGCGCAGGTGATACGCGGGCTGCACCACCAGGCACGGACCCGGGGGATGACGGCCGCGGTGCTCCAGGCCACGCCGGAGGCGAAGCCCTTGTATCAGCGCCTGGGCTACCGGGATCTGGGCGCGTGGGAGACCTGGGGCCGCACGAGCCCCTGAGTCAGCGCAGCGCCTCCAGCTCCTCCAGACTGGAGAGCACCTGGGCCGGCTGGCTGAGCCCCAACAACCGGTCCGCCAGCCCACGGGACGCCAGCCGCGCCAGATGTGCCAGCCGCACCAACTGGGGGTTGCCCCGCTCGGCGTCCAGGACGGCCACCACGACGCGGAGCGGCTTGCCGTCGGGGGTGTCGCCCGCGAGCGGCGTGGCCAGCGTCACCAGGGCCGCGGTGGGCACCGCGCCTGGCAGGAAGGAATGTGGCACCGCTACCCCGCCGCCCACCGCGCACGAGGACTCCTCCCGGTGCCTCTTCAGGCCGCCCACCACCCGCGCGACGTCCGCGCCGGGCTGCGAGGAGGCCAGCCGCTCCGCCACCACGTCCAGCACGTCGTCCCAGCCCGCGCAGGACAGCTGCAACACCATGCGCTCTGGCGCCAGCAGCGGCGCCAGCGGTGGCACGGGCGCGTCGCGCCGCCCTTGGGCCACGGGGAACTCCGCGTCCAGGAAGTCCCGCACGCGCGCCAGCTGCAACCCGGACAGGCGCCGCTGGGCGATGTCCAGGAAGAGGGCCCCCGCGCCCGGCACCTCTTCCAGGTAGGCGGCCACGGACGGGCTCATCCGGTTGGCCACGTCCATCAGCAGAGAGGACGGGACTCGCAGCTCGCGGGCAATCGCCGACAGGCGCTCGGGCGTGGGGGGCGCGTCCACGCCGTTCTCCACCCGGCTGAGGTACGCGCTGGACACACCGATGCGGCGCGCCAGGTCCCGCAGCGACAGGCCCGCATCCGTGCGCAACAGTCGGAGGGTGGCTCCCAGGTGCATCAGCTCCTCGCGGGCAACACCCGGGCCGCAGTGGCCCCGTCGTTGGAGGCTTCGGAGGTGGGCTCCGCCGCCGTGGCGGGAGACGCGTCAGACACCACCAGCAGCGAGCTCGGCGCGTCCCGGATGATGCGCTCGCGCTGCAGGCCGAAGGCCTTGTCCTCCAGCCCCCACTGCGCGCCGATGCCGATAATCACCAGGTCATAGCCGTGGCGCGCCTCCTCCAAGGCGGCCTCGTCCGGCGCGTCGCTGCGCACCACCTTCAACGTCACGCCGCCCTCGGTCGCCGGGAACAGCGCCTCCACCTGCGCCCGGGCTCCGCCGTTGCCGCCGAGGTCCGACGTCACATGCAGCACCGTCACCTCAGCGCCCGCCTGCTTCCTCAGCCGCCGGGCCAGGGCCAGGGCCGCGCGGTCATGCCGGCTTCCGGCGAAGGGCACCAGCACGCGCTTGATGTCCGACAGGCCCCGGTCCACCAGCACGGCCACCGGGCCACTGGCCTGCTGCATCACCTCGTGCACCGTGCCGCCCAGCATCGTCTGGCTGAAGAGCGGCTTGTGCCACCCCAGCAGGACCAGGTCCGCGCGCCGGGCCTTCGCGGTGCGGCAGATGTCCTGGGCCGGCTCGGCGGAGACGAACGACAACGGCCGCACGGAGAGCCCCAGACTTACGGCCCGCCACAAGAGCGGCATCAGCGCGCCGTCCTCCTCGGGGTCCCGCTGCTGCGCCGGGCGCAGGGGCGCGCGCTCCGGGGACACCAGATGCAGCGCGTGAAGCTGCGCGCCCTCATCACGCCCCGTCAACGAGCGCGCCAGGGTGGCCATGCCCGGCCCCGCCTGCCCGTGCGACACGCACATCAGCACGCTGTAGGGCGGAGGGCCCGGCTCCACCGGCAGCGGCACCACCACGCGCTCGCGGGCAATCTCCTCGAGCGGGTAGATCCACTTCAGCAGCGGCGTGGTGATGAACGTCGTCACCAGCGCCATCAGCACCATCATCGTGAACAGCTGGGGTGAGATGACGCCCAGGTCCAGGCCGATGTTGAGGACGATGAGCTCCATCAACCCGCGCGTGTTCATCAGGATGCCGATGGCGCTCGCCTCGCGCCACCGCAGGCCCGTCATCCGCGCCGCCACCGCGCTGCCGCCGAACTTGCCCAGACAGGCCAGCACGATGATGACGCCGCACGTCAGCCAGTCCTCCGCGGTGTTCAGCAGGCCAATCTGCGTGCGCAGGCCGCTGAAGGCGAAGAAGACGGGCAGCAGCAACACCACCGCCACGTCCTCCAGCCGCTCCGCCAGCGTCTCCGCCAGCCGGCCTTCCTTCGGAATCACCGCGCCGAAGAGGAAGGCACCGAAGAGCGCGTGGATGCCGATGAGCTCCGTCACGCCCGCGGACGCCAGCAGCAGCACCAGCGTGCCCGCCACCACGTTCTGGGTGAGTCCCTCCCGGCTGGCCACCCGCGCCCCCAGGCGCGCGAGGAAGGGCCTCACCACCATCAGCATGAAGGCGATGTAGCCCAGCGCCATCACCGTGGTGAGCGCCGCCTGCGCCAGGCTGGACGCGCGGACGATGGAGACGACGAAGGCCAGCAGGCACCACGCGGTGACGTCATCCACCGCCGCGCAGGCAATGGCCACCGTGCCCACCTTCGACTGGAGCAGGCCTCGCTCGGTGAGGATGCGCGCCAACACCGGGAAGGCGGTGATGCTCATCGCCACGCCCATGAAGAGCACGAACGAGGAGAACGGCACCTCTGGCGACGACAGGCTCTTGTAGAGCCACAGCGCGCCCGCGCCCGCGCCCAGCGCGAAGGGGACGACGATGCTGGAGTGGCTGATGGCCACCGACGCATGTCCCCGGCCCTTGAGCAGTTGGGGGTCCAGCTCCAGGCCGATGAGGAACATGAACAGCACCAGGCCCACCTGGCTGAGCATCGTCAGCACCGGCATGGACGAGGCCGGGAACAGCCCGTTCATGACGTCCGGCGCCAGCCAGCCCAGCAGCGAAGGCCCCAGGACGATACCGGCCACCACCTCCGCGATGACCAACGGCTGTCCCAACCACCGCGCGCCGCGGCCGATGAGCCGCGACAAGCCGATGATGACGATGAGCTGCAAGATCAGCAGCGCGAGTGCGTTGGTGTGCATCCGGCCCTCCACCTGAAGTGTTAAGCTGGCACTTACCAACCTGATTTCGAGGCGTCAACCGGAGGGAACGCGGAGCGTCAAACGGGACCCGCCTGCCTGCCTCACCCCGTCAGATGGCGGCTGACAGCGTCCAGCAGTGTCTCCACGTCCACGGGTTTGCGCAGGTGGCCGCAAGCGCCAATCTCATCCGCCACCTGGCGCGCATTCGCTGACGCGGAGAAGACGAGCACCGGGATGTCCCGCCAGGCGGACACCTGGCGCATGGCCCGCGCGAACCCGCCTCCGTCCATGACGGGCATCATCATGTCCAGAAGGACGAGCCCCGGCAGCTCCGTGGCCGCGCCCAGCACCTCCAGGGCATGCTTGCCATTGCTGGCCCCCAGCACCGTGTAGCCCGCGTCACGAAGCACTTCCTCCAGGGCTTCGCGCAGGTCCGCGTCGTCATCCACCACCAGCAACGGCCGGCTCACTCACGCCTCTCCTTCTCCAACGGCAAATCCAGGATGAAGCGCGCGCCACCCCCTTCGCGCGGCCCGGCCCAGGCCCCTCGTAGGAGCGCGAGCTTACCGCCCGTCCGAAGCGTTCGAAGCGGTGCTTCACCTGGTCCTCTGAAATTCCGACCCCTCTGTCAGCCACCTGAACACGGCCCATGTGGCCCACGCGCCGGGAAGGGGCACACCGGCCCAACTGTCGCGCGGCCTCCACGAACTCCGTGTGGCTCACCGGCTCGCGCACGTAGCCATTGGTCGCGCCGCCATCGCAGCGCGCCACGTCGACCTCCTCCGCCGACGAGGAGAGATGCGCTGGACCGTCGCCAGCCCGACGCCCGTGCCAGGGAGTTCCACACCCCGGCCAGCACGCCGGGGGCTCGCCGCCACGCCTACTTCCAGGACAGCTCGTACTCGCTGTCGAGCAGCCCCACCTGGCGACCTTGGACCCGGACCTCACGCGCGCCCACCGCCTCCAGCACGCCGTGCAGCACGCCCTCGTGGTAGGCGGCGGGCATGAAGTCACGCCGCATGATGAAGCGGGCGCTCGTCTCCCCCGTCCACAGCGGGTAGCGCTCGCCGTAGGTCACCGCGGCGAGGTAGGCCTCTCCCAGCGACTGCAACAACAGCCGCGGCTTGCAGTTGGCCGTTCGCATCAACTCCCGTCCGAAGTCGGACGCCACGAAGTCCACCGTGGCCTGCGTTCCCATGCGCCGCAGCACGCCCTCGAAGCCGTCCAACTGCGGGGCCAACAGCCGCGCCGCCGTGGATGACATCCGGAGGAACCGGGTGATGGGGTACATGTGGAGGAGGTTGATTTCCCAGATGCCGGCCACCCCCTTGCAACGGGCCACCGCGCCTTCGCCTCCCAGGAAACCCACGACGTCCAGCGTGCCCTGGAAGAACATCCCACGCGCCATGTCCTCGTCGGTGGCCGCCAGACGCCTCAACTCCAGCTCCCAGGCCGCGCCACCACCCGCGCTCGATTCGTAACCCGCGTACATGGTCATCTCCCCGAGGGGTCCTTCCAGGGCGCCCGGGGAACACACCGCCACCTCACTTCGCGGATGATTCCGGGCTCACAGAATTCCCCCCACTTCCGGGAAGCCAACAGTCACATATTTTTCCGGTACTGTCGAATCAAACCCGGTTCGCCCCGCGGGCCGAGAGGAACATCCGCCAGCCAACGAACGGGGGCGGATGTCCCAGGCCGGGCTCAGCCCGCGATGAGGGACGCCTGGGCGGCGGCCACGGCGGCACCGGGCTCCGAGCGGTGACCGGCGGCGATGAGCGCGCGCTCCAGGGCTCCCACCGTGGATAGGACGTCCGCGGGCCCCACGCGGTTCATGTGGCCCACGCGGAAGTAGCGCGTCTTGAGGTCTGGGTGGAGGCCGCCGGCGACGACGACGCCCTGCCCCTTCACCCCGCCCACCAGCGCCGCGTCCACGCCGTCCGGGTAGTACACGGCGCTCAGCGTGTTGGCGGCCACGGCGTCGGAGGTGGGCAACAGGCGCAGGCCCATGGCCTTCCACGCCGCGCGGAAGGCCCGCGCCATCCGCTGGTGCCGGGCGAAGCGGGCGTCCATGCCCTCGGCCAGAATCTGCCCGAGGCTCACGTCCAGCGCGGCCACCAGGTTCACTGGCGGGGTGGCGAAGTAGGCCGGCTTGCCCGCTTCGTACGCCTCCATGATGGGCAGCCACTCCGCGAAGTCCGCGTAGACGCTGGCCACCGGCTTCTTGCGCTTGCGCCAGGCCTCCATGGCCCGCGGGCCCACGGTGAGCAGCGCCAGGCCGGGAGGAACCCCCACCGCCTTCTGGCTGGCCGTGAGGTACACGTCCGCCTCCCACGCGTCCTGGCGGAAGGTCTCCGCCGCGGTGGCGCACACACCATCCACCACCGACAGCACGCCGTGCTTGCGCGCGGCCCGCACCAGCGCCTCCGCGGGTGCGAGCACGCCCGTGGACGTGTCCACATGGGTGACGGACAGCACCTTGAAGCCACCCTTCGATAGGTGCGTCTCCACCTCGTCCAGGGAGGGCACGTCTCCCGGCGGGGCGCGCACGTGCGTCACCTGGGCGCCGTGGCGCTCGAGAATCTTCGCCATCCGGTCGCTGAAATAGCCGGTGTTCACCACCAGGGCCGCGTCCCCGGGCTCCACCAGGTTGGCCACCGCCAGCTCCATGGCCAGCGTGCCGGAGCCGGACACCACGAAGGGCTGCGCGGAGGGCGCCAGACTCACCTCTCGAAGCCGCTTCAGGGCCCGGCCGAAAACGGCGATGAAAGCGGGGTCCGTGTGGCTGAGGGTGGGAGCGCCCAGCGCCTGGAGTACCTCGGGCTCGAACTCCACCGGCCCTGGAATCATCAGCAAGTCTCTCACGGCGTCACCACTCCTCTCGCGCAGCCGCCGCGAGCGGAGGTGCCCGCGGCCCGGACCGACTGTGGCGGTCCCCGGCCGCGCTGTCCACGCACATGTGCTCCGGGCGAGTGTCCGGTGCGCGCTGTTCGGAAATGTCGGGACATTTCCGAACAGCACGCCACCGGACGCGCCCCGCCTCAGAGGCGGACGAGCAGCTCGCGGAGAATCGCGAAGCCCTGCCGGAAGTCCTCCAGCCGGGCCTGCTCATTGGGGGCGTGGTAGTACTGCATGTCCCCGAAGCCCGTAATCTGCACGTCGCAGCCCTGTCGTTGCAGGTCCCTCACGAGCGGCAGCGAGCCGGTGAGCGAGAAGGGCGTGGCCGACACACCGCGCACCACCTGCATGGCCTCCTTCAGGGCGCGCAGGCCCTCCGAGTCCAGCCGGCAGGCGATGCCCTCGGTCCCCTCCCCCTGGAAGCGGAACGCCAGCTCACCGCGCTTGCCGCCCGCCGTGCGCGTGCGCGGGAAGTGCGCGGGGGCATCGTCGCGCTCCAGCCGGGCGTCGAGCTCCGCCATGAAGTCCGTCACAGCCTTCTGCACCTCCGCCAGGTCGTAGAAGGGCGTGAGGCGGATGTCGCCGCGCAGGACGACGTCGGCGGGCACCTTCGTCTCCTTGGTGTTGGGCGCCTCCACCACGGTGGCCTTGAGACTGGAGGACGACAGGAAGCCCCAGCGCTTCTCGTCCTCCGTGGGCGGGAAGCGCTCGTGGAAGAAGCGCGCCAGCTCCAACGACGCGGCCATGCCCAGCTCCAGCGCGTTGACGCAGTTCTGCGGCATGCCGGAGTGGCCGCCCACGCCCGTCACCTTCAGCTCCCACAGCGACACGCCCGCCGTGCCCAGCGTGGGGCCGAAGTTGGCGCTGTCCAGCCAGTACACCGGCTGGCCGTCCAGCGACTTGAGCTTCCCCTGCTCGGCCACGTAGTTGAGGCCCAGGCCCAGCAGCTCCGAGGACTCCTCGTTGGAGATGAGCACCACCTTCAGCGTGCGGCTGGGGCGCACCTTGCGCTCGGCCAGCTGGGCCAGCAGGTCGGTGAGCACGGCGACGTGCCCCAGGCAGTCGGTGACGCCGCGCCCGTAGAGCACGCCGCCGGGGCCCTCCCACAGCTCGAAGGGGCTGCGCTCCCAGCCCTCCGTCTTCTGGTCCGCAGGGACCACGTCGAAGTGTGCGCCGACGAAGCCGATGGCGCCGTCCCCCTCGCCCGGAATGGTGAGCACCAGGCAGGGGCGCGACGCCTGGCCCGGCCCCGCCACGGACTCCGCCTGGATGAAGCCGCTCTCGATGTGCGGCGCCAGGGTGTCCAGCACCACCTGCGCGGCCAGCCGTTCCTCGGGCACCAGTCCCGCGCCAGGGTTGTTCTGCAGCTTCGGAGTCAGGGCGATGAGCCGCCGGAGCACGTCGAGGAAGCGGTCCTCACGCAGGGCAAGAGCTTTCATGAAACGGATTGGAGCCCAGGCGCGCGGTGGAAGTCACCGGAAACGAACAGGCGCCGCTGCCGATACGGGTGCACTGGCGGGTCCATCGTGGAGCGGTGGACGAAGTGGCGCATGCAGCCCGGGTGACGCGGCGCTCCATGGCCACCACTGGTGCGGCGCCGGGCCCGTCCGCATCTTGGGGGCACCATGCCAAATCGCCGCGCTCAGGGCCGCGGGACTTCCCGTGCCCCGGACGCTGTGGACGAATGACACGGACGGCGCGCCGCGCATCCTGGAGCTGAACGGCTCGGCGATGTTCCTGGGCTTCGACGCGCGCGGCGGCACGGACGTGGCGGGGCACCTGACGCGCGCGCTGGCGCGGCACGCACGCGGCGGATAGCTCAGCGCCGGCCGAGAAACTGCGGGTCGGACCAATCCCAGAGCCGCTCCGGGTGTTCATCCACGTCGAGCGGCAAGCTGTTCCACCGGTACACCGCGCGCGAGCTGGCGCCATGGACATGGAGGACCAGGCTCAGCACGGCCAGCACCGCGAAGGTGGCTGTCAAGCCGCGCCGGGCCTCGGGGCCTTTCCACTGGAGCGCGCGCACCACGGGGGCGAGGAAGAAGACGAGGTAGGGCACCACGTCCGTGAAGAAGCGCGGGCCATACGAGTGCCCTGCCCACCAGTGCGGGAAGGTGGAGATGGCGGCCCAGTGCAGCGCGACCACCGCGACCAGCACGGCATGCAGCCGGGTGAAGGTCCGGGCGCGCAGGTCCATCCACAGACCCCAGGCACTCATGAGGAGCACAGGGGTGAACACGAGCAGCCCGCGCGCGGGGGACACGAGGTTGCCGGCCAGGGCCTCGGCCACGCGAGAGGCGGACAGCTCCAGGCGCTGCGGTTCGTAATAAGGCGCCAGCACGGAGCCGTAGTGGATGAGGTTCACCGTCACCCACGGGATGGCCACTGCGAGCGCGCCCGCGAAGAACTTCCAGGCCTGACGCGGATAGGTCCACAGCACGTAGAGCGACAGCACCAGCACGGAGAGGCTGTTGGTGGGCCGCATGACGTAGGCGAGCGCCAGGGGAATGCCCGCCCAGGCCACGTGACGCGGAGCCTCGCGCGCGCGGACGAGGCAGAGGAGCACCAGGGTGAGGCACAGCAGCGAAGGGCCGTGCTGCCACAGGGCGCGGCTGGCGGTGGAGAGAAGCGGAGTGCAGAAGACGAAGACGGCGGCGAGCAGCAGCGAGCGCTGGCGGGACAGGTGCAGCGCGGTGCCCAGCATGAACATGACGACGCCAGCGAGCGCGGTCAGCGCGGAGGCGAAGAGGCGCTGCGGGCCGTTCCACGCATCCAGGTCCACGCTGCCGGTGGCGTCGTAGATGTGGCGCCAATGCGCCAGGGGCTTCGCCAGGGCCGGGTGCAGCTTGCCCACGGGCGTGGCGAGGCGCACGAAGCCATCCACCAGCGCCACCATGGGCACGGCGGCCAGGGAAGGGCCCAGGGGGAAGTAGTTGTAGAGGTGGCCGTCGCGCTCGTAGAGGCCGTGACGGTACGACTCGAAGGTGGGGGCGTATTCGTCCAGGTCGAGGTTCCCTTCACGCAACAGAGACAGCGTGGTGGGGAGCGTCAGCTTGGAGTCGAAGGGCGTGTAGACGGGGAACGCCGCCAGCGCCGCGAAGAAGCCCACGAAGAGCAGCACCCGTCCCGCCCAGATGCGAGAGGTGGGGCGCGCGGGCGCGGAAGCCACAGGAGTGGAGACGGCGGATGAGCTCATCGCGACGGGGCATCCTCGCGCGCTCCGGCAGCGGCGCGTTGGAGGGCCGCCGTCTTAGTGGCTCGGAAGCACGAAAGCCAGGAGCAGCCACAATGCCTGGCAATGCCACCCAGGCTAGGGCTGGGCCGCAGGCTCCCCAGGCCCCGAGGGAGCCGTCTCCGCCGGAGCCGCGGCGGGCGCTTCGGAGCGTGGCTCCACGCCCTTCACCTTGCCCGCCTCCTCCAAATCCTGCCGGTTGCTCAGGGAGAAGCGCACCAGCGCGCGGAGGATGCGGTTGCGCTTCACGTTGCCAATCACCTCGCGCAGGTCCTCGTACACCGTCGGGTCGCTGATGAGCCCGCCCACGGTGCCGTCTCCCTTCGCCACGGTCGCCGTAATCTTCTTCAGGTCCGCCGCCGCGCTGCCCAGGTCCGCGAACATGCCGCTCGCGTCGCCGTACACCAGCTGGTGCACCGCCCCGTTGGGACTCTTCTTCGCATCCTCGATGAGCCCCGCCAGCTGCCCGGCCGCCGCACCCAGCTCCGTCAGCGCCTTCGCGCCGTCCTGGCCGTAGACGAGCGCGTGGGCCGTGCCGTCTCCCGTGCGCACCTCGCGCAGAATCCCTTCCAGCTCGCCCACCGCGCCATCCACCCGCGCCGCCGCGTTGGACGCGTTGGCCAGCAGCCCCCGCACCTCGCGCCCGGCCTGCTTGTCGTAGATGAGCGCGTGCAGCACGCCCTCGCCCTTCTCCACCTCTTCCACCAGCGCCCGCAGCGCCGCCACGCCGCGCGTCACGTCGTTGGCCATCTCCGGATTGGAGTACGTCTCCACCGCCGCCCGCAGCGACTTGCTGATGGCCACTGAGTTCTCCATCACCTGCGACGCCCCGCTGAGCAGCGAGGACAAGTCACCGCTCGTGGACGACTTGAGCACCCCACCCGCCTCCACCGGCGGTGACGTGGGGCTGCCCAGGGAGATGTCCACCGCCTTGTCGCCCAGCACGCCCATGCTGGACAACTGCGCCACCGAGTCCTGGCGCACGCGGTCCGTGTAGCGCGACGACACCTGGAACTGGACCTCCAGCCGCGGGTCATTCGGGTCGGGAGAGAAGACGATGCCCGTCACCCGCCCCACGTTGAGACCGCCGAGCCAGACGGGCGACTCATCACTGAGGCCCTGCACGTTGGCGAAGTAGGCGCGATACGTCGTCTTGCGCTCGAACAGGCGCGACTGCTGGCCGATGACCATCACCACCACGCTGGCGACCGCCAGACCGACGGCGACGAACAGGCCAGTGCGCAGCGCCAGGCGGCGCTCGGTCCCAGCGGGAGAGAACAGGCTCATCGCGCGCCTCCGGGGAACAACTCCACGCGGCGCGCGTCGAGGAAGGCACGCACCTCCGGGACGGTGGAGTGGAGCATCTCCCGCGGATTGCCCACCTGCACGATTCTCCGATTGGCCAGCATGGCGATGCGGTCTCCCACGGTGAACGCGCTCACCATGTCGTGGGTCACGACGATGGAAGTGCAACCGAGCCGGGTCTTCATCGAGTTGATCAACACGTTGATGGACTGCGTGGTGACGGGGTCCAGGCCCGTGGTGGGCTCATCCCAGAGGATGACCTCCGGCTCCGTGGCGATGGCCCGCGCCAGACCCACGCGCTTGCGCATGCCGCCCGACAAGTCGGAGGGCATCAGCCTCTCCGTATTGGGCAGGTCCACCAGCGCCAGCTTCTCCGCCACGCGGGCACGGACCTCGTCCGCCGGCATGTCCGGGAAGTGCTCGCGCAACGGGTACGCCACGTTCTCCCCGACGTTCAGCGAGTCGAAGAGCGCCGCGCCCTGGAACACCATGGCCACGTGCCGGCGCACCGGAATGAACTGCTCCTCCGTGAAGCGCGTCAGGTCGTGCCCCTGGAAGAGGATGCGTCCGGTGTCTGGCGACAGCAGTCCGATGAGACATTTGAGCAGCACGCTCTTGCCCGTGCCCGAGCCGCCCATCACCACCAGCGTCTCACCGGCGCGCACGTCCAGGTCCATGTCGTCATAGACGCGCTTGGCGCCGAACGCCTTCGTCAGGTGCTCGAAATAGATGAGCTGCTCACCCGGCCGGGGCGGCTGGAACGCGAACTCAGAAGGTGTCTGGGACGAGGAGCGCATGGCGCGTCACAGGCTCAGCGTGAGCTGGGTGATGAAGAAGTCCGCCAGGCACACGGAGACGGACGTGGTCGCCACCGTCTGGGTGGTGGCGCGGCCCACGCCCTCCGTGCCGCCCTCCACGGTGAGCCCGCGGAAGCAGCCCACCAGGCCGATGATGAGTCCGAACACCGCGCCCTTGAACACGCCCGAGGCGAAGTCCGGCATCAGCACCGCGTCCAGCGCGCCCTGGAAGAAGAGGTTGAGCGTAATCGCGTACTGGAAGTTCACCACCAGCGCGCCCGCCACCAGGCCCACGACGTCCGCGAACACGGTGAGCACCGGCAGCACAATCAGACACGCCAGCACGCGGGGCACCACCAGCTTGCGCAGCGGGTCAGCGCCCAGCGCGCGGATGGCGTCCACCTGCTCCGTCACCGTCATGGCGCCCAGCTCCGCGGCGATGCCGCTGCCGATGCGCGCGCCCACGGTGAGCGCGGTGAGCACCGGCGCCAGCTCGCGGAACAGCGTGAGGATGACCACGCGGCCCACGGTGTACTGCACGCCGAAGCGCGACAGGAAGTAGCCGAACTGCAACGAGATGACGAGCCCCGCGAACATCGCGGTGAGCAGTGCGATGGGCAGCGAGCGCACGCCCAACGACTCCGTGTGGTACACGAGCCCGCGCCAGTCATAGGGCGGACGCACCGCGCGGCTGAACACCTGCCCCGTCATCCGCGACAGGGCGCCCAGTGACTCCAAGCGCTCCTTCGCGCGGTCCATGAGGCTCGGGGGCCCGGAAGCCGCCGCCGCGTCCACCTCGGGCTGCCGGGTCGTCATCCCTTGCGCTCCGATTCGAAGCCGGCCAGCAGCGCGTCGAAGTCCGCCATGCGCCCGGCCGCGAGCTCCGGCGGCGACACATAGGTGAAGTCGAACACGCAGTTGTCCTTCTTCAGCACCACCAGCTCCAGTTGCACGGGCACGCCGTCCATCTTCGCCAGGTGGCGGGTGCGCAGGGCCTCGCGCCCATCCATGGGGATGCGCTGTTCAGCGATTTCCCGCCGGTCCGTGAAGCCCGCTAGCAGGTGCCGGGTGAGCACCTGGAGCGACGGGTCATCATGTCCCTTGCACGTGGCGTTGACGGAGAGCGCGCGACCGGTGCCCTCCTCGGCGAAGGCGAGGTCGTTGTCCTCCAGCCGCACCTGCTCCCAGTACGCGGGGAGCTTGCCAATGCGGTAGCGCACGGCGGGCTTGGTGAGGACGGAATCCTCGAACGTCGTCCTGTGACAGCCCGCCAGGGGCATGACCACCAGCAGGCACAGCAGCGTCATCCGCGGCATGGCACCGTTCTTCGTGGCTCTCTTCCGGCCCTGCGACCAAGTCATGCGTCACAAGTCGCGCACCTGCAAGGAATTCCATGTCGTGCGGTGGGGGCCAAACGTCCACTGTCACACCTCTGAATCCATCCTGGCACGTCACATTCCCGCCACCCGAGGTGCGCCGGCCGTCCGCCACGGCACCAACCAGTCTGCGCGAGCATCCATCCGCGGGCAGTCCCCGGCCACGCCGCGCGGCCCCAGCTTTGTTCCGACGCACGCAAGCCGCCCGGCTCGGACAGCAGTGCCCCACGCTCGACACACGGACAAGGAGGACCCCATGGACGGCGGACTCGCGATATTCGGCCTCGGCCTCTTCCTGCTGGGAATCGCCAACCTGTACACACGGCACAGCTACTGGCTGGCCGTCTGCGTGCTGCTCCTGTCGGTGGTGTCCATGGGGTTGGCTTTCAGCGAGTCCAAGCGGCTGCGCGATGTGTCACTGGGCATCGGCGTCGCGCTGCTGCTGCTCACCGTCATCGCGCTCGCCGTGGGCACGTCGTGGTGGCTGCCACTGGCCACCTTCCTCTTCGCCGTGGCGTACGGCGTGCTCTGGGCGGAATACCGCTTCCCCTTCTTCAAGAACGTGGCGCCGGGCGACGTGCCGCACCACGCGGAGCGGCGCTTCCACGTCCACTGGCCCTGGCACCGTCGGCGCGTGACGCCGTGACTTCAGCTGGTGGGAGGCGGCTCGGCGTCCGCGCGCACCGCCACCTGCCCGCCGTGCACGTCGAGCCAGAGCGTGTCGTCCGCCGCCGCGCCCCGCACCAGCGAGCCGTCCGTGGTGGTGAGCACCACCTGCGCGCCGCTCTGGGCCAGGTAGCCCATGAGGTAGGCGTTGCGCTCGGGGTCCAGCTCGCTCGACACGTCGTCCAGCAGCAGCAGCGGCAGGAAGCCCATCGCGGCCTCCAGGTTCTCGATTTCGGCAATCTTCCAGCCGAGCACCAGCGCCCGCTGCTGTCCCTGGCTCGCATAGGCCCGCGCGCTGCGGCCTCCCAGCGTCACCGAGACGTCGTCCGAATGCGGCCCCACCGAGGTGAAGCCCCGCTCCATGTCCCGCCGCAGGCGCGCGGAGAGGCTCTCCCGCAACATGGCCGCCAGCGCCGCTTCGTCCGCGGCGGCGAAGTCGCCCTCCAGATGCGCGGGGCGGTAGTTGTACACGGCCGGGTCTACCGTGCGGCCAATGGAGGCGAAGGTCGCCTGCGCCCTGGGCGCCAGCTCCGCCATCAGCGAGCGCCGCCGCGAATAGATGCGCGCGCCAGCCTTCGCCAGCGTCTCGTCGTAGGCCTCCAGATACACCGCGTCCACCGTGTGCCCTTCGCGCAGCAGGCGGTTGCGGTTCTTCAAGGCCCGGGCGTACTCGCGGCTCTCGCGCAGGAAGGCGGGGAAGCGGTTGAACACCGCCCGGTCCAGGAAGCCGCGCCGTGAGTCCGGACCGCCCTTCACCACCTCCAGGTCATCCGGCGTGAAGGCCACCACGGACACGCCGCCGAAGTAGTCCTCCAGGCTGGAGGCCTTCTTCCCATCCACGAAGGCCTGCCGCGTGCCGCCGCCCACCTCCACGGCGATTTCACGCTCGGCGCCCTTGAGCAGGAAGCGCCCCGTCACCCGCGCGCCCTGCGAGCCCCAGCGCACCAGCTCCGACAGGCGCCCCGCGCGCAGCGGCTTGAGCGTGGCCAGGAAGTAGAGGGCCTCCAGCAGGTTCGTCTTGCCCTGCCCGTTCTGCCCCACGGCGATGGTGGCGTGGGCACTGGGCGAGAGCTGGACCTGGGGGAGGTTCCGGAAGTCGTGGACGTGAAGCGCGAGGAGGCGCACGGCCCCCTCCGTATAACCTCTCCGCCCTCCGGCGGGGGACCTATCTCGCGGGCTGGAGCGGCAGCTCCACCACGAAGGTGGCGCCCTCGCCGGGCTGGCTGTCCACCTGGATGGTGCCCCCCAGGGCCTCCACCAGCGTGCGCGTCACGTACAACCCCAGGCCCATGCCGCCGTAGTTCCGCTCGGACACGGCGCGCTCGAACTTCTGGAAGATGCGCGCGTGGGCTTCCGGGTCGATGCCAATGCCCCGGTCCTTCACCCACAGCCGGGCGCCCATGCCCCCCGGCGACACGTCGATGTGCACGGGTGCGCCCGCGCCGTACTTGAGCGCGTTGGACAGCAGGTTGGAGACCACCTGCTCCAGCCGCAGCCGGTCCCACGCCCCCTCGAGCCCTTCCGCCCGCGTGACGTGCAGCTCGCAGCCGGCGCGCGCGGCCTCCAACTCGAAACGCGCGGCCATCTCGCGCACGAGCGAGGGCAGGTCCACTGGCTCGAACTGGAGCTTCAACCGGCCGGTGCTGATGCGCGACACGTCGAGCAGCCCGTCCACGAGCTCGGCCAGACGCGTCACCTGCCGGCGCATGGCCTCCACCTCGCGCCCGTGACGCTGGGCCAACGCGGACTCCGGGTCCGCGTGGATGGCGCGCACGAAGGACTGGAGCCGCAGCCCCAGTGACGTCAGCGGTGTCTTCAGCTCGTGGCTGGCCACCGACAGGAACTCGTCACGGGCACGCACGACCTCCTGGAGGTGCTGCTCCACCGTCTTCAGGCGGGTGATGTCCAGGAAGGGAATCACCACCACGGACGGATGGCCGTGCATCGCGGGCAGCGTCTCCGACGAGATGCTGAGGGCGTACTGGCCCGCGGGCGTGTGCCAGTGGACCTCCAGCCCGTCCAGCCGCTCGCCCCGGGCCGCGCGGTTGGAGGGGATGTCATCCACGCTCAGCCGGCGGCCCTCCAGGTCCGTGACGTGGAAGTGCTCGCCATACGCGGTGGCGGGCACGTCCTTGGGGATGTGCAGGCCGTAGAGCCGGTCCGCCGCGGCGTTGGAGAAGTTGAGGTCGCCACTGGCCGGGTCCGCCATCACCACCGGCATGGGCATCAGGTCGAGCACGGCCTCCAGCCACTTCTGCTGGCTCTCCACGGCCTGGCGCGCGAGCACCTGCTCGGTGACGTCGAAGGCCAACGTCACCAGGCCGTCCACGAGGCCGCGCTCGTCGCGCAGGGGCTCGAAGATGATGTTCCAGAACCTGGTCTCGACGCGGCCGGCGCCCTCGTAGTCGATGGTGACGGGGTACTCCCGCGCGATGGCGCGCTCGCCCGTCTCCAGCACGCCCCGGTGGAGGCTCAGCAGCTCCGGAGACAAATCCGGAATGACCTCTTCCTGGGTGCGCCCGTTCAGCTCGCGTCCGCCCATGAGCTTCTGGAGCAGCGGGTTGGCGAACTCGTAGCGCAGCTCGTAGCCGCGCAACACGCTGATGGCCACCGGCGCCTGGGTGAAGACCTGGAGCAGGTTGCGCCGCTCCGCTTGCGCCGCCTCGCGCGCCGCCAGCTCCGCCGTCATGTCCTTGTAGGCCACGGCGATGTGCGTGACGCCGCCGCTGGCGGAGACCAGGGGGAAGCCGGTACAGGAGATGGCGATGCGCCGCGCCTCGGCGGGCGCCCGGACGTGCTCCAGCTCCTTCACGTCGTACCAGAACACCGGCGTCTGGACGCGCTCGCCCGACACGGCCCGTAGGAGGAGCTTCGCGTAGCCCAGCTGCGCGAGCAGTTCGTCCTTGAAGAGGCTGTAGTCGGGCGGCGGCGCCGCGCCGAACATCGCCAGGAAGGCGGGGTTGGTGAGCAGGCAGTGGCCGTCCGAGGTGAAGACGGCATAGGGCACGGGCGAATGGGTGAACAGCCCTTCGAGCAGCGCGAGCGAATCCGGCACCTCGGAGAGCTGTTCACGCAAGGAGCGGGGCTCCGTCACCACGGGCCTGCTGCGCGTGTCCTGACTCCAGTGCTGGCCCGTTCGCGTCGCCACGGGCCCAGGGCCTAGCAGAGCCACCCCGAGCTGCCCAGTCCACCGTTGTCCGGCCGCCTGCCCACCGCGGCCCCCTGGCACGCACATGGTGCTGGTGCACCGGTGAGCCCATGCCAGGATGCGCGCACCATGGCGGACCATCTCAAGACATTCTTCGACGCGCGGCTCGTCGAACGCCTCGGCGCGTCACTCCACGCCGCGGCGTCTACCTTCCCTCGCGCTGCGTTCATCCGAGAGGCCGCGAAAGGCCTGGATGGCCATGAGTTGATGGACCGGGCGCGTCATATCGCTGGCGCGCTGCACCGTGCGCTGCCCCAAGACTACCCGGAGGCGGTGGAGGTGCTGCTGCGCTCGCTCGGCCCCCGGACGGAGGCCACGGAGGGAGGGGCCATGGCGACCTTCTTCTATCTGCCGCACACGATTTTCGTGGCCGAGCACGGCCTGGAGCACTTCGAGCCGTCCATGCGCGCCCAGCACGCGCTCACCCAGCGATTCACCGCGGAGTACTCCATCCGGCCCTACCTGGAGCGGCACACCGCGAAGACGCTGGCCCGCCTGCGCGAGTGGACAGAGGACCCGAGCGAGCATGTCCGGCGGCTCGTGTCAGAGGGCACGCGCACGCGCCTGCCGTGGGCCTCGCGGCTGCGCGAGTTCCAGAAGGACCCCACACCGGTGCTCGCGCTGCTGGAGCGGCTGAAGGACGACCCGGCGCTGTACGTGCGCCGCTCGGTGGCCAACAACCTGAACGACATCGGCAAGGACCACCCCGCCCTGCTGGTGCAGGTGGCGACGGCGTGGATGAAGAACGCCACGCCGGAGCGGGAGTGGCTGGTGCGCCATGCGCTGCGCTCGTCCATCAAGCGCGGAGAGCCCGCGGCGCTGGCGGTGGTGGGCGCGCGGCCGCCGTCGGGCATCGAGGCCCGCGTGACGAAGCTGCCCCGCCGCGCGGCCCTGGGCGACACGGTGGAGGTCCACTTCGAGGTGACCAACCGCTCGAAGCAGCAGCAGACGCTGGTGGTGGACCTCGCGGTGCATTTCCAGAAGGCGAACGGCGAGGCGCGGCCCAAGGTGTTCAAGGTGCGCGAGCTGCTGCTTGGCCCGGGACAAGCGGAGACGGTGAGCAAGCGCGTCTCCTTCGCGCAGCTCACCACACGCAAGCACTACGCCGGGCCGCACCGCTTCGAGGCCCTGGTGAATGGACAGGGATTGCCGCTGGGTGTCGTCGAGGTCAGCGGGTAGGGAGTTCCCGGCAGGCGATTCCCTCCAGCCCGAGGCGCCTCACCGCATCCACGAACCGGTCGGTCCCGATGATCATCGTCGCGAAGTTCGCGAGCCGGAACACGTCCACATCCGCCGGGAGCGAAGCCGCGGCGAGGATGGGGTCATTGGGTCGAGCAAAGGCGTGCCGCCCACAGGTTGGGCACGGCGGCGATGCGTCGGATGGGATGCAATCCGGATGCAGCAGACCGCGTGGCTCCAGTTGGAGGTCCAGCAACTCCGGTGACTCCTTCTTGCGGAATCGCAGTTCCGTTTGTCCGCCCAGCAGACCGCGTACACCTTCGGCTTGCAGGCGATCCATCGCATCGCGGCGTACGAGCAATAGCGAAGTCCCCTGCCATGTGAATGGACCGAATTCGCCGGACGCAGTTCCAACCAAAGGCCCGAAGGCCGCGCCAGGCGGCAGTTCCGCATCCGGAGGAGCCAAGGGGCGCACCAGTTCCCGAAGACGGGAGAACTCCGTGAACTGCTCCGGCCGGACCTTCTCGAACGCGACACGCTCCGGCAGATGCGACAGGTCCACGAGGGGATAGTGGTTCCCCCAGGAACTCCAGGTCGTGCCACAGGCGGAGCACTTCACGCCGGGCAGACTCCACTTGTGCGCGGCGTTGAAGCTTCCACTGAAGGCGGCCGTTGCCGCTTCGTCGTCACGCAGCCAGAAGAATCGGGTCATGGGTCCCTACGCGCCAGGGCGGGAATAATAGGGCTGAATCGGACCACCGATGAGTTCGAAGCGATGGATCAACTCCCCCGCGTGCTTGAAAATCTCCTCTGCGCTCGCGTTCCGGTTCCGGTCCCGGAACTCACGCCATGCTTTGTTCCACGCGCCACCATTGCCAAGGGGCCCATGAATCCGCCGGTGCACGTCACGAGGAATGGGCATGGTGTAGCTGTGGATTTTCACGCCCTGCCCTTCGAACCATCGAGCCAGGTCTTCTGCCTGCGGGAAGATGTGGTGCTTTTCCCAGCGACCGGGCGTTAAACGGTGCGACGGAGGAATGACCCGCGAGGAACCGCCATTCCAGTTGGGGAAGACCATGACAGCCCCGCGTGGAAGCTGCTGCCCACCTCCCCAATTTCTCCGAGGTCCGCTGCCCGGCGCTGCCGCGGCCACAGGCGGACGCGCGGGAGGAAAGCGCGCCAACTCCACTTCACCGAGCAGGTCCTCGCAGCGGTAGAAGCCACATGCGTCCCCCTCGCAAAGGAGGCTGACGCAACGGTCCTCATGCGAAGCGGAACACGCCTCCGTTGCAGCGTGCGCTCCTCGCTGAATGGGAGTCTTTGCGGTGGTGGAGCAACCCAACCAAAACGCAACAAGCAGTGAAAGACCCAAGCCAGGAAGGGTGCGCATAGCAAGCGGACCCTATCCTGTTTGGAACGACACGTTACGCCACGAGGCCCTCGACTTCTCACCTTCCGTGCCCCTTCCACCTCATACGAGGCACGGGACGCGTTGTTCTTCACCACGACGCGATGGCCGCATGGGCGCCCAGTCTCACCGCGGCCCGAAAATCTTCACCAGCTTGTTGTAGACGCCCATCACCAGCAGGGGCGACACCCACTGGCCAATGAAGCGGCTGGGGCGCGAGCGGCCCGTCACCTCCAAGACGAAGGAAACACCCATCGCAGCGAGGCTCGCCACCAGGAACACGTGCGAGGGCACCTTCGCCGTCTGCTGTTCAATCAAACGCGTCAGTGACGCCTCGGCGTGCTCCGCCCGCACCACCGGGGGCACGTCCATGTACTCATGCTCCGACGCCCGGCTCGCCGGGTTGATATCCGTCTCCATGCTCCCTCCCAGGGCGGGCAGGCAGGCCCGCCGCATGCAGCGCTCTTCCGCCGGGCCGCGCCATGCAGCCCAGCGGAGAGGTCCCCATCATGGTGTGACCGATGGAGGCAAAGGGCGAGATGGCGAGCGAGTCCATGCATACAGACGCCAACCAGTCAGGCGAGCTTCAGCTCCCTGAAGAGGGAGCAGGCCCCCTGCTCCAGCGTGACTACTGGGCGGTCATCCAGAACTGCCGGGTCTCCCCCCAGGAGCTCATGCGCTGGGTGGCCGTGCGCTTCGCCGAGTTCGTGCCGGCCGAACTCTGCGTCTTCGAGCGCGGACAGAAGGAACGCGAAGGCCAGCCGCTGGCGCTGGACGACGAGCTGACGGTGAAGATTCAGGGCGCGGGCACCTTCGCCGTGCGCGTCATCCACCAGGACGCCCAGAGCTTCACGCTCGGCACGCTCCACGGGCACCCCGAGGCGGGCCGCATCACCTTCGGCGCTTACCGGAACGCGCGCGGCGATGTCATCTTCCACATCCGCAGCCGGGCGCGCTCCGGCTCGACGTTCCACTACCTCGGCTTCGTCACCGCCGGAGACGCCATGCAGACCAACACCTGGACCGAGTTCGTCCTGCGCGCCGCGCTGACGGCCGGTGACGGGGTGCATGGCGTCATCCACGCGGACACCACCGAGTTGGAGAACGAACCGCCCGGCGGCGACACCGCCCACGGGCCCACCTTCCTGGCGCGGGGAGACGGAAGACAATGATTGAGTGGCGCTGGTTCTCCGGCTGGACGGAAGAGGAAATGGTGCCCCGGCTGGCGCGGGCTCGCACGCTGGCGCGCAACTTCCCGGAGGTTTCCGGGGAGATGACGCTGCAGGGCGGGTGGAGCCAGGTCCGCTCGGAGAGCGTGCTCGGCCGCGAGTCGCCAGGGCGCCCAGTCCCGGGCGGACTCTTCGAGCGCGCCCAGCAGGTGCTGGAGACCTTCGACTTCTCCGACCCGCGCATCGTCGCCTGGCACTTCTCCGCCGAGGAGCCGATGCAGGGCCGCACGGTGCTGCTGGAGCTGCGCGCGCTGGGGCAGCAGTTGCGCTACCTGTGCGGCGTGCGAGTGGGAGACACGCGCGAGGAGCACGACGAGGTGTGCAGCGTCTTCGGCTTCAGCTTCGAGACGCTCCATGGGCACATCGAGGCCGGGCGCGAGTGGTTCCTGCTCAAGAAGGAGCATGAGAGCGGCGAGGTGCGCTTCCACATCGAGGCGGCCTGGCGTCCCGGCCAGTTTCCCAATTGGTGGAGCCGGCTGGGCTTCGCGATGGTGGCTCCGCGCTATCAGCGCGCGTGGCACCGGCTGACACACGTGCGGGTGCGCGAGCTGGCGTTGAAGCACCCGGAGCTCGTCGGCCAGCACGCGAGCCACGGCCTGCTGGCGCACTCCGGCCATGCGCTGGGAACGGCCCCGGTGCAGTTCTTCGCGCAGCGGGCGCCAGGACGGCGAGAAACGCAGTTGGAGGAGGAGATAGAGGCCATGAATCGAGGACACGGATTGAGGGCCCTGGGATTGGGCGTGCTGGCGGGAATGCGGAGCATGAGCGCGCCGGTGCTGGCGAGCCGCTGGCTGACGAAGACACAGCCCGACAGCGAGGACCGGCTCGCCAGAATCCTGGCGCATCCGTGGACGCCGCGCGTGCTGGGCCTGCTCGCCGTGGGTGAGCTTGTCGCGGACAAGCTGCCGATGACGCCCCCGCGAGTCACCGCCGTGCCGTTGACGGGCCGGATGTTGTCGGGCGCCATGGCCGCGGCCTCGGTGACGACGGAGCGCCAACGCGGCGGGCGGCTCGCGGCGGCGGCCCTGGGCGCCCTGGCGGCGCTGGCATCGAGCTGGGCCTTCTATTCGCTGCGGCGCACCGCCACGAAGAAGCTGGGCGTTCCGGACGTGGCCGTGGCCCTGACAGAGGACGCGCTCCTCGCGGGCCTGGCCTCGCGGCTGCTGCCCGTCAGCGAGCATCAGGGCGGACAGGCCACGCTGTCGCCCGTGTGAGCGTCTCGGACCCACACCCGGTGGCGAGCGTCTCCTCCACCACGCCGAGGCCTAGCGCCCGCGCCACGCCGCCGCGCGGGCCGCATGCACCAGCGCGGGAAGGTCCTTCACGGCCGAGCCCGCGTCTGCCCCGATTTCCGCCGTGGGAACCCGCGCCCGCTCGGGAGAGAACAGGCGCGCGGGTGTCTGTCCCTGGCCGCGAAGGAGGATGAACAGCCGCAGCGCGTCCCGCAGCCGCTCCACGTCCTTGCCCTGCTCACCTCGAGCCCGCTGCGCCGCGTTCCACAGCCGCGCCCACGCGGTCTCCTCATCCCACGTGCCCACGGGAGCCTCGCGAGACAGCGCCGCCAACTGCGCGGCCAGCTCGAAGAGCCCGGCGCGCCCTTCGCCAAAAGCCTCGCAGGCCAGAAGCCGCACCTCCCCAGCCACCTCCACGCCCACGCCGCGCAGCCCTACGGACCCGCCCGTCCGCGGCTGCGAGCCAGGCGCCTCGGGCGCGAACAGCCCCGGCCCGCCCGTCCGAGGCTCCGCGCCTCGCTCGAAACGCCCCTCGCGCGCCGCCAGCCACACCAACAGCGCCGGCACCTCGGCGTCCGCGGGCACCACCGGGTCCAGCCGTTCCTCCAACAAGGCGCGCAGCCGCGCCCAGGCCACGCCCCGCCAGAAGGCCGCGTGCAACAGCAGCTCCGGCCCGCTGCGAGGCACCCGCTGCGGCGCGCGAGAGACGCGGGCCTGCAGGAAGCCCTTCACCTGCCCCCGCGTATCGAAGTGCTCCAGCCGCTGCCACAGCGCCGCCAGCGCCGTCTCCGCCAGCGACAAGGCCCGCTGAAGCGCCTCCGCCTCCTCCACCGTGAAGGGCAGCACCCCTTCCGGCGCGGGCCGCTTGAAGACGTGCTCGAACACCTCCGCGGCGGCGCACGCGGCGCGCAGCTCCGGCAGGTTGCGCGGCAACAGCTCCACCGCCCGTGCCCAGATGTGCCGCCCCAGGAGCGGCCCCGCCTCCAGCACCGTCTCTTCCAACTTCAGCAGCGCCTCGCCCAGCGTCGCGGGCCGGCCCTCCGCGGGCAGCCGCTTGAAGGCCACGCGCCGCACGTCTTCCCGCAGGCGCTCCACCTCGCGCATCAGCTTCATGGGCGCGGCGTTCGCCGGCCACCCTTCCGCGGCGGCGCGGCGCTTCAGCGCGGCCAGGGTGGCATCCACCTCCGGCTGCGTGCGCGCCACCTCCAACAGCAGCTCGAACTGCGAGCGCACCCGCTGCTTCCAGAAGAAGGACGCCAGCATGCCGCGCAGGGCGCGATAGCGAAGACGCGTGGCCTCCAGGAGATCCGCGCGGTCCTCCAGCCGGGCGCGCAGGTTGTCCGGGTGCGTGGCCATGCCCTCACCATAGGAAGGCACCGGCCGGGTGTCAGGCCCCCCAGGGGGCCGACGCGTCACGAGTGAACGGTGCGGGCCCTCTCGAGGGGGCCCACCCGGCTCACACGCGCATGGGCATGACGACGGCGGTGAAGCTCCGGTCGCCGGGGGCGTGGAGCACGCCCGGGCTGTGCTCGTCACCCAGCTCGAAGGAGACCTCGTCCGTCTCCGTCACGGCGAGCACATCCATCAGGTAGCGCGCGTTGAAGCCGATGGTGATGCCGTTGCCGCGGTAGGCCAGCTCCAGCACGTCCTTGGCCTCGCCCAGGTCCGGGTTGCTCGCGGTGATGATGAGCTGGTTCTCCTCCAGGCCGATGCGGACCGCGTTGCTCTTGTCCGCCGACAGCAGGGCGATGCGCTTGAGGCTCTCCAGCAGGCGCACCTTGGGCACCAGGACGACCTTCTCCCCTTCCTTGGGGATGACGCGCTGGTACTCCGGGAACTGGCCGTCGATGAGGCGCATCACCATGGTGAGGCCCGGCTTCTTGAACAGCGCCGAGTTCTCCGCGAAGCCCAGGTGGCACTCCGCGTCCGGCGCCTCGTCCAGCAGGCGCTTGAGCTCCATCAAGCCCTTGCGGGGGATGATGACGCCGCTCTTGAGCTTGAAGTCGCCCGGCAGCTCGCGCTCCACCAGCGCCAGCCGGTGGCCGTCGGTGGCCACCATGCGGACCTTGCCGGTGGACTGGGGCTCGAAGAAGACGCCGTTGAGGATGTAGCGCGTCTCGTCGCTGGAGATGGCGAACTGCGTCTTCTTGATCATCTCCAGCAGCGTGTTGCCCCCCACCTGCACCAGGGGCGCGTTCTCTTCCTTCGGCAGCTTGGGGTACTCCTCGGCCGCCATGCCCACAATCTTGAAGTGGGCCGAGCCGCTGGAGATGTCCACGTAGTTGTTGGCCAGCTTCTTCAGCGTGACCTGCGCGTCCGGGAGGTTCTGGACGATGTCGAAGACGTACTTGGCGCTCAGCGTGACGGCGCCCGTCTTGATGACCTCGGCCGGGTGCTCGGACACGACGCCGATGTCCAGGTCGAACGCCGTGACGGTGATGCCGCCCTTGTTCGCGGTGACGAGCACGTTCGCCAGGATGGGCATCGTCGTCTTGCGCTCCACGATGCCCTGGGCGCGGTAGAGGGCCTTCTTCAGCTCGTCGGCGGCGATGCGGAATTCCATCGGAGGGCGTCCTTACGGGTCTCGGCGGCGAAGGCCGATCTACGAGGCCGGATGTAGCCCCTGCACTCCAGTCCGTCAACGAACCCTGAGCGACGTGGGAGCAGCAATGTCCACCTGCAACTGACCGCCAGTCATCAATTCGCGAGACAGACTGGCCCCTGGCAGCGAGCCGGAGCACACTGGCGCCTCTTTCCTCCCCTGGAGCCCGTCATGAACAGCCGCTCGCTGGTGCTCGCCGCCCTTGTCCTTGGCTTCGTCTCCGGATGTAGCAAGCCGCCCGCCGCGACGTCCTCGCCACCGGCGAGCGAGAATGGAACCCCCTCCAGCGAGAACGGAACGCCCACCATGACCCCACCGCCCAGCAATGATTCCCAGCCCAAGCAGGGTGAGAGCGCCGTCTACATCGTCAAGGACAGTGGCGTGCGCTGCTTCGCCCCGCCCTGCCCCACCTACAACGCCTTCCCGGTGGACAAGCCGGACGCGGAGCCCATCCCCGTGCACGAGCTGGAGCTGTCGGCGGTGACGAAGGGCTCGGACGAGCAGACGGAGGCGTTGATCCAAAAGACGCTGGGCGGCACCGGGCTCAAGATTCAGGGCACCCTAGAGACGCGGCCCAACGCGGGCCCCGCGGGCGCGGCCACCGTCCTGCGCGCCAGCAAGGTCGAAAACTGAAACCACCCTTCCGGGCGGGCCTCAGATGTGGAGGCCCACCTGGATGCCGGGCCAGTGCTGGAGGCGTTGATCCGGCTCCGGATTGCTCTCCCGGAAGGACAGCCGGGTAATGGAGTCGAAGTCCGACTCGCCCCAGGAGAACCACGCGTTGTAGGTGGGCCCGGCGAACACGGCCAAGCGGGGCATGAGCTGGAAGCCCAGCATCAAGCGGGCCTGCCCCAGCACATTGCCACCGTCCCCCTCCAGCGGGTTGCGCACCGGCTGGACGGCGCCGCCCGTCACGTCCAGGTCCACCCAGAGCCGCTGGGACAGCGTCATGTGCCCGCCCACGCCCGCCGCGAAGCTGAAGCGCGCGTCGCGGCCCGGCTCCAGGCCCGCCATCAGCGTGAAGTAGACGGCCCCGCCGCCCAGCTTCACCCCCATGTTGGCGACCTGGATGTCGCTCAACCAGAACTCCATGTGGGTGGAGCCCCGGCGCAGCCCTCGCGAGGAGGACTCGGAGACATCGTCCCCCGGCTGCAGGGCGAAGGCCCCCCGCTCGCTCATCAGCGAAAGGCGGGGTGCGTACCGGGAATCAGCGGTGGCGGTCCCCGCCCACAGCCCGAATGCGAGGAGCGCAAAGGATTTCATCACTCCTGCTTTTCCAGCGTGAGGGAGGCCTGCGTCAAGTTCCCGGGCAATGACAGAGGAGCCGAGGAGGCGTCGGGAGTTCCAGACAGTGCCTCCGCGGCGGCCAGCACCACCGCCACGTCGAAGGGCGCATCGGACGAAACGAAGAAGAAGCGCTCGAAACCCGGGGCATCGTCCAGTTCGTAGGCGCGCGGCAGCACCTGCGTTCCCGACGGCACCAGGGCCATGGACCGGGAGCCCTCGTCCGGCGCGTGGAGGGTGACGGCGCCGTTGCCATCCAGGGAGACGATGACGCCATGCGAGCGGCCCGAGGCGATGTACGCCACCTGCACCACGTCACCCGCGGCGGCGGCGGCCCCGTCGGCGAGCCGCTCCGGGCGGGAGATGGACTGCCGGTGGATGACGAGCTGCGGCGCCAGCCCCTTGATGCGCGTGACCTCCCGGGTGTCCCCCGGGGCCGTGCCGTGCCCGGTTTCCGAGGAAGGCAGGGCCACCATGACCAGCGCCACCGCGGCGAGCGCCGGCACCAGGCCCCACGCGGGCGACAGGCGGAAGGACGGGCGGGGCGCGTCCTGCCGGGCCGCGCGCGCTTCCACTTCGCGGGCCACCCGGGCGGGCGGCAGCGTCTCCAGCGTGGCGCGCGTGTCGGCCTCCAGCGCCGCGAGCCGGGACAAGCCGTCGGGTTCCTCGGCCAGCCGGGCGCGGGCGGCGGCCAGCTCCGCGGGCGGCAACTCGCCCAGGGCGATTCGTTCCAGCAACCAATCCGGGGTGCGGTGGTGGGCGGATGTCATGCGGCCTCCAGCTCCAGCTCTTGCAGCACTGCCGTCAGCGCCCGCAGGCGCTTGCGCACGCCGGACACGGACAGCCCCACTTCGCGGGCCGTCTCCTCCAGCGTCATCCCATCCACCAGGTGCAGCACCGCGATGTCCTGACTGGACGCGGGCACCCGGCCGAAGAGGCGGTCCAACAGGCCGCGCGCGGCGGTGCGGGACTCGGTGTCATCGGCGGAGGCAATCTGCAGCACCAGTTCGTCCTCCCGGTCCTCCGGGCGCCGCTTCGCGCCGCGCAGCCTGTTGAGACACACCGTGGTGGCAATCCGGTGCAACAAGCTCGACGGCGCCGCGTCCTTCAGAGCGCCCTGGTAGCGAAGCAACTGCACGAACACGTCGTGCATGGCGTCCACGGCCTTCTCCTCGTCACGCAAGAGGAAGCGGCAGCGCCGGAGCACCTGGGGGCCATAGCGCCGGTAGTAGGCCTCCACATCGATTGACACCGCTCGCTCGCCTCCCTCGGTTGCCGCGGACAGGGAAACACCGCGGCCTCGGAGAACTGTCACTCGGACTTTTCAGTCCCGAGTTTCCTGGGGACTTATCGGGAATCAGCGCAGCGTCCTTGTACCCAGGTACAATGCCGCCCCCCCGATTCGGTAAAAGCTACAAGCAAGCAGGCACGCGAGCGCGTGAAAGAAGGGCCGGGCACTGTCAGGTTGGCGATGAAATCGGGACCAGTTCGCTGTCACTGAGAAACACAACCCCGGTACGTTGCCCCCTCGCCCTCCCCCCACGGCGCCCGTGCTCACCTCCAACGACTCCGGCCTGACGGGCCTGCTGAACGCGTATCTCGCAGCGCAGCTCGCCGGAAATCGGCGTGAGGCGTTGCGGCTGCTCGTGGACGAGGGACTGCTCCGGGGCATCCCCCTCCAGACGCTGCACCTGGAGGTCATCCAGCCCGCCCAGTATGAAATCGGCCGGCTGTGGCAGGAGAACGTCATCTCCGTGGCGCAGGAGCACCTGGCGACCGCCGTCTCCCAACTCGCCCTCGCACACCTGTACCGGCACCTGCCCAGGGCTCCGTTCAACGGCAAGGTGGTCCTCGTCTCCTGCGTCCAGGGCGAGCTGCATGAAGTGGGTGCGCGCATGTCCAGCGACTTCCTGGAGATGGCCGGCTTCGACGTGCGCTTTCTGGGCGCCAACGTTCCACCGGAGCACCTGGCCCGCATGACGAACGAGCTTCGTCCGGACCTGGTCGCCCTTTCCGTGACGATGACGTACCACCTGCCCGCGCTCCGCGAAGCCGTGGCGCACGTGCGCAAGACACTCCCGGATGTCCCCATCGCCGTGGGCGGCCTGGCCTTCAACTGGGCACCCGGTCTGAAGGAGGAGCTGGGCGTGAACTTCTTCGGCAAGGACGCGCGGCAGTTCGTCGCGTCCGCCTGTCGGGCCCTGGGAGTCTGAAAGCACCATGGAGAGCGTGAGCAAGAGCGTGGAAGCACGGGCGGACCGGCTGGCCACCGCCTCTCAGGAGGCGCTCTATCAGGACCCCTTCTGGGCCGCCCGTTACGGGGTGGAGCGCGCGCAACGCTTCGGTGACGAGGACGCGCGCTTCCACGTCCGCTATCTGGTGCAGGCCCTGGACGAGCACCTCCCCTCTGTCCTGGAGGGCTACGCCCGCTGGCTGCGCACCCTGCTGGTGTCGCGCGGCATGTGTTCGCGCCATCTGGACCGGCACTTCGCCGGGCTGGCCGCCGCGCTGGAAACGGAAGGCTGGGGCCCTGGGAGCGAACCCCACGACTACGTGGGCGCCGCGCGACAGGCCCTTCGCTACCAGGAGGGTCCAGCCCGCCTGCTGGAAGAGGAGGCGCCCGAGCTCGCACGCGCCACCACAGCGCGCCTCACGCTCTACATCATCCCCGAGGACCAGCCCCGCCTGGAGGAAGAGCTCCAGTTGCAGCTGTCCTACGTGGCCGACGCGCTCGCCGCCGGGAAGCCCGACCTGTTGGGCGACCATGTGCGCTGGTACGCCGGCTTCTGGCCGAGGCGCGGATTTGGCCTCCTGGCATTTCCCAGTGTGCTGGGCATGTTGAAGTCCGAGCTGGGCTCACGTCACCCCGAAGCACGGACACTCCTCTCCGAAGCGGGGGTGTCCTGGGAGGAGACTCGTTCATGAGGCATCCCGCCTCCGCCGAGCCGCGGTTCTTCGACGACCTCAGCCACGAGGTCGCCCTGGCCTGCGACGCCGGAGGCACCCTCACCTGGGTGGACCCCCGCGCCCGGAACGTCCTCGCCGCCAATCCCGGACAGACGCTGCGCGGCCTGGCGGCCCAGGGCACCGAGGAGAAATTGGACCGGCTGCTGGTCCAGGCGCGCGAAGAGAAGGTGGAGGGCTGGAAGCTCATCCTCTACCGGGACCAGGTGCCCACGACGGTGCGCAGCACGGATGAGGCCCGGCGCGTGCTGGAGCGCATGCGCCCCGCCGCCATGGTGCTGGACGTCATGCTGGAGGGCGAGACGAGCTGGGGCTTCTCGCACGAGCTGAAGGAGGCCGAGCGCTCGCGGCTGGCGAAGGAGACGGCCGCCATCCTCGCCAAGCACACGCTGAGCCGCGAGGTGGCCATCACCCGCATCCGTGACGCCCTGTCCAGGGCCGGCCTGGGCTCCCAAGCGTTACCGCTGGAGACAAGCCGCCGTGGTTGAGCCCCGTCTGGCCACCGTCCTCAACGTCAACGACGACGACGCGAACCGCTACCTCGTCAACCGGCTGCTCTCGCTGGCGGGCTACAACGTGCTGGAGGCGGCCACCGGCATGGGCGCGTTGCTGATGGCGCAGCAACACCGCCCGGACGTCGTCATCCTCGACGTGAAGCTGCCGGACATCAGCGGCTACGAGGTCTGCGAGCGGCTGCGCGCCAATCCCCAGACCGCGGCCATTGCGGTGCTGCACACCTCCGCCACCTTCGTCACCTCCGACAAGAAGGTGCGCGGCCTGGACGGCGGCGCGGACGCCTACCTCACCCAACCCTTCGAGGGCGCGGAGCTCATCGCCACGGTGAAGTCGCTGTTGCGCCTGCGCCACGCGGAGCAGGTGGCGCGCAACCGCGCCAACGAGCTGGCGGAGATGGACCGCCGCAAGGATGAGTTCCTGGCCATGCTGGGGCACGAGCTGCGCAACCCGCTGGCCGCCATCATGACAGCCATTGGCATCCTGGAGCGCAGGCCCGCCAGCGATGACAAGGAAGCGCGGATGCGCGGCATCATCCAGCGCCAGACGAACCACCTGGCGCGGCTGGTGGATGACCTGCTCGACGTCAGCCGCATCACCCGCGACAAGGTGGAGCTGCGCCCCGGCAGCGTGGACCTGGTGCCCGTGCTGCGGCAGGTGCTCCAAATCGTGCAGCCCATGGCGGATTCGCGTGGGTTGGGCCTGGACGTCTCGCTGCCTTCCGGTCCGCTCTGGCTGCAGGCGGATGCCACGCGGTTGGAGCAGGTCTTCACCAACCTGCTCGACAACGCCATCAAGTACACCGACGCGGGTGGCGTCCACCTGCACGTGGAACAGGAAGGCGTGGGCGGCTCGGCCCAGGCGGTGGTGCGGGTGAAGGACTCTGGCATCGGCATCCCGCCGGAGGTGCTGCCGCGCATCTTCGAGCTGTTCGCGCAGGCGGACACCTCGCTGGAGCGCTCGCGCGGCGGCCTGGGCATTGGCCTGACGCTGGTGCGCAAGCTGATCCAGCTCCACGGCGGCGAGGTGACGGCGCGAAGCAGCGGCCCCGGCCACGGCAGCGAGTTCGTGGTGAAGCTGCCCCTGGCCCCCACGATGGGCGAGCCCGCGCCCACGCGCGACGCGGTGGACCTCCGCCGCGGCCGGCGCGTCCTGGTGGTGGAGGACAATTCGGACGCGCGTCAGGCCATGCGCGACCTGCTGGAGCTATGGGGCCACCAGGTGGCGGTGGCGCCGGATGGCCTCCAGGGCGTGGCGCTCGCGGTGGCGCAGCCGCCCGAGCTGGCGCTGGTGGACATCGGCCTGCCAGGGTTGGACGGCTACCAGGTGGCGCAGACGCTGCGCGCCCAGGTGGGCAACGGCATCCGGCTGGTGGCCATGACGGGCTACGGCGGCCCCGAGGGACGGGACCAGGCACTGCGCGCCGGGTTCGACCGGCATCTGGTCAAGCCCGTGAAGCCTGACGAGCTGGACCGAATCCTCTCCGAGCTGTGAGGGATTGAAGTGACAGAGGTCAGCGGCGGTTCAATGCGTTGGCCACCAGTCCCAAGAGCTTCACCTTCGCGGGCTCCAGCGGGCGCACGGTGCGCAGCAGGCGCCGCACCTCGGGGCGCTCCTGCGGAGAGGTGGGCGCCTCGCCGGGGCGCGCTACACCGTTGAGGGCGTTCGCCGACAGCCCCAGGAGCTCATCCGCTGAGACGTGGAGCTCGTGGCACAGCTTCAGCAGCGTCTGCACGCTGGGCAGCATCCCGCCGCGCTCGAGGCGCCCGTAGACCTCGGTGGCCACATCGATACGCTCAGCCACGTCCGCCTGGGTGAGCTCCAGGCGGGTGCGAGCAACGCGCGCGGCAGCTCCGATTGTGGTTGCGAGTTTCTTGTCCATGCCTTACCGACCCGGAACGTTTGGCCGCTGGCATAGGACGTATGGGGGCAGACAGACAGAACTTGCCGGGTCAGTCGCCAATTGTTCACCCATAGGGTTGCTGTGCACGCGGTGGACTTCGCGAGTCCATCCACGACGCGCGGCCGATGCCTTTTCTCGACGGAAAACGTCGAGTGAGAGGCCTCCGCATGCCTTCCGGACCCATGCAGTCACCTGGGTCGCAGGAGGACCTGACACGTTGTGCGGCGACTTTCCTACGGTTCCGTCGAGTCCTGCACGCTGTCCCGCCCTCTAGGGTTGGTTCATGTTTTCAACGTGCGCAGAAGCGGTTCACCACGCTTCATATCTATCTGGAAATACAGGACTTGATGAATCGTAGGAGACCTCACCGGGTGTGCGAACCCTCGGCAGGACTGATACCGGGGGTATTTCCGGACTCAGGTGAACGAGCGCGGTGACGATGCGGCGGATACGCTGAGGGCCGATGGCGGTCGGCCGGAATTTGCTGGTGAAGCTGTGCGTGGCGATGGGCGTGGTGGCGCTGCCGCTGCTCGTCGTCATCCTGGGGTTCGTCTTGCCGCAGCTGCGGGAGCAGCTTCGCGCGGACCGCATCCTGGGACTGAGGCAGGCGGTGGAGACGGCCTACGGCGTGTTGGAGGTCTACGAGGCCCGTGAGCGGTCGGGCGCGCTGACGCGGCAGGAGGCCCAGGCGCAGGCCTCGGCGCTGCTGGAGCAGCTGCGCTACTCGGATGTGGAGTACTTCTGGGTCAACGACCTGGACACGCGGCTCGTCATGCATCCGCACCTGCCGGACATGCTGGGCAAGGACCTGAAGGGCTACCGCGACGTGCGCGGCAAGCCGGTGTTCGTGGACATCGTCACGCTGGCGCGGGCCCAGGGTCAGGGCGCGGTGTCCTATGAAGCCACGCGGCCGGGCTCGCCTGAGGCCATTCCGAAGGAGAGCTACGTGAAGCTCTTCGCGCCCTGGGGTTGGGTGCTGGGCACGGGCGTGTACGTGGAGGACATCGAGCGCGAGGTGGCGGCGGTGCGCCAGCGCATCCTCCTGGCGGTGGGCGGCGCGCTGGTGCTCGCGCTGATGGCTGGCGCATATCTGTCGCGCCGGGTGGTGCGGCCGGTGCGGGAGCTGGCGCAGGCGGCGCACCGGGTGGCGCGCGGTGATTTGGAGACCCGGGTGGAGGTGCGCTCCTCGGACGAGGTGGGCCAGTTGGCGGCGGCCTTCAACACCATGGTGGCGGGACTGCGCGAGGTGGTGGCGGCGCTGGTGGATGCGGCGGGCGCCACGGCGGCGGACGCGGAGCGCATCCGAGCCTCCGCGGATGCGTTGTCGGTGACGACGCGGGAGCAGTCGGACTCACTCCAGCGCGCGGCGCAGACGGTGCAGGGCATGAGCGCGCGGGTGTCGCAGGGAGCGGAGGCGGCGCGCACGGCGGCGAAGACGGCGGCGGACAACGGTCAGGTGGCGCGCGAGGGTGGCGCGGCGGTGGGCCAGGCGCTGCGGAAGATGGCGGAAATCGTGGAGGTGGTGGAGGGCTCGGCGCGGACGGTGGAGCGGTTGCAGGCCTCTGGCCGGGTGACGGCGGAGATGTTGCGGCTCATCCAGCAGGTGGCGGAGGAGACGCAGTTGTTGGCGGTGAACACCGCGATTGAAGCGGCGCGCGCGGGTCAGCACGGCAAGGGCTTCGCGGTGGTGGCCGGCGAGGTGCGCAAGCTGGCGAACCGGACGCGGGATGCGGCGGGGCAGGTGCAGACGCTGCTGAGCCGGAGCGAGGCGGACACGCGGGCGGCGGCGGACCTGATGCGCCAGGGCACCACGGCGGCGCAAGAAGGGCTGGGCTTGTCCACGACGGCGGGAGACGCGCTGTCGCGGTTGCTCGCCGGCGTGAATGAGATTGGCGGCAAGGTGGAGCGGATGGCGGACGAGAACACGCGCCAGTCCGCGTCGGGGGAGAGCATCGCCGGGAGCATCCAGGCGCTCTCGGTGCGCTCGACGGAGTCGGTGGCCGGCGTGCAGCAGATTGCCCGCTCCGTGGAAGACCTGCGGGCACGGGCGTCCAAGCTGAAGGAGCTGGCCGGACGCTTCACGGCGCGGGGGTGAATTGTCCGCCACACACACGCCTGCTAGCCTCCCAGGAATGCGCCACAAACGGTGCCTGCTCTTCGGCAGCCTCTGGTTCGCCGCGTGCGCTGGCACCCCATGGATGCCCCGTGAAGCCGAGCACTATGGCTTCGCGAACGCCACCAGCCGGCGTGTCTGGGTCCGGGGGCCATGGGAGGCCATTTCCCCTTCCGATGACATCGACGTGGTCATCGACCAGCTCTGCCCCACCATCATGCGGCTACCGGGCGCAACCGACCGCGACCACGGCCAGGAGTACTGCGGGGCGCTCTATTCCCTGGGCGATGGCGTCTACCACGCGAGCTTCCCGTCTCCACTGGGCACGAAACGCCCTGTGGGCCCGAGCAGGCGAAAGACCTGCTATGCCCCCATGAGCGTCCAGGACACACGCGGCCGGGCATCGGTCATCGCCGACTATCACAGCCACCCCTGGTCGCCGTCCCCCATGTCGGAAGAGGACCGCAGAGCGAACACCCAGCGGTACTTCATCCGCATCCAATTCGACGCCCGGTGCATCATCCACAAACTCGTTCCCCATGCGAATGAGGCCCGGCCTGGCGAACTGTACGTCCGGGAGGCCCGGCAATGGAGGCTCGTTGGACGCATCCTTCCCGAAGACAAGGCCACCGGCCGCATCACCACGGTGACGGAATGAAGTTCAAGGTCCTCTCATTCTGCATGTTGCTGTCGGGATGTATCCCCCGCTCCCCGGCACTCCCCCGCGCCGCACCGGAAGAAGCCGCGTGGTTCAAGTTCCCGGATGCGCTTCCTGCTGACGGCCGACACGAGATTCCTTCGGCAACGGCGGCCGCCATCCAGTTGGCGATGGATGATTTCCGTCCCAGGCACCTTCGCATTCCGGGCAACGCTTCCCCCGTGGAGGTCTGCCTGAACCAGCGGCAGTCCTATGACGTGAGGACTTCCCCCATGCCAGAAGGCATCCTCCTCGTTCGCTTCTCCGTCAGCCCAGGTGCCTGCATGCAAGACGGCCCCGTCACCGACATGGGTGCCACCTATGCGGTGGACACTCGCGCGTGGCGCATCCTGGCGGTGCAACAGCCATGACGCGCTTTGGGCCGCTTTCGCTCCTCGTGCTCGGAGCCCTATCGATGGGCTGCGCCACAACCGCGCCGCTCCTTCCCCGAGCGACACCTGAAGAAGCAGCGGGATTCACCTTCCCACTCGAACTCCCATCGGAAGGGATGCTCCACCTGGAGGGGAACACCGCCGCGGCCATCCAGCTCGCCATGGATGACTTCAGGCCACGCGGTGCAGCCATCCCCCCGGGTGTTCGCCCCGACGAGGCATGCCTCTACCTGCCACAGTCTTACGACGTGACTTCCGCACCGGGGCCGGAGGGCGTGGTCCTGGTTGAGTTCCAGCAGAACGACACCGCCTGCCCGCCATCACCGGCGCTCTCCGTGGAAGCCCTCTCCGGCAAACCGCTTCGGGAGATCACAACCTACGCCGTGGACATCCGGGCCATGCGCATCCTGGCGGTGGGCATCCAGACTCGCCCCAGACCCTGACGTGCCTCTTCCGTCGTCGGCAGGTTCGGCAAAGAAGGCCTACCGCGTGACCAGCACATGGGCGGCAACGCACGAACGGATGCGCAGCCGCGAGGGACACGGGCCTGGGGAGGACTTGTGGGCAACTCAGGGCGCGCCGTGCGCGGCACCGAGCGTGCGCCGGTCGACCTTGCCGGCGGAGGTCCTCGGCAGGGCTTCCACGAAACGAATCGACTTCGGCGTCTTGTAGCGAGCGAGCCGTCCGTCGCAGAAGCACAGCAGGGCCTCCGCCGAAGGCGAGCTGCCCGGCCGAGCGACGACGAGCGCGCGCGGCGTCTCCCCCCACTTGGGGTCCGCCACGCCGATGACGGCGACCTCGGCCACATCGGGATGCCCCGCGAGGACGCTCTCCACTTCCGACGGGTAGATGTTCTCACCGCCGGAGATGATGAGGTCCTTGCTGCGGCCCACGATGCGGAAGCACCCCTCCGCGTCCCGCGTGGCCAGGTCGCCGGTGTGCAGCCAGCCGTCCGCGAAGGTGCGGGCGGTGTCCTCCGGACGGCGCCAGTAGCCCGCGCACAGGTGAGGGCCTCGCAAGAGCAGCTCGCCCACATCGCCCGGCTGCGTCTCACCGTCGATGCGGGCCTCGACGTGGAACAGGGGCACGCCCACCGCCCCCGGCTTGCGACGCACGTCTTCCGGTGGGAGCCAGAAGTTGTTGGGGCCCGCTTCGGTGAGGCCATACCCCGTCTTGAAGTCCACGCCCCGAGCGAAGAAGCGCTCGAAGACGGGGGCCGGGCAGGGCGCGCCGCCGCTGATGACCAGCTTGAGGCGTGACAGGTCCACGGCATCGAAGCGCGGGTGGCGCTGCATCTCGATGAACATGGTGGGCACGCCGAAGAAGAGACTCACCACGCCCCGCTGCACGAGGTCGAACACGCCCTCCACATCGAAGCTCCGGCACACCACCGATGCGCCGCCGACGTAGGCCAGCGGCGCGGTGAAGACGCTGAGTCCTCCGGCATGGAACAACGGTGCGTTGAGGATCGCCACGTCATCGGCGGTCAGGCCCCAGCCCATCACCGTGTTCACCGCGTTGGCGGTGATGGAGCGGTGCGTGAGCACCGCGGCCTTCGGCAGACCGGTGCTTCCGCCCGTGTAGCAGAGCACCCATGGGGCATCCTCCTCCAGCTCCAGCGGAGGAAGGGACACGTCCGTCTGCGTGTCGCGCTCGGAGAAGGCCCGCTCACCCGGTCCTGGAGCCGCGAGGCTGAGCCAGTGGCGCACGAAGGACGCGCCAGGCCGCACGGCCTCCACCTGGGCGCGGAACTCCGGCCCGAAGACGAACACGGAGGGCTCTGCATCCGCGAGCAGCCCACCCAGCTCCGCGGCACTCAGCCGCCAGTTGAGAGGCTGAAGGACGGCGCCCAGCTTCGCGCACGCGAAGAAGAGGTCGAGGAACTCGACGCAGTTGTAGGCAAGCACCGCGACACGGTCCCCTCGCCCCACGCCCAGCGCATGGTGGAGGAAAGCGGCGGTACGCGAAGCCGAATCGTTCCATTCACGAAAGGAGATGCGTCGGTCGCCATGGTCGGCGTCGATGAGGGCGGTACGCTCAGGAGCCAGCGCGGCACGCCGGGCCAGCCAGTCATGGACGATGGGCATGGTATCCACGCTAGCTGAACCCGGCGGCATCGCGCCCGGCACATGAGAGGGAAGCGGGCAAGCAACCCACCTCACCGTCACCTCCCCCCATTCGGAGGGCCACACGACATGCAGCCCCCATCCCACCCATGGCTGCTCGTCGCGATGGCCCTCCTGTTGTGTGCGGAAGCAGGAGCCGCATCCACACGGCTGCTGCGCGCCGAACGCACACGCCGAGCAAGAGCCTCCGCCCCCCTGGAACAGTCACTCCTCGCGGCCGTGCGGGACGCGGGCTTTGACCAGGTGCTCGACTTCAAGCGCGACGGTGCGCGCATCGCCCACGCGCCCTACGTCGACGTCGCCGTCATCGAACTGGATGCCCGGAGCCGTCCCACGGCCGCCGCCAACGTGCTGCTGTCGCGCGACTACCCAGCTGGCGCCATCGTCCCCATCGACGTCGAAACGCTGGGCACCACGGCAGTGCGTTACACAGCGTGGAATCTGGACCGCTGGGACAGCGACGCCCACGATGCCACACCCACGGAGACCCTGGTCCCCGGACGAGACAAAGCGCCGCTCCGCTTCATGGCGCCCTACCCTGCCTCGCTCTTCAAGCTGCTCATCGCCTTTCGCGTCCTCCAGTGGGTGGACCAGGGCCACCTCACGTTGGACCAGCCCTGGCGCTTCCTCCGAGACACCGAGGACAAGGGCACGCGCCCGATACGTGACTGGCTGGAGCCGATGATGACCGAATCGGACAACACCGCCACCGAGGCCCTGGTGAAGCTGCTCCACGAGCAAGGCGCAATGGCGGGCCTCAACGCGGAGCTGGCGGCGCTGGGCCTGGACACACTACAAATCCACGGCACGTCCCCAGTGACAGGCCGGAGCTGGAACCCCGGCCAGATTCACATGACGGCGCTGGATACCGCACGGCTGTTGCTGCTCATCGAAGGAGGCCCTGGCGTCCTCTGGCGCACCGCCTCGGGCCGCGAGGTGACGGCGAAGGAACTCGCTGGCCCGTCCAGAGCCCACCTCCAATCCCTGCTCGCCGACCAGGCCCTGCACGAAGCACTGTCATCCACGCTGCTGTGCGGAGATGCCCGCGCGGAGCCAGGCATCCCCGCGGCAGTCCCAAGGCGATGGGTGAACCTTGAGAACGGCACAGTAACGGCGGCGGAGACCGCCTTCGGCCGGGACACGCGCCCCTGCAACGCGACGGCGGAAGTCACATTCCTCCATAAGACAGGGCTGACGGAGAACTACAGCAGCGACGGCGGCATCGTCCGCTCCCTGCCCGGCAAACCCTGGCGCCGATACATTGTCGTGTTCATGTCCAACCTGGGCTACCGCTACTACGACGCGAAAGTGGCCGACGCGGCTGAGTTCGCGAAGGGCGAAGGCGGCTTCCCTTACGTCAGCACGTCCATCAGCTACACGCAGCGAGTCCCAGCCCTGGGCCGCCGAATCGACGCGATGATGCGGGAGCGCCAACGCGCACGTCCCCGGGGGCCTCCCGCCAAGGACGCGGTTCCCCAACAGGCGTCTCGGCCCGCTCGATAGAAAGAATGGGGCTTTCGACCGTGCCGTCGCGTGCTTGATAGCATGTGCCGGGACACACGCAGCACGGCCTGAATGCGCGTCATCCCAGGCACACAGAAAGTCGTCACGAACATGCTCGCGCACCACAACACCCAGCTCGTTGCATTGAGCCCTGCGCCGTCGACCCTCGCCGAGGGCGCCACGCCACCGTGGCCGCCTCCACCGCTGCGCGTTCAGCCGAAGCCGCCCACGCATTATCAAGGGACCACGAACACCATCATCATCGGCATCGGCCTTCCGTTACTGGGCGCCTACGCCCTCTACGAAAACGAGCGCGCCGTGGCCATGGTGGGCTTCATCGGCGGACTGGTGGCCTGGATCTTCGCCGCGCTCCGGTTCAGCCAGGAGCACAAGACCCGCCAGCACAACCAGGCCGAGCACGCCGAACACATGCGCCGCGCCATCCTGACGTGGGCGCGCATCACGGATTCGGCCATCGTGGAGCAGGTGCCGAACAACGACGGCCGCATCACTCACTACCTGCTCGACCTCCACGTCACCCCGTGGCACCCATCCCACCCTGCGCCGCGGCAGGTTCCCCTCCGGTTGAGAGTCCCAGTGGCGCACGGCCCCCATGTGGTGCCGGGCGCGTACCTCGGCGTGCTCTCCGACCCGGAGGCGGCATGGGTCGTCCCGCAGAGCCTCCTCACCCTGCAGGGCGCGCAGCTCCCCCTCTGAAGCACGCCCTCACGGCACCAACACCAGCTTCCCCACCGTGCCGCCGGACTCCAGTGCCCGGTGCGCATCCGCCACCGCGTCCAACGGAAACGACTTCACCGGTGGCGGCACCAGCTTCCCCTCCTCCAACCAGCCCAAGAGCCGCGCCATGGACTCCTCCAGCACGGCGCGCTGTTCGAACAGGTACGACAGGTTGAACGCCAGCACGCTGGTGTTGTCGTTGGTGAGCGTCAGCGGATCAAACCGCGGCGTGCGCAGCCAGTCCCAGGCCAGCTTCGCGTAGTTCGGCCGGCCGCCCGTGCGCGGCAGCATGGAGTGGAAGCCGTAGATGACGAGCTTCCCCGGCGAGGCCAGGTGCTTGTAGCTGTCACGCAACGTGGACGGCCCGTTCGCATCGAGCACCACGTCATACCCCCGAGGTGCCGCCCGCTCCGCCGCGGCCCACAAGTCCTCCCGGCTCTTGTCGATGACGACCTCCGCCCCCTGCGCGCGGGCCGTCTCCACCTTGTGCGTCCCACCCACCACGCCCACCATCCGGCACCCGGCGATGCGGCCCAACTGGAGCAGCGCCCCACCCACGCCGCCCGCCGCCGAGTGCACCAACACGTTGGCGCCCGGCCGCGGGTGCGCCAGTTCGAGCAGCGCGTAGTACGCGGTGAGGAACACCGTGGGGAACCCCGCGGCCTGCTCCATGCTCAGCCGCGCGGGCAATGTGAACACCTGGTGACGGGGCACCGTGACGTGGGTGGCGTAACCACCGAAGCGCGTCACGCCGAACACTCGCGCTCCGGGTGCCAAGTCTTCCACGCCCGGTCCCACGGCATCCACGTGGCCCGCGAACTCGAAGCCCGGGGTGATGGGCCACCCCACATACTCCTTCGCGGAGGCGTACAGCCCCATGCGGATGACGCAGTCCGCATAGTTCACCCCAATGGCTTCGGTGGCCACCCGGACCTCTCCGAATCCAGGTGAATCCTGATTCACCTCTTCAAGGTGGAGCTGCTCGTACCCACCTGCTTTCCGGATGACGACCTTGCGTGCGCGCATGACCCGTTGCTTACCACGCGACGCAACGCGACAACGTCCGCGCACGTCCAGTCAGCGGAAGACGCGCGCGCGCGATGTCTCTAGACTGTGTATCGAATTCCCAAACAAACGAAGGAGTATGCCCATGCGACTGAGGCCTTCGCTGTATCTCGCGAGCACGCTGCTGCTTGGCATCGCCACCGGCTGTGGCGAGGACATCACGTCCCACGAAGAGGCGCTTGGCGAGGTGGAAGCCGCGGCGGTCTCCACCTCCGGCGCCACCACCCATTTCCGCAGCTGGCTGTCGTCCAACGGCTACAACAGCTACGACTTCGTTCGCACGGACCTCACGGGCGGCAGCTACGGCGGCAAGGCCAGCGCCTCCGACACCGTGACGAAACAGCCCGTCATCTTCATCCACGGCAACTCGGACAAGGCGGTGGGCTCGGTCTTCGGCCAGACGGGATGGACGAACTCCATCGAGTACTTCCACTCGCGGGGCTACAAGACGAGCGAGCTGTACGCGACGACGTGGGGCCCGGCCAACGCGCTCCAGTCGGCGAACCAGTACCATTCGAAGCAGAACGTGATGAAGGTGCGCAAGTTCATCGAGGCGGTGAAGGCGTACACCGGGGCCTCGAAGGTGGACATCATCGCCCACTCCATGGGCGTGACGCTGGCGCGCAAGGCCATCCTCGGCGGCACGGCCCACGACGCGGCGGACGGCGGCACCTACAACGTCGGCGCGCCGCTCACGTCCTCGGTGGACACCTTCGTCGGCATCGCCGGCGCCAACCTGGGCCTGACGTCTTGTTACATGTCCGGCCCGTCGACGCCCACCTGCGGCTCCACCAACGGCCTGTACCCGGGCTACCTCTTCTGGGGCAGCGTCACCGGCCGCTCGACGTACCTCAATGACCTGCGCTCGACGAGCGGCTACGAGGGCACCTTCCGCTACAGCATCTACTCCACGGCGGACGAAATCATCGGCTACGACGGCATCGTCTACGGTGAGTACACGTCGCGAATCCCCGGGCAGACAGGTGAGAAGCGCTACACCGGCTACCCCTACGGCCACTTCAACTCGAAGGACCTGACGGCGGAGGTTCAGTACGACATGGTGGTCAACCACACCATCCCGTAACCGTCTCCACACGGGCGCCTCCACCCTCGCGAAAGGGTGGAGGTGGACCGGCTCAACACCCCACTACGGCTGGGGCAGCACGCCCGGCGTCGGCTCGCCTTCCTGGCCCGGCGTGGGCGGAGGCAGGCTCTCCGGCGTGAGCGGCTCGGACGCCGGCGCGGGCGGAGACTCCGGCCGCGGCGCCTCCTCCTTCGCGGGAGCGGACGGCACCTCGATGCGCCCCGCCGCAACGTCGCGGACGAAGGCGAAGGCCGCCTCGTTGAAGCGCTCCGTACAGTCGAGCTGCACGGTGTGCCCGCAGCCCTCCAGCGCCACCAGCTTCGCGCCGGGGATGTGGGACGCGCCGTACTCCATGATGCCGCGCGCCTCGCCGCCGTGGAGGAAGGGGCTGGGGATGAGCCGGTCATCCGTGCCGTAGATGATGACGGTGGGCACGGTGACGCGGTGCAGGTTGTCGCGCACGAAGTCGTTGTGGGACAGGCCTCGCACCGTGCGCACGTTGGCGTAGGCGTAGGCGTCGAACTCGGGCGACTTCGCCAGCCGCACGCGCTCCTCAATCAGCCACTCCAGCTCCGGCCGCCAGTGCATGAAGTTGGCCTGGCGCACGCTGCCCCAGATGCTGGCCTCCGGCGCGGACTTGATGAACTCGGAGCTCATCGCCCGCGCGAACCACTCCTTCTCCCGCCAGCTGAACTTCTCGAAGCCGGCGGGCGACGCCAGCACCAGCCCGCTCAGCGACTCCGGGTAGCGGATGGCGAAGGAGAGCGACGTCTGCCCGCCCATGGAGTGACCGGCGAGCACGGGCTTGTCCAGGCCCAGGTTTTCCACCAGCTCCAGCACCGCGTCCGCCATGGCCTCCATGGTGTACGGGAAGGTGCCGGGCTTGTCGGACTTGCCGTAGCCGGGCAGGTCCACCGCGATGACGCGGTAGCCCTGCTGCTGGAAGGCGTCCAACTGCGCCCGCCAGAACTTCAGGTACGAACCCAGGCCGTGGATGAAGACGACGGCCTTCGCGTCCGGGCCGCTGCCGGGCATGTCGACGTAGGCCATCTCTGGCACCACGGCCATGCCGTACTGATTCGCGGTGCGCGGAAGCGGAATCCGTTTCACCGGCCAGGGCTGCTTCGAGCCCTCGGAGGTGTAGTCCAAATCCTGGAAGGAGAGCGCGGGCTGGTGCGCGTACGAGCGCACGCAACCGGCGGAGGAGAGCCCCGCCGCGAGGAGCAGGGCCGTGAATGCGCGGGAGGTGCTCATGGTCAGAACGCGTACCAGGTGAAGGTGGTGAAGACGGAGAAGGGATTGGTCCGGATGGTGGACGAGCCGTCGTAGAAGCTGCCCCGGAACAGGTAGCCCGCGTGCAGGCCGGCCGTCATGAGGTAGCGGATGTGGTAGCGCAGCTCCGCGTTGACCTCGGTGCCGATGTACCGGCCGCGCTCGACCTCGGGCGTCCACCGCACGGGCGTCGCGTCGGAGGTGGCGGTGCCCACGCCCAGCTTGAGGTTCAGCTTGTTGGGCACCATGTCCCACGCCGCGGTGGCGATGGCGGCGCGCATGCCGTAGCCCTGGTTGGAGATGTCCGTCACCGCGCCCGTGTAGTTGTTCACCGTGCTGGTGAACGGGAACAGGATGAGCATCTTGTGGTTGAACCACACCGCGCCCGGCAGGCCGTACTGGTTGAGCGTGAAGGCGCCGGTGTAACGGCTGTCGGAGAGGTCGTCGTCGCCGGTGGTGTACATGCCCTCCAGCGTGAGCATGTCCGCGGGCCCGCGGCCCCACTGGTACATCAGCTCCAGGTTGGCGGAGAGGCCGGAGATGTTGAGCTCGGCCAGGGCAGAGCGCTCCGGGTCGTCGCTGACGTACTTGCCGCCGTTGTACATGACGAAGCCGGACGCGCCGAACCGGCCCGTGCGGAAGTCGATGTTGTGGTTGAAGTTGGCGCCCGCCCAGAAGACGTTGCCTGTGGGCCGCGCGATGTCGAAGCGCGCCGTGCCCGTGAAGGTGTTGAGGCCCGTGGAGGATGGACCGCTCTTCACCAGGCCCTCGAAGGCGTAGGCGTCACCCTTCGTCTGGTCGTTGAGGAGCCACAGCGACAGGCCCACGTTGGTGTTGGGCCGCACCGGGTAGACGTAGTCACCGGTGATGAGCCAGATGTACTTCAGGCGCGGATCGTTGCGCGTGCCCTTGTCCGCCTGCGCGGTGCCCAGCGGCATCAGGCTCAGCTTGGCCAGGCCCTTGTAGCCACTGAAGATGGAGATGCCCGTGGCATCGCTGCCCAGGAAGCTCATCTTGTAGCCGGTGCGGGTGATGTCCGACAGCGGCGTGCGCGTGGGGTCGTAGACGTTGTCGTAGACGGGCTGCGTGCCCACCAGCAACGTCAACTCACGCGGCTTGCGCGTGGGATACAGCGCGACGTTGACGTTCTTCGTCTGGATGTTGACCTGGTCGGCGTTGAAGCCGCCGCCCTCGTTCTGCTGGAGCGCGTTGGCAGACCGGCCCCACATGTAGTCGATTTCGAACTGGGCCCGGAAGGAGGCCAGCCCGTCCACGAAGTGGGGGCTGTACTCCATGACGGGAATCCATCGCTGCTCGATGAAGTACGCGGACAGGCCGGGCTCGGCGCGCACCGCGCTTCCCGCGGGCATACCAATGGGGCCCAGCGACACGCCGCGAAGGCCGGCCGGGTCACCCACCTGGTTCTGCACCGACACACGCGTGAAGAAGTAGTTGATGAGGCTGAACTGACTCGGCTTCGCGTCCTCGTCGCGGTTCGCCTCGTCGTTCCACTCACCGTAGTAAAGGCCGGGAACCGGCGTGCTCTGCGCCGCCGCCGGAAGCGACACACCCGCCAGCGCCAACGCCAGGGCTCCCGCGGACCGCCGCGCCGCCCTGCGTGCCTCGGACAACCACCACCGTGCCATAAACACCTCGGCCCCATGCGCGGGGGCGCTCCCAGCCTTCCGGCCGGACTGCGAACGTCTGCGTGCTCGACTTTTTCCGTGGCCCGCGGACTGCCCGCCTCGCGAGGCCGTGCTCCACCCCTGCGCCCGCGCCACACGGCACCCGCCGGGCACGGGCCCCACGCGGAAGGGAGGAGGAGCACGCCTCCCTTCCAGCGGGACTCACACTAGCCGCCGATGGTGTAGCGCTGCACCGCCTTGCCATCGAACGGCCGGCTCTCGCCCCCGATGACCTGGTTCACCGTGGCCGAGCCCACACCGCCCGCCGCGCAGTTGGCGCCCGTGGCGCCGCCCTCGAAGAAGATCTCCAGGTCCAGCGTCCGCCGGTCCGCGGAGAACGCGCCGCGGCCCACCTGCCGGAAGCCCGGGTAGGTGAACGCGACGTCGAAGCACTCGCCGTCGCCCTGCACGTTCTCGATGCTCACGACGGTCGAGGTGAAGGACAGCGCGTTCTGCGGGAGCGCGGGGTTGCAGGTGCCGGACATGCCCGCGTTCGGCGCGCCCTCGATGGTGCCCGGGATGCTGTCGACCCGGAAGTTGCCGCCCTGCACCGTCATGGTGACGCTCTGATAACACTGCGAGCTGGCACCGAAGTTGATGTCTTCACTGAAGCCGTTCGGATGGCTGGGAATGTTGGCCCCAGTCATCGTCAGCGTCTTGCCTTCCACGAACGCCAGGATGCCCTGCGGCGTGCTCAGGTTGGGCGTGTTGTCCACCGGGTCGCTCTCACCACAGCCCACCAGGGACAGCGCAGACGTCATCACCGCGGACAGCAGCAGCTTCTTCTTCATGGGTTGCTCCTCTTCCTCCGGCGGGCATCGCCGGGCTGACGCGACAGTCGACAGGCAGCGAGCCACCGTTGGCGTGGCCCGTCCTTCAAGGTGCGTTCACGCTCAATGACGCGAGCTGTCCCGGTCCGCGGCCACGGCCGCGTCGCGAAGCTCACGTTTGAGAATCTTTCCGGCCGCGGAGATGGGCAGGCGCTCCATCAGCTCCACGCGCTTGGGCACCTTGAAACGCGCCACGCGTCCCCGCAGGTGCTCCAACAGCGCCTCCGCCGAAACCTTCCCATCCGGCTTCAACACCACGAAGGCGCGGCCAACCTCGCCCCACTTCTCGTCGGGCACGCCCACCACGGCGCATTGCGCCACCGCGGGGTGCTCATACAGCGCGGACTCCAGCTCCAGCGGATAGATGTTCTCTCCGCCGGAGATGAACATGTCCTTCTTGCGCCCGGCGATGGTGAAGAAGCCGTCCGCGTCCACGCGCGCCAGGTCGCCGGTGTGCAGCCACCCTTCCGCGTCAATCGCCTCGCGCGTGGCGGCCTCGTCCTCGAAGTAGCCGGAGCACATGGAGGGGCCCTTGAGGAGCAGCTCACCCACCTCGCCCGTGGGGACCTCCCGGCCGTCGTCATCCACCAGCTTCGCGGCGATGAAGTAGTTGGGCCGGCCAATGGAGCCCGCCTTCGACACCGCGAACTCCGGCCCCATGCTGAAGAGGCCCGGGCCGAACTCCGTCATGCCGAAGCCCTGCTTGAAGGGCACCGGGTGCACCGCCTGCCACGCCTGGATGAGCGGCACCGGTAGCGCCGCGCCGCCGCTGGTCATGAAGCGCACGGAGGAGAAGTCCGTCGTCTTGAAGCGCGGCGACTCCAGGAGCTGCTGGTACTGCGTGGGCACCGCGAAGAAGAGCGTCACCTTCTCCCGGGGGATGAGGTCCAGCAGCGCCTCCGGCTCCCACCGGCGCATGAGGACGACGGTGCCGCCCACCGTGAGCAGCGGCAGCGTGTACACGAGCAACCCACCCGTGTGGAACATGGGCGTGTGCGTCACCGTGACGTCGCCGGGCCGCACCTCGTGGACCAACGTGTTGAGGGTGTTCCACGCCACCATGCGGTAACTGACGCGCGCGCCCTTCGAGCGCCCCGTCGTTCCGCCGGTGAAGATGAGACAGAGGATGTCCTCCTCGGACACCGCGTCCTGCGTCACCGGCGAGCCCGGCACGTGGGCCAGCGTCGCCGCGTAGGCGTCCGCGCCCGGCAGGCCTTGCGACTCCAGGGACACCAGCCGGGGGCCGCCGCCCAGGCGCTCGCGGACGTCCGCGATGGTGTCGCGGAAGTCGTCGCCGAAGAGGAGCACGCCGGGACGGATGGAGCGCACCAGGTCCGCCAGCTCGGCGGCGTGCAGGCGCCAGTTGAAGGGGACGAAGACGGCGCCAATCTTCGCGCAGGCGAACAGCGCGTCCAGGTACTCCACGCCGTTGTGGGCCACGATGCCCACCCGGTCGCCCTTCTGCACGCCGGCCACGTCACGCAGCCAGCCGCCCAGCGCGGTGGCGCGCGTGTTCATCGCGCGGTAGGTGAAGCGGCCCGTATCACCCCGGGACGGGTCCACCACCGCGACACTGTCGGGCCAGTAGAGGGCACCACGGCCCATCCAGTCACCGATGAACATGCGAGCGCCCTCCGTCATGGCGTGACTCAGGCCGTCCAGCGGTAGAGGGCGGAGGCCATGGCGAGCCCGCCGCCGCTGGCACACAGGGCCACCAGGTCGCCGCGCTTCACCTTGCCCTGCACCACCGCGTCATCCAGCGTCATCGGGATGCAGGCCGAACCGGTGTAGCCCCACTTGTCCATGGTGTAGTGGGCCTTCTCCATCGGCTGGCCCAGGATCTTCATGGTGGCTTCGATGGTGCGCAGGTTGAGCTGCGTGAAGACGAACTGCTTCACGTCGTCCAGCTTCAGGTTCTGCCGCTTGAGGAGCTGGTCCAGCAGCATGGGCCAGCGCTCGGTGTTGAACGTCGCCGGGAACTTGCGGACGAACTGCACCGCGGGCTTGCCGCCCGTGAGCTCCAGCGACTCCGCGGTGGCCGGGCGGTTCGTACCGCCGGTGTAGACACCCAGCGCGTCGTGGTACTCGCCGTTGGCCAGCAGCTTCGCGCCCATGAAGCCGGGCGTGTCACCCGCGCCCAGCACCACCGCGCCCGCGCCGTCCGCGAACAGGGTGGCGGTCTTCTTGTCCTTCCAGTTGATGTAGCGCGACATGCCGTAGGCGCCCACGACGAGGATGCGCTGGTAGCTGTCATCCGCGGCAATCGTCTTGGAGCCCACGTCCAGCGCCGTCACCCAGCCCGCACACGCGCAGTTGAGGTCGTAGGTGCCGGCGTTCACCGCGCCCAGCTTCGCCTGCACCACGGAGGCCGTGGCGGGGCTGAGATAGTCCGGGGTGTCGGTGGCGATGATGATGAGGTCCAGCTCCTCCGGCTTCGTGCCCGCGCGCTCCAGCGCCTGGCGGGCGGCGCCCACGCAGAGGTCGGAGGTGGCCTGGTCATCCGCCATCATGTGGCGTTCGCGAATGCCCACGTTCTGCTGGAGCCACTCATCCACCTTCTCACCGAGAATCTTCTCGACGTCAGCGTTGGTGAGGACCTTCTCGGGGACGTAGCGGCCAGTGGAGAGAATCTGGGCGTATCGCATGAGTGTTCGTCAGCTCCGGGCGCCGCGCGCCGGTCGGCGGGCGGGTCGCAGGGTGTTCTTCTTCAGGGGCTTCGGTTTGGGCTTCGGCTTCGGCTTCGAAGCGGCGGAGGACTTCACGGTGTTGCGGCCCGTGGACGCACGCGGGTCCAGGCCGTGGGAGATGAGCGTCATCGCGGTGTCGAGGACGCGCTCGAGCCCCGGGTCCTCCTCCCAGAGGACCCAGCGCATGCCGAGGAAATCACTGATGCCCATGAGGCAGTAGGCCAGCGCCTCCGGGTCCATGCGCCGCACCTGGCCCGCCTCCATGGCGCGGGTGAGCCCGCTCACGTAGCCGCGAGCGAAGCGGTCGTAGTAGCGGCGGTAGCAGGCCTCATCCACGAACTCCGCCTGGCGCACCACGCGATAGAGATTGGGGTGCTGCCGCACGAACTGGAAGAAGGTGCGCAGGCCCTGGCGCTCCACGTCGACGCGGTCCTCGCAGCCGGCCACGGACTCGGCGATGAGCCGGCGCAGGCGCGTGCCCAGCTCGTCCACCACTTCGACGAAGATGGACTGCTTGTCGGGGAAGTAGACGTAGAACGTCCCGAGCGCCACGCCACCCTTGCGCGTGATGTCCGCGATGGAGGCGCGCTCGTAGCCCTTCTCACCGAAGACCGACTCCGCGGCCTTCAACAGCTTCGCACGCGTCTTCTGGCCTCGCGGCGTGACGGGTCCGGAGCGGTCTTGAGAAGCTGAAGCCCGATTCATGTTTCACCTAGCGGTAGCACCCGGCAGGGAGGGTGTCAAAGCACGGTCGATGGCTCCGCGCGTCAAACCGCACGTTCGACGCACGGCGTCAGCACTCGTGCGGCGCCGACGTGTGCGAAGCCTACTCTGAATGTTCAGTACACGCGGCCACGCGACGAGAGCCGTTGCGCGTCGGGACTTGCCGCGCGGGACACCACCGGGGCGCGAAGCTGGATGCGCCCCGACGGGTCTCTCATCACGCGGATGCAGGCACCCATGCGGGGCTTACGGCACCGTGCGCTCCAGGCCGTAGTCGCCCAGCGACGTGCCACCGCTGATGGGGGGCCACCACTCCCCCTCCGAGTCGAAGGCCGTGTACTTCAACACGTCCCACCCCCATGCAGAGGCATTGCCCAGCATGTCGTAGAGGCCGCACGCGTTGGGCTTCTTGCCCGCCACCGGCTTCAGCGAGTCTTCGGAGTTCTTTGTGTGCCTGGCGACCTCTCACTCCGCTTCGGGCGGCAGCCGGTAGCCCGTGCAGTCGAGCCCCTTGGGCCACTCCACCTTGTCGCCGTCGATTTCGCAGCAGGGCACCAGCTTCTCGCGCTTGGACAACGTGTTCAGGCACTCCAATGCCTGAAAGAACGTCAGACCCGCCGCGCAGTCGTAGCCACACGCCGCAGCGTAGAAGTCGTTCAGCTTGCGGTCGATGTCCTCGCTAGTGGAGCCGCTCTGGGAGCTGCCCGCGGGAATGGAGACGTACTTCGTGAAGTGAGCCCCCACGGGGCCGGCCAATACAGCGAGGACCTAGACGAAACGATGCAAGGTAGACATTGCAACCAAGCTACGGCTGGCGGACTCGGGGTGAATGAACAATCCAAGAACTCCGCGCGGAGCCCGGACTGGAAGTCACTCCCGGATGCGGCGTTCACCCGAGCACAGCCGACGGCGCTGATGTGACTCGCGGGCTCACCTTCTGGCGCGCGACGACGCACCCTTCGGCCACCGGCCAACCGAGGCCTCGCCCGGCGCGACCGGTACACCTTCCGACCGCCAACACCGGCACAGTATCTGACGCGACGGGACGTCACATTCGAGGTTGCACCCTTGGAGCATCAAATATAAATTATCTGCCGTCCCGCGAAAGTGCCTATAAAATCAAGGCAAACGCCCCCATGTTCCTGGACGAACTAGACCACCGCATCATCGACATGTTGCAGCGCGATGGCCGCGCCACGCAGCTGGAGCTGTCGCGTGCGGTGAAGCTGTCCCAGCCGGCGGTGGCGGAGCGGATCCGCAAATTGGAGGAGCGCGGCGTCATCACGGGCTACTCGGCCCGCGTGGACGCGGCGAAGCTCGGCAAGGACATCACGGCCTTCATCGGCGTGAGCATCGAGCACCCGAAGTACTTCGACGAGTTCCTGACGAAGGTGTTGTCGCTGCCGGATGTCCTGGAGTGCCACCGCGTGGCGGGCCAGGACTCGTACCTTCTCAAGGTGAAGACGGCGAACACCCGTTCGCTCGACACCCTTCTGGTGGGAACGCTGCGCACCATCGCGGGAGTCACCCGCACGCAGACCACCATCGTCCTGACGTCCATGAAGGAGGACACGCATGTCCGCGTGCCTCCAGACACCCCAAAAGGAGCGTGACGTATGAGCGCCGACGCGATGAGCGCCCCCCTTCCCCCGCCGCCCGTATGGCGGTTGGCCCAGCGGATGTCCCGCATCAAGACGTCCGCGGTGCGCGAAATCCTGAAGGTCGCCGAGCGGCCCGACATCCTCTCCTTCGCGGGAGGCCTGCCGGCCCCGGAGCTCTTTCCGCTGGAAGCCATCGCCGAGGCGCACGCCGAGGCACTGGCCACCGAGGGACGCGCCGCGCTCCAGTACAGCACCACCGAGGGCTTCGGCCCGCTGCGTGAGTGGATTTGCGGCCACCTCCAGAAGCGCGGCCGCCAGTCCAACGCGGACCAGGTGCTCATCACCAACGGCTCGCAGCAGGGCATCGACCTGGTGGCCAAGGTGATGCTGGACCCCGGTGACCTCATCATCGTGGAGAACCCCAGCTACCTGGCGGCGCTGCAGACGTTCGGCGCCTATGAGGCGCGCTTCGCCACGGTGGGCAGCGACGACCAGGGCATGCGCACCGACGACCTGGAGCGCCTGCTGGCCACGCACAAGCCCAAGCTGGTGTACGTGGTCGCCAACTTCCAGAACCCCAAGGGCACCACCCTGTCGCTGGAGCGGCGGCGCGAACTGGTCCGCCTGGCCCAGCAGTACCGCTTCCTCATCCTGGAGGACGACCCGTACGGCGAGCTGCGCTTCCGCGGCGAGCACCTGCCGTCCCTGTCCGCCTTCGACGACGAGGGCGTCGTCGTGACGCTGGGCACCTTCTCCAAGACGCTGGCTCCGGGCATGCGCCTGGGCTGGGTGGTGGGCCCGCGCGACTTCGTGCGCAGCCTGGCCATCGCCAAGCAGTCCACCGACCTGCACACGGCCACGCTGGCTCAGCGCGCGGTGGTGAAGCTGCTGGCGCGCTTCGATTACGCGGCCCACCTGGAGTCGCTGCGCCCCGTCTACGGCGAGCGCGCCCAGGCCATGCTGGATGCCCTCCAGGCGCACATGCCCGCGGGCACCCAGTGGACGCACCCCGAAGGCGGCATGTTCCTGTGGGTGGAGCTGCCCGGCGGGCTGGACGCCCAGGCGCTGCTGCCCAAGGCGGTGGAGCAGAAGGTGGCCTTCGTGCCGGGCGCGCCCTTCTTCGCCAACAACCCGCGCCCGGAGTTCATGCGCCTCAACTACTCCAACCGCCCGCCGGATCTGATTGCCGAGGGCATGCGCCGCCTGGGCGCCGTGATTGCCGCCGAGCTGGGTTGAGTCGCTGACGGAGCATCTTTGCCGCGCCGCGTCGGAAACGACGCGGCGCTTTTCGTTTCAGCAAAGTTGAAGATTGATTCAGGTTTCAAATCGCTCACCGCTGGCCAGCGCGGTCGGGGTTTCGTACCCTGCGCGGCATTTCGTACCACCTCACCTGCCGGAGAGACACATGCAGCTCAAGGACCTGAAGATCATCGTCACGGGCGGCGCCCAGGGCATGGGCGCTCACTTCGCGCAGCGCCTGCACGAGGCGGGCGCCCAGGTGGCCGTGGGTGACGTGGCCGAGGAGCGCCTCGCCGCGCTGCCCGCCGGCATCCACCGCCGCAAGCTGGACGTGTCCTCCGAGGAGGACATCGTCTCCTTCGTGAACTGGGCGCAGGGCGCCATGGGCGGCCTCAACGGCCTCATCAACAACGCGGGCATCCTCCGTGACGCGCTGCTCGTGAAGAAGGACCGGACCACCGGCGAGGTGAAGAAGCTGTCCACCGCGGACTGGAACGCCGTCATCGGCGTCAACCTCACGGGCGCCACGCTGATGGTGCGTGAGGTGGTGGCGAAGGTCGCCGAGTCCGGCCAGAAGGGCGGCGTGGTCGTCAACATGTCGTCCATTGCCCGCCACGGCAACCGCGGCCAGTCCAACTACGTGTCCGCGAAGGCGGCGCTGGCGGCCAACACCGTCACCTGGTCGCGCGAGTTCAGCCCCTTCGGCGTGCGCGTGGGCGCGGTGGCCCCGGGCATGATTGAGACGCCGATGACGCAGGGCATGAACCAGAAGGCCCGCGACGCGCTGGTCTCCAACATCCCCGTGGGCCGCATCGGCGTGCCCGAGGACATCTGGCTCGCCGTGAAGTTCATCCTGGAGTGCGACTACTTCAACGGCCGCACCATCGACGTGGACGGCGGCCTCAACTTCTGAGTCCCCTCCTCCGGGCGGCACGGCACCGTGCCGCCTGGAGGTTCCGCTGGGACGCCGCGCTTCACCGCCGGCTGGCGTCACTGAGGCGCAGGTCCCTCAGCAGCGCGGGCTCGTCCGCGTAGAGCAGCTTGTAGGCGCTGTAGCTGCCGAGCACCTTCTTCACGTACTCGCGCGTCTCCTCGAAGCCGATGTGCTCCACCCACTCGTCAAGCTCCGCTTCTGGCAGCGCATGCCGCCAGCGCTCCACCGCGCGCGGCCCGGCGTTGTAGGCCGCCACCGCGTAGGCCACGTTGCCGCCGAAGTGCTTGACCAGTTGTCTCAGGTACGCCGCGCCCAGGCGGATGTTGGTGTGAGGCTGGAGCAACGCGGACTCACCCGGCATCGGCATGTCCAGTGAGTCCGCCACCTGTCGCGCCGTGGCCGGCATCAGCTGCGCCAGGCCCAGCGCGCCCGTGGCCGAACGCGCGCGGGCATTGAAGCGGCTCTCCTCGCGGATGAGGCCCTGGAGCAAGTCGGGGTCCACGCGGTGGGCCCGCGCGTAACGGGCAATGGACGAGCGGTACGCCAGCGGCCAGGTGGCCTCCCAGATGGGACGGGACGCGGCGCTCAACGGACCGTGTACCTCCTGCTTCAGCGAGGTGCGCGCCACCTGCCGCGCGGCCCGATTGCGGCCGGTGCGCTTCAGCGTCTGATACAGCAACCGCGCCGGGGCCTCGGGCAGCGCGCGCGCATCCACGGCGAGGAACTCCTCCACCGCGCCGGGCAGCCCCAGGCGCATCAGCTCCACGCCCGCGTTGAAGCGCGCGTCCTTCGCCAGCGCGCCGGGCGGCAGCGGCCAGATCTCCTCGGACTCGCCCACCTCCTCCACCGCTTCGTCCGCCGGGGCGTCATCGCGGCCGGAGCCGCCGGTGCCCTCCATGGCCTCGGGAGGCACGGGCTTGGGGTACAGCCGCGCCACGCGCTCCGGTGAGAGCAGCGCGAGCCGTGAGCGGGCCAGCATCCCGTACCAGGCCGCGGGGCGCTCGGCGGCGATGTGCGCGTACGCATCGAGCGCCGCCTGCGCCGAGGCGCCGGACTCCTGCATGCGCGCACGCCAGTACCGCGAGCGCCACAGCGCCTCGTCCGTGCGCGCCGCCTCGGGCAGGTTCTCCACCGCCGTCAGCGCGGCCAGGGCCGCCGGGGCGTTGGCCTTGCGGGAGTGCAGCCAGAAGGCACGGAAGAGCGACTCCGACGCGAAGTTCCCCGCCGGATAGCGCCGCGCAGCCGCTTCGTAGCGCGCCAGGGCCGTATCCACGTCGCCCGTGCGCTGGAGCAACCACGCCTCGAAGAAGAGCGCGTCATCCGCGTAGCCATGCTCCGGGTAGTCCCGGGCGAGCGTGGCGTAGGTGGTGACAGCCGCCTTCGGCTCCACCACCGACTGGGAGTAGCCCAGGATGTAGAGCGCCTGCGGCCGCTGCTCGGACGCGGTGCAGCCCGCCACCATGGGCTCCAGCACCTCGATGGCCCGGCGGTGCTTGCGCTCCTTGCGCAGCGCCCGGCCGTAGGTGAGGTGCGCGCGGCAGGCCAGCTCGTCCGGCATCTCCAGGTGCGGCAGCACCTTGTCCAGCAGCGCCATGCCGGCATGGTTGCGGTGCAGCTCCACCAGCGCCTCCGCGCGGCGCACCCGCCACTTGAGGGGCTGCGGCAGCCCCTTCAGCCGCTTCTCGGCGCGGCGCGCCTCGTTCGACAGCGGGCTGGTGGCCCACACCTCCAGCAGCGCGCGGTGCTCGGCGTTGTACTGCCCTTGCGCGCGCGCCAGGTCGCAGATGGCCAGCAGCGCCTTCATCCGGAGCGCGTCCGGCCCTCGCGACTGGCGGCTGTCGATGAGCTCCTGGAGCGCCGTCAACGCGCCCGGAATGTCCCCCCGCCGCTGGAGCACCCGCGACAGGCTGAAGCGCGCCTCCGGGTACAGCGGCGAGCCCACGCTCACGCCGCGGTACTGCCCGGCGGCCGTGTCCAGCTTGCGCAGCCGCTCGTTGGCCTGGGCGGCCCGCAGCAGGCAGTGGTCGCGCAGCGCGCCGTAGTCGTCCGCCAGCGCGGCGAACTCCTCGGCCGCCACCGCGTGGTTGCGCGCCAGCAGCGCGCTCTGCGCCATGAGGAAGCGGACCTGCGGCGTGGCCTCCTCCTGGGCCAGCAGGCTCCGCGCCCGCGCGTAGCGTCCGCGCCGGAACTCCGCGTGGGCCTTCGCCAGGGTGCCTTCCGCAAAGTACGGCGCCAGTTGCTCGGGCCCGAAGGCCGCGGTGGACAGCTCACCGTCGGACGGCTGCGCCACGGGTGAGTCGAGCAGCGCTTCCAGTTGGTCCTCGGAAAGCACCTCGCCGGGCTCTTCCTCCAGGGGCTCCTGCGCCCAGGAAGGACCTGCTCCCAGCATGCCCGCGCACGCCAGGAACACCACGGCACCTGCTCGAAGTCCGTCCATGACTGCCCTCATTTTGAATCCAGGGGCGGCAATGCATCGTCACTCGGCGTGCGATTGGGACGGGTACCGCACACGACTTTCCGCGCGCCCGTCATCCAGCGGATACAGCGCGCCCCGCGGTGCGACACCGGATGCTCGATACCCAACGGCGGCGCGCGCACGCACGTAGGACGCCCTGCGGACAGGTGGCGGGTGGCACCACCCGGCCCCGCGCGCGCTCCGGCAGCGGCGAATCCAGCACCCAAGACACTACTGCAACAGAATTGCGAAACGAGATTACATATGAGATACGGCCGGACGCGCCGAAGCAGCATGAGCGCTTCGCGCCATTTCACCCATGTGCCGGGAACCGTGATGCATCCTCGACCTCTTCGACTGGCCCTCCTGGCCGCGACGGCGATTCTCTTCGCCGCATGCGGCGCTTCTGATTCCGACTCCGACGAAATCGAGTGTGGAGGGTATGGACACCTCCATGGCGACCACTGCCACTGCGACGAGGGCTATGTCGCGGACGGTCTCACCTGTGTCGTCGCCGAGGAGCCCGTCGAGGAATGTGGTGGCCACGGACACCTGCATGGTGACCACTGCCACTGCGACGTGGGCTACACCGAGCAGGACGGCACCTGCGTCGTCGCCGAGGAGCCCACGCTCGACTGCGGCGAGCACGGCCATGCCCATGGCGACCACTGCCACTGTGACGCGGGTTACGTGGAGCAGAACGACACGTGCGTCCCGGCTCCCGCGCCGTGAGGCGCCCCTGAGCTCAAGCTCATGAGGCAGTGACGGGCCCTCGTGCGGGATGACGCGGGCCCGTTTTCATGAAGGCGTGGAGAAGGGCGGCTTGGAGCGGATCTTCATGGGGAGCCTCGGGAGCGGGAGGTAGGCGACTCCCTGACACCAGAGCATCTCCCGCGCCTATCGCAGTGCGTCAGGACTCGCTGCAAAAGGGACGTGATTTCAATAAGTTACGCCTGTCCCTAAGGAATGGTGGGACAGGCGGCCCGGTGACACCGCTCACCGACTGGTGACTGGCGTCACCCGTCACCACCACTGCCGCGTCTGGCGGCGGATCCGCTCCACGCGGCGCCGGACGCTGCGGTGGCCCGAGGACAGGCACCCACACCGCCTGCCGGCCACGCACCGCGACGCGACGCTGGCGTGGGGGCTGGCCTTCGGAGCGCTGGAGATGGCGGGCGGGCGGGACACCCGCGGGGAGCGCCTGCGTCGGCAGCAGCGGCAAGAGCTTCCTGGATTCCAGGCCGTCATCGCGCCACCTCCAGGTGAGAAGGGCTGCACGCACCTCGTGAGAGCTTCATCGCCAGTTGCATGGATGGACTCCGGGGGCTCGCGTCCAACAACCGCGAAAGGCAACCTTCGTGCCCTTCAACGAACAGACGCAGGTCCCTGGTTTTCCTGGCGACACCGGGACGAGATGGGGGCGAGCTGACTGTGCGCGTGTGCAATGGACGTCACACCGCGTGACGCGGGTGCCAGAGAGACACGGCGACAATGGGAGACAATCACTGCTCACCGCGCCGCCGCGCGCACAGCCTCACACGCGATGCGCTTCACCCCGTCCGCCAGCCGACGTCATCCTTCGACTCGCGGGCGACTGGCGGGATGACGGACTAATCACGAGATTCCAAGCTATTCAGGAAGAAGCGGCGGAGCCGTCGGTTCTCAGTAGCGGAAACGAAGGCTCGGCCACATCTTCAGGAAAGGCGGGAACATGCGCTTTTCCAGGTGGCGGCAGGGCCACCCGGGCAGCCCTCTTCAGACAGGGAGGGAGTCCCAGACCAGGGGTGCGAGGCGAGGGGCACCCACCGCTAGATGAGGTCGAGGGGCATCATCGTGCCCGCTTCGAACTCCGGGGCACGGCGCAGCTGGTCCAGCACCCGCGGCGCGCAGCGCAGGTGGAGCATGGGCATGGAGCCCGGCTCGCTCACCGAGCGCACCGCGCCCAGGAGATGGTGTGCCTCCAGCCAGCGAATGAGGCTCTGGTGGAAGCGCGCGCTTTCGGCCAGGCCGGCCTGGTGCACTTCCGCGCGGGAGCGGACGGGCGGCCGTGGAGACGTGCGTCCACGCGACGCCGCCGCCGGCTCCTCGCGGGGCATCACCGTCACGTCAATCCAGTCGGGCTGCGTGTCCGCACCCGCGGCGCCCGGCAATGGGCGCACGCGCGCGGACAGACCCGGGACCCCGCCGACCCGGACGTCCCCCCACTCGCCATTTTTCCTGCCCATGGCCCTCATCCTCTCCCGGGTCCGGCGCTCCAATGGCGCCGACCCCGGATTCAACCACCACCGTCACCTGAATACGACCAGGCCCTTGCCTGTCTTGTGCGTTCCCGACCGAGGGAGCTTCACCGCATTCGACAGGATCAAATCCCTCACCTCGAGCGCCGTCAAGTCAGGGGCACGGCAACGGTACAGCGCCGCGATACCCGCTACATAAGGCGCAGCCATGCTCGTGCCACTCATTCGCTCGTAGAACGCCTGGTTGTTACAACGACGCTCCGTGCTGGAATAGACATTCACCCCATACCCCATGATGTCCGGCACGACGCGCCTACCCACGGTGCCACTCGCGGAGAATGTGGCCACGTTACGCTCGAAGTCGACCGCGCCGACAGCCAGTGATTCTGGAAAGGCGGCTGGATAACCAACCGTGTCGGGTCCACTGTTACCTGCCGCCACAACCGGCAGGACATTGCTGTCGAGCAGGCGACGAATCATCGTCTGCAGCGCGCGCAGGTTGAGGTTGTAGTCCGCCTCCGAGATGCCGGGCGGCGGCATCAGCGGGAAGCCGAGCGACAGGTTGACCACCGCGGGCCGCGTCGAGTTCTCCGGACGGCTGAACTGGTGCAGCAGCCACTCCATGCCCGCGGCCACGCGGCCCAGGCTGGTGCGGATGGTCTCCGATTCGATGACGGACGCGACGTAGAGGTCCACCTCCGGGGCGACGCCGTGGTGCACACCCGCGGCAATGCCGCACACGTGCGTACCGTGGCCGTCCGGGTCGAAGCCGCGGATGTCACGCGCCGGATTGTGCGGCGAGTTGGGGAACAGCGACACGTAGCGGAACTGGATGACGCGCGCCGCGTGCTCGGGATGGTCCGCGTCCACACCGGTGTCGAGGATGCCCAGCATGACGCCGGCGCCGCGGATGCCCTGGGCGTGGGCCAGGGGAACGCCGGACTCGTCGGGCCACTCGCGCTCGGCCAGCGAGGACATGCCCCGGTTGCGCGGTCCGGGTTGTCCCGCCGACACCGGGCCGGGGAATGACAACGGGACGACGTCGGGGATGAACTCGAAGTCGCGCTCCAGCGCGCCGCGGGCTTCCTTCTCCGTATGGTCTTCGTAGAAGTGAGCCATGGTGGCACCGATGAGCGGCATGTACCGGTAGCTGCCGGGCTCCGCGCCGGTCTGCTCGGCCACCGTCGCGCCCGGCATGGGCGGCGTGGAGGAGTCCGCGCCGCGCGTGCCCATGCGCGACGCCTTCGCGCCCTTGCCCTTCCGACGACGTTCTTCCTGTCCACTGACGGGCGGACGCGAGCCGGGCAGCGTGGCCGACCGCAGTCCGAGCGCGAACAACGCGTCGGGCGCCTTGTTCGCCACCGCGAAGCGCAGCGCCGTCGTGCGCGACAGCACGCGCTCGCCCTGCTCCGTGCCGCGAGGCCCCACGCGAGCCTGCGTCTCGATGGACTCCTTTGGAACCAACAGGTAGGACTTCATGGGTTGTGTGCTCCTTGAACCACCGTGCTACGCCGGAAGCATGAGGCGAGGTCATCCGGCATCAGGTCAGCACCCATCGCGTGCGGAGCCTCGCGCGTGCGACAGGGGCAATGGGGCCGCGCTCGTGGCCGCGCGCCTCCAACAGGGGTGGCCCACCAGCGCGACCTCCGCGCCGCGTGCCTGTGGCGACGTCCCCCCGGGACCTCTGGCCCGGCGGGTGGAAGGGGTTGCCCAGGCGAAGGGTGGCGCGACCAGGAGCGCGCGCACGTCCGCAGCGCGTGCCTTCGCGCGCCCGGCCCGACGTGACAGTCTGCTCGCGGCGTCATGCCTGTCCCCCTTCCTCCTGAGAGGCCCTGCGTTCCCGTTCGATTGGACAGGAAGGGCCTGACAAAAAAACCAAGGATTTCCCGTAGTACACGCACGAATGGACTAATTCGGTTCTAACTGGCCTTGCGCGAACGTCCGGAAGTGGGAGTGATTCCCTCCCGGGTACGAGCGAGGTGCCCGAAGGCACACAGGAGCGGTGTCCTCCACCCGACCTCCAAGAAGACGAGGCCGGGAAAGACTCCGTTCCGACAATTGTTCGCCCACATCCCTCCGCCCGGATTAAGGGTGGGACGTTCGCATCCCCTGGAGCCGCCTGACGTGATTCCCTACTGGCACGCCCCCTCGATTGAGCTGGGGCCCCTCAAAATCGAGCCCTTTGGCATCTTGGTCGCGGTGGGCATCCTGCTGGCCGCTCGCCTGCTTGGCCGCAACGCCGAGCGCGAAGGCCTGAACCCGGAGCCGCTCGCCGACTTCGCGCCCTGGGGCGTGGGTGTCGGCGTCGTCGTGGGTCACTGGGTGCACCTGTTCTTCTACCACCCGGAGGAGCTGTCCAAGAGCCCGTTCCAGATTTTGAAGGTCTGGGATGGCCTGTCCTCGTTCGGCGGCCTCCTGGGCGGCATCCTCGCCGCCGTCGTGTTCTTCAAGGTCCGCAAGCTGCGCTTCTCGGACTACGCGGACTCGTTCGCCCTGGGCGTGGCGCCGGGCTGGGCGGTGGCGCGGCTGGGCTGCTTCGCCGTGCATGACCACCCGGGCGTGCCCACGGACTTCTTCCTGGCGGTGGCCTTCCCCGGCGGCCCTCGGCACGACCTGGGCATGTACGACGCCATGGCGCTCTTCGCCATCAGCGGCGTGCTGTACGCGCTGCGCAACGCGGGGAAGCTGAAGGGGCGCCTGCTGCCGCTGCTGGCGGTGCTGTACGCGACGTGCCGCTTCTTCTTCGACTACCTGCGCGCCACGGACATGGCCTACGTGGACGCCCGCTACTTCGGACTGACGCCCGCGCAGTACGGCTGCATCGCGCTGGTGCTCTACGGCCTCTGGGGCGTCCTGCGGCCCCGGGCGCCGGGCACGGCGTCCTCGCCGCCGCCGTCGGCGCCGAAGAGCCCGGGAACGGTGGGCGCGCGGTAGGGTCGCAACGTCCGCTGCCCTTCTCGCGGCAGCCTGGCGTCTCATGGGCCCGGAGTTCCGGCGCATCCGCGGCGGGCTTCCGGGCCCGCGCGTTTCTGACGAGGAGGCTGCTGCATGAAGGCACGCGCGTACGACGCAGTCATGACGCCCCTGGGCTGGCTGGGCCTCACCGCCGCCCGGCGCAAGCTGGTGCGCGGCCTGTCCGGCCACGTGCTGGAGGTGGGCACCGGCACCGGCCTGGCGTTGCCCGGCTACCCGGACACCGTCACCGCCGTCACCGCCATCGACGTGGACGAAGCGGCGCTCGCGCGAGCCCAGCGACGGCGGCCCGACGCGCAGCTGCTGCACGCCAGCGTGGAGTCCCTGCCCTTCCCCGCCGCCTCCTTCGACGCCGTGGTGTCCAGCCTCGTCTTCTGCAGCGTGGAGGCCCCGGCGCGGGCGCTGGCGGAGATTTTCCGGGTACTGCGCCCGGGCGGCGCGCTGCGCATGCTGGAGCACGTGCGCGCGCCCTCGCCAGTGCTGGCCACCGTGCAGGACTTGCTCACCCCCGCCTGGATGCGGGTGAGCGGCGGGTGCCGGCTGGACCGGGAGACGTTCGACCTGGTGCGGCGCGCGGGCTTCGACGTCGAGCGGCGCGTGCAGCGGCTCCAGGGCGTGAGCGAGCTCATCATCGCCCGGCGCCCGGCGAGCTGACGCGCCGCCGGAGCGCTCAGGCGGGCACGGGCATGCGCAGCCCGGCGAGCTTGCGGTCCGTGAGGATGGAGTGGACCTGTGTGATTCGCCCGTCCGCTCCCAGCTCCACGCGGACCACCATCTGGGTGCCCGCCTGCGGGTCGCGCTGGGGCGGAGGAAACACGGCCACCACCGCCGGCAGGCCGTTGAGCATCCGCAGCTCCACGGCGGAGGGCGCCCCCCGCATCTCCATCAGCCGCCGGTAGAGCAGCAGCACGCGCGACTGTCCAAGCACCGGCACGCGCGCGGCGCGGTACTGGCCACCGCCATCCGACAGCGCGCACACGTCGCTGGCGAGCAGCGCCTCCGCCGCCGCCACGTCCCCCGTCAGCAGCGCGCCCAGGAAGCCCTCCAGCGCGGCGCGGGCGCGCGCCTGGAACTCCCGCGTCGGCAGGCAGCGAGCGCGGTCGTACGCCGCCATCGCCGCCCGCGCGCGGTGATGCACCACCTTCACGTTGGACTCGCGCATGTTCAGCGCCTCGGCCACCTCGCGCACCGAGTAGTCGAACACGTCGCGCAGCAGCAGCACCGCCCGCTGCTTGGGAGACAGCGCCTCCAGCGCGAGCAGGAAGGCGAAGGAGACACTCTCCAGCAGCGCGTAGCGCCCCTCCGTGGAGCCGCCTCCCGGCAGCCGCGCCTCCACGCCAGGGGGCGGCAGCTCCTCCTCTCCCGTGTCCAGCGGCGAGGGCAGCCAGGGTCCCACGTAGCCCTCGCGCTTGCGCCGCCGCAACGTGTCCCGGGCCAGGTTCACCGCCACCCGCGACAGCCAGGGGCGCAGCGCCTCCGTTCGCGCGGGCGGCGAGGCCAGGGCGCGCGCGAAGGTCTCCTGCACCAGGTCCTCCGCGTCCGCCGACACGCCCGTCATGCGGTAGCAGAGCCCCCACAGGAAGCGCTCGTGCTCGCGCACGGCCTGCGCCAGTCCTTCGCGCGCGGTGCGGTCCATGCGTCAGCGCCCCACTGCCCGGCGTGACGCCACCTGCTGGCCCGGGACGAGCGCGCGCGCCACCGACTCCGCGCTGGCGAAGGACGCCTCCGCGAGCAAGCCCTCCGGCCCCACCCAATCTCCCACGCGGTACAAACCAGGCACGTGCGGCACCTCCACCGAGGGACGTCCGCACAGGCCACCCGTCTCCGCCGTCGGCAGCCAGTGCGACACCAGCAGGGAGGGCCGGTAACGGCGCGCCACCACGGACGTCCGCCAGCCGGGTTGCAGCGCATCCATCACTTCCTCCAAGCGGGCCTCGCTCGCCTCTGGGCCTCTGCCGCCCAGGTATTGCATCACATGCACCATCGCGCCGCCTTCCGGCGCCAGCTTCGCCACCGCGGAGTGCACCGACGCGTACCAGGGGCCATCGGTACCGAGCGCGAACAACGCGTCCGGACGGGACAACCGGGACAGCCCCAGCTCCAGCGTGGCCGCCTTCACCGGCACGGCGCGGGCCGCGTCGTGCGCCAGGAGCGCGTCAGCGGGCAGCAGCGCCGCGATGTCACCCGGCCCGCCCGCCACCACCACCGCGTCCGCCGCATGCTCCGTCCCATCCGCGAGCCGCACGCCCCGAACGCGCGAGCCCGCATCCTCCAGCAGGACGGCGCTCACCCGCGCGGAGAGCTCCAGCCGGGTGCCCGCATCGCGCGCGCGGGTCTCCAGCTCGGAGACAAGCGTGCTCCACCCGCCGTCCACGTAGAGCACAGCCGGCTTCGCCTGGAGCTGGGCGACGGCGGACTGGGCGCTCATCGTGTCCACGTCGGCGCAGTAGGTCATCACCCGCACCAGCGCCAGGATGAAGGCGCGGGCGTCCGCGTTCGACAGGTGCTGCTCCACCCAATCGCGCGTGGTGATGTTCGCCAGCGGCGCCAGGTCCACGCGTCCCAGCCCCGCGAGCAGCTTCGCGAGTTCCAGCTTCCCCGGCAGCCCCAACGCGTCCGTGGTCAACATGGAGACCAGGCCGCGCGGCATCGTGTGCAGACGTCCGCCGCTCAGCAGGTACGAACCCGCGCCGGGCATGCCGCCCGCGGGCTTCACGCCCAACTCGCCAAGCACGCGCATCCCCGCGCCCCCCTGGTACAGCGCGTGGGCGCCGAGGTTGAAGCGGAAGCCCTCCACGTCCGACGTCTGTCCCCGGCCGCCCAGGTGCTTCGAGCGCTCGAAGAGCGTCACCGCGCAACCGCCCCGCGCCAGCAGCGCCGCCGCCGACAGGCCACCCAGTCCTCCGCCGATGACCGCCACTCGAGGTGCCTTCATGTGCCGTCCTCCGCCGAAATGGCCCGGTGAAACTCCGGGCATTCAGCGACACCACGAAGGCGGCGGCCGAAAGGTTACGCGGGCCCCCATGTTGCACGGCCGTGACAGACGCGCCGCCTACGCGAGAACCTTCCGTCCACGGTGCGTTTAGAGCGGGTTCCCGCTGACTCTCCGCTCTGAAAAACGGGTGCGCACCAACCCCGCGAGTCACTTCCAGCGAGGCAATGTCAGAGGTAGCCGTAGACTTCTCGATGCACCGGCGGACTTTCCCGCCGGAGAGCCTCGAGGCATTCACGCATGAGAAAGCTCCTCGCCGCCCTGCTCGCTCTTCCCGTTCTCGCCGCCTGTGGCCCCGCGCCGGAGTCCGACTCGAATGACATGCAGCTGGCGCCCGAGGGCGCCGAGGTGGGCTCCACCGAGCAGGAGCTGTTCGGCACGCCCCGTGAGCGCTCCGTTCGTCTGCGCACTGGCGTGACGCTGCGCTACGTGGAGCAGGGCCTGCCGCTGGGCCCCGCGGTGGTGTTCCTCCACGGCTTTTCAGATTCCAACCACACGTGGGACCTGAACCTGCGCACCTTCCCGCGCAACTACCACGTCTACGTGCTGGACCAGCGCGGCCACGGGGATTCGACGCGCCCGGCGTGCTGCTACACGCAGCAGTCCTTCGCCGCGGACGTGGACGCCTTCCTGGAAGCGGTGGGCGAGCGCAGCGCCATCCTCGTCGGCCACTCCATGGGCAGCTTCATCGCGCAGCAGGTGGCGTTGGACTTCCCGCGACGCGTGAAGGGACTGGTGCTCGCCGGCTCGGCACCCACCGTCGCCGGCAACCCGGTGGCGCTGGAGCTGAAGTCCATCGTGGACACGTTCGAGGGCACGGTGGACCCGGAGTTCATCCGCGCGTTCCAGGAGAGCACCTTCGTGCGCCCTGTCCCGGCGTCGTACATCAACACGATGGTGTCGGAGAGCAGCAAGGTGCCCGCGCGCGTGTGGCAGGACGCGCTGGACGGCATGCTCGCGGAGGACCACTCGGCGCGGCTGAACCGCATCCGCGTGCCGGTGCTCGTCATTGGCGGTGACCAGGACGGCTTCTTCCCCGTCGCTGACCAGCAAGCCCTGGTGAACGCCCTGCCGAACGCCGAGTTCAAGCTGTACCCGAACACCGGCCACGCGCCCCATGCGGAGCTGCCGCAGCGCTTCAACCAGGATGTGTACCGCTTCCTGCGCGAAGTGACGCGCTGGTAGGACGGATGGAGTCGCGTGCCCGGGACTAACCGGGCACCGTCCCCGGAGCACCGCCTCCCGCGGGCGGCTCCGGGGAGACGCGGGGCACATCGGCACGGGCCAGCATCACCGCGGCCCCGAGGATGAGAACGCCTCCCAGGACCTGACGAGGGGTGAGCCGCTCGCCCAGGAAGAGCACCCCCAGCACCACCGCCGTCAGGGGCTCCAGGTTGGACACCAGCGACGTGTTCACCGGGCCAATGCGCTGGATGCCCACGAAGAAGAGGAGCACCGCGGCCACCGTGGCCACCAGCGCCAGCCCCACCACCGCGGCCCAGCCCGTGACGGAGCCGGGAAAGGCAGGGCCACGCACCAGCATGGCCACGCCGAAGGAGAAACCCGCCGAGCAGAGGATGACGGTGCTGGAGGCCAGCGGCCCCGCCCGACCGGACACCCGGCCACTGGCGACGACATAGACGGTGTAGAACAGCGCGGACAGCAGGCCCAGCAGCACGCCCGGCAGCGTGGCGCCGCCCTGGGACAGGTCGGCTGTCAGCACCGTGCCGCCCACCGACAGGACCACCGCCAGCCACTTCACCCGGCCCAGGTGCTCCTTGAAGACGACACGCTGCACCAGCGCCACCAGCGCGGGGAAGGAGTACAGCAGCAGGGCCACCAGCCCCGCGGGCGCGTGCTGCAGGGCGAAGAAGTAGGCCCCGGACTGGCTGAAGTACCCAGCGGCGCCCAGCAGCACCAGGGCCACCAGCACCCCACCCCGGGGCCACCGCTGGCGGCGCAGCACCATGACACCGGCGAGCACCGCCCCGGCGAGGGAGAAGCGAAGGAAGAGCAGCGTGGCCACGTCCGTGCCCGCCGCATAGGCCAGGCGGCCAAAGAGGCCCAGCGCGCCGAAACACACGCCCGACAACGCCACGATGAGGAAGCCAGCCGTGCGGCTCATGGCCGAAGGGCGAACCCTGCTCCAACCGGGCGCCCGTGTCACCTGCCCCCCGGTCGGCTACCAGTTCTTCACGGATTTGAGGTCGAAGACGTCCGGGAAGCCGTTGGCGTGAAGCAGTTGCACGGCCTGGGCACTGCGGCCACCGGCGGCGCAGTACACCACCACGCGCGTGCCGGGCGGGCCCACCTCGGCCAGCCGGCGGGGCAACTCCTGCACGGGGATGTTCCGGGCGGGCTCGGGGTGCCCTTCCTGGAATTCCTGCGGCGTGCGCACATCCAGCAGCACCGCGCCTTCGGCGACGAGCTGCCGGGCCTTCTCCGAGAGTTCCTGGGGTGTCATGCCCCCACTCTAAGCCCGGACGGGTGGGGGGCGACTGGCCGAAAACTGGAGGTGTCCGCCATGGACGCTACAGTTCTGTACCACCCATGCGACTCGACAAGCATGCACTCCTGGGCCAGCTCGCGGACCGCCTCCAGCAGAGCGACCGGCTGGCCCACCGCGCCGAGGCGGAGGCCCGCGAGGCCGCCCGCAGTCTGGCCACGGAGTCCGAGAAGAAAGAGGACGGCCGCGCCGCCCTGGAGTTCGGCAGCCTCGCCACCGGACAGGCCCAGCGGGCCCGCCGGGTCCAGGAAGAACTCCAGGCGCTGTCGAAGTTCGGTCAGGCGGAGTTCCCACGTTTCCCCCGGCAGGGGCCGGTGGCGCTGGGCGCCATCGTGGACGTCAGCACCGAGGACGAGGAGGGATTCTCCGAGCGGACCTTCTTCGTCCTGCCCGCGGGCGCCGGCACCGAGCTGACGGGGCCGGGCGGTGACGGCTTCCTGTCCGTCATCACCCCCGCCTCCCCCGTGGGGCGCGCCCTCATGGGCCGAAAGGCGGGGGATACAGTGGAAGTGATGCTCGCGGGCGAGGTCCGCGAGTGGACGGTGCTCGAGGTCGCGTGATGTCGAGCCTTCGACGAAAGCCCGGGGGGCACTAGCACCCATGGCGCCCGTCGCGCGTGAATCCGCAAAGATGTCTTCTTCGCCTTCACCGCAAATCCAGGCGCTGCCCGCACCGGCCCTCCTGCCGCTCACCTGGCCCGCCGCCGTCGTGGGCCTGATGTTCGGCGTGCTGATGACGTACGTCCCATACGAGTTCCGGGTGGCCTCCTTCCGGCCGCTCTACCCGTATGTGCGCATGCTGGGCCTCACGTACCTGACGGGCAGCATCATGCTGATGGGCGCGCTGCTGTACCCGCGCGCGCCGCGCTGGCTGGACGTCACGGGGCGCCTGCTGCTGGGCGCGGCCATGGCGCTGTACTGGTGGGTGCTCAACGTCCTGCCGGGCAGCTTCACGGGCATCATCCTCTACCCGGTGCTCTTTGGCGGCGTGGTGCTGGAGGCCTGGCCCTCCATGCGCCAGCGGCCCGTGCTGCGCACCTTCGCGGCGCTCACCGGCGCGGCGTTCGGCGTGGCCATGCTGGTGGTGCCCGAGCGCTTCCCGCTCTCCGTCTACGCCCACCTCGCGCCCCTTCGGCCCCTGGTGGGCCTGTTCTTCGCCGTGTGCGGCGTGGGCCTGCTGCTGCCTTCCCACCGACTCCACCGCCGGCTGCCGGCCCTGTTCATGGGCGGGCTGGCGGTGCCCTTCGCCCTGCTCGCGTACGCGCTGGGCCGGGGTGCTTCTTGGCTGGGCGCCAGCGTGTATGCGGTGCTCACCCTGGCCTGTGTCGCGCAGGCCCTGGACTGGCGGCCGCGCGCGCCTCGCACGGTGGGGTGGAAGCTGCTGCGCGGGCTGGCCTTCGCGGGGCTGGTGCCGCTGCTGGCGCTGGGCGGGCTGGCGGCGTACCTGGCGCAGAACGCGATTGAACAGCAGGTGCGCGACGACACGCAGCGCGCCGCCGCGGGCGAGGCCGACTTCCTGCGACGCTACCTGGACGACGCGGGCGAGTCCCTGGCGCTGATGCTGGAGTCCCCGGGCTTCCGCGCCGCCTTCGCCGCGGCCGCGCCGGAGCGGCTGGAGCCCTACCTGGTCAACCTGGCGGCCCAGGAGCGCGCCTTCGACGCGGCGCTCGCGGTGGACACCCAGGGCCACATCCTGGCCGCGTCTCCCAGCGTGGAGGGGTGGAACCTGGAGCCGCGCGACTTCCTGCCCCCGGCCTTCACCCGGGGCGCCGAGGTGTCTCCGCCCTTCATCCGTCCGCCCGGCCAGCCCCTGGTCGCGGTGACGCAGCCCTTCCGCGAGGACGGCGAGGTGCGGGGCATGCTGGTGGGCCTGCTGTCCCTGGAGCGCCTGAGCCAGGCCACCACGCCCGCGTCGCGGCGCTTCCGCGTGCAGGTGTTGGACCGGCGCGGCCTCAAGGTGCTGCGCGACACCGCGCCCGGCGCGCCGCTGCTGGGCGAAGCACACTTGCCGGACGCGCTCAGCCTGGAACTGCTGCGTCCCGGCATCGGCGTGCTGGAGGCCTTCGACGCGGCGGACCGCCGCATGCTCGCCGCCGAGGCCCCCGTGGAAGGCACGGAGTGGAACGTGCTGGTGACGCAGGAGCTGGTGGTGGCCTATGCGGCGATTACGCGCATGAGCGCCGCGGTGGTGGGGCTGGTGCTGCTGGGCGTCCTCATGGCCCTGCTGCTGTCGCAGCTGGTTGCCCGCGACGTCATCCGTCGCCTGGACCATCTGCGCACCGCCACCGCCGCGCTGACCGCGGGCGACTGGTCGCAGCGCGTGGACGTGGAGGAGGACGACGAGTTGGGCGAGCTGGCCCGCGGCTTCAACGAGATGGCGGCCCGCACGGATGCCACGCAGACAGAGCTGAAGGAGGCGGTGCGCGCGCGCGAGGAGTTCCTCAGCGTGGCCAGCCACGAGCTGCGCACGCCGCTCACCCCGCTCAAGGGCTTCGCCGCGCTCACCCTCCAGCGGTTGGAGAAGAGCGGAGACTTCCCGGAGCGCGAGCGGCTGCTCAAGGCGCTGCGCTCCATGGCCCGGCAGACGGAGCGGCTGACGCGGCTGGTGGATGACCTGCTGGACACCGCGCGCATCCAGGGCGGGCGGCTGGAGCTGGAGCGCAAGCATCTGGACCTGGTCCCCCTGCTGGGCGAGGTGCTGGAGCGCTTCGAGCTGCGCACCGAGTCCGGCGTCACCTTCGAGTTGGACGTCCCCGCCCACCCGGTGGAGGGCGACTGGGACGCGCTGCGGCTGGAGCAGGTGCTCACCAATCTGGTCAGCAACGCCGTGCGCTATTCACCCCACGGCGGCGCGGTGCGCATGTCATTGGAGGCCGCGGAGACGCACGTGCTGCTGAGCGTGCGCGACGAGGGCATCGGCATCCCTCCGGAGAACGTGGCGGACCTGTTCCGGCCCTTCGCGCGCGCGTCCAACGCCCAGGCGCGCCACTTCGGCGGACTGGGGCTGGGCCTCTTCATCTGCCGCGAAATCGTGGAGCGCCACGGCGGCGCCATCTGGGCGGAGAGCCCAGGGCCCCAGCGCGGCAGCAGCTTCCACGTGCGGCTGCCCCGCCGCGCCGAGCCCGCGGCATCCGCGAGCGCGGCCTAGCGCGTCAGGACGACGATGGCTCCGGCGCGCCGTGCGCCGTCAGCCACTCCTCGGGGATATCGCCGCGCGGCAACTCCAGCACGAAGAGGGAGCCCTGCCCCGGCTCGCTGGTGGCGCGCACCGTGCCGCCGAAGGCCTCCACAATCTGCCGGGTGATGTAGAGCCCCAGGCCCAGGCCGCCGTAGTGCCTGTCACTCACCGCGCGCTCGAAGCGCTCGAAGATGCGCGGCAAATCTTCCGCGGAGATGCCGATGCCGCCGTCGCGCACCGTCAGGCGGGCGGTGAGCCCCTCCGCCTCCACCGCCACGCGCACGGGGTGGCCCGCGCCGTACTTCAGCCCGTTGGACAGCAGATTGGTCACCACCTGCTCCAGCCGCAGCCGGTCCCACCGGCCCATGACGGGCACCGGCGCGTGCAACTCCAGCTCACATTGCAACTGCGAGGCGGACGGCGCGAAGCGGTAGAGGATTTCCGCCGCGACGCTGGCCAGGTCCATCTCCTCCACTTCCAGCCGCAGGCGGCCCGCGGTGATTCGCGACACGTCGAGCAGGTTGTCCACCAGGCTCGTCAGCTTGCGCACCTGCCGCTGCACCACCTCCAGCGTCTCCGACACGCGCTCGGCGGACACCGGCTGGTTGTGGGCCGCCATCCCATCCACCTGCTTCTGCAGCAATTGCACCTTGAGGTGCAGCGGCGTCAGCGGCGTCTTCAGCTCGTGGCTGGCGATTCCCAGGAACTCGTCGCGCAGGCGCACCGCTTCGCGCGCCTCCTGGAGGAGCTGCGCGTTGTCCACGGAGAGCGCGGTGCGGCGGGCCACTTCCTCCGCCAGCCGCAGCTCCTCCGCGCTGAAGTCACGGGCTTCATCCGCGCGGAAGAGGGCCAACGTGCCGATGACGCGCTCGCGCGCCACCAGCGGCACGCCCAGGTAGCAGCGCTCGCCCAGCCCCCGCAGCAGCCGCGCGTGCTCCGCGTCCCGCGCGGCGGCCTCCACGTGGGCCTCCGTCACCCGCAACCGCTCCGACTGGCCGGTGCCGAACAACGGCAGCACGCGCTCGGGCGGCAGCGGGTAGCGGCGCAGCATCTCCTCCAGCAGGCCATGGCGCCCCGGCTCGGCGTGCAGCGCCGTCACCGGGCGTGACGGCCCGCCGGGCAGGCCCAGGTACAGCACCGCCGCGTCCGCGAGCGCGGGCACCAGCAACCGGAGCAACCGCGGCGCGGCCTCATCGTCGAACGCGGCGCCCAGCAGCGCACCGGCCTCCGCCAGCAGCCGCGCCGAGCCCACCGCGTCCAGCCCCACGGACGAGGCCACTTCACATGCGCGCAGCAGCGCTCCAGCCGTCGGGCCCTCGTCGTGCTCCAGCGGCACCGCGGAGGCGCGCAGCAGGACGTGCGTCCCATCCGGCCGGCGCACCCGCCAGCGGGCCTCCGCCACCCACTCGCCCGTGAGCGCGCGCGCCAGGGGCGGCACCTCCACCGACATGGACGCATCCTCCGCACGCGTCCATACACAACCGGGCAACCAACCCTGCTCGGCGCGTTCGGGCCGGCTCATGCGGAACTGACGCCCGGCCTCCATGTTGAAAGCGAGCACACGCCCGGTGACATCCACCAACACGAGTGCCTCACCCGCCTGCTCGAGCAGCAGCCGGAGGACTCCCTCCTTCAGCAGGGCGTCCGCCTCTTCGGAGTCCAGATGCGTCATCGAAAGCGGGGCGCTTCCAGAGGCCATGAGGGACTTCCCGCGAGCAGAGGCAACATGGAGGCATGTCTCCTTCCCCGGACGAAGGGCAGCCTCCGTGTTTCCACAGAACAGCAGAAGGGGCGCCGTCCCCATCCCGCGCCTGCCAGGGTCATCGAAGCCCCCTTGCTTGCCTGCCCGGAAATCCAGATTCTCTGTCCCTTTGTAGCGCATCCGGGTGACCTTGCGTCCACCCGCGCGGCCCACTTTCTCGAGTTCCATCATGCAGAAGCCGCACTCCACGCCTGACTGGACCTCCCGCGAGCACCGTTACCGAGGCGTCATCGACAGCCTGCGGGAAGTGGTGTTCCAGACAGACCTGGCGGGGACGTGGACCTTCCTCAACCCGGCCTGGACGGACATCACCGGCTTCAGCGTGGAGGAGAGCCTGGGCCGCTCCTTCTCGGATTTCCTCCACCCGGATGACCGTGAGCGCGACCCGGAGCCGCTCCAGAAGCTGTTCGCGGGGGAAGTGGAGTTCGTGCGCCATGAGATGCGCTACCTCACGCGCGACGGGAGCTACCGCTGGGTGGAGGTGTTCGCCCGGCTGATGCACGACGACGACGGCGGCATCCTGGGCACGGCGGGCACGCTCAACGACTTCACCGAGCGCAAGGCGGCGGACGGCGCGCTGGCGCGGCGCGAGCGCTACCTCACCGCGCTGGTGGACATGCAGCAGCGGCTGCTGGCCACGCAGGATGGCGGCGACCTCTACGGGCCCGCGCTGGCGCCGCTGGGCCACGCGTCGGGCGCCAGCCGCGTCTACGTGTTCGAGCTGCACCGGGCGCAGGACGGCGCCATCCTGAGCAGCCAGCGCGCGGAGTGGTGCGCGCCCGGCGTGAAGCCCGAAATAGACAACCCGGACCTCCAGAACGTGCCCATGGAGCCCGCGCTGCGGCGCTGGACGGAGACGCTGTCGCGGGGCGACGTCATCGAGGGCCTGGTGGGGAGCTTCCCCGCGTCGGAGCGGGAGCTGCTGGAACCGCAGGGCATCCTGTCCCTGCTGGTGCTGCCCCTGCGCGTGCGCGGCGTGCTGACGGGGTTCGTGGGCTTCGACAACACCTCGGAGGCGCGGCGGTGGGACCGGCTGGAGGTGGACCTGCTGTCGGCGGCGGCGGGCGCCATCTCCATGGCGCTGGAGCGGCGCGAATCAGAGCGGGCGCTGCGCGAGCGCGAGCGGCGCTTCCGCCAGCTGGCGGAGAACGCGTCGGACGTCCTCTACGTGTACCGGCGCGAGGCCCCGCGCGGCTTCGCCTACGTCAGCCGCGTGGCCCACACCAAGCTGGGCTACGGACCGGTGGCGCACTACGCGGACGCGGAGCTGTGGTACCGGCGCGTGCACGAGGAGGACCGCGCGCTGATGGAGCAGCTGCTGGAAGCGCCGGAGCCCTTCCAGGGCGCGCCGGTGGTGGTGCGCTTCCTCCACCCCGACGGGCGGACGCTGTGGCTGGAGCACGTGGTGGCGCCGGTGACGGACGCCTCCGGACGCATGGTGGCGGTGGAGGGCCTGGCGCGCGACATCACCGAGCGCCGGCAGGCGGAAGAAGCCCTGCGGTTGTCGGAGGCGAGCTTCCGCGCGCTGCTGGAGGGCGTGCCGGACGCGGCGGCCATCGAACGGGACAACCAGATTGTCTACGCCAACGCGGCGCTGGTGGCCACGCTGGGCTTCGAGCGCGCGGACCAGCTGGTGGGCCGCCCTCTCACGGAGTTCGTGCGGGACATGCGCAGCCCGGACGCGGTGCGGGCCGGCGCGCTCACCGGCGAGCGGCGGCTGGTGCGCAGGGACGGGCGCACCCGCGTGGCGGAGGTGGTGTCGTTGCCGCTGCGCTTCGACGGCCAGCCCGCGGTGGTGTCCATTGCCCGCGACGTGACGGAGCAGCGCCAGCTCCAGGCGCGGCTGACGCTGGCGGACCGGCTGGCGTCGGTGGGCACGCTGGCGGCGGGCATCGCGCACGAAATCAACAACCCGCTGGCCTTCGTGCTGTCCAACCTGGGCTTCCTGTCCGACGAGTTCAGCCGCAGCCTGCCGCCCGGGGACGGCGCGGCGGCGCTCCAGGCGCGGCTCAAGGGCGAGCCGGACCTGGGTGAATGGCAGGAGGTGCTGCAAGAGGCATGTGAAGGCGCCGAGCGCGTGCGGCAGATTGTCCGCCAGCTCAAGACGTTCTCCCGGCCGGACGAGGAGCGCGTTTCGCCGCTGGACGTGCACGCGGTGCTGGAGTCGGTGGCGATGATGGCGGCCAACGAAATCCGCCACCGCGCGCAGCTGCGGCGCGACTACGGCGACATCCCGCCCGTCATGGCCAACGAGGGCAAGCTCAGCCAGGTATTCCTCAACCTCGTGGTGAATGCGGCGCAGGCCATTCCGGAGGGCGCCGCGCACCGGCACGAAATCCGGCTGGCCACGCGAGTGGACGGCGCCGGGCGCGTGGTGGTGGAGGTGACGGACACGGGCGTAGGCATCGCGCGTGAGGTCATCGACCGCATCTTCGACCCCTTCTTCACCACCAAGCCGGTGGGCGTGGGCACGGGGCTGGGCCTGTCCATCTGCCACAGCATCATCAGCGGGCTGGGCGGCGACATCACCGTGGACAGCGAGCCGGAGCGAGGCACCCTTTTCCGGGTGGTGCTGCCCACGCCGGAGACGGTGGAGCGCGCGAAGCCCTCGGAGCCTGACTCGCGGCGAGTACCGCAAGCGCCGCGCGGCCGGGTGCTGGTGGTGGATGACGAGCCCGCGGTGGGCCGGGTGCTGCAGCGCATCCTCCGCGAGCACCAGGTGGACGTGGCGTGCAGCGGGCGCCAGGCGCTGGAGCTGCTGGAGCGCGGGCTGGAGCCGGACGCGGTGCTGTGCGACGTGATGATGCCGGACCTGACGGGGCGCGACGTGTACGAGGCCGTGCGGCGCGAGTATGCAGGGCTGGAGCGCCGCTTCGTGTTCGTCTCCGGGGGCGCGTTCACCTCGGGCGCGCGGGACTTCCTGGCCAGCATCCCCAACCTGATGCTGGAGAAGCCCTTCGACGAAGCCCGCGTCCGCGGCGTGGTGGAGGAACTCGTGCGGCAGCGACAGCCAGCGCACGACGCGTGAGCGGCGCCCTGCTCCAGGAGGTCGTATCGGACAACGGGCGGACCCTCCTCCTGGTGACCGATGCGGCCCCTGGCGACTCCAGGCGAGTGTGCCGCATCCCTCCAACCTCGAGGCCCTGAATGAACCGCTCACTGCTGCTGGTCGCCGCGACGGGAGTGCTCGCCGTGGGCGCGCTCCTGCTGGGCACGCCGCCCACGCCGCCCGGACCGCCCCCTCCCGCCGTCACGGACACCAGCCACACGGTGAGGCGCCCGGAGGACCCGCCCGCCACGCGGATGCTGACGCTGGTGACGTCCAAGCCGGAGGACGGCGCCCTGAACATGGCGGGCAAGCTGTCCGGCGCGTACGTGCAGACGGGGCCCAGCGAGGCCTTCGCATGGCTGGAGCTGAAGGCGCGCCCGGCGGAGACCGGCCAGCGGGTGCCCGTCAGCCTGGCGCTGGTGCTGGACCGCTCCGGCTCCATGAACGGCCAGAAGCTGGCTGACGCCCGGCGCGCCGCCACGGAGCTGGTGCAGCGCCTGAAGCCGGAGGACCGGCTGGCCTTCATCGACTACGGCACCGACGTGCGGGTGCAGCCCAGCCGGCGGATGACGGAGGAGGCGCGCGAGGAGCTGCTGACCCTCATCTCCGGGTTGCAGGATGACGGCAGCACCAACATCAGCGGCGCGCTCGACGCCGCGGCCAACGCCCTGCGGCCCCACATGCGCGAGTACCGCGTCAGCCGCGCCATCCTGCTGAGCGACGGGCAGCCCACCACGGGCATCGTGTCCGAGCCGGGCCTGCTGGACCAGGTCCGCCAGCTGCGCCGCGACGGCATCACCGTGAGCGCGCTGGGCGTGGGCCGGGACTATCAGGAGACGCTGATGCGCGGCATGGCCGAGCAGGGGGGCGGCTTCTCCGGCTTCATCGACGACTCGGCGCGGCTGGCGGAGGTCTTCTCCCGCGAGCTGGACCAGGCGACCAGCACCGTGGCGCGATTGGTGGAGCTGCGGCTGGACGTCCCGCCCGAGGTGCGGGACGTGGAGGTCATGGGCATGGCGTCCTTCCGCGAGGGCAACGTGCTGAAGGTGCCGCTGTACGACATGGCCAGCGCCCAGACGGTGCGCGTCATGGCGAAGCTGACGCTGAACACCCCGCGGACGAACGGCGCGCTCGCCCTGCTGAACGCCCGGGTGCACTACGTCGACGTGGCGCGTGACCTGCCGGCGGAGACGGCGCTGCAGCTCACCGCGGAGGTGACGAGCGACCTGGACCGCGTGCGCGAGTACCTGGACAAGGAGGTGCGCGTCCATGCGGTCCGGGCGATGGGTACCCAGCACATGGTGGCCGCCGCGGAGGAGATGAAGCGGGGCAACAAGGCGAAGGCCAGTAGCCTGCTGGACAACGCCCGGACCATTTTCGGCACCTCCGCGGACGCGCTGTCCGGGGAGCTTGCGGACGTCCGCCGCTCCCAGGCAGCCTTGGCGGGCGCGTCCAGCGCGGAGGAGGCGCAGGCCGAGTCGCGCAACCTCCTCAAGAAGTCCATCAAGAACTTCGGCCAGAACAATACGTACTAGCAGCAGGACGGTGAACCCATGGCCCTCTCCGTGCAGTACTTCCACCGCGAGGAGTTCGAGACCCGCACGCTTCGCGCGCTGGGAGGTGCCGCCTGCATGGGCCTGGTCGCGGGGGCCATTCCGGACCTGCACCTGACACCGGAGTACCTCGCCATCGTGGCCGCGGCGCAGGCGTGCGTGAAGCCCACCGGGGTCCACCCCCTGGCGCTGCGCCTGGCGCTGACGGTGCTGCCCGCCCTGCCCTACTTCTTCCGGGCGCCGGAGCCGTTGCCCGTGAGCCTCGCGGGCGCGCTCGCCGCGGCGTTGGTGGTCTGGCTGGGCCATGGACGGGCGCAGCCGGGGCAGCCCGCCGCGGTGGCCACCAGCGCCGCCGCCGCGGGTGTGCTCGTCCCACTGGGCCTCTACGTCCAACAGGTGCTGGAGGCGCGCTTCCTGGGGAGCGACGGCCTGCTGTCGGCGCTGGTGGGCTTCCTCGTCGTGGGCCTCTTCTGGAGCATCGGCACGCTGCCGGCCAACCTCCGCGTGGAGCTGGACGCGGTGGAGGCGAGGGGCCGCCAGTTGCAGGACGCACTCAAGGGCGACTCGCACACCCTGGCCACGCGGGCCCTGGCCCTCTACCGCCAGTGCAAGGACGTGGTGACGAAGATGCCGCCCAGCACCGGGCGCACGGAGCTGCTGGGCGTGCTGGAGAAGATGACGGGCGACAGCTTCTCACTGGCGGAGGTCCACTTCGGGCTGGAGGCGCAGCTCGGCTCCGTGGTGGCCAACGACGTGGACGCCCAGGTGCGCGAGCTGCGGGAGCGCGCCGCCGCCACGCAGGACGCGGTGGCCCGCCGGCAGTTGGAGCTGGCCGCGTCCTCGCTGGGTGAGGAGCTCAACCACCTGGACGTGCTGGCCCGCCGCAAGGAGCGGCTGCTGGCCCAGCTCCACGCGCAGGTGGCGCTGCTGGAGCGGGCCCGGGTCTCCTTCATCGGAGTGCAGGGCAACGAGCTGGGTGCCAAGGGCGCGCAGGCCGCTGACCTGGCGCGCAAGCTGAAGCAATTGGGAGAGCCCTCCTCCAGCGCGGGGCCCGACGACGTCGCCCCCGTGGCCGCGCCGAACCCCACGCGCGTCGCCCCCTGAACGACGCGCTACTTCTTCCGGGACGCCCGGGTGGCGCGCTTGCGCCGCGGCGGGGGCGTGTGGCTCACCGGCGGCGCGTGCAGTTGATCCGCGATGCGCTGTTCAATGGCCTCGCGGGTGCTGCGGGCCTGGACCAGCGCGGCCTCGATTTCCTCACGCACGCGCGCCGCCTGCTCCTCCGCCGTGGCCCGGTACTCTGAAGCCGTGCGGCGCAGGGCGATGCTGCCCCGGTCCGGCCCGGCATTCCGTTCACCAGTGCGCACTGTCTTGGGAGTCGATGTCCTGCGCCTGCGTACCTTGGTCCTGGGTGTCTGCTGTCCTTCGTGCTCCGCCATCCGCGCCTCCCGGAAAGTCATCCCTCCAGGAAAGTGGGCTGCTATCGGATGCGAAGGAAGCCCGTGCCTGGGCCGGCTTCTGGGCAGGCAGGCAACACACCGCCTGTTCATTCAGCAGGGTTGCTTCTCACCTGCTCCAGGAAAACGCTATGGGACGCCCTTCAGGATGCGGCAATTTCAAGGGCCCCTGGTACTGACAGCACCGCCGTAAGCCCCGTGGCCGGGCGGGTACGGCGCGCACACACTCCTGCTTCGTCTGCCTCCATGGGGGCAGCGGCTCCCTGCGAGGATACCGTGGCAGTCAGCGCACCCTTTTCGTTCCTGAAGAACCGCAAGCACAACCTGGACCGGATGACGCTGGGCGACCTGGTCTACTCATTCTTCACCTACTACGCGGTGGTGGCCTACATCACCGTGGGCATCATCAGCCTGGTCTTGGCCGTGAAGTGGTTCGAGAACCCGCTGCGCATGCTGCTGGCGATGCTCGCCGCGAGCGTGGCGTTCCCCTTCGGCTGGTACCTGGTGCACAAGCACATCCTGCACAGCCGCTTCCTCTACAAATCACCGCTCACCGCGGCGACGTGGAAGCGCATCCACTTCGACCACCACCAGGACCCGCACGACTTGCGCGTGCTCTTCGGCGCGCTGGCCAACGTGCTCCCCACCGTGGGCGGCGTGATTGCCCCCATTGGCTATCTCATTGGCGGCAAGGCGGGCGCCGCCGCCGCGCTGGGCTGGGCCATGGTGATTACGTGCTTTTATGAGTTCTGCCACTGCATCCAGCACCTGAACTACACGCCCAAGTCCCAGTTCCTGAAGGACATCAAGCGGCTGCACCTGTCGCACCACTTCCACAACGAGCAGGGCAACTACGGCATCACCAACTACTTCTGGGACCGCCTCTTCGGGACCTTCTACGAGAAGTCCGGTGACAAGCCCAAGAGCCCCACCGTCTTCAACCTGGGCTACACAGCCGAGGAGGCCCAGCGCTACCCATGGGTGGACCGGCTCTCCGGCGGCACCCGCGGTGACGGCCACCCGCGCCGCTTCTGGGAGAACCAGGCCGCCGCCCAGACGCCGCCGGAGCCCACGACGCGACAGGAAAGCTGAGGGCCAGACACCCGCCTGAATCCCCCAAGCCCCCTCCCTCACCCAGAGGCTGGGGGCTTTTGACAGACCGCATCTACGAAGGGCTTCGTTGACATCTACGAATCCATTCGTAATATGGATTCAGACAATCGAGTCACGGAAGGAAGCATCATGAGTGAGACGAAGCTGCCGCGTCCCACGGACGGGGAGCTGGCCATCCTGCGGGTCCTTTGGGCGCGTGGCGACAGCACGGTGCGCGAGGTGCACGAAGCCCTCACCCGCGACGAGCCAGAGGGCACCGGGTACACGACGGTGCTGAAGCTGATGCAAATCATGACGGAGAAGGGGTTGGTGGAGCGTGACGAGTCCCAGCGCGCGCACGTGTACCGGCCCCGGGCCACGGAGCAGCGTACCCAGCGGCAGCTGGTGACGGACCTGGTGGACCGCGCCTTCGGTGGCTCTCCAGCGCGGCTGGCGATGCAGGCCTTGTCGTCGAAGAAGACGCGTCCCGAGGAACTGGCGGAGCTGCGCCGGCTGCTCGACACCCTGGAAGGAGGCGAGGAATGAGCCGGCTGCTGATGGAGTCCCTGGGGTGGGCGCTGCTGCACTCACTCTGGCAGGGCACGCTGGTGGCGCTGATGCTGGCGGTGGCGCTCGTCACGGTGGGGCGGCGCGCGGCGCATGCGCGTTACGCGCTGGCCTGTGGAGCGTTGGTGCTGGCGCTCGCGTTGCCGGTGGCCTCCGGGTGGAAGCACTTCCACGGCGCGCCTGCGCGAGTGGCGATGGACACCTCCGTGCCGCGCGCGCAGTCCCTGACCTCTGCTCTGGGAGCGCGGCGCCTGGAGGAGACGGTGACGCAGGCGGCGCCGTCCGCCTGGCGAGTGGCGCCCGTCGCGGCGTCGCCCACATGGATTGACGCGGACATGGCCGAGGACGGCGCCGCGAGTGGCTTCGAGAGCACGCTCCTGACGGGCCTGGGCTCTTTCCTGGTCATGGCCGGCCTGCTGCTGCAACGCGCGCTGTCCCAGGTGGAAGCGCACCTGCACTGGCTGGTGTTGGCGTGGGTGGCGGGCGTAGGCCTGTCCTCGGGGCGGATGGCGGCGGAGTGGATGAAGCTGCGCCGGCTGGCGGACCGGGCCCTGCCCGCGCCCGCGGCGTGGCAGGAGCGGCTGGACGCCCTGTCGCGACGCCTGGGCCTGCGCCGCGCGGTGCGGCTGCTCCAGTCCTCCGACGTGGACGTGCCCGCCGCGGTGGGCTGGCTGTCGCCCGTGGTGCTCCTGCCCGTGTCCACCCTGGCGGGCCTGCCCGCTCGGCAACTGGAGATGGTGCTGGCCCATGAGCTGGCCCACATCCGCCGTCATGACTTCGCGGTGAACCTGGCGCAGGTGCTGGTGGAGACGCTGCTCTTCTTCCACCCCGCGGTCCGCTGGATTTCCCACGTCATCCGCATCGAGCGGGAGCACTGCTGCGACGACGTCGCGGTGGCCGCCAGCGGCAACTCCGTCTCCTACGCCCGGGCGCTGACGGCGCTTGAGACGCTCCGCGTGCTGCCGGGAGCGCCGAGCCCCGCCATGTCCGCGCTGGGCGGATCGTTGCCGGAGCGCGTGCGGCGGCTCATCACCCTGCCCACGTCGCGCTGCGCCTCACGCTGGGCGGCGGGCGCCTCCGTGCTCACCCTGGTCAGCAGCCTGGCCGTGGCCGCGCCGCTGACGTCGCTCCTGCTGGGACAGACGGACGCCGCGCCGCAGCCGGGCGACGAGCCCGTCCTCATCCAGCCTCCGCCCATCCCGGCGCTCTCGCTCGCCCCACCGGTGCCGCCCGCGCCCACCCCCGTGG
>NZ_JAAEAH010000025.1 GCF_010998615.1 Myxococcus sp. CA023 | reverse complement strand
GGTGAGTACGCCGCTGAGTCCGCGGAGGTGGCGAAGCGCGCGTCCGGAAACACGCCGGCGTCTGACGGCATGCTGCTCGCGCTGGCCAAGGACCTGGCGTCCCTGGAGAGCGGCAAGCAGGTGTTCCAGGCGAACTGCGCGGCCTGCCACGGCGCGCAAGGGCAGGGCTCCATCGGCCCCAACCTGACGGACGCGTACTGGATGCACGGTGGCGGGCCCATGGCCATCCACAAGGTCGTGGCGGACGGCGTGGTGGCCAAGGGCATGCCCGCGTGGGATCGCACCCTGGGCGCCGAGCGCGTCAAGGCCGTCACCGCCTACCTGCTCACGCTCAAGGGTACCAACGCGCCCGGCGGCAAGGAGCCGCAGGGCGAGCCCGAGCAGCCGTAGCTCACGGAGAGGATGCAGTCATGTCTGCGGCACCGCAGCGGGATGGCCCGCGCATCGACCAGCTCACGTCCATCCACGCGGATGGTTCGCGGCTGGCGCTCCACCCGGCGGACGTGCGCGGCCGGTTCATCACTTGGCGGCGGGTGGGCTTCGCGGTCCTCATCGCCATCTATCTGGCCCTGCCACTGGTGGAGGTGGGGGGCCACCCGGCGGTGCACCTGGACGTGGCGGCGCGCCGCTTCTACCTCTTCGGTGGCACGTACAACGCGCAGGACTTCTGGCGCGTCCTGTTCCTGCTGACGTCGGTGGGCTTCGGCCTGCTGTTCTTCACCGCGTGGCTGGGACGCGTGTGGTGCGGCTGGGCGTGTCCCCAGACGGTGTTCCTGGAGGCGCTCTATCGCCCCATCGAGCGGTTCTTCGATGGGCCCCGGGAGCGCCGGCTGAAGGCCGCGAAGGAGCCGTGGACACCCGTGCGCGTGGCGCGGGCGGTGCTCAAGCATGGCGCGTACGTCGCGGTGTCGCTGCTCATCTCCCACGCGGCGTTGAGCCTCTTCGTTTCGGCGGGAGGGCTCGTCGCGATGGTGGCCGATGGCCCGGTGGCTTCGCCGGTGGCCTTTACCTGGGCCATGGCAGTGACGGGCTCGCTGTACTTCAACTTCGCGTGGTTCCGTGAGCAGCTCTGCGTGGTGGTGTGCCCGTATGGCCGCCTCCAGTCGGCGATGCAGGACCGGGACTCGCTCATCGTTGGCTACGACACGCGGCGCGGAGAACCCCGGGGCCGTCTCATCAAGGCCGCTCCGGGTGTCCCGGCCCCGCCTCCGCGTGGCGACTGCGTGGACTGCTTCAAGTGCGTGGCGGTGTGCCCCACGGGCATCGACATCCGCAATGGCTTGCAGATGGACTGCCTTGCGTGCGCGCAGTGCGTGGATGCGTGCGACGGCGTCATGGACAAGCTGGGCCGGCCGCGTGGGCTCATCCGCTATGACTCGCTCAACGGTTTGGACGGACAGCCGCGGCGGGTGCTCCGGCCCCGCTTGTTCATCTACGGCGCGTTGATGCTGGTGGCGGTGGTGGGCCTCACGCTGAGCCTCGTGCGGCGCGTGCCCTTCGAGGCGAACCTGCTGCGCTTCCAGGGCATGCCCTACGTCGTCGAGCAGGGCACGGTGCGCAACCAGTTCGAACTGCACCTGGTGAACAAGAACCCCTCCGAGACGGTGCTCACCATCCGCGTGGACAGTCCCGTGCCCGCGAAGGTGGTGGTGCCACAGGCGCAGGTGACGCTCGCCTCGCTGGAGAGCTTCCGCGTGCCGCTGTTCATCACCGTGGACCGAAGCGGAACGGAGCTTCCGTTCCACTTCACCGTCGAGGTGGCGGACTCGGCCTCCGGTGAAGTGAAGCGCATGGAAGCCCGGTTCCTGGGACCTGCCCCCACGGGAGGGTAGGGCAAGGTTCCCCCGGTCAGGGGCGCCACGGCGCAGGGGGTGCGCCGTGGGTGGATGGGGCCGCAAGGCCTGCGTGACTTCCTCCTCATCCCCGTCTTGGATGAGCTTGGCACGAGGCTTGGAATGGTGAAGCGGTGAGATGGAGCCCCCCCGCCAGGAAGTCCCCACGCCACCCGAAGCCCTGCTGAGCCGGTACGACGTCTCCGGCCCTCGCTACACCAGCTACCCCACGGCGCCCGAGTGGCGGAAGGACTTCGGTCCGGAGCATCTGGTGGAGCGGCTCGAGCATGCAGGCTCCCGGGAGCACGCCGAGCCGCTGTCGCTCTATGTGCACCTGCCCTTCTGCCGCAGTCTCTGCTGGTACTGCGGCTGCAACGTCGTCATCAGCCGGGACCGGGCCGCGGCGGACCAGTACATCGACCATCTGGAGATGGAGCTGGACCTGGTGGTGCAGCGGCTCGGCTGGCGGCGCTCCTTGTCCCAGATTCACTGGGGTGGCGGTACGCCCACCTTCCTGGATGAGCGGCAGCTCGAACGGCTGTGGACGGCGCTCACCCGTCGCTTCCGCATCGCGTCGGACGCGGAGGTGGCCATCGAAATCCACCCGGCCGTGACGACGCCCGGCCAGCTCACGCTGCTTCGGAGCCTGGGCTTCAACCGCGTGTCCATGGGCCTGCAGGACTTCGACGCGCGCGTGCAGGAGGTCACCAACCGCATCCAGTCCCCGGAGGAGACGCGGGCGCTGCTGGAGCACGCTCGGAAGCTGGGCTTCAAGGGCGTGAACTTCGACCTCATCTACGGTCTGCCGCACCAGGACGCCGTGGGGTGGGCCCGTACGCTGGACACGGTGTTGTCGATGCGGCCGGACCGGCTGGCCGTCTACTCCTTCGCGTTCATGCCCGAAGTGCTGAAGCACCAGCGACGCATGCCCGCGGAGGCCATTCCAAGCGGGCGCGCCAAGCTGGAGTTGTTCCGCTCCGCCTACGCGGCCTTTGTCTCCGCGGGCTACCGGCCCATCGGCATGGACCACTTCGCGGTGCCCGAGGACGAGCTGGCGCGCGCGCAGGCCGAGCGCCGGTTGGGCCGCAACTTCCAGGGCTACACCGTCAAGGCCGCGTCGGACGTGGTGGCCATTGGCAGCACCGGCATCAGCGACGTGGACGGCGCGTATGCGCAGAACGTCCGCGCGCTGCCGCGCTACTACGAGCGCGTCTCCCAGGGCTGCCTGGCCACGGAGCGGGGCCTGTCGCTGACAGCGGACGACCAGCGCCGCCGAGCGGTCATCACCCGGCTCATGTGCAATTTCTGGGTGGATTTGGGGCCGGACGGCGCCGACTACTTCGCGCCGGAGTTGGAGCGGCTGCGCGCGTTCGAGGACGACGGCTTGGTGACGCGCACCGGCTCGCAGCTGGAGCTGACGCCCATGGGGCGACTCTTCGTCCGCAATGTGGCCATGGTGTTCGACGCGTATCTCGCGGGGACGGAGCGCCCCCGCTTTTCCCGCACGGTGTGAAGGGGTCGGTCATGGATGCATTGGACGTGTTGAACCAGGAGCACCGCCACATCCAGCGTGTGCTGGAGGTCCTGGAGCGGTCGGTGGCGAAGGGCCGCGATGGGGAGTTCGTCTCGGCCTCGCTCTTCCTGCGCGCCGCGAACTTCTTCCTCACCTTCGTTGATGGCAGCCACCACGCGAAGGAGATGGTGCTCTTCCAGACGATGGTGGCGCACCGGCTGCCGCTGGCGCCCGGGCTGCTGGCCCAGGTGTCCGGCGAGCACGGCACTGGCAGCGAGCACGCGGTGGCCATGCTCTGCGCGGCGGAGGCGATGCTGCGTGGCGGGGAGACGGACCCCTCGCGCATGCTCGACGCGGCCGACGACTGGCTGCGGTTGTACCGGGGGCACACCGGGGTGGAGGAGGCACAGGTGTTCCCCATGGCGCGGCGGCTGCTACCCGCGGGAATCCTGGACCGGATGCGGACGCGCTTCGCCCGAATCGAGGCGTCGCATGGCTCGCTGGCGGAGGCCGCGGAGGCCATGGAGCGCGCCTTCGCGCCCGTCCCGGCGGGACGTCTCTTCCCGCGCGGACCGGTGTGCTCGTTCTAGCGCGCGACGGGCGCCGCGGGAGCACTTCCCGCGACGCCCGGAGTCCTGCTGTCTACGTGTCTGCCCGCGCGGCTCAGTGCTGCGAGAGAATGTCCTCCAGCCGCTTCTTGTCGCTGGAGAAGGAGAAGTGGCTGTAGAGCATGTGGCCGTTCTGCGGGTCCAGGATGTACGGCTCCAGCTCGCGCACCACGGCCAGCTTGTCCTGGGTGAACTGGAAGTTGCCCAGGAGCTGGCCCACCTGGGAGACCAGGAAGTAGTGGTGCTGGGCCGCCGAGACGAGCACGCGCATCTTGTCCTCGGCGAAGGTCTGCAGGGAGATGGAAGAGTGGATGCGGCGCAGCTCGCTGTCCGAGATGGGCCGCACCGCCGGCTGCGGGGGCGGCGTCGGCGCCGGCGGCGGGAAGACGGTGGCCAGCAGCGGCGCCCTGTTCACCAGGTCCTGCACGGAGTTCAGCGTCTCCTTGGCGTTGCGGAACTTGTTGCGCTCCTGCCGGTTCATCCGCTGCTCGGCATCCTTCAGCAGCCTCTCCAGCCGGTCCAGGCGCTCGTTCAACTCCCGCCGGTCCACCACCACCTGGCTGCCGGTGTGCTGCGGCGGGTAGTTGGGCTGCTGCGGATGGTGCGGCTGCGGCATGGGCTGGCCCGGCGGCGGACCGTGCGGACGGCGCATCTCCGCCTGGGCGTGGGCATCCAGGGAGGGAAGGGCGAAGAGGAGAGCGAGGGAGGTGATCAGGGCCTTCATGGGGGAGCGTCCTTTCATGTGCTCGAAGCATCTGACGCGCCGGGGCCGGTTACATTCAACCGGACGCGGTAGGGCGTGCAGCCTGCCTCCGGACCACGGAAGTTCCCCCTGGAACGGTATGAGCCGTCCTCGCGCCGCCGTGCGTATCCCATGACTCCAGGGGGGATGGGTAGCCCCCCTGTGCCTTCACCTGCGTCAGGGGGACGCGGTGCGCTTGGACAGCACCTCGCCGTCCGGCGACATCTCGTAGACGAGTGGCACCCCGGTGGCCAGCTCCAGCCCCACCACCTGCTCCCCCGTGAGGTTGTCTAGCTTCATCACCAGGGAACGGTTGGAGTTGCCGTGGGCCACCACCAGCACGTTCTTCCCCAGTCGCAGGTCCCCGGCGATGGCGCGCTCATAGAAGGGCAACACGCGCTTCGCCGTCATCTCCAGGGACTCGCCGTTGGGGGGCGGCACGTCGAAGGAGCGGCGCCACTTCTTGATTTGCGCGTCCCCCCAACGCTTCGCGGCGTCCGCCTTGTTGAGTCCCTGCAGGTCGCCGTAGTTGCGCTCGTTGAGGGCGGCGTCCCGGATGGTGGGTACCTGCTGTCCCAACGAGTCCAGGAGGATGGACAGCGTCTCCTGCGCCCGGATGAGCGCTGACGTATAGGCGACGTCGAACTTCATCCCTTTCAGCGCCTCCGCCGCGCGCCGGGCCTCCTGGCGCCCCTGGTCGGTGAGGGGGACGTCGACGAGGCCGGTGAAGCGGTTCTCTTGATTCCACAGCGACTGACCGTGTCGGACGAGGACGAGGGTAGGCATGGCCTCCAGGTAATCCGGAAGCCCTGGGGCGGCCAGGGGTGTACGCGTTCACCCGGGGCCGGGCGTTCCTGGCTCTACAGTCTCTCGCTCCGTTCAGGCTGGTTTCGCACGCGGTGCCCCTGGTGGCGCCGGGGCCCATCGCACTAGAGGGAACGGAGGAGGAGACACCATGGCTCGCAAGGCCGCCGCATCCGCTGATTCCGCTCTGAGCATCACCCTGGCCCGCGCCCGTGCGCACTGGCTGCGGACGCAGGGGCTCGCGGAGCCGCTGAAGGGGCGCCTGGAAGAGGTGGTCGCTGCGACTGGCTGGGTGCGGACGCTGGGAGGCGTGGACGTGTACCTGGCGGTGCGGGCCCGAGCGCCGGGGCTGCGGCGGGCGGACCTGGACGCGGCGGCGGAGGCGTCCCAGCTCCAGGTGATTCCCGCGGTGCGTGGCTGCATCTACCTGGTGCCTCGCGCCCACGTGCCCCTGGTGATGCGCGTGGCCGAGGAGGCGTACCGCAAGCGGGCCGACCGCGAGCACGAGAAGGTGGGCCTGGACGCGAAGGAACTGGCGGACGTGGCCGAGGCCGCGCTGGTGGCGCTGCGCAAGGGGCCGCTGTCCACGGACGCGCTGCGCAAGGCGATGCCCGCGGGCGTGGTGCGCAGCCTGGGCGAGGTGGGCAAGAAGGTGGGCCTGTCCTCGACGCTGCCGCCCGCGCTGCGCCACCTGGAGTTCGAGGGCAAGGTGGAGCGCCGCACCGAGGGCGGGCGGCTGGATACGGAGCGCTACCTCTGGCGGCTGACGGCTCGCAACCCCTTCACCGGGGCCAAGGTGCCCGCGGCGGCGGAGGAGCGCAACGCGCGGCTGGCGGCCATCTTCTTCCGCCAGTTCGGTCCGGCGACGGTGGAGGACTTCGCGGCGTGGTCGGCCTTCTCGCAGCGGGACGCGAAGGCGGCCGTGGCGCGGGCGGGGCTGGTGCCGGTGGCCGTGGAAGGGTACTCGGAGGCGGCCTATGTGCCCGAGGACGTCCTGGCTGATTTGCGAGAGAAGGTCCCCGCGGCCACGTCCGTGTCCCTGCTGCCCGCGCATGACCTGTATGTCTCGTCGCATGGCGGGCCCGCCTGGGTGACGGACCCCAAGCACCATGGCATCGAGGTTCCGACGTGGGGCTCCGCCAAGGGTGGCACCCTGGGCGAGGCCGCCCACATCTTCGTCCGCCCCGTGCTGGATGCGGAGCGGCTGGTGGGGCTGTGGGAGTTCGACCCGAAGGCGGACGACGTGGTGTTCCACACCTTCGAGCCGCTGGCGCCCAAGCGGCGCAAGGCCGTGCAGGCCCTGGCCGATGACACAGCCACGTTCCTTCGAGAGGACTTCAGCCTCGCGCGCAGCTTCAGCCTGGATAACGAGGACTCCGTGCAGAAGCGCGCGGACTTCGTGAAGTCGCTGGGGACGTAGGCCAGAGCCTCAGCCCTGGAACATCTGCGTGAAGCGGCGCTGCATCTCCTCGGGGGACACGTTCTCGATGCGGGCGTTGAGGGCCCAGCGATGGCCGAATGGATCTCTCAGGTGCGCCGAGCGATCGCCGTAGAACTCGTCCTGGATGGGGCGCTCCAAGGTGGCGCCCGCGTCGATGGCGCGCTGGGCGGCGGCGTCCACGTCATCCACCCGGAGGTTCAGCGAGCATGTCGTGCCCCCGCGGCTCTGGGGGCTCAGGATGTCGTACTCCGGGTATTCGTCCGCGAGCATCAGCGTCACGCCGCCCAGGTCCATCTCCGCGTGGCCCACGCGCCCGCTTGGCTCGGTGAGCCGGTACTTCTCCTGGGCGCCGAAGGCCCGTGTGTAGAAGTCGAGCGCGGCGGGCGCGTCCTTCGTCACCAGGGCCAGGGAGAGGCGGGGGCCCTCGGGGAGCGTCGCGGCGGAGGAGGACGGGTTCTTGTCGTTCATGGAGTACCTTCCCGGCTGGGTGTGGATGCCAGGATGATGCCTCCGCCGCGCTCGGAGGGATTGGACGAATTTTACTTGGGCTCCGCTTTCACCAGCCGGGTCAGCTCGCGGTCCAGGGCGGCGGCGAACTGCTGTCGGTCCTGTGCCGAGTAGCCGTCCGGGCCTCCGGTCGTCACGCCGCTCTCCCGAAGCTCCTGCATGAAGTTCCGGACGGAGAGCCGCTCGGCGACGTTTTCCTCGGTGAAGACCTCTCCGCGCGGGTCCAGCACCACGACGCCCTTGGGCACCAGCAGCGCGGCGAGCGGAATGTCCTGGGTGACGGCCAGGTCCCCCGGCTGCGCCTGCTGGGCGATGTGCTGGTCCGCGACGTCGAGGCCCGCGCCCACCTGCACGCTGGAGACATAGGCCAGCCGTGGCAGGGAGAGCGCGCGGTTGGCCACGAAGACGGTGTGAACCTTCACGCGCTGGCCAGCACGCAGGATGATGTCCCGGACGGGGCCCGGGCAGGCATCGGCATCGACCCAGATTTTCATGCGGGGACGACTATCTCAGGATTCGCGCGCGGACTCACCCACTGCGCGCCGAGCGCCTGGAGCCGGGCTTCGGCGAGCTGGGCCTGGACTGGACTGGAAGGGGCGCGACCTCGGTGGGCGTTTCGGCTTCCTGCTCGTGCATTGTGCGAAAGGCTACCGGGCGAAAGGGATGCCTTGCACGCCGGTGGGGACGAACGGCCCGGGGGCGGGGACAAGCCGTGAGAGGCAATCCCTTGCGGTCGTCATGGTGCAATGTGTCATCCAAGATGGGAGACGTCGGCTGGGGGGCTTTGTGGAAGGACTGGCGGTCGCATCTATGATGACGCCCATGCCTCTATTTTCAATGCGTGTCGTCATTCCAATCATTGCCATCGCCCTGCTCACCTCGGCTTGCGGTACTGAAGCCACGGGGGAATGCCAAGGCACCCTCCTGGGCACCCGTGTGAAATGGCCCATCGATGGAGAAATGTCCCGGTGGATCCGCAATGGCTCCGGCGGGAATGGGCAGCACGGCACCTGGATTGACCTGAGCTACGACCCCAAGGGCGCCGCGGGTATGACGAGGTTCGGCGTGGACATCCGGCTCGTGAATGGGGCTGTCGTCAGCGGCGGGCCGGTGACGGTGGCGTTGGCCAACGAGGACGGGCAGCGGCTGGTGCCGGCGGCGGACTCGCTGGTGGTGGACTGGCTCGCCAGCGTGGCGACACACTCGACGACGGGCTTTCCCGTAACGACGGGCGCGCCGGTGGCGGGCTCGGTGACCCTGGACGCGGTGAATGATGACTTGGCCGCGGGCCGCTACGTCTATCGTTACAGGGATGGCAGTGAATTGACCTGCACCTTCAACGTGCCGTCGCCGGAGCGGGCCGCTGGCTTCTTGGGCGGGGACTACGATGACGATGATGATGACGATTGAACCCGGCTCATGAATTTCGCGCGCTCGCTGGTGGCGTGTGTCGTAGAACGAGCGCATGAACAAGAACACGGGTGGCTGCTTTTGCGGAGCGGTGCGGTATGAGGTGAGCGCGCCGCTGACGGCGGTGACGTACTGCCATTGCTCGAAGTGTCGCAAATGGCATGGGCACGTCGGGGCCTATGCGGCCGTGGACCGGGATGGCTTCCGGCTCACGGAGGCGCACGGTCTCAAATGGCACACCGTCTCGCCCACGGTGCGGCGCGGCTTCTGCGTCGAGTGCGGTTCCAGTGTGCTGTTCGATGAAGCGCCTTCCGCGAAGATGTCGATTTGCGCCGGGACGTTGGAGTCGCCCACCGGCATCCGCGAGAAGGCGCACATCTACCTGGGCAGCAAGGGGGACTACTACGACATCACTCCGGGCCTCGTGGAGTACGACACCTTCCCTGGGAAGTGAGCACCCGCCTGCTCACACCTCGGCGCTGTGAGGCTCAGGGGGCTCCGGACGCCGCGTCGATGGCGTCCAGGGCCTCCACCCGCAAGCGCTCCTCCGGGGTGAAGGAGTCGAACAGCAGCCGCTGCACGGCGGCCTGACGCGCGGCGGGGTTCGGCTCGGACTGGCCCAGCGCCTCCCGGCGGGAGCGGAACTCCGCCAGCCGCCGCTTCCACTCGGCCTCCTCGCGGTCCATGGCCTCCAGCCGCTCGGTGGCCTCCGCGCCCACGGTGGCCAGCCGGTGCTGGCGCAGGTCCTCGGCCGACGCACCGGATTCCACCAGCTCCCGCTCTACCGCCTGCTGCCGCAGGGGGCGCAGCGCCTCGTCTCGGCTGGCGCGGTACTCAGCGGGGAGTTGTTCCTCCAGCGCGGCGATGCGGCGTTCGCGCTCCTCGGGCGACAGCGTGGTGTCCTGCTGGAGCTTCATCCGCTCCACAGACACCGCGTCCACCCGCTCCTCGTCACCGAAGAGTCCCTCCGCCCAGGGGCCCAGGTGCTCGCGGCGCAGCTCGCGCAGGGACTCCAGCCGCGCGCCCACGTCCAGCTCCGCGCCCCGCTGGTTCGCCGCGAAGGTGCGCGCCGCGTCGCGATACGCCAGGTAGTCATCCAGCACGCGCACGGCTTCCTCCATCGCCGCGGCTGACAGATTCTTGGCCCGCAGCGAGGCAAGGATGCGCTCGCGGATGACGGGCAGCCCTTCCTCGCCCATCGCGGAAAGGTAGTAGTCGAACAGGCGCCGCAGGTCCGCCGACACCACCAAGTGACCCGACGCATCCACCTGCACCGAGCCATCCTCCTCCGTGTCCTGGAGCGAGCCCGGCATGGGGGGCAGGGCGGGCGCGGCGGACGTGGTGTCCGCGGGCGACGCGGTGGGCACGGCACGTTGCGGCGCCGGTGTATCCACGCGCGGCGCGGAGGGCACCGGCGGTGAGACAGCGGCGACAGCGGGCCCGGGCGGCGTGGGCGTCGCCCGGGCCTTCCACCATGAGAACACGCCCGCACCCAGCAGGGCGCACAACGCGGCTACGGGGATGACGGCGCGGTTCTTCATGGCGGTCCTTCGCGCGCGGCCGACTAGAGGCCGAGCCCCTTCAGGCGGTTGGCATGGTTGCGGAACACCGTCTTCGGGTTGGTGAAGAAGGCGGTGAGGCCCAGCACCTGGTTCACCTCGTCCAGGTGGTTCATGTCGTAGTTGTCACGCAGCACCGTGCCGAAGTGCGAGCTGCACCTGCCGACCAGGCCGTCGTTCGCCTCGCTGTAGAAGAACGCGCTCAGCTTCATCGGGTAGTCGGACACGTCGAGCAGGTTGGTGAAGGGGTCCGTGCCGGACCAGGAGTAGTAGCGCTGGCCCTGCGTGCCCGTCGCGGCGCCCTGGCCACAGCTGCTGGAGGGGATTCCCGCCGGGTACTTCTGGTTGAACGCCGCCGTGCCAGACTTGCTGAGCGCCGCCAGCGCGCCAATGGCATCCTGCGGGTTCGTCTTCCCCGACAGCAGCCCCAGGACGGTGCCCAGGTTGTTGGCGAAGTAGGCCAGCACGCTCTCCGTGAAGGAGCCGCCCCGGAGGTTGCCGCGCAGGTAGTCGGCCAGGTCCGCGCCCTTATGCGGAGAGCCCACCGTCGTCACGGACGCCACCAGGTCCGGGCGCACCGCCGCCACGTAGCGCACGTCCAGGCCGCCGTGGCTGTGGCCAATGAGGTTCACCTTGCCCTTGCCCGAGCGCGCGACGATGTCCTTCACCTGCGCCAGCAGCGCCTCGCCACGCTGCTCCGTGGTGTTGAACTGCGGAACGCTCGTCACGTACACCGTCGCCCCGCCCGAGCGCAGGTCGGAACCGATGCCGTAGAAGTAGTCGTAGACGCCAAACAGCGAGTCGAAGCCCGCCATGCCGTGCGCCAGCACGATGGGATAGCGGGTCTGCGTTTGGGTATTCGCGAGCGCGGGGTGCGCCCACAAGCCAAGTGTCGCGACAGCCAGAACCAGTGTCCGGACAGCGTTTCGCATGAGGAGGGGCTCCTGTTCGGGGGACGGGTCCACTGCGGATTGACCCGCGAATCAACGCGTAGGCCAATCACAGACCAGAATCAAGGCGCCTCCTGCATTATCGGCAAAACGGGTGATGCCAGTTGTCGCATGTTCCTGCTGTATTGCGCCAAGGGCTTACGACGCGGTGCGTTGTTTTGCGTCGTGAGCCTCTGTGTCGCAGTGCGTTGGCCGCCCCTGCGGGGTGAAATCTTGAGTCACTGTGTCACGGGTGACTCATTGGCTGTGGAATCCATGCTCAACGGAAAGGCACGCTCACGCATCAACGCGCGCATCCTCCGGGGCCGCAAGGGGGGGCGAGGCGGCGGCGTGGACCACGCGCAAGAAGACGACCCGGCGCTGACGTTCGAAGGGCGTACGTGCTCACCAACGAAGGCTCCGAGTTCATCCGCGTGGCGCGCCACGTGCTCGCCACCGGGAAGCGCGAGCAGGTGGAGACGCTGAACTGGGACAGGCGCCAATGAGCCGCGCGTTCCCAAGGACAGAACGGACGCGCTCGTCGAGACGGTCCGGAAGAACGGCGTGCCCATCGACTCCTTCGTCCTCCCCAATGATGGACATGGATTCAGCAGTACAAGAGCGAAGAGGAGACCCCGTGAGAATCCTCTCCTTCCTGGACCAGCACCTGCGACGACGGCAGTGAGCCCCGCGCCGCTGCGTTTCAGCGGCGCATGCGCGCTTGCAGGAGCGCCTTCACCTTTTCATGAAGAACAATCAACCGCGCTCCCACCGGGCCCGATGGCGTCTCGAACTTCAGGAGGCTACGATGAACGCCTCGGCGTCTGGCCTCAATCCTGAAGCGAAAGGTATCGGCCCTTGCGGAGGTGGATTCTCCCGCCTGCCTCGGGCTGGAACGCGAGCACGAGCGCATCGCCCATCCGCGCCATGCCGAGTCCTCCTCCGGGCGCGCCATGGGCCCCGAGGATGGGCGACTGCGGACTCCAACCCGCCTGTGCAAGGGTGCCAAAACCATCGTTGAAGGACGCAGGGGTCTGCGAGCCGTAGACCACGGGCCTGGCAGGCGTCATGAGGCCACTGAGAGAAAAGGTCTCCGTCATGAGCGAAAGTTGAGAGTCCACCGGGTGCACCAGGTGGAGCACTCCCGCGAGTTCCGCCGTGGCGAGGGGACTCCCCGCCGCGTAGGGCCTGTTCCATTGCTCTGGCTGTTTTATATCACTGTCCGCGAAGGGTTGAGGGGCGAAGGCGGCGACTGGGAACTGACTGGGAGACCACGTGTCTCGCGTCGTGCTTTCATCCACCCCGGGAAGGTCGATCCCGGGGAGCGTGAGGGCCACGTTGACCACGTTGAATGGAGCGGTGTTGTACGAGACCACGGACATATCGGGGCTGCCCGTCGGCCTGTAGATGAGGTAGAGCGAGGCCCCCAGCGAGCCCAACGTCATGGGCCCCTCGGTGAAGGCGCCTGGGACCTGCACCTCCCCTGCCCACGCCCCGCGCTGGTGGATGCGCGACTGGATCGCGCCCTCCTCCGTCCGATAGGTCAGCATGAGGCGCTGCCCGTCCGCGAAGGCGACGAGGGACAGCGCACCGCGCGCGCCGGTGGCGACCTGAGTGGGCGCGGAGGACCACCCGTTGCCAACCGCATACGAAAGAGCGTTGAGCGTGCCATCACGCGTCTCGTAGACGAGCACCAATTGGTCCGTCGTGGCCGCGAGGGCCATGGGCCCACTCCCCGAAACTCCGAGCGAGCGCTCCGCCGACCAGATCGAGGACTCCGACGTGCGAACGCGGAGTTCACCTTGCCTCGTCGCGTACACGAGATGGAGCGCCCCCGCGAACTCCGCGAGCACGAAGTTCGCCGCCTCGGAGACCGGAGTGGGCGGCACATCCTCCCACCGGAACTGCCTGCCCCAGAGGAACTGGAACCAGTTGGAAGAGGCGTCATTCTTTCCCAGCGAGCCCAACTGGAAGTTCTCCTCAATGGTACGCAGCAGGCTGTAGTGGTTGTAGCCCTCGGCCTGCTCGCCGGGTTGAATCATGTCGCCCAGCAGCACGGTGTAGATCTGGTTGGGCCCGTCGTAAGTCATGTGTTCCGAGCCCTTCACGTAGGACTTCTTGAAGTCCGCCTCGTCGAAGGTAATCACCACGAGCGTTCGTGGCGGCAGACGTGAGTCCGGTCCCGGGAAGCCCAGCTTCCCCATGAACGACTCGAGCCACTTCGCGGCCTGGTCGACGAGTTCGGGCGCACGCTCCTCCGGCTCCTCGCGCGTACCGGTGCGATAGTGGCCGTCATTCCAAATGTTGGGAGTGAACCAGGCGTAGTTCGGCAGGGTGCCGTTCTGGATATCCATCCAGAATGCATCCTCATCCTGGATTCGCTCCCAGCGGGCGCTGCTCTTTTGGATGTTCTCGAAGGATGAGAACGGGTTGTGCCTGATGACGTAGGGGCTATCAGGGTCCTGAGTATTCAGATCGAGCGTGGGCGACCAGGGCGTTTTCTTCGGGTCGTAGCTCTGCATGTACGCCTTCCACGTCAGTCCCCGCGGTGACTCCTCGATGAGGTCGACGATGGTCCGCTGAGGAAGTGGCTTGGGCTGGTAATCGTCTGCGACGTTGCAGAGCTCCCCGGCAATCGACGCGATGTAGTTGGTCTGCGAGGGATGCATGACGCCAAAGGAATGGCGCAGGGAGATGCCCTGCCGTGCCAGCTTCTTGAAGTAGCGGTTCCGCATCACGTAACTGCGGTACTGGTTTTCGAGCATGATGATGAGGACGTGCTCGAAAGCGCGGTGGTGCTGGATGTTCATGATGGAGCTCCTGGGTGAGGTGGTCGCTCCAGCATTGCAAGCCGCGCACCGCGCGCACTCTCCAGAGGAGATGCGACACGCAAGTGGCCTGGCCCGTCGCGGTGACGTGTCAGTTACGTCCGTTGACACGTCAGCCACGTCATTTGACACACCTGAACGAAGGGCTTACGGCCCGGGATGCGTGGAGGGATTGCCCGCGGGCGGGAGGAAGCCCGCTTCGTACTCCGCGAGCAGCTCCGGGAAGACAATGCACTTCTGCGTTTCGGGATACACGCCGGTGGAGTAGCGGATGGCGGCATAGCCGAAGATTTCCGTGAACAGCGCCAGCTTCGCCTCCGCGGGGGCCCGGCGGACGTGGTCATGGAAGGCAAGCACTTCTCCCTCCAGCGAGAAGGGCCGCGCGTACATGGCATGGGGAATCACGTCATGGACGATGCGGAAGACGCAGTTCTCCTCCGGCGTCCACAAGGGATGCTCGCAGTGCTCGGTGTTGATTTCGAGCTGTCCCCGCTCCAGGTCCGCGACGATGTCCTCCGGGCCTGAGTAGACGGTGCGCGTCGAATAGCGGATGGACAGGCAGGGCCGGACGGCTTCGTAGACGTCGAAGGCGTGGGCCAGCAGGGCTCGCCAGGAGTCGCTGCATCCCTCATCAAGGTGCCGGGCGTCGGCCGCATAGGCATCCGTCACTCGGGTGGCGAACGCCAGCAGGGCGGCGGGTTGGAATGCGCGTGGCGCTGGGTCCGCATAGGCGGTGAGCGGAAAGCGTGAGTCAATGCGCTGGCGCAATTCGTTCAGCAACGTCATGGAACGACCCCCGGAGACGGCCATTGGAGCGCGCGGCCAACCTCTCCGTCAACAGCGCATCCTTCCCCGAATGGGCCTGTTCGCTGCGCCCTATCCCTTGTGGAGAAGTGTGTGGGGCCGTTAGAACGGCGAGGCTTCCAGGTCCCACTTCCACCTAGGGCGTCTCTCTCATGTCGAGCACTTCCTCCTCCGTCTCCCCGGCCTCCACGCAGTCCGCCCCTGCCGCCAAGGGATGGATGCTCTGGCTGGGACGCATTTTCACCGGTCTCGTCGTCGCCACGCTGGCCTTCAGCGCGTCGATGAAGCTGGGTCAGTCACCCGAAGCCATCCAGGGAATCGAAAAGTCTGGCTACCCTGGCTCGGTGTTGCTGGCCATTGGAATCGCCGAGCTCATCTGCCTGGTGCTCTACGCGGTGCCGCAGACGGCCGTATTGGGCGCCATCCTCGTCACGGGCTACCTCGGCGGCGCCACCTCGACGCACGTGCGTCTGTCCGAGCCGTTCATCGCCCCCATCATCGTAGGCGTTCTCGCCTGGGCGGGACTTTTCCTGCGGGACGCACGTCTCCGGGCCTTGCTGCCCCTGCGCCGCTTGCCCTGAGCACGCGCCACGGTTCCTCTCCTGGAGGCAGGCTTTCGATGTCTGAGGGTGGGCGCTCATTCTCCGGGCGCCCGCCGGCTTCTGGGGCCACGTAGACCTTCTGGTCATCCTTCCTGGAGGATGACGAACGCACGCGTGTGGCGGACTCACCCCGGCATCGGGGGCCGAACCTGTGCCTCCGTCGGGAGGAGGCGGGACAGCAGCTCGAGCCCTGGGGCTTGCAGGGGGATGCGCCCACGGAGCGCGGAGAAGAAGGACCAGCCATGGTTCGCCAGCAGCACCACGCCCGCGTCCGCCCCGGCGGCGAAGCCCATGAAGCCGGTGTAGCCCCGGATGACGGAGGAGCGCCACACCACCGGCTGACCGCGCACCTGCGTCACGCTCCACCCGAGCCCCACCTTCCCAAGGTTCGCCTCCGCGCGCGGCACATGTGTCAGCTGCAGGGCGCGCACGACGCCCGCGTCGCCCCGGCCGAGGTTCGCGTCGAGGAAGCGGAGCAAGTCGGACGCGGTGGAGTAGGCCGCGCCCGCTCCCGGCAGGGCGGGGAAGGTCCATTGGGGGACCGGTTTGCCTCGCGCCGTGTGGCCGACCGTCAGGCGCGGCTCCTGTTCCTCGGAAAGGCGCAGCGTGGTGTCGGCCATGCCCAGGGGCTTGAAGAGCAGGTCCCTCAACGCGTGTCCGTAGTTGAGTCCCGCGCGCCGGGAGAGTGCGTGGCCCAGCACACCCATGCCCAGGATGGAGGGCGCATGGCGGCGCGGCGGCGGCCATTCCGGCTGATAGGTCTGGAGGAATTCTCCGAAGTGTCTCGCGTCGTAATGGCCGAAGGGGTCCTCCATCGTCTGGGCGCTCTGCTCCAGGTTGGGAGGCAGGTGGGGCATGCCCGACGTGTGGGTCGCCAACTGCTCCAGGGTGATGCGGCCCGCCGTGGCATCCGCGAGCAGCGACCGGGGAATCACCTCGGACAGGGGCATGTCGAGCCGTGCCTTGCCCTGGTCCACGAGCAACGCGAGGAGGGCTCCCGTGAAGACCGGGGTCAGCTCGCCGAGCGCGAAGATGGCGCTTTCAGAGGGCGGCGCGCCCTTGCTGCGCAGCGCTTCGACGTGATGCACGCCTCCCTGGGTGATGCCGGCGCAGAGGGACGCCGTGCGATATCCGCGCACGTAGGCGCGGGTGGCATCCTGGAGCAATTCACCGGGGGGTGGTTTTGGCACGGAACGCATGGCGGGCCTTCTACACCATGTGTCCGGAGCGGCCAGGGAGGGCCGGCGTCAAGGCGTCCGCGCCTTGCTGTCACACGCCTGCACGGAAATTGACGGAATGTCATCCGTCCGCCGTGCCGGAGCCGACCAAGTGCGCGGAATCTTGGGAATGAAGCGTTGGAACGGCATGTGTAATGGCCTCCTGGCAACAGGAGGTCCACGCCATGACCGTTTGCCGTCCGCCCGTATCCCCTGGGTTTTCCGCCACGCGTCACTTCGTCGAGCGCAGCTCGCTTCGGCAGCTTCGTGACGATGTGCTCGACTTCATCCTGGAGTTTGGCATCCGGACTCGGGCGACGGGCATGACTCACGTCACGGTGCTGGAGCGGGAACTGCCTCGTGCATGGCGGAGCCTGGATGTGGCGCGGCAGGCGCGTGGGTGGATTGTCCTGCTCAATGACGAGGAGCGCCTCATCACCTGCTACCGGCGCGGGGATGCGAACCGCTTCATCCGTCGCAAGCCCAAGCACCGCATGTCCAGCGACCAGCTCCAGCGCATCTGAGCGGGGGACGCTCACGCCGCGCGCAGCAGCAGGAACATCACCAGCGCCAGCAGCGCCGCGATGCCCACGGCCAAAGGGCCCAGCGGCGCACGCTGGGTCAGCAGTCGCCGCGCGGAGATGGCGCTGTCGGGGCGGTCCTGGATGGCCTCCGAGAGCAGGCTTTTCATCAACCGGCGCAGGTGCCGGGGCACGCCCCGGGGGAGTGGCTGCGTCTCCGGCAAGCCTCCCGTGAGCGCCTCGTGCAGAACGCGTCCCAGCGCATGCAGGTCCGACTGCGGGATGGCGCGGCCCCACTGTCGTTGCTCGGGGGCCTGGTAGCCATGGGCACCAGGAGGCACGAGCGACAGGCCGAAGTTCGTCAGCATCGCGCCGTCCTTCGCGAGCAGGATGTTCTGGGGCCGCACGTCTCCGTGGACGAGGCCCGCGTCGTGCGCGGCGCCGAGCGCATCGAGCAGCCGCAGCGCCAGTTGCTCCACCTCTTGGAAGGGCAGGGCGTTCACCCGGTCCAGCCGCGTCTCCAGGCCGGGCGCAATCACGGGCTCCAGGGCGTACCAGCAGTGGCCGCGCTCCTCGCCCACCGCCAGGACGCGGACGATGTCCGGGTGGCGGAGGCTCCGCAGTGTCTCCGCCTCCCGGTGGAAGCGCGCCCGCGCCTCCGCATCCGCTGTCACCGAGGAAGACATCACCTTCACCACGCATGGACCCACATGGCCTTCCGCTGCGTACAGCCGGCCCGTGGCGTCGGTGCCCAGGCGGGAGTTCAGCTGGAAGCCCGCAAGGGATTCACCCGTGAGGTCCGGCTCCGGCGGTGGGCTTCGCGTCTGTGCGCCGTGCGTGAGGTCCGCACCGCAGGCGGCGCAGGTGCGTCGCGGACCTGTCTCGGCACCAGGGTGGGGCGTATGACATGTGGGGCAGGTCGGATTCACGGGGCCGGGCCGGGTCGATTCTTCGCCATCTTCCGGGCCGTCCTCGTCGTCCGCAAGCCATGCTCCCGTGTGGCGTGGCGGGGACGTCGCCCAAGGACGTTGACTCGCCCCCCCGCGTTGAGGGACGGGAAGCGCATGGCACAGCAGAAGGTCCAGGTTCCTCGTGAGGCCGCCGGCGAGCGGCTCGACCGCTTCCTGTCGAAGCAGGTCCCAGGCCTCAACCTGGAGCGGGCCCGTGCCCTGATTGATTCGGGAGCGGTCCGCATCCGGGGCAAGAAGTGCCAGCCCACGCGGAAGCTGTGGGGTGGTGAGGAGATTGAGCTCGAAAGGCCGGAGCCGCGCGCCGCGCCGGTGGCCTCTGCTGAAGGGCCGGTGCTGCCGGTGCTTCATGACGATGCGTCCCTGGTCATCGTGAACAAGCCTCCGGGCATCGTGGTGGAGCCGGAAGGTCGCGCGGCCTCCGTGGTGGGGCTGCTCGCCGCGCAGCGGCCTCCCTTCGATGTGGAGGGCCTGGCTCAGCCCGGCGTGGTGCACCGCCTGGACCGGGAGACGAGTGGCTGTCTGGCCTTCGCGCGCACGGATGCGGCCGCCGCCGCACTCCTACGCTCCTTCCAGGAGAAGCGCGTGGACAAGCGCTACTGGACGCTGGTGCTGGGCCAGCCGCCGTCGCAGGGACGTCTTGAGGGGCCCTATGCCAGAGATCCGGCGGACCCCCGGCGCTTCACCACCCGCGTGCCATCCGCGCGTCGCGCGGCGCTTTCCTTCGAGGTTCGCGAGCGCTTCGCGGATGCCGCGATGCTGGAAGTCGACCTGGACACGGGCCGCACGCACCAGATTCGCGTGCAGCTCTCCGAGGCCGGGTTCCCCGTGCTGGCGGATTCACTCTACGGTCCGCCGGAAGCACGCGCGCATGCCGCGGCGCGGACACTGGGGCGGCAGGCGCTGCATGCCTTCACCTTGGAGCTTCCGAGCCCTGCTACGGGTCAGCCTGTCCGCGTCGATGCGCCATTGCCCGAGGACTTCCAGCGCGCGCTCACGGTGCTGCGTGGTGGGTGAGCGCGGTCGTCCTTGGAAGCGCACCTGGAGCAACAGGTTGCCGCCCACGATGTCCGGCGAATCCCAGACGTGTTGGCCATGTCACGCCACGCGCCCCGGGCGCTACTTCTTGGGGCGCTTGAGGAGCGCCGCGCACGGGTCCTCCATGGGCATCGCCGGCGTGAACCAGACGTAGTCGAAGGGAAGGGATTGCGTGCCGAAGGAGGCCGTGTAGTCCGCGGGCTCGCGCAGCGCTGGGTCGACCTCCAGCAATCCCACGGAGCGCACGTCCTGGCCAGGCGCACGGGCCGCGAGGTGCGCGGGGACGCCCCGGTCCGTCCGTGCATGGCCGTTGCCGGTGATGAGCACGCCGCCCTGGCCGGTGTCCGCGTTCGACAGCCGGTCCGCCAGGTGCGCGTCCCGTGCACGCTGGGCCTGCACCATGGGGCCGAGCATCTCCTTGGGCAGATGACCGCAGTGCGCCTCGTCCTGCTCCTGGCGCATCGCCTGCTCCACTGGCTCGGGCAGCGGCGTGTCCAAGGACAGGCGCTGGCGCAGCTCGGGAGCCAGAGCCTCCGGACCGCGCATCACCAGGTCGCGCACCTGCGAGCGCGGCAGGTTGGCGGCGACGATGGGAAGCCCCGCCTTCAGCCCGGCCGCGAACACGGGCCGATACAGGGCCCAGTCCGGCCAGCCACTGCCCGCCCAGTTTACCGCGAGCGCGAGCGCCTCCGCGTCCCGCGGGGCCTGGGCCAGTGAGGCGTCCACCGCCGCTTGTTGCCCCACGTCGAGCATCTCGAAGGCCAGCGCGGGCTTCCGGCCTCCCTCGGTCAGAGCCTGGACGAGCCACGCCTGGAGTTGGTGGTGGTCGGGCTGGTCATGCCGCTCTCCCAGCACCACGAAGCGGGCCTGGGCGAGCGAGCGGCGCAGGGTGTCCGCGTCCACGAATCGGGCCGCCTTCACGTCCCAGATGCGGCCCGTGAGCGGATGCTCTCGGTGCAGAGGAGAGGACCACTCGTTGGGAAGCGGCGCCTGGACGCGAAGCTGCTCCACGGCGGAATCAGGACGCGTGGCGCTGGCGCGCGAGCAGGCGGTGGCGACCAGCAGGACGAAGGCGATGAGGAGCGTGCGCATCACGCGCGCCATTCATCCACAAGGCAGGCCTCGTGGACTACTCCCGGGTTGACGAGGTGGTGGACCGGTGACAACCGCTGGAGCGAGGAACGCCCCGGGAGGGACCCGACGGGATGGATAGGGCGCCGTGACGGATGCGTTTCCCTCCCCACCGGGAGGATTGTTGCGCCACCTCGCGTGAATGACGTTGCCGCCTGTCGAACCAGAGGGGAGCAACGTATGCGTCAGGGGAAGTGGAAGCCCGCGCGGGCGGCGCGGTGGGGTGGCGTGTTTCTGGGAATGCTGCTGTCTGCCTGCGGTGGGGCGATGGAGGAAGTGCCCGAAGCCGTGCCAGAGGCGGTCATGGATGCGCTGGCCCGTCGTGCCGAAACGTCCAACGCGTCCGATGAGAGCAAGCCCATGTGGAAGAAGCAGCCCACGGGGCGGCCGGGAGAAGGCGTGGCCTTTGATGGAAAACAGTTCCTGGTCGTCTGGCAGGACGAACGCGAGGGGGGCGTCTTCGGCGCGCGGGTGACACCCAAGGGGAAGGTGCTGGACCCGGGGGGCTTTCCCATCAACGCGGGCAGCGGGTTGGATGGCGGGCAGCCTCGAGTGGCCTGGGACGGAAAGTTCTTCCTGGTCACCTGGGTCAGCGCTTCCGGTCTGGTTGCCGCCCATGTGGAGCGCGACGGGGATGTGCGCCGCCGGTTCGTCGTCTTCGGCTCCGATGAGGTGGGAGGGCCTCCAGGCATCGCCTGCGCGCACGAGTTGTGTCTGCTCGCCTTCCCCTTCATCGGCGACGTGGAGAGCATCATCAACGCCATCCGTGTGACGTCCGACGGAGACGTGTCCGAGCGCACGCAGCTCTCCGTTTCCGAATCCAACATGGCCATCAAGCCGGCGGTGGCCTGGGATGGAAAGCAGTTCCTGGTCGTCTGGAGCGACCAGCGCGGTGGAGTCCTCACACCGGACATCTTTGGGAACCGGGTGACGAAAGACGGCATCCGGCTGGATGGGGCTGGCGGTGTCCCGCTCGTCGTCCGTGAGGGCGCTCAAACCGTCCCCGACGTGACGTGGACGGGCAACCACTTCTTCGTCGTGTGGCAGGACGACAAGAACGATACCGCCGATGTCTACGGCGCCCGTTTCCGAAAGAACCTCGCGTTGGACGGGCCCGCGGCCTTCGGAATCGCCACGGGCGCGGACGAGCAGACGGGGCCTCGGGTGGCGCCCAGTGGCAACAAGTCGCTCGTCGTCTGGGATGCCACCCGGCAGGGTATCCACCGCGTGCGCGGTGTCCGGGTGGGGGACAACGGAAGCATCCTGGGCTCGAAGTCGGGCTTCACCATCTCTACGGGGGACTTCCAGCAGGAGATCGCGCCCGCCGTGGCGGCCGGAGACCACAAGTTCCTCGTCACCTACGCGGGCACGACGACAGGCACGGACGAATTCGGCCCGCACGAAATCCTGGCGACCCGTGTGACGCACGATGATGTGGTGAAGGACAGGCCGGCGCTGCGCCTCACGCGCCCGTGGGGCCACAAGCCTCCGGTCGCCGCCTCGCGGGGCGCCGATGCCTATCTGGCGGTCTGGAGTGAGAATCTCTCCGGCACGCCGGGCATGCTGGCCGCTCGGGTGAGCCTGGATGGACAGTTGCTCGATGTGCCCGTCGTGTTGCCCGCCGGGGCGACGTCACGCGCGCCCGTGGTGGTGTGGGACGGGGCGGCCTGGTTCGTGGCGTGGGAAGAGGGCGCCGCTGACGCCACGGGATTCCAGGGGGCGCGCGTGAGTGGGGCGGGCCAGGCGCTGGAGGTGAGTCGCCTGTCAGGTTCCGCGCTGCTTCCTCTGGAGATGCTGGCGCCGTCCGCCGAGCGCTGACGGCGCACCTCCCAGCCAGGCGGGCACTCCGCCTGGCCTGGGAGCGGTCCTGCTACTTCGAGTCCACCACGACGACCATCCACCGGTCCGTGGCGTGGTCGATGCGGATGTTGGCGGCGCCGGCCTCCTGGAACTGCTGGATGATGCCCTCCAGGAAGGTGAGGTGCTCCTTGGGCGCGTCCACGAAGATGTTCTTCGGGCCGTTGCCCTTCGCCTTGGCCTTCTTGGCGGGGGCGCCGGCCGCGCCATTGATGGCCTCGGGGGCCGCGGCGGCGGCCTTCAGGCGGGAGGCGGCGTCGTCCCCCGTCGCCTCGGTCTCCTCGGCTTCGGGCTCGGCCTCCACTTCCGGGGCGGGCGCGGGGGCGGGGGCGGCCGCGGCGGCCGACGCGACTTCGTCCTCGGCCTGCTCGCGGAGCTGGTTGAACGTCTTCATGTTGATGGTGCCGCCAAACTTATCCTTGAAGGACTCCAGCGCCTCCTTGCTGCTGATGTCCGGCTGCTGGCGGAAGAGGTCGAGCAGAAACGCGTGGCGCTCCTGGGTCTGCTCCTGGGTTGTCCTGGCCATCGTCTACGTGCTCCTGGGTGTGTCGCGATGTTGCGAAAGGCGGCGCACCCTATCCGGAGCCGTGTAGCGCCGCAAAGGGGGGCCTGGGCCTCCCCTTCGCGGGCATGACTCGCGTGCCGAGGCGCACGCGCTGGACGTGTGGTCTCAGTGCCGGGGCGGCGGCGGCGCGCTGTGGTCGCAGTGCAGCAACGACGGCGGGTCGAAGCAGGTGAAGCGCTGGTTGTCGAGCCGGCACACGCCGTCCGGCGTGTTGGCGCACTGCACCTCGGTGCGCGTGGCCTTGCAGTCATAGCCGCAGGCCAAGTCCTCGGAGGCGTTGAGGCAGCGGGGCGCGGGCGTCTCCGCGCCGTACTGGTGGATGACGGCGTCCGGCGGGTCCCAACAGGTCAGCTTGTTGAAGTTCGTGGAGCAGACGCCGTAGGGCGTCCGGTTGCAGGCCACCTCGCCGTTGAACTGACGGCAGTTGTAGCCGCAGGCCACCTGGCCCCGGCTCTCCTTGCACTCCGGCTTCGCGCTCGTGGTGGGCGGGTGCTGGATGGCGACCAGGGGCGGGTCCCAACAATGCACGCCTCCCACCAGGACCTCACAGATGCCGTAGGGCGTCCGGGCGCAGGCGGTTTGTGTCCCAGTGGTCTTGCACTGGTAGCCGCACACCGAGCGTCCCTGGGAGAAGACACACTGCGGAGGCGGGGGGCGGACCACGGGCTGTTCCGAGGTCGTCACGGGAGCCGTGGCGAGCCACAACGCGGAGAGGAGGCTGAGCATGGTGGGAGGCCCGACGAAAACCGCGGCGGTTTATTCAAACCGCGCGTTCGGGCTCCCATGTCCCAGGGCGCTCAGCGGGCGCGAGGCCCACCGGGACGGCGCGCCCGGGGACGCGCGGTTCCCTGCGGTCCGGGCCGGGGCGCGGCCTCGTGACGCGGCGCGGAAGCACCAGCGCCGGTGTCGCGCTCGGTACGCTGCCGGCGCGCGGCCTCCCCGGGGGACTCCGGCGGGACGAGCGCGTGGGGCCCGCGGCCGATGAGGTCCTCGCGGCCGGCCAGCTTCAGCGCTTCTCGTGCCAGCGGCCACTGCTCCGGGTTCCAGTAGAGCAGCAGCGCCTTCTGGAGCCGCTTCTCGCGCAGGCCCTGGGCCGTGTAGACGGGCTCCATCTTCAGCGGGTCCAGGCCCGTGAAGTACATGGCGGTGGCCATGGCCATGGGGGTGGGGATGAAGTCCTGCACCTGCCGGGGCCGCTTGCCGTTCTGCTTCAGCCACAGCGCCAGCTCCACCATGTCCTCCAACGTGGAGCCCGGGTGGCCGCTGATGAAGTAGGGGATGTCGTACTGCTCCTTGCCGGCCTCTTCGCTGGCGCACGCGAACATCTGCTGGAATCGCTCGAAGCTCTCGATGCCGGGCTTCTTCATCTTCTCCAGCACGCGCGGGGATACGTGCTCCGGCGCCACGGACAGCTGCCCACCCACGTGGTGCGCGGCCAGCTCCTTCACGTACTCCGGCGAGCGCTCCGCCAGGTCGTACCGCACGCCGCTGGCGATGAAGACGTGCTTGACGCCGTCCTCCTTGCGCACGTCCTGCATGAGGCTGATGAGGGGGCCGTGGTCCGTCTGGAGGTTCTCACACACGCCCGGGTGGACGCAGGACAGCTTGCGGCACCGCTTCTCGATGTCCTCGCTCTTGCACTTGAGCTTGTACATGTTGGCGGTGGGGCCCCCCAGGTCGGTGATGGTGCCCCGGAAGTCGCCCATGCGGCGCAGGGCGCGGACCTCGCGCAGCACGCTCTCCGCGGAGCGGCTCTGGATGACGCGGCCCTCGTGCTCGGTGATGGAGCAGAAGGTGCAGCCGCCGAAGCACCCGCGCATGAGGACGATGGAGTGCTTCACCGTCTCGTAGGCGGGGATGCGCTCCCGGTACATCGGGTGCGGCACGCGGTTGAAGGGCAGGTCATACAGCTCGTCCATGGCCACGGACTTGCCTTCGGCGCCCGCGGTGCCCACGCCGTCCTCCAGCGGGAGCGCGGGCGGGTTCATGTAGATGGCGCGGTTGCCGTGGCGCTGCGCCAGCGGACGCGCGTTGCCCGGGTTGGTCTCCATCTGGAAGTCGCGGCTCATCACCGCGAAGGCGTGCTTGTCCTCGATGACCTGCTCGTAGGACGGCAGCACCACCGTCTTGCGGTCCGCGGCGCGCCTGGCCGGGTCCGCCTCCAGGGCGCGCATCTCCTCGTCGTTGATGGTGTACGCGGTGCCGCGCACGTCGCGGATGTCCTGGATGCGCTCGCCCTGGCGCATGCGGTCCGCGACTTCCATGATGGGGCGCTCGCCCATGCCGAAGACGAGCAGGTCCGCCTTGGCGTCGAAGAGGATGGAGCGGCGCACCTTCTCGCTCCAGTAGTCGAAGTGGGCGATGCGGCGGAGGCTGGCCTCGATGCCACCCAGGATGACGGGGACGTCGGGGTAGGCCTCACGGCAGCGCTGCGCGTAGACGATGGTGGCCCGGTCCGGCCGGCAGTTCGTCTGTCCGCCGGGGCTGTACTGGTCCTCCGAGCGGTTCTTCTTCTGGGCCGTCAGCCGGTTGAGCATCGAGTCCAGGTTGCCCGCGGCCACGCCGAAGAACATGCGCGGCGGCCCCAGCGCCTTGAAGGGCTCGGCCGAGTGCCAGTCCGGCTGGGGGAGGAGGCCCACCTTGAAGCCGCGCCCCTCCAGGAAGCGCGCGATGAGCACTGGCCCGAAGGCCGGGTGGTCCACGTACGCGTCCCCCGTCACGATGATGATGTCGCACTGCTCCCAGCCGCGCGCCTGCATGTCGGCACGGGTGGTGGGCAGGAAGGGATGGGCGTAGCGCGTCGAATAGGCCATGTCGGTGGGGGGCGGGGGGCTTCCACCCAGAACATCGGGAGGACGCGGAAGCAAGCCCGGCTGGAGAGGGTGTACACCGGGGCGGCCTGCCTTCCTACCCACCGCGCATGCACCCTGGGTGTGGCGCATTGACGGCGATCCAAGCCTCCCCTACCTTGGCCGGCCTCTTACATGTGGCGACCTGTTCGGGTGGGCAGGTCATGAAGTGTAGGCTTTGCGAGTGTTCGCCATGGCAGCCGCAGCGTCTTCTCCAGCCCTGCCGGATGTAACGGCCCCGCGTGGCACCGGTGGCCCAGGGCCGGTGCGCGGCGAGGTGTGGAGGCCGCGCGTCCGATGATGCGGGGGCCGGAAGCGGGACGTGCGGGCGAGGCGGCGGAGCCCGGAGACGGGGGCTCGCAAGCGCCTGCGCCCACGCGTGAGCTGCATGTCGAATACGACGATGCGCCGCCGCCCGAAGCCGCTCCGCCCCGGCGGGTGGGGTCAGTGCCGCGCTGGCGCAACACGTTCCAGGCACCCGAGCCGCCTCGTGAGGAGGACGTGGCGCTGCGGCGCACCGAGAACGCGGTGCGTGTGGAGCCGCCCCAGGCCCCCGAGCCCACCGAGGCGAAGGCGGACCTGGCTCGGGCTCCGAATCCGTTGCTGCTCGTCTCGCGGATGGCGCGAGGACGGGAAGGCGGAGAGGACGTTCCGTCGCGTGATGTCTCCGCGCCAGAGGACGTCAGCCCCGCGGAGCGCGAGGCGATGCGCGCCGCGGTGGCCACCGGGAAGCGTCGCGAGCTCTGGGCTCCGCCCGCGTATCTACCGGAGGACCTGCGGGAGGCGCTGCTGTCCGAGCGCAGCCAGTATCGTGCGCAGCTGCTGCAGGACGTGCGCGAGGTCAGCCTCCAGGGGCCGGGGGTGCTGTCGCTCATCCCGCGTCCGGCGGCGGACCCGGACTGGTCGGGAGGTTCGGTGCTCGGCTTCCTGGGGGAGGAGTGCGTCTTCGGCGGAGACGTCGTCCACCTGGATTTCGAATCGGGGCGTGTGTTCGCCGCGCCCAGCCACGGGGATGACGTGGACCGCCGCGCGCTGTCCGCGGACCGCTGGTGCTACCGGCCCTATGACTTCGCCGAGGCCCTGTGCGCGGCGGCCTCCGCTTACGAAGAGCGGCAGGATGCCCTCTCCGAGTCCCTGAGTCGCGCCTGTGGGGAGGCGCCTCCCGTCACGCTGACGCCCCAGGATGAGGCCCTGATTCCGGCCGACCGGCTGTGGCGCCAGCCCTGGGGCTGCATCTGGGGACCTCCCGGTACGGGCAAGACGACGGCCGTGGCGGACCTCATCGCGCGGGCGCTACGCGCCTTCCCGGGTGAGCGCATCCTCGCGGTGGCGCCCACCAACCGCGCCGCGGACGAGTTGGTCCTCCGCGTCAGCGCGCTGCTGGAGCGCGAGCCCATTCCGCTGCGGCCCCTGGCGCGCAGCATCTTCCGGGGTGGGACCGGCGCGAGCGAGGCGTTGGTGAAGCTGCCCACCGTCATGCTGGAGGACACCAAGGGCGGCAAGCTGCGCGCCAGCATCGAGGAGCGGGAGCGGGAGCTCATCCTCCAGCGGGTGCGAGGTGGCCCCGCCCATGAGCTGGCCAAGCTCCAGGCGGAGCTGCGCGGACTGCGCGGCAAGGTGAAGGACCCCACGCTCAAGGAAGTGGAGAAGGGGGACTGCCCGCTGGTGGTGGTCACCGTGCACCGAGCGTTGCGTCTGGTGTCGGAGTTGGAGGGAAAGCGGCACTTCGCGCGGCTGGTGGTGGACGAGGCCGGCATGGTGACCCGCGCGGCCACCGCGTTGATGGGGCCGCTGGCGGAGCGGGTGACGCTGGCGGGTGACCCGAAGCAGATTGGCCCGGTGAGCCGCGCCGCGGAGGGCGCGGGCAAGGGCACGCAGAAGTGGCTTCGCGGCAGCGGGCTGTCGCACCTGGAAGACGCGGTGAAGGACGCTGCGCGCGCGGACGTATTGCTGCTGCGCACCCAGCACCGCATGCACCCGGACATCGCGAAGGTGGTGAGCCACTTCTGCTACGGCGGCGCGCTGGAGGACGGCGACGTCGTCAAGCAGCGCGCGGAGCGGCCCGCTCCGGTGGCCGCGTTCCCCTTGGTGCGCGCGGGCTGGGTGGTGCTGGACGGCCTCACGCGAGATTCAAAGCGCCTCACGCACGGACGCGGGGAGACGGGCTCCGGCTACCAGCGCGAGCTGTCCGCCAACCTCGCCGTGTCCCTGGCGCGCGAGGCGGTGCGCTCTGGCCTCAGCGTTTTGTGTGTCACGCCCTACCGCGCGCAGGCCGCGCTGCTGCGCCGGCTGGGCAATGCCGCGGGCCTGCGCGGGGACGTCTTCAGCGCGTCCACCATCCATCGCCAGCAGGGCACCCAGTACGACGTGGTGCTGGTGGACACCGTCGCTGGAGGCAGGCCCTTTCCGCCTCACACGCTGGTGCCCATGCTCAACGTGGCCGCCAGCCGCGCGAAGGATTACCTGCTGGTGCTGGCCTCCCGCGACGAGGCGCGCGCCGCCACGATTCCCCAGCGCTTCCTGTCTCTGCTGCCGCGTCTTCGTGTGCACCCCGGTGAGCCGCTGCGCCTGGAGCCATTGCCCATGCCGCAGCGCGCGCCGCCGCCGCCGCCCCCGCCGGTGCCGGTGGACCTGGGCGCGGAAATCTCGGGCGCGCGGCCCGGCAAACCCCTCTTCACACACGAGCAGGTGTCCCTCTTCGAGCGCCGCTTCGACGACGGGCACCACCTGGTGCGCGGCGTGGCGGGCAGCGGCAAGACGTACGTGCTGGCGCACTGGGTGGCGCGCTACCTGCTGGAGCACTCCGAGGCGCAGGTGCTGGTGTCCTTCTTCAACCGTGCGCTGGCCCCGCTGGTGGACAAGTTGTTGGTGGAGGCGCTGGCCCAGCGCGCGGGCCGCCTGCGAGTGCGTGAGCTGCGTGCACGGGTGACGGTGCGGCACGTGGGGGCGCTGCGCCGTCATGCCCCCGCCTCCTTCGACGGCGTCTTCGTGGACGAAGCCCAGGACATGGACGCCAAGGCGCTGGCCATGCTCCACACGCTGGTGCGTCCGGACACGTTGCCGGACGGGCGCGAGGTGCGCTGCTTCCAGCTCTTCATGGACGACTCGCAGAACGTCTACGGCCAGGTGCCCATCGACGCGCTCAAGGAGCAACTGCCCGAGGGGCTGTCGTTCCGCGGCCGCACCCGCGTCCTCAAGGAAACGTTCCGCGCCACCCGGGACATCCTCGACGTCGCCTTCAACGTGGTGCTGGACCCGCTGCGCCAGCACGCCGCGGCCGAACCCGGCATGCGCGAATACATGAAGGTGGGTGAGCTGGCGCGCGAGGGGCTCGTCTGGCTTCCGGAGGAGACGCTGGAGGGCCTCTTCCGCGTGCAGTCCACCGAGCGCGGCGGCGTGCTGCCCCAGGTGCGCGGCTTCGCTTCCAGTGCCAGTGAGGCGCGGCAGGTGGCTCGCGAGGTGGCCCGCCTCATTCGGGAGGAGGGCGTCCACCCCAGTGACATCCTCGTGGTGGCCCCCGTCATGCCCTCCCAGTACACGGAGGCGCTCAAGCGCGCGGGCGTGCCCGCGGAGGCCTACGGAGGCAAGGGCGGGCGCAACGTGACGGACTTCCGCGTCAGCGGCGTGGACCACGTGCGCGCCACCACGGTGTTCTCCTGCAAGGGGCACGAATGCCCCATCGTCTTCTTCGCGGGCCTGGATGCGCTGGACACCGCGGAGCAGTGGATGGCCGGTGCCCGCGAGCGCTCGGCCCGGGAGAACGAGCGCATCCGCCGAGCCATGTTCTACGTGGGCGCGACGCGGGCGATGAAGCGGCAGTACCTCACCGGTGTGAAGGGCGCGCGCTTCCTCCGCGTGGCCGCCACCTACGTGGAGACGTTGAGCGGGCTCGTGCCGGCGGCTCCATCCCCCGAGGGAGCCTCGGGGGCGGACGCGCGGTAGGCCCACGTGGGCCGTTACTTCGCCGGGAGCTTGAGCGCGGGCACATGCACCTGGACACCGGTGCGGCGCGCCGTCTGCAGGACGTTCACGGCCAGTTGCTTCACGTAGCGCTCCGTGAGGGCGATGCGCCGCTTCTCCTCCTTGATGGGGTTCGGGTCCCCGGACGTCTCATGCTTGGGGTCGATGGCCAGGTCCACGCAGCCATCCGGCGACACCAGGGTCTCCCGGCAGTTGACGGACATGGAAACGGTGACGCGGCTGGTGGACGCGAGGGCCGCCTGCGTGGCCTCGCCCGCGGACTCGGTGTCGAGCGACTGGGGGGCCGCGGCCGCGTATGCACGCTTGCCATCCCGTCGCTCCACCACGGTGCCCGTGCGCGGGTCCACCACGTAGGTGGAGCGCCGTTGGGGACTGTGGGCGTCTTGCAGGGTGATGAAGACATAGGTGTCCGGGGGAATGTCCTCCGAGGGGTTCCAGTCCGGCGTGTTGGCCAGGTGCTGGCAGGCCGAGGCCAGGAACAGACACGCGAGGGGGAGGAGGTACTTCTTCATGGGGATGAACTCACTCGATGGAAGGGGAGGGGATTACTCGAAGAGGAGCACCTGCTGGACCCAGGCGCTGGCGTGGCGCCGCAACCATGCCTGACGTTCGTCGCGCAGGGCTATGGCCGCGGGGACGCCATCACGAATCCGGGCCAGGACGGGCTCGAAGAAGGCGTGCGCCTCGTCGTCGGGAATCTCCTGCGTGGCGGCGAGGACGGCCCGCGCTCCGGATTCGATGAAGGCCAGCGGCAGTCCGAAGTTCTCATGCAGGTACGCGCTGGTATGGCCCGCGTAGCAGGCCGCGAGCAGCACCACCGGCCGGCCTCGCAGCCGCTGTCCCTTCAGGTCGCCCGTGGTGAGCGCGAAGCGGCCACCCGTGGCCTCTGGTGAAAGCACGAGGACGGAGGCATCCGCCACTGACGGGTCGATGATGCCGTGCGCGTGGACCTGCACTTCGGTGGCATCCCTCATGGCGGCGAGGACGCGCGGCGGCGTGGCCTCGGCGCCGCGGAGCAGGGTGAGTCCTTCGCCCGTGTCGCTGGCCGGGTTCCACGCGCGCAGCGTGGGCAGATGCAGCGACGCGGGCGCCAGCACGTCCGTCACGATGATCCGCTGGGCCTTCGCTTGGGACGGCGGCGTATTGGGCAGGCCGCCCACCCGGTAGGACCAGGCGATGTCGGACGGCAGCAGCCCCGCGCGCCCCTGCACTGGCGGCCGCGCGAGGATGTCCACGCTGGGGCAGGCGCGAAGGGCCTTCATCACCGCGCCGGGCACCAGGCCTTCGACGCCTTCCAACGGCGCCGTCCTTCCCGTGTCGTGGTGGCCCAGGAGGCGTCCCTCCGCGTCCCGGGCCACGACGAAGGTTCGCTCGTCGTCCACCGTGACGCCCAGCACGCAGCGCTCCGGCGCCGGCATGGCGTGCTCCTCGGCGAAGAGGGCCAGCCCCTGCGCCAGCTCGCCCGTCCGGCCCGCGTCGAGGATGAGTGACGTGTAGCTGTAGACGCGGGCCTTGCGCGCGCTCACGTTCGCCGCCGGCAACTTGGAGGCGTCGGCCAGCGCCTGCCGTAACAGCGCCTGCCCCCTGTGCGCGTCCTGCTCCAGGTAGAAGCGTCCCTCGATGTGGCGCAGCAGCGCGAGGTCCCCCGCGTCCTGCGCGCCCGAATCGCGCAGCGCCCCCAGGCCCTGCTCCAGCAACCGCGCGTCCTCCGGCTTGCGGAAGGGCGTGCGGGCCAGGTCGGCCAGCAGGGCCAGCCGCGCCATGGAGGGCTTCTGACTGCACTGGATGGCCCGGTCGAGCAGCTCCCGGGCACCGGCGACATCCAGCGCGCGGTGGTGCGCGAGCGCCAGGCTGGTGAGCGCCACCTCGGAGTCCGCGCAGCCCTCGGGCGTCTGGAGCAGCAGCTCCTCCACATAGGCCCGGGCCAGCACCAGGTCTCCCTGCGTCCGGGCCACCTGTCCCAGGTCTTGGAGCAGGTTTCGCTGAGAACCCCACTCCCGGCTGTCGCGCGCGGCGCGCAGTGCGCCCACGAAGCGGGCGCGTGCATCGACGGGGCGGTGTAGCCGCGCCATCACCAGTCCCAGCTCCCGCTGCATCAACATGCACCGGTACAGCTGCTTCCCGGAGGCCGTGCACGTCTTCACCGCGGCCTGGAGCCGCTCCCGCGCGCGCTGCGGGGCATCCGACAGTGCGTCCGCCCGGGCTTGCCGCTCCTCGGCCAGCAGCGCGAACCACGGGTCCTTCGTCTCCAACGCGAGCGCCCGGTACTCGTCCGGGAACTGGCGCGGGTCCGCGTAGGCGAGCGCGCCCAGCAGCAGGTCCTCCTGCCGGGCCTCGCGCAGCCGCGACAGGAAGGATTCCAGCGCGGGACCCTTCACCCCACCCCGGGTGAGGCGCGCGTACTCACTGGCCAGGGGCGCGCGTGCGGAGAAGTCCCGCCTCGCGGTGCGGCGCAGGGCATCTTCCAGGTGCGTGCCGTCCTCCTTGCGGTCCAGCACCACCGCCAGGGGATGCAGGGACTCCACGCGCTCGGGCGAGGCCGCCGCACGCAGGGCGTTGTAGAGGCACACGCGCGCCATGCCTGGCAAGGCCTCCGCCTGCGCGGTGGAGAGTGGCGCCCCCCCTTCCACCATGCGCTGGCAGTCCTGACGCATGCCCTGCCAGTCCTTCCGCTCCTGCTCCGCCGCGTTTCGCAGCGCCTGGGCGCGCTGGGCGGCCTCGCCGCTCCAACCGCGCTCGCCGAGCTGCGCCACCTGTTCGAAGGACTCCGCGGCGCGCAGTGACAGGCCGAGCCGCTGGAGCGCCAGCGCCTGGTTCCAGAGCGCCTGGGCATGGCGAGGCTTCCGCTTCAGCGCGCGCTCCAGCAGAACGAGCGCCTTCTCCGGTTCATCCTGTTGGAGCGACAGGGCCGCGCGGTCCGTGTCCAGGTCGGCGGAGGCGGGCAGCTTGTCGAGGAACGCGGAGGCCTGGGCCAGGTCACCGCGCAGCAGGAAGGCCGAGGCGATGCCCCGGTGGTCCGCCGCTTCTTCCAGCCGGGCCAGCTCGCGCAGCGCCAGGGCCTGGGGCCGGGCGCCCGTGCCGCTGCGCATCACCTGGTAGGGCCGGTGTCCGTCCGCGCCGGGATGGGTGAGGCGGACTTCCAGGGGCCGGGTGGCCGCTTCCGCCAGCCAGAGTTCGGGGGCGGAGTCGGTGGGCTGCGTCTGGGGGACCAGCATGAGCGCGGCCAGGCCCGCGGCGAGCGCGAGCGGCACCACCATCAGCCAGGACTTGTTCCGCCAGGTCGAAGGCGCGCCGAGCCGCTCCGGCCCCGGGCTGTTCAGCGCGTCGTCCGCGAGCAGCTCCAGTGCGACCAGCTCCTTCATCCGCGACTCGCACGCCGCGCAGCGGGCCAGGTGGTGGCGGAAGTTCTCCGCGTCCGCGGGGAGCATCTCCCCGTCGACGAAACGCTCCAGGTTATCGCAGACGCTGCTCATGATTCAGCCATGCCTTCGTGCGAGGCGTCCTTGCCGCCCAGCAGCTCGCGCAGCGCCTGCCTCGCCTCCGTGAGCCACCGTCCCACCGTCCCTTCCGTCGAGCGGAGCTGCTGGGCAATGGCCCGGTACCGCAACCCCGCGACGTGCAGGCGGTAGGCGTCCCGCAGGTGCGGCGGGCGCAACTGGTCGATGGCCTGCTGGAACTCGTCGCGAGACACGCGTTCCCACCGCTCCTGGGGGGCCGCTTCGACTTCGGCGTCCAGGTCCTGCACCAGGCGCAGCATGGGCGCGCCCAGGACCTCGGTGCGCCGCCGCCGGCAGTGGTCCAGGAAGCGGTTGCTCATCGTGGTGCTCAACCAGACGCTCACCGCCCCCGCGTTCTCCGCCATCAGCTTGTCGAAGTGGCGGTAGGCGCGCTCCAGCGTCTCCTGCACCAGGTCCTCCGGGTCGATGGCTCCACCCGAGCACAGTCGCCGGGCGATTCGAACCAACGCCGGACGCCGTGCTCGCGCGAACGCGTCGAATTGACGGCGGTGCCCATCGCCCGGCGCGGCGGGGCTCTCTGTTGTCCTGCTCTCGTGTTGTTCCACCGGTGGGCTGCCCCCTGCGCACGGTGAGAACGGGCCGGGGAAATTCCCTTCGGTAAAATCGGATGGCGCGATGCGTTATCGGCGGGATTGGTGTGTGGATGTCGGGCGGATGGTGTCGCTGTCAGGCGTCGCTCGCACCAGGGCGGAGGGCGTTGACGGTTTCCAGGGTGGGCATCGGCACCTCCAGCCGGAGCCGCTGGGGGCCACCGACGTCCGCCATGAAGGACAGGCGCCCGCCATAGCGCTTGAGCAATCCGCCCACCACCTTGAGGCGGTCGTCGGCCAGCAGGCCCGCGAAGCGCTCGATGAGCGCAACGGCCTGGTCCGCCGGGAAGGACGGGTCGGCCACCTGCACCTTGAGCACCATGGACGCGGCCGACATGCCCACCTCCGCGTTCACGCCGTCCGGCGCTTCCCGGAAGGGGGCGTAGAGGCACGCCATCGTCTCGCGGTGCCGCAGCAGGCCCTTGAGGTACGTCACCAGCTCCGCGTCGTCCCAGGGCTTGCTGATGAACCGGCAGATTTCGCCCTCGTTCACGGAGGCCACCACGGACTTGAAGTCCGCATAGCCGGAGATGATGAGGCGCAGGGCCAGCGGGTGGCTGCGTTTGAGGCGCTGGAGCAGCTCGCTGCCCGTCATTCCTGGCATCCGGAAATCCGTCAGGACGATGTCAGGGCTGAACCCTTCCAGCCGCTCCAGCGCCTCGTTGCCATTGAAGGCAATCTGGACCTCGAATCCCTCTCGCTTCAACAGACGCTGCAGCGCGCGTGCGATGGGCTGCTCATCGTCGACCACCAGAACCTTGAACGCATCCATGACAACGTCGCTCCTCGGGCGCGCACTCTAGACCGGGCACCTACGGAAAATCCCAGAGTCTGGAAAATGAATGGCGGGTCATGCGCGCACCTGCGACAGGGTGGGTGGGATTGCTTCATCCCATTGCACCCGGGGTTCATTTCAACGTCAGCAATGCACCCACGGCCATGAGCGTCACGCCCACACCCATCCGCCAGGTGAGGGGTTCGTGGAGGAGGAGGAACGCCAGCAGGAGGGTGAGCGGCAGGCTGAGCTTGTCCAGGGGCGCCACGCGGGAGGCGGGCCCGAGCTGGAGCGCGCGGAAGTAGGCCAGCCACGACAGGCCCGTGGCCACGCCGGAGAGCACCAGGAAGAGGAGTGTCTTGCGGCTGATGGCAGGAAGGGCGTGATGCTCCCCGCGCGCCAGGGAGATGCTCCAGGCGAACACCAGAATCACGACAGTGCGGATGGCGGTGGCGAGCGTGGAGGGAATGCCTTCCACGCCCACCTTCGCCAGCACCGCCGTCAGTGCCGCGAAGCCCGCGGAGAGCAGTGCATAGATCCACCACGGCATCGAAATCCCCAGGTACTGGAGCCGGCGGAATGCCGCTCACGGTCATCGACCTACCAGTGCGTGGCGGCGCTGTCAGGAGCGACTGGCGGTGGGGCGGCTCCTGTCATATGGCGGGGGCCTCACACACGCCAGAAGGAGCCCGTCACTGTCCCAGGCAACAAGGCCTTCATTCCTCCTGCCCTCCGTGCTGGCGCTGCTGGCGCTGCTGAGCGCGTGTGGCGCGGAACAGGACTCGGGACTGTCGCGGGTGCGCCGCACGGGGGAGCTGCGTTGGGGCGCGGATGCCCAGGGTGGAGAGCCCTACGCCACGGAGGACCCGGACGCACCCGGGGGCATGCGAGGCTTCGAGGTGGAATTGGCGGAGGCCCTGGCGCGTGAGCTGGGGGTTCGGGCCCGGTTCGTCCAGAACGACTGGTCCAGCCTGGTCCCCTCGTTGGAGCGCGGCTCGTTCGACGTGGCGCTCAACGGCCTCGAAGTCACGCCGTCGCGCTCCGGGCGCATCCTCTTCACGCGGCCCTACTACGTCTTCCACCTGCGCTTGCTGGCGCGGCGGGACGATGCGGCCGTCACCGGGCTGGATGCGCTGAAGGGCCAGCGGGTGGGGACGCTGGCCAACTCCCTGGCGTGGGACCTGCTCCGGCGCAGCGGCGTGGAGGCGGTTCCATACGAAGGCGTGGAGGAGCCCTACATCGACCTGGAGCAGGGGCGGGTGCGCGCCGTGTTGATGGACGACATCATCGCGCAGCGCTACGGGCAGCCACGTCCAGGGCTCCGGGTGGTGGGCGACGTGGGGGAAGGCTACTACGCCATCGCCGTGCGGCCCGGTGAGGAGGACCTGCGGGAGGCGCTGGACACGGCGCTGGGGAACATCGCTCGCTCGGGTGAGCTGCGCGCCATCTTCCAGCGCTGGGGCATCGACAACGCCGAGCAGCAGCGCATGGTCGACTGGACGGACGCGCAGACCCGCGAGGTGCTGGCGCCCACGCAGACGGCACGCATGGGCTGGGGACAGCTGGTGCTGTTCCTCCAGGCCGCGGGCGTGACGCTGCTGGTGTCCGTGGGCGCCATGGTGCTGGCCATTCCCCTGGGCGTGGGGCTGGCGCTGACGCGGCTGTACGGGGCTGGCTGGGCGGCCCGGCTGGCCACCGGCTACGTGGAGTTGTTTCGCGGCACGCCGGTGCTGCTTCAGCTCTACGTTCTCTATTACGGGCTGGCCGGAGTGCTCCGGTTGGACCCCATCAGCGCGGCCATCCTCGGGCTGGGCCTGAACTACGCGGCCTACGAGGCGGAGGTCTACCGGGCGGGGGTGCTGGCCGTGCCGCGAGGGCAGTTGGAGGCGGCGATGGCACTGGGCATGCCCCTGCGGCTGGCGCTGCGGCGGGTCATCCTCCCCCAGGCCTTCCGCGTGGCGCTGCCGGGTGTGACGAACGACTTCATCGCGCTGCTCAAGGACAGCTCCTTGGTATCCGTCATCTCCGTGGTGGAGCTCACGAAGCGGATGACGATTACCGCGGTGGATGTTCGAAGCTGGCTGATACCTGGCGCGTTGTGCGCATTGATATACCTGGCAATGAGCTATCCCTTGTCCCGGCTGGCGAGGCACCTGGAAGCGAGGCTGGAGCGCGGATGATTGAAGTCGAGAAGCTGAGCAAGCGCTACGAGGGGCGGCCGGTGCTGGAGGGCATCAACGCCGTCTTCTCCCCGGGCGAGGTGACGGCGTTGGTGGGCCCCTCCGGTGGAGGCAAGAGCACGCTGCTGCGGTGCCTCAACGGGCTGGAGTCCTTCGACGGGGGCGTGGTGCGCGTGGGGCCGGACACGCTGGCGCCGGGCGATGTCCGCGCGCAGGGCGAGAAGGTGCGCCGCATCCGCCGCCGCGTCGGCTTCGTCTTCCAGCAGTGGCACTTGTTCGCGCATCGCACGGCGTTGGGCAATGTGACGGAGGCCCCCATGCACGTGAAGGGCGTGGGCCGGCAAGAGGCCAACGAGCGGGGCCGGGCGTTGTTGGCGAAGGTCGGCCTGTCCCACCGCGAGGACGCGTACCCCTCCGAACTCTCCGGCGGCGAGCAGCAGCGGGTGGCCATTGCCCGGGCCCTGGCCATGGAGCCGGAGGTGCTGCTGATGGACGAGCCCACCAGCGCGTTGGATCCAGAGCGGGTGGGGGCGCTGATTGACCTGTTGGAGCAGTTGCGCGCGGACGGCCTCACCCTGGTGGCGGTGACCCACGAGATGCGCTTCGCGTACGAGCTGGCCTCGCGCGTGTTGGTGCTCCACGGCGGGCACATCATCGAAGAGGGCCCGCCCGCCCGGGTGCTCGCCAATCCACACCATGAGCGCACGCGTGCCTTCCTGGGCCTGGGCCGCGTCCCCGCGCTGCGCACCCTGGGGGCCTGAGCGCCTCACTGGTATCGCGGCCCGCCCGCCGGGCATGCTGTGACGGACGGGCCGGGCAGAACCGGCGCACCGGCGGTGTTCCTCGCCGCGTCCCGCGAAGGAGAGGCATGCGTCGAGAGGTCCAGTGGATGGAGTGGGGGCAGGGGCGGGGGCCTCGGGTGCTGCTGCTGCCCGGACTGGGCGCGCGTGGCTCCGGCTTCCAGGCGCTGGCCCACCAGTTATTGCCCTGGGCCCGTCCCATCCTGGTGGAGTACCCCGAAGGTGAGGCGGCCGCGTGCGGCGCAGGCGCCTTGGCGCGGCAGGTGCTGCGGGCCGTGGGGGATGTGGACGCGGTGGTGGCCAGCTCCTTCGGAGGCATGGTGGCCGCGCACCTGGCGGCGGCTGGCGCGGCGCGAGGCGTGGCCTTCCTGGGCGCTTTTACCCGCACCGAGCACCTGGGCGTGCGCGGGCTCGCCATTGGCATGATGGGCCCCATCGCCCGGTGGGCCCGGCCGGGCGCGGTGGCGGCGGGGCTCGCGGCCTGGACGCCGGTGTCGTTCGCCCGTGTGCCCGAAGTCGTGCCCACCACGGCGCTGGAGCGCAGCTCCACCTGGCATCGCGCCCTGGCCATCCGGGGCGAGGCACCCCCACCGGAGCTGCGCAGGCTGCCCGTGTCCTGCGTCTGTATCCAGGGGACGCGGGACGTGCTGGTGCCGCCGTCCACGGTGGAGCGCCTGGCCGCGTCGCTGCCGCCGGGAACGCCCCGGCACCTGCTGCGGGGCGCGGGGCATGTGCCCTACTTCACGCACCCGGAGGCGTGCGCGGGGCTCCTGCGGCCCTGGTTGGCGGCCCTGGACGCGGCGGCGCCCGAAGTGGAGAGCAGCGCTGCCTGACGCAGTCCGGCAGGGGCGGTGCGGGGGGCCGTCGGGCCGATAAGGGGATGTACGGATGGCGCGGGGATCGCTACCTTTCGGGCGCCAATGCAGAACCGTCTCACGCGATTGCTCGTCACCCTCTTCGTTGTCTCCGCGACGCCCGTGCCTGCTGCTTCCGTGCAGGAGCCGTCGCCCTCCACCGTGGCGCCCACGGCCGTGCCGCCGCCCGCCGCGGCACCGGAGGCTCCCGCTCCGTCGCCCGAAGTGGCGCGCAAGCACAAGGTGCTGCTGCTGGGGGACAGCCTCATCGCCACCGGCTTCGGGGAATACCTCCAGGCCCAGTTGGACGCGCACCCGCGCATCCAGTCGGCCCGCCGCGCCAAGTCCTCCACGGGCCTGGCCCGTCCGGACTTCTTCGACTGGATGGACGTGGGCCGCGAGGAGGTGGAGCGTCACCAGCCGGACGTCGTCGTCGTCATCCTCGGGGGCAACGACGGGCAGTCGCTCCAGGACACCAAGGGTGGCAAGGCCATCCACTGGGGACATGCGGAGTGGGAGGCCGCCTACCGTCAGCGCATCAATGACTTCCTGGCCGTGCTCGCCTCGCCCGGCCGGAAGATTGTCTGGTTGGAGCTGCCGGCCACGGGGCTCAAGCGCTTCGAGCAGAAGCTGAGCATCATCCGCGCCCTCCAGCGCGAGGTCATCTCCTCCCGGCAGGATGCGGTGCACCTGGACACGCGCCCCTTCTTCACCGACGCGAAGGGGCGAGCGCTGCGTCAGGCCCGGGTGGATGGCTTCCGCAAGCCCATGCGCCTGCGCATGGCGGACGGCGTGCACTTCACCGTCGCGGGCGGCCGTTACTTCGCCAACAAGGTGTACCCCGAGGTGCTGAGCGTGCTGGGCCTGCTTCAGCAGGGCTAGCGGCGCACCTTGGCCAGCGGCACGCGCACGGGCACGGCCTCCGGGGCCTTGGCCAGCGCTTCGCGGAGGATGCGGTCCTCGTCCTCGTCCTTGCCGGCCACCAAGGCGGAGATGCCGTGCAGGTAGATGGCGTCCGCGCTGTCGGGGAACTGGGTGAAGTCGTCGTCCCACTCAGCGCACGAAGATAGCCCCATGGGCGCCTAGGTGGGGTTCAGTGCGAGGGTGGGACCGAGTCGGGCGAGCCGGGGTGGGGCCTCAGCCGGCGGACGGCGCGCAGCAGGAGCTCCTCGTCCCGGGGGCTGGCCAGGAAGCCGCGTGCGCCGCTCTCGCGGACCCGGTCGAAGCTTTCGTCATCGCTGCCGTGGACGATGAGGGCGCCCTTGATGTGGACCTCCCCGGCCAGCAGGCCCTCCATGGCCTGGAGGGGCGCGAGCACGACGTCCTCCGGCCCGGTGTGCAACACCTCCAAGGGGGTGGCGGTGCGGGCCTGGAGGCCGTTCCTCGCCAGCAGCCGGGTGATGAGCACCGCCGTGACGGGCGGCCAGCCATAGAGCAGCAAGGGGCCCCCGGGCGTGAGTGAGGGGGGCACGGGCGGCTCGGCGGGCGGCTCGATGCCGTAGAGGTCGGCCAGCGCACGTGCCAGCGCCGCGTCCGAGGCGATGTGCGCTTCGACGCGTGGCATTCCGGACACGGCGCGGACGGCGTCCACCGCATCCAGCGACACAGGGGCGGGCAGCGCGATGTGGAGCACTTCCCGCTCGCCCTGGTCCAGCAGCACCTTTTCGATGCGCAGCGGGACGACCCGATACTGGCGCGCCACGCGAGCGGGGATGTGGTTCAGCAGCCTGGAGTCTGGCGGGGTCCGTTCCAGGTCCACCGCGTCCACGCCGAACTGCTCGGCGAGTCCGCGAAGCACGTCGGCTTCGGAGCAGAGGCCCTCTCGCACAAGCGCCCGCCCGAGCGGGACATGCACCTCATGGTGATGCACCAATCCCACCCGGAGCTGGGCGCGGTTGAGCACTCCCTGTTCCAGGAGAATCTCGCCGAGCGGACGTCGTGAGCCAGTCTCCATGAGAAGACATGAAGTCTTCACTCGACGCCCCGGTCGGCGAGAGGCGGCACGCCGTGGGCTCGCCAGGTTGCCTGCCTTGCGGGCGGGGCTCAGCCGCGCGAGGCGAAGTGCTGCTCGTAGGCCTCGGGCTTGAAGCCCACGAGGACGGTGTCACCGGTGACGAGCACGGGGCGCTTCACCAGCTTCCCATCCGCGGCCAGCCACTCGACCAGCTCCGCGTCGCTGGCGGCATCCACCTTCGCCTTGCCGAGCGCGCGGTAGCTCTGGCCGCTGGTGTTGAGCCACTTTCGGACGGAGACACCGCTGCGAGCAATCCATTGCTTCAGCTCCGCCACGGTGGGCGGCATCTCGACGATGGGGCGCACCTGGTGGGCGATACCTTGCTCCTGCAACCACTTCAGCGCCTTCTTGCAGGTGCCACAGCCCGAGTATGAGAGTACGAGGACGTCTTTCGCCATGCGCGCGCTTGTAACAGGGCACCCGCGTCCCTCCCAGCGATGAGTCCCCGGGTCGTCCGGACCCGGTTTGCGAGCCGCCAGCAGCGCGTGTTAGCGCGAAGAGAAATGAAAGCCCTCCGCTTCCCGCGCTCGCTGTTCGCGCTACCCGTGGTCCTGGTGCTTGCTGCCTGTTCGTCGGGGCCGGATGACAGGCCCGCTCCCGGAGACGACGCGGGCGTGCTGGACGGCGGCGCGGATTCAGGCACGCCGGACAGCGGCGCGGATTCAGGCACGCCGGACAGTGGCACCGATGCGGGCAGTGACACCGACGCGGGCACGCTGGACGCGGGTCCGGACATCGAGGTCCCCGAGGATGGCGGCACGATTGTCAGGGGGACGTTGACGGGACGGCTCACGGTGGAGGGCTCGCCGTACCGGGTGGAGGGAGATTCAAACGGGGTCGTCACCATTCCCCGCGGGCAGGTGCTGACGGTGGGGCCGGGCGTCATCCTGGACTTCCGTGGCCGGCCGGAGGTGTCGGAGCGGGACGTGGATTCGGACGCCCCCGACAATGTGATGAACCACCAGGCGGGCCGCGTGGAGGTCCGCGTGTACGGCGCCATCCAGGTCCGGGGAACGGCGGATGCGCCCGTGCTGCTGACGTCCACCAACCCCCATGGCTGGTGGGGGATGAACTTCTACGGTGCCAACTCCGTGGGCTCGGGCGACCCGGTGTTCGAGCACATGATTTTCGAGAAGGTGCGCAAGAACCAATACAACAGCGACCGCGATTGGACGCGTGGCGCGCTGTGGGTCTACTACCCGGGTGCGGTGACGATTACGGACTCGGTGTTCCGTGACAACGAGTCCTCCGCCAACTGCGGCGCGTTGGACCTGATGTTCACCGACGGCTCGCGGGTGGAAAACACCGTCTTCGAGAACAACCGCATCCGTGAAATCGACCGCTTCGCACAGCCGGGCACCTCTTCGATGGCCGGCGGTGGAGCGGTGTGCATCACCCACGGTCGCAACACGGTGCTGCGCGGCAATACGTTCCGGGGCAACTTCGTGCAGGCCTTCGGTGGCTCGCTGATGAGCGACCTCTGGGACCGGCCCATCCTCGCGTGGCCCAACCCCCAGGGCATCTTTGACCTGGGCGGTGGTGCCGCCATCCACTACTTCCAGCCGGACAATGACCTGCTGGAGGGCAACGTGTTCGACGGCAACTTCATCCCGCTGGGCCCCGGCGCGGCCGTCCAACTGGAGGACATCGGCGGGTCGCGGACCGTCGTCATGAGGGGCAACCGCTTCGTGAACAACCGGGGCGGGGCCGGAGGTGTCATCACCTGCAACCGCGGGTCGAATACAGGTGAGCTGGTCATCACCCGCGACAACGTCTTCACTGGCAACACGGTGAGTGGACAGCCGGCCACGAACATGACGGGCGACTGCGGCGTGGTGACGCAGTAACGGCCCTCACGGCGTGGCGAAGCGGACGCCCGCGCGGCTCAGCAGCGGGTCGTCCGCCAGTTGCCACAGCGCGACGGCGTGGTTCTCCTGTCGGGTGCCACCGAAGTGCAGGCCGAGCACTGCGTGCGTCTCCAAATCGACGATGGGCGATCCGGAGCTGCCTCCCAACGTGGAGCAGTCATGGGAGAGCTGCTGCCGGGCCGGGTCGAGCGAGAGCAGCTCTCCTGGCTGGAGTCGCTTCACGCCGAAGGCGTCCTCGAAGATGCGCAGCAGCACCTCGGGCGGCGTCCGGCTGTGGTCCTTCATTGGGTATCCCACGCAGTACAAGGCGCGGGAGTCCGTCGCGTCCGGTGCTTGGGTGGCGAGCCGCAGTGGGGCGGGACGCAGCACGGCCCCCTTGGGAGCGCCCAGTCGCAGCAGCGCCAGGTCATGCACGGTGTGAACCGCCGCGACGCCTTGGATGGGGAAGGTGGCCTGGGCATCGCGCTGGTGCTCACCCAGCCAGTCCACCCGAGGCACCACGCCGAGCCGCAGCACCCACTTGTCCGTCGCCTGCCGACAGAAGTGCTGTGCGACGTGACGGTTGGTCATCACCAGCTCATCGGTCACCAGGAAGCCCGTGCCGAGCATGCCGCTTCCGGCCAGCTCGATGCGCCCGGTGGCGTCGATGGTTCGCTCGATGTGCTCGCGGTGTTGCTCCAACATCTCCCACCCCACGGGCGGCGCACCGAAGCTGCCGTTCCGGATGGCGAGGGCAGGGCGCCCGAAGAAGGCCACGACCGTTTCCAGCGCCGTCCGCTCGGCTTCGGAGAGGGGCGTGTCCTCCCCTGAATGCTCCAGCCGCGCGAGGACCTGCGCGCCCGTCGTCAGCAAGTCACGTAGTTCGTCGCGCAGAGCGTCGGCAGTCACCTTGCCGACGACGGAGGTGGGCACGCGCCAGGACGGTGGAAAGTGCGTGGCGACGAGCGTCTCCACGCCCTCGGGGTGCAGTGCCTCGCGGACCTTCGACAGGTCGCGGAGGGTGCGGCGTGCCCGGTGCAACGGCTCACGGCCTTGCTTGGTGGCGCTCATGGAGACGTCGTGCCTCACTGCGTCGGCAGGTCCGCCAGGGGGACCGCTGGGAGAAGGAAGGTGTCGCAGATGGACTGGACCGGTGCGTATTCGCGCCGTCCGCGCATGAGCGTGCAGGCCTGTCGCAGCAGGTCGGCCGGCCGGAGCGAGAAGACATAGGCTCCGTCCGAGTCGAAGGTGGCGACGCGCGTGCCCTCCTCATCGGGCACCATCTCCAGGCCGGAGCGGTAGCCCTGGTGCAACTCGGCCACGTGCCGGCCATCGGAGGTTCGCCAGAAGTGGAGCTTGCCCGACGTGTCCGAGACACCGAAGCGCTCTTGTGCATGGCGGACCTTCACGTGGATATCCGTGCTCACATCGATTCTGCGCACGAGCGCGCCTGAGCTCGGGTCGAAGAGGTGGATGGCATCGTCTGTCACCGCGACGAGTCGGGACGTATCAGGAGAGAAGGAGAGCGCCTTGACCTTCCCGTCGATGGCCGCCAGGGGCTTCTTCTCGCCGTTGGTGGCGTCGAAGAGATAGGCCTGTCCCATCCAGTAGACGTCGGGATGGTTGGTGACCGCGAAGTACTTGGAGTCCGGTGAGAACGCCATGACGGCGGCTCCCATGCTCGTGGGCAGTGGCGCCAGCCACTTCCCCGTGGCGCTTTCCCAGAGCGCGGAGGACTCGGGCACGTTGGAGATGGTGACGAAACGCTCGCCGTCCGGTGAAAACGAGGCGCCTTGCGATGTAATCGCGGAGGTGGCCAGAGGTGCTTCCCTCGTCAGCCGGCAGTCTCGGGCGGAGCCCAGGTAGACGGAGCGTTCGTCCTCAATCGCGAAGTATCTGCCGCTGGGGGCGAACGCGACGAGGGCACTCTGGGAGAACGTCCTCTGCGTCTGACACGCGCCCTCGCCAGGCACCTCGGTCCGCTGGAGGTGCGCACGGGTGCGAGGCGACGCCAGGAAGCTCTCGGTGGCGTGGTCCTCCGTGGGGGTGACGTGCCGCCATCGCCAGTGCGCGGGGAGCGAGGTCAGGTTGATTCCTGCTTCGATGGGCGGCGGCTGTGTGCGCGGTCCAAGATTCGCCTGCGCGACGTCCCAGAACCGGACCTTCACGCCGCAGCGGACGGCGAGGAACTGGCCGTCGTGAGAGAAGGCGCCCTCCAGGGGCGGATACACGCCTTCGACGTCACACGCGCCCAGTGCTGTCTGGCTCGAGGTCTCCCTGTCGACGAGTGAGAGCTGGCCGCTTTGCGGCTCCCTCACCACCATCCAACGCAGGTCCTTGGACACGGCGAAGCCGCCCGGCACGTACTCGCTCCAGGTGGAGATATCGATGGTCTTCCGCGTGAGGCCGGGTTCGGCCTGGACGAGGAGCGTGCGTCCATCCGGCGCGACCAGGGCCCGCTCCGCCCGGGACTCCAAAGGCCCCTGGCGAAACATCCAGCGCATGGTTGCCTGGGGAACCCGGATGAAGGGATGGGCGCCCACGGGATTCTCGGCGAACTCGACGGCGCGCCGCCCGTTCTCGAAGAGGCGTCCATGGAGGGGAATGGGCGTCCAGCGTGTTCGCAACCGCGGGGATGCCGCGCTTCCGGTGGCGTTGCCAGGCCCTCTGTCACAGAAGCGCACGGTGAGCGCCGAGGAGAAGATGTCGTCGAAGGCCGAGAGGCTGCATTCGTCTTCGAAGGACGGCATGAGTGCGTGTCCTTCGAGTTTCGTGAGCGGGCGATGAAGGTCCTGGCCAGAGGGCAGTTCCAGCAGACGGAGGCTGACTTCGCCGCGCCGGTCGCCGAGCACGGCAAGCCTGCTCGAAGGGGAGAAGGCGACCGAAGGGCCCGGGTCATGCGTCGCGATGCACCGGATGAGGCGCACATCGGAGGTCAGGTCGTAGAGGCACGTATTCACTTCGCCACCCACCCATGCGTAGCGCGAGTCGCCCGACAGCACGGCCTGGGTGCAGGGCTCCTGGAAGGTCAGCTCGCGCAAGGTCCGTCCGGTGTTCGCATCCCAGAGTTTCACCCTGCGGTCGCGACTGGCGGACAGCACGCGGTCGCCGCTGTCCGAGAACGAAATGGCTGTAATCCTGTCCTGGTGGGCATCCGGAATGGAGGGCACCGCGCCCTGGTGGATCCACCTGAACAGGGTGCCTCGGCGCCCTCCCAGCCAAAGCGTTCCATCCCCAGGCGAGAAGCCAAAGGCGTGGGTGTCCTCCCCTGAAATGTCGGCGTACAGCGCGTCCGTGCATTCCACGAGCGCGCCTTTCGGGCACAGGTCGACGGACTCGAACTCGCGCAGCAGGCTGGCGGTGCGGACGTCCCAGAGCCGGCTGACGAACCGCATGGACGGAGACAGCACGATGCCTCGTGTGACGAGATGACGTGAGTCTGGAGAGAACGCGCCGACGGTGCGCGCCTCGAGCTCCGTGGACAAGGGGGCGGAGTAGAGGAACGCGGCGATGGCCTCGGTCAGGGCTTCGGTCACTTCGTCCTGGGCTGCGTCCGCGCCCGCCGGTGGGCTTCCCGCGAGTTGGATGGCCCGGGTGAGTGCCTCCACCTCGCGGCCAGGGCTGCGCGACAGGCTCACCACGGAGTCGGCTTCGGAGATGCGCAACTGCCGGGAGAGCTGTTTCGAGGTCGCGGCCTCGGCGGCCACTGCAATCTCGGCCGCGTCCTTCGCGGCCACGGCCTGCTTCTCGGATTCCACCGCCTGCAGGTAGAATCCGCTCACGCCCAGCAGTGCGCTGACGGATGCGCCCAGGGCGAGCCACAGGTTTCGCCGCGCCCGTCCGTACCGGCTCCGCTCCGCTTCCTGGCCGCGCAGGACGTACCGTTGGGCCAGCGCGCTCGTCTGATGCGGATGGAGCGTGACCATCGCCTGCGCGTGGGTGAGCGCCTCGCCTCGCAGCAGCCGGTGCCCGGCTTCCTGGTGATGCTGAGCGCGCTCCGCTTCCCACCAGCGCTCCGCGTCGGCCTGCACGGCTTCGTGCCAGCGGCGGAAGGCCCGGTCCTCGGTGCGCAGCTTCACGAAGCGTTGCCAGTGCGTGAGGAGCGCGTCGTGAATCAACTCCACCGTCTCCCGCTGCTGATGGCCGTCCTGGGCCGTCACCAGGAGCCGTCCGTTGACGAGCACCTGGAGCACCGCGTCCACCTCGGCCTGCTCACCCAGGCGACCGCGCAGCACCTCCAGCGGCACCCGGCGCCCCTTGTCCTCCAGGCCGCTGTCCGCCTCCCCCAACTGCACCAGCTCCAGCAACAGCCGGTCCGCCAGCCGGCGCTCCGAGGGCTTCAGCGGTTCGTAGACACCATCCGCCCAGCGCGCCAGCGAACCGAGCAGCCCCGCGCTGGCGTTGAAGGCCTCCAATGTCATCGCGCCATCCCGCGATGCCTGCCACAGCTGCGTCAGCGCGACCTCCAGCAACGGAAGCACGGTGACGCGAGCGCCCGCGCCGGACTCCACGCGGAACTCCTCCTGCGCGGCCAGGGCGATGGAGTCCACCACCTCGGGTGGGTCGAAGCGCAGGCCCACCTCCCGGGCCGGGCCGGCGATGATGTCCCGCAGCTCCGAGGGCGTCAGCACCGATGGCACCTGCACCCGGTGCTCACCGAGCAAGGAACGCAGCCTCGGCGCGCGCTCGGACAGCACCGCGTCGAACCCCTCGCGCAGCGCCACCACGCACGTCACTGGCAACGACTCGTCCGCGAGCGCGGAGAGCTGCTGGAGGAAGCGTTGATGCTGCGCCAGCTCCGCGCCGCTTCCGCGAAGGAGCACGTCCTCCAACGGGTCGATGACCAGCACCAGCCGCTTCCCTGGCTCCGGGTTCGCGGCGCGCCAGGCCTGGGCACGCGCCACCAACCCCTCTCCAGCGGGCAGGCCCGCGCCATCCAGCGCGGCGAATGGCTCCAGCCCCGGGCGCAGGGCCCGGACGTCCCAGTGCTGGCTGCCCGGAATGAACGTTCCGTCCCGCAGCGCGGGAATCAGCCCCGCGTGGAGCAGCGACGACTTGCCACTGCCCGAAGGGCCGGAGACCTCCACGAATCGGGGCAGCCTCGCGAGCAGCGGCAGCAGCTGTTCGTGCAGCACCCGCCCGCGTCCCTTCCAGAACCGCGCGTCCGATTCACGGAACGACGCCAGGTCCCGGTAGGGGCAGTCCTCCGAAGCGCGCAGCTCCGGACAGCGCGCGAGCAGCTGCTCCGTGGGCGTCGCGTACGCCTCCCGCGCCTCCGAGGCCACGGCCTTGAAGCGCACCACACCCACCACGCGCCGCGTCTGCTCGTCGAAGAGGGGACTGCCGCTGAAGCCCTCCCGGATGTCCGAGCCGTGCAGCAGCAGCTTGCGAAAGTCGCCGTCCCCCGTCGCGTAGCCGATGGTGCCGCGGGCCCACGTGCCCGTGTCATCGAAGCCCCTTGGAAATCCGAACGTGGCGAAGCGGTGGTCCGCGCTCCGCTCCGCACTGCCCAGGGGCAGCGGCGTGGACGGCCCTCGGAGCGGGTGCGTCAGCGCCAGCACCGCGAGGTCCGCCACCTCCGTGGGGCTCGATGCATCCAGCCGCAGCCGCGCCGTGGCCTTCTCGTGGCTCTGCAGCACCTCCAGGCAGATGGCGTCACGCTCGGTGTCACTGAGCGTGTCGAGCACGTGCCAGCACGTCACCACCAGGCGCTCGGTGACGAGGAACCCTGTCCCGAGGACGCGCTGCCGATCCCGGCTCAACACGCGAACGACGCCTTCTCGGAGGTCACTGCCTTTCATGATGCGCGCGAAGCTAGCACGCGCACCCTGAGCTGATTCCAGGCGCACTCAAGAGGTGGATTCCGTCTCCGTGAGCGCTTGCACGATTCGGCGGGCGGCCCGTCCCAGGGGGATGCCCGCGTGGTGGTGGAGCTGGGGGCGGAACGCGTGGGTGGCGTCACCCGCCAGCTTCAGGGCCTTCAGCTCGCCCCGGCGCAGCTCGCGGGTGGCCATGTATTCGGGCAGCCACCCGAAGCCCAGCCCCTCCAGGATGGCCGCCTTCTTCCCCGCGAAGTCATTGAGATGCACCGTGGAGCGTGCCTCCAACTCGCCGGTGCTGAGCTGGAGCCGAGGGTCCGAGCCGCGCACCGTGAGCACCAGGTGCTCGGCCAAGTCCTCGTCCTTCAACGGTCCCCGCCGCCGGGCCAGGGGATGGCCCCGGTGGGCCACCAGGATGGCCTTGAGCTCCGGCAGGCGGTACGTGCGCAGGCCCGGCACGGTGGGCGGCAGCAGCGTCACCATCAGGTTCGCCTCCTCGCGCACGAAGGCCGCTTCCACGCCGGAGAGGAACTCCGCGGAGACGTGGAAGCGGGTGCTGGCGCCCTCGGCGCGCAATTCCTTCACCACGCGCAGCAGGGGCTCGGCGGGGAAGATGCCGTCGAAGACGATGCGCAGCGCGGGCTCCCAGCCAGCGCGAATCTCCGCGCACGCGGCCTCCAACTCGCGCTCGGCGGCCAGCAGCTTGCGGCAGTGCTCCAGAATCCGTTCCCCGGCGGGCGTCAGCCGGGTGCGGTAGCCGCGCCGGTCGAGCAGCGTCAGCTCCGTCTGCGCCTCGAGCGTGCGCAGCGCGTACATCACCGCCGTGTGTCCCTTTCGCAGGGCCTCCGCCGCGGCGGTGAAGGTGCCGTGGCGGGCGAGGGCGTCCAGGGCGCGGGCATGCTCCAACGTGACGTTCATGCCCGACATTGTGCAATCTTCAGACAGATGCAGGCAGTTCTCTGTGCTCGTGCCACGTCCTCTGCGCTGGGCCGGCTGCTCCATGACGCATGACGCAGCGCACCTTATACCGGGTGTGCGGGCCGCCCTACAGTCCCTACAGTGAGGTGCTCCAAGAGCGCTCACTTCGACGGAGGGGTATATGACGGGAAAGCTGTCTTGGGCCCTGGCTGTGGTGTCACTGCTGGCTTCCACGAGCGCGAGCGCGCAGGAGGAGGCGCAGGCGCTGGAGTCCTCCGCGCGGGGTGAGCGCAGTGGCCTGGAGCTCACCGTGGGTGTCGGCTTTCAGGTGGGTGCCGGCTACGTCTACCGGGATGGCGCGGGGCTGGACCGGCAGGTCCGCGACCTGAAGCTCAGCGACGCGGCCAATGGTGGCATCGCCTTCCTGCTGGAGGCGGGCTACCGCGTCAACTCGCGCTGGTACGTGGGCGCGTTCGGCCAGTACTCGCACGTGCTGACGAAGACGAACCCGTACACATGCCCGGAAGGCTACGACTGCTCCACGTCGCAAATCCGCTTCGGTCCCCACGTGCAGTATCACTTCGCGCCGGACGCCGCGTTCGACCCCTTCGTGGGGCTGGGCGTGGGCATGGTCCTGCTCAACAACAAGGTCTCCGGTCCCATCACCCAGCCCGCGCCCGGAACGGTGGAGATTGACAGCCAGTCGCGCGGCCCTGAGTTCGTGAACCTGACCCTCGGCGGCAAGTGGCGGCTGTCGGATTCGCTGTCGTTCGGCCCGTACCTGACGGGCACGTATGCGCGCTACACCACGCGCAGCGGCACCTCGACGGTGAACATCCCCGCCGTCAATCTCACGCAGGAGACGCCGCTGGAGCAGGTGGGTGATGGCCCCTATGGCTTGCTCATGCTCGGGGTTCGCGGGACCTGGAACCTCTAATCCGGAGTAGCCGGGTTTGTGTTTCACGCGCAGTCTCAAGTGACGCGGTGCCAACACGCCGCGTCACATGTTTCCCTATCAGGGACGTCGTCGTTCGGGATTCTCAACGACTGCTGGCTGCGTAGAGTGCGGGCGAGATTTTCATCCCGAGGAGTCGCCCATGTTTCGTGGTTGGCAGCGGTGGAGCGCGTGCGGAGTCCTGGGTGGATGGGCGCTGCTGAGTCTTCCCGGGGCCTCAATCGCGAAGGCGCCTCCGCTGCAGCAGGTCACCAGTTGGGTGCACCAGTCCGGTGGCCCGCAGGACGAACTGGCACAGGCCGTCACGACCGCGGGCAACGCCGTCTATACGGCGGGCTACACCAGCGGGCAGCTCGGCGCGGAGCCCTCGGCGGGGGGACAGGACGCCTACGTTTCGAAGTACGACGCCTCGGGCGCGCTGCTGTGGACGCGGCAGCTGGGAACGTCCGCGAATGACCGTGCGCTCGCGGTGTCCGCGGATGAAGCCGGCAACGTCTACGTCGCGGGCTACACGTGGGGCAGCTTCAGCTTCTACGAGAACGCCGGCGGCACGGACTTGTTCGTGGCGAAGTACGACGCGAAGGGGGCCTTCCAGTGGGTCCGGCAGTTCGGCACCGCCACGGATGACTACGCCACGGGCATCGCCGCCATGCGGCTGGCGTCGCACGACGTCGTCTTCGTCAGTGGCTACACACTGGGTCGCTTCGATGGCTCGGCGCCGCAAGGCAACTACGACGTGGTGCTGGCCAAGTTCGACGCGGGCGGCAATCCCTATTGGCTGCGCCAGTTCGGCTCCGCGCGCAGTGACGTGGCGCTGGGCGTGGCCGTGAGCCCCAACGAGGACGTCTACGTCACGGGCTACACCTACGGCAGCCTCGACGGCGTGACGAACCCGGGCAACACGGTGGACCTGTTCCTGACGAAGTACAGCGTCCTGGGCGAGCCGCAGTGGGTTCGCCAGCTCGGCTCCTCGCATGACGAGTTCGGCACTGGCGTCGCGGTGGCGGACGACGGCGGCGTCTATGTGTCGGGCTACACGTCGGGCGCGCTGGAGGGGAGCACCCGCCTGGGCTCCTATGACGCCGTGCTGGTGAAGTACGACACCCAAGGCAACTGGCATTGGACGCGGCAGATTGGCACGGCGACCACCGACTACGCGCAGTCCGTGGCGGTGGGCAAGGAGGGCCGTGTCTACCTGGCGGGATTCACCTCCGGCGCCATGGGCGGCGAACCGTCGCTCGGGAGCACCGACATGTTCCTGGCCACCTACGACATCCACGGCACGTGGCTGGATTTCCGGCAGGTGGGCTCCACGTCGGCGGACCGTGGCCAGGGCGTGGCCACCGCGGAGGACGGCGCCGTCTATCTGGTGGGCTACACCTTGGGGCAGACGTCCAGCTTCCCCAGCGCGGGGGGCTACGACGCGGTGCTGTACCGTTTCCTGGATGGCGCCGCGTTGCCGGATGAGCCAGGGCCATGGGGACCCCGAGGGGATTCCAAGGGCTTCTGAGCCGTTCGCCGTCCAGCACGGGACATCGTCGCGCGGGGACATCAGCCACCGCGCGCCGCCGCGCTACGCTTCCGCCATGAGCCAGCAGGGCGACGGCGCGGCGACGGCCCGCTACAAACAAGCGGCCGCCGAATGGGCGGTGGACGGCTTCCTCCAGCCGGGCATGGTGGTGGGGCTGGGCACGGGCAGCACCGCGGCCTTCGCCGTCCAGCGGCTGGCCGCGCTGCGCGCGCAGGGACGGTTGCTGGACATCGTGGGCGTGCCCACCTCGCGCGCCACGGAGGCGCTGGCTCGCTCGCTGGGCGTGCCCGTGTCGACGTTGGACGCGCACCCCGTGCTGGACGTCACCCTCGACGGCGCGGACGAAGTGGCGCCGGACCTGTCCCTCATCAAGGGCGGAGGTGGCGCGCTGCTGCGCGAGAAGATCGTCGCGCAAGCAAGCCGGCGCGTCGTCATCATAGTGGACGCGGGAAAGCTCTCCCCCGTGCTGGGCACGCACTGGCCGGTGCCGGTGGAGGTGATGTCCTTCGGTTGGCGCTCCCAGGCGCGGTTCCTCGAATCGCTTGGCGCGCGCGTCACCGTCCGGCACGGCGTGGGTGGCGAACCCTTCCTCACGGACCAGGGCAACCTCGTGCTCGACTGCGCCTTCGGTCCCATCGCCGCGCCCGCCGCGCTGGCCGCGAGCCTGGGCGCGCGCGCGGGAATCGTGGGCCACGGCTTGTTCCTGAACCTCACCACGGACCTGGTGGTGGCGGGGCCGAAGGGCGTGGAGCACCGCGCGCGCTGATGTCAACGCGGTGTGACCGCACACCCAGAGTCCTGTCTCACCCATAAGGCAAACAGTGGCAACGTAGGCGATTGTGTGGCCAGTTTATTCTGCAATCCTTGCATTCACTGGCGTTTGAAGCCAATCCCAGCGCAATCCCGCAGTTCGCCTGGACGCTCAGGGCCTCTGAAGCGCCGCGCTAGAATCGTGACGGACCGTGTTGGTGAAGCGGTTAGAATCGTCCGCCAGCCAGCACTTCAGAGGGGGCCAATCTGGGGGTGGCTGGTCCGAGGGTGCCTTGCGTATGCGACTCTTCCGTTTCTCTGTTTCCGCGGCCTTGCTGCTGTCAGCAGCGTCGTGCTCTTCCGACAAAACCCCGCAAGGGGGGACGCCTCCTGAAGTCGACGAGGCTTCGGCGACGCGTGTGCGGCGCATGACGCGTGCGGAGTACGACAACAGCGTCAATGCCATCTTCCCCACGACGGTGCCGCTGGTGATGACGTACGCCTTCGCGCCGGAGGACACCATCCTCGGGTTCTCCACCCATGACCGGCTGCAGGTCACGTCCTTGCTGGCGGACCAGATTGACGTGGCCGCCAACAATCTCGCGGAGTACGGCAAGGTCCAGCTGCGCGCGGACTGGACGTGCGCGGCGGACGTTCCGGAGCGGGAGTGCGCGGAGAAGTTCATCCGCGGCATCGCCGCGCACGCCTACCGCCGGCCCGTCACCGACGACGAGGTCGCCGACTTCCTGGTGCTGTGGCAGGAATCGAGCAGGGGGACGGACCCGGGCACCGGGGCCCGCATGGTGCTCCAGGGCATCTTCTCCTCGGCCTCCTTCCTGTACCGCACCGAGCTGGGCGCGGAGGGGGCCGGCGCCAACCAGGTGGTGCGGATGACGCCGCATGAAGTCGCCACCGCGCTGGCCTTCGCCATCACCGCCGGCCCCGCCGACGCGGAGCTGCTGGCCGCGGCCGAGGCGGGCCAGCTCGACTCTCCGGACGAGCGTGAGAAGCACGCCCGCCGGCTGCTGGCCACGCCCGCGGCGCAGAGGCACCTGTACCGCTTCGTCGAGGAGTGGATTGGCATCACCGGCCAGGCCAACCTCACCAAGAACAACCAGGTGTTCCCGGTCTTCAGCGCGGCCTTCAAGGTCTCCAGCCAGGCGGAGACAAAGGCCTTCATCAACCACATCCTGAAGGAGCGCAACGGCTCCGTCCGCGAGTTGCTCAACGCCGACTACACCTACGCCGACGCGCGCATGGCGTACTTCTACGGCACCCAGCCCTCCATGCCGGACGGCACGCTGGGCCGGCTGCCGCTGCCGTCCGAGCGCGCGGGCATCCTCACCCACGCCAGCGTGCTGGCCACCTACGCGCTCTTCGACTCCAGCTCGCCCATCCGCCGCGGCAAGTTCATCATGCACCGCCTGCTGTGCCGCGAGGTGCCGCCGCCGCCGGCCACCATCTCCATCATCCCGCCGAAGCCGGTGCTGGACCGCACCACGCGCGACCGCTTCGCCGCCCACACCGACAACCCGACCTGCGCGGGCTGCCACCGGACCCTGGACCCCATCGGCTTCGGCTTCGAGGACTTCGACGGCCTGGGCAAGCACCGCACGGTGGAGAACGGCCTGGCGGTGGATGCCTCCGGCGCGGTGGAGCTCTCCACGGGGACGGTCCCCTTCACGGGCGCCGCGGCGCTGGCCCGCGTGCTGGCGACCAGCGACGACGTGGGTGACTGCGTGCCGCTCCAGCTCTTCCGCTTCGCCATGGGACGTGACGAGGCCCCCGTTGACGAGCACATGCTGGCCGACATGCGGTCCCTGTTCCGGGCCAACCCGGAGTGGCGGCTGGGCGATGCGCTCGTCGGCCTCGTGCGCTCCCCGTATTTCGTCCACCGGCGTACCTCTTCCCCCGAGTAGCCCCCATGCTCCGCGAACTTTCCCGACGCTCACTGCTCCAGGCGCTGGCCGGCTCGACGGCGGCGCTTCCCCTGGCCAACCTGCTCGGTACCACCGACGCCTACGCCCAGGGCACCACGCCGCCGCTGCGCTTCGTGGCCCTGTTCACCTCGCACGGCTGCCTCCCGGAGCTCTGGAATCCCCAGGGCTCGGAGACGAACTTCACGCTCGACTTCCCCAACTCCATGCTCGCGCCGCTCCAGCCGCACCGGGACAAGCTCCTGGTGCTGGACGGTCTGGACTACCAGGTCCTCTACGAGCAGGGCCTGACGGGCCATGAAGGCGGCCCGGTGACGTTCCTCACCGGAAGCAAGGTCAACACCGGCAGCGGGGACCACCTGCCGGAGAGCGCCTCGCTGGACCAGGTGCTGGGCAACCACATCGGTGGTGGTACGCGCTTCCGCTCCCTGCAGCTCAACGCCTGGGAGCAGTTCGGCGGCCAGCACGTCTACAACAGCATCAGCTTCACGGCGAACGGCTCGCGCGTCCCCTTTGAGCGCGACCCGGCCAACGTGTACCAGCGCCTCTTCGGTGACGCGCCCTCGCCGACCGCCGACCCGGCGCAGGTGGCGAGCAACCGGGCGCGCCGCAAGAGCCTGCTGGACTTCCTGATGAAGGACGCCACACGCCTGCGCAACCGCCTGGCGGGCGCCGAACGCCAGAAGCTGGAGACGCACCTGGAGGCGCTGCGCGACATCGAGCGGCGTCTGGGGGCGCTGGCCATGGACCCGACGCCGCTCCCCAAGCAGCAGTCCGGCGAGGCCGCTTGCAGTGGCGGCGCCGCGCCGCCGTCCTACGGTCTGGGCGGCCTGGGCAACCTCAACAACATGCCGGCGCTGACGCGGCTGCACATGGACCTCATCGCGCGCGCCTTCGCGTGCGACCTGACGCGCGTCGTCTCCATGACGATTCCGGGGCCGTCCATGCCCTGGCTGGGCATCCACGAGGACACGCACAACGACATCGCCCACCTGCTCGACGTGCAGGAGGAGCCCCGCCGGAGCACCATCCGCGGGAAGATGGTGCAGGTTCAGCGCTGGTACGCCGAGCAGCTGGCCTACCTGATGGATCGGTTGGATTCCATCCCGGAGGGCAGTGGCACCGCGTTGGACAACACGCTCATCTACTGGGGCAACGAGCTGGGCGACGCGTCCGGCCATATGAATGTGCGCGTCCCCACCGTGCTCGCGGGCGGGGCGGGGGGCGCGCTGAAATCCTCCAGCCCCGGCGCGGGCGGGGGCTGGGTGAAGTCCTCCAGCCCCGGCGCGGCGGGGAGGATGGCGTCCTCCACGCCTTCGAGGTTGAGCTTCATGGGCACCTGGAGCGTGGTGCCCAGCCGCAGCAGCAGCACGTCCGGCTCGATGCCCTTCTCACCAATGGCCTGGGCCACCTCACGCGCAGACATCGCGTTGCCCTTGGCCCACAGCGTCTTGAGGAACTCGCCCGCCTGCGACGTGCGCCACCACGCGGGGCCGAAGCGCGCCTTGAGCTGCGCCTGGAGCTGACCCGCCAGGAACCATGCGCGGAAGCTGTCCGCGGATTGGAAGAAGTCCTCCTGGTCCACGAGGTAGCGCTCGGTGTCCTCGTCCGTCATCGGGATGTCGTCGGTGCGCGACATGATTTCGCGGTACAGCGCCTTCGGGTCGGCTTCGACGCGGCGGTGCAGCTCCAACTGGTAGAGCAGCCGGCCCGCGGCATGGCGGATGAGGAACAGCTTGTGCGCGCTGGACGCGGCCAGGTACTGCGCGCGTTGCTCGCCGCTGACACCCGCGTGCTCCTCCAGCCACACCGGGTCCTCGGCCAGGTCCTCGAAGAGGGCGGAGTAGGCCTCGCCCACGGTGGGGTTGCCCAGGCGCGCGAGTTCGAAGCGCGTCTCCGTGGTGAAGGCCGCGTGCAGCGCGTGGCCGAACTCGTGGAGCACGCGTGCCTGGTGCAGCACGCCCGTGCCCGGCTTGAAGGAGATGCGCACGTCGGAGGGCACGCGCACCGCCAGCGCCAGGGGGCGTGAGCTCTTGGCCTTCACGTCCCGCGCGTCGATGGTGACGTGCGTCAACTCACCCAGGTCCAGGCCCATGCCCGCCAGCGTCCCGTGGGCCTTGAGCAGGGACTCTCCCTTGGGGAAGGCGTCCTCCACCTCGCGCGAGCGAAACAGGCGGGGGATGTCCGCGCGGGTGATGTCCTTGAACGCCATGCCCAGCTCGCGTTGGCTCAGCCGCTCCATCACCACGCGGTAGGGGGCCTGCGTGGCCTGGAGGATTTCCTCCGCCAGCACGCTCAGCCGTCCCAGGTCCGACTGCCGCAGCTCGCTGCCGAAGGCCTCGTAGGAGGCGAAGCCCAGCTCACGCACCAGCTCGTCCGCGCGCTCCTCGCGTCGGCGCAGCGTCTGGTTGAGGCGTTCAATCGCGGGCGTGGCCGCGGCGTACAGGGCCCGGCGCCGCGCTACCGTGCGCTCGTTGGCGAGCAGCCGCTCCAGGTCCCGGTAGCGCACATCCTTCCCGTCCACGGGGAAGGTGAGGGACGCTTCCAGATTGGCGGCCGCGTCGTTGAACTCGGCCAGCGCGTGGGACAGGTACTCGCCGGCGAAGTGCGAGTGCAGCGCGGTGAGGGCGCGCACCTCGCGGGCGTCGTCCGTGAGCTGGCGCAGCCGGTCGATTCTGCGGATGTTCTCGATGGTGAAGAGCGCCTCCTGGCCGGCGTAGGTGGCGGCGACGTCCACGTGGCGGCCCTCCGTCCAGAAGTCCCACACCAGGCGGCTCTGGGCCTCGAGGAGGGTTTCAGCCTTCGAGGACATGGCGCTGACATCCGCCTCGAGCTGCTGCTTTTCGGAAAGGACCTGCCGGCCATCGGCGGGCGGGCCCTTGGGGCAGGCGGTGAGGCAGCAGGCGAAGGCCAGCAGCAGGGGAATCCTTGGGTGCATGTGGCTCCTCATGTTACTTGCGCGCTGCCCATGCCCAATCTTTCTCAATGGCGGGCCGCCCGGGGACGCCAGTCCCTCTACTCCGCCCTGCGACGTTTCTTCGCCGCCCACGACTACCTGGAGGTGGAGACGCCGCTGCTCATCCCCACTCCGGGGATGGAGCCGCACATCAACGCGTTCGAGGCCGGCTTCATCCCGGAGACGGATGTGGGCTCCGCGCGGACGCTCTACCTGCACTCCAGCCCCGAGTACGCCATGAAGCGGCTGCTCGCGGACGGGGCCGGGCCGTTGTTCCAGCTGTGCAAGGTGTTCCGGAATGGAGAGGTCTCCCTGACCCACAATCCGGAATTCACGATGCTGGAGTTCTACCGGCCCCACGCGGACTACCACGCCATCATGGATGACCTGGAAGGGGCGCTGGCGGAGGCCGGCCGCGGCGCGACGGAAGGGGAGCCCGGGGCGGACCCGCTCTTCTTCACACGCACCCCCTACGAGCGGTTGACGGTGCGTGACGCGGTGCTGCGCGCCACCGGCGTGGACATCCGCCAGCATTCGGACGGCCCGTCATTGAAGCGGGCGGCGGAGGCGGCCGGGGTGCGCACCGGGAACGCGGAGACGTTCGACGACGTCTTCTTCCACCTCTTCCTCCAGAAGGTGGAGACCGGCTTGGGCCACGAGCGGCCCACCTTCCTCATTGAGTACCCGGCGTCCATGGCGGCGCTGTCCCGACTGAAGCCCGGTGACGCGACAGTGGCGGAGCGGGTGGAGTTGTACGCCAAGGGGTTGGAGCTGGCGAACGGGTTTTCCGAGCTGACGGACCCCGTGGAACAGCGTGCACGATTGACAGAAGAGCAGGAGCTCAGGCGCCAACTGGGCCGGGCCGTGTATCCTCTGGACGAGCGGTTCCTTGACGCGGTAGGGCGAATGCCACCCTCGGCGGGCATCGCCGTCGGGCTCGATAGAATCCTGATGCTGCTGCTCGGGGTCCAGCGCATCTCGGACGTGCTCCTTTTCCCCGCCCACGAGTTCGTTTGATTCGCAAGCTCCTGCAGACGGCCTTTGCTGGAACGGCGGCGGTGGGCATCACCGGTGTGTTGTCTCCCGTGGTGTCGGCGCTGTCGCTGCGAGACGCCAAGGACGCGGACGGCGTGCTGGTGCTGTGGGCGCGCTCGCTGCTGGCGTCCGCGGGGGTACGGCACGAGGCGGTGGGTGTCGAGAACGTCCCGACCGACACCCACGTCGTCTTCGTGAGCAACCACCAGTCGCACTACGACGCGCTGGTGAACTTCGCCCACATCCGCAAGCACACGCGTTACGTGGCCAAGGCGGAGCTGTTCCGCATCCCCGTCTTCGGGCCCGCGCTCCGGCGCGCGGGCAACATCCCGGTGGAGCGCACCGGTGGTGGGGGAGACAGGGCCCGCCTGTCGGAAGCCGTCACGGCGCTGCGGGAACGGGTGAGCGTGCTCTTCTTCGCGGAAGGCACGCGCAGCACGGATGGGCGGCTGCGGCCGTTCAAGAAGGGAGCCGCGACGCTGGCCATCCAGGCGGGTGTTCCGGTGGTGCCCCTGGCCGTATCAGGGACGCGCCTCATTCTTCCCAAGGGGGGCCGGGCCGTGCGGTGGGGACAGCGCGTGGCGTTGGTGGTGGGAAAGCCCATCCCCACCCAGGGACTGACGATGAAGGACCGCGACGCGCTCACGCGCCAGTTGGAGGACGCGGTCGCAGAACTCTATGCCGAGGCCTGCAAGCGCTCGGGAGACACGCCATGAAGAAGCCAATCCAGACCACATCCCAGGCGCACCCGTGGCACGGCATCACCCCGGGTGAGGACGCCCCCGAAATCGTCACCGCGTACATCGAAATCGTCCCCACGGACGCGGTGAAGTACGAGCTGGACAAGGAGTCCGGCATCCTCAAGCTGGACCGTCCGCAGCGCTTCAGCAGCCAGTGCCCCACTCTCTACGGCTTCATTCCGCAGACGTACTGCGACGAGCTGGTGGCGAAGCGCTGCGCCGAGCGCACGGGCCTGAAGGACATCAAGGGCGACGGCGACCCCATCGACATCTGCGTGCTGACGGAGAAGGTCATCTCCAGCGGCAACCTGCTGGTGCGCGCGATTCCCATTGGCGGCTTCCGCATGGTCGACGGCGACGAGGCCGACGACAAGATCATCGCGGTGCTGGAGTCCGACCTGGTGTACGGCGAGCTGCAGCACCTCGCGCAGCTTCCGCGCGCGCTGCTCGACCGCCTCAAGCACTACTTCCTCACCTACAAGCAGATTCCCGGTGAGGGGAAGCGCAGCGTGGAGATCGCCGAGGTTTACGACCAGCCGGAGGCGCTCGAGGTCATCAAGCGCAGCATGAAGGACTACGAGCGCATCTACGGCCCGCAGGTCACCACGAAGGCGCGCGCTGTCCGTACGCGTGGCGCGGCGGTGGAGGCGAAGATCGCCAAGCCCGCGAAGGCCAAGACGAAGTCGGCGCGCAAGTCGCGCGCGTCCTGAGTCGGCTCAGCGGACTTCGACCAGCCGCACGCGCTTGTAGATGCGGCGGTCCAGCGGCAGGCGGGTGTCGATGAAGCCGAGCGCTTCGTCGAACTCGAAGCTGAAGGTGGGGATGGGCGGGCTGATGGAGATGAGCAGCTCGAACTCCCAGACACTGGTGAGTCGCGAGCGGCCGCCCACGGCCTCGTCCGGCGGCGGAGGCAGCTTCTCCGCCATGGCGCGCACGTCCTTGAGGGCCTCCTTGTCGACCTCGGGCTGGTGGCTGGGCTCCAGGAGCTGCACGTCCACGAGCTGGCCCTGTGCGTCCTGGACGACGCGGATGAGGGCGCGGCGCGTGGTGCGGAACTCCTGACGCATCTGCTGGCGCATCTCGCGGCGGGCATTGAGCGTGGGGTCTCCGGCGGTGCTGAGCGGCCTGCGCCGGTCCTCGCCCGGGCCGTTCTTCGCGGCGAACGAGCCCGACGCGCCGTAGTCCGCCGCGCGCTCCACCCAGATGCGCGAGTACGCGCGGCCGCGCTCCATGCCCATGTCGAAGTAGCCCTGGAGGCCGTGCTCCTTCAGGGAGCGGTCGGCGTCCCACGCCTTCATCAACGCCTTGCCGAGCTGGCCGTAATACGGGTGCACCAGCCCGCGTTCCACCCGGCCTCGGCCCACGCTTTCGGATACCAGCTCTTCCACCAGGCCCTGGACTGAAGGAGGGGCAGGCGGGTCCACGCCGCCGTCGAGCTCCGCCGCCACATCGCGATGCGTTCCTGAAAGCGCGGTGACCTGACGGGCCGCGAGCAACAGTCGCGAGCCCGGGGCGGTGTTGGCGCCGGGCTCCGCGCGGGGCATGTCCGTGGGTGGCGTCCCCGCCAGGGGCGCGTCCGCGAAGCGGAGGTGCGCCGGAGCCGAGTCCAGGGCCTCCGCGTGACGTTCAGGCCGCGCGTCCGCTTGGGCGACTTGCGTGTCGTGGGCGGGCTGGGAACTCGCGTGGGTGGGTTCCGTGTGGCGCTCGGACCGGGATTCCGCTTGGGCAGGCGCGGCGTCGCGCTCAGGCGCCGCCTGCCCCGGCGGAGCCCGGTGCTTCGCAGCCGTGCGGGGCGCAGGGGGCGCATGGGCGCTGTCCGAACGCTTTGGCGGCACCGGCTGGGCGGCGCCGGCGACCGGGCCCTCGTTCGGCATCAGCGTGTCCCCCGATACACGGGCCTCCGCCACCTCCACATCGACCCATTCCAGGGCAGGCGGCGAGGACGCCGCAGGGGGCCTCGCGACCGGCTCCCCGCACTCCAGGGTCAGCCACAAGAGCCCATGCACGCCCATGCTGGCGGCGAGCGCTGGCAGCAGGCGTCTGGCGGGCTCCCGGGGCATTCGCCTCCATTTAACCCCGCTTTCACGTCATGCCCTGGGAATCCACGAGGGGAGGATAGGAAACGCAACCCTGACGCGTTTACTCTTCGCGACATCGGAGGAAGGACCCCAAGATGTCGACCTCGCTGCTCGCGACGGATGGCTACAAGTTCAGCATGGCGGAGGCCGGCTGGCCGCTTCGTCGGGAAACGTTCTACTACTCGCACCGGCGGGGTGGTCTCCAGGTGATGCCGCTCGACGTGGCGGCCTTCGTCAAGTCGCTCATCCCGGAGCCCAAGTCGGAGGACTACGACTACCTCAGCCGGTACGACTATGAGATGGGCGTGGGGTTCAAGGCGGCCATCCTCCGCCGTGAGAAACTCAGCATCCGCGCCATCCCCAAGGGCGCGCTCTTCTATCCGCGCGAGCCCATCCTCACGCTGACAGGGCCGTCCGCCCTGGTGTCCTGGGTGGAGCCGCTGCTGCTCCAGCTCAACTTCCGCATCCAGGTCGCCACCCTGGCGCTGTCGGACCGGGACGCACTGGCCCGCGCGCTGGCCACCGTGACGTGCGACGAGCAGAAGGCCATCGCGCTGGAGACGCTCGATTCGGTTGGCGTGAAGGCGGTGCCCATCACCGTGGACGCGGAGGGCTACGCCAGGCGCGTCTTCGCCACCGTCAAGGAGCTGGTGGACATCGTCGAGGACCCGTCCCGCATCTTCGAGGTGGGCCTGCGCGCGGCCACCTGTCTGGAGCAGCACGAGCTGGCGCTGCGAAGCTGCAAGGACGCGGGCGTCACGCGCACCTCCAACGTGGACGGGGCGGCGAAGCTGGGAATGGTTCCCGTGGGCACCATGGGGCACGAGCACATCCAGCGCTATGGCTCGGATGAGGCCGCGTTCCGGGCCATGCGCGAGCGCAGGCCGCAGCGCTCCAGCTACCTGCTGGACACCTTCGACACGCTCACGTCCGGAATCCCCGCGGCCTTCCAGCTCATCCAGGAGGAGCCCGGCAACAACGACTCCATCCGCTTCGACTCCGGCAACAAGAAGCTCCAGTACCTCTACGCGGTGACGCGGGCGCGGGACCTGGGGATTCGGCCCGTCAACATCCTGGAGGACGGACTGGACGCGGAGGCCACGCGCGATTTCGAGGAGCTGCGGCGGCAGGTGGGCTGGGAGCCGTCGGCCCAGTTCTACGGCTACGGCGGCCACATCATCGCGCGGACCATGGACTGCCCGCTCACCCGGGACAAGGTGGCCGCCATCTACAAGCTGTCTCGCACGGGCAACACGCCGGTGATGAAGTTCGGCAACGAGTTGGCCGAGGGCAAGAAGAGCATCCCCGGCGAGCCCGTCCTCTTCCGCCGCCGCCATGGCTCGGGGCCCATCGGACTGGTTGGCCAGGTGGGAGAGCCCGTCCCGGACGGCTACTTCCCGCTCATGGAGAGCGCGCCGGAAACCCCATCGCTGGTGGGCGCGCAGGAGCCGGCGGCCGAGGCGCGTGTCGCCTACACCGCCGCGACGCAGGCGCTGGTGGATGCGTTGCACCGCCGTCACTTCCCCCAGCAGCACCGCTGAGTCCGCCATGCCCTTGCCCATTCCCCGCTTCCACGAGGACGCCCGCGTCAGCCAGCTCTACCTGGAGCGTGGCGCAGAGGTGACGGAGGAAGCCCTCCGTTACGTGGCGGAGCACCGCATCCGCCCCGCGCGAGAGGACGCAACGCGCATCGCCGCGTTCGGCATTGACGTGCAGGTGGCCTTCTGCACGCCGGGCGCCAGCCTCTTCGTGCCCGGCGCGGTGGAGGACACCCAGCGCACGCTGCGCTGGCTCTACGCGAACCTGGACCGGGTGACGGAGCTGGTGTTCTCGCTGGACACCCACCGCGCGTACCACGTGTTCCATCCGTCCTGGTGGCGGGACGCGGAAGGCCGGCCACCGCCGCCGTTGACGGCCATCACCGCGGCGGATGTTCGCTCCGGCCGGTGGCGGGCCACGCGCTTCCACGAGGAGAGCCTGGCCTACTGCGAGCAACTGGAGGCCAGCGGCCGGTACGTGCTCACCGTCTGGCCCTTCCACGCGATGCTGGGCGGCCTGAGCCACGCGCTGGTGCCGTCCGTCTTCGAGGCGAGCCTCTTCCACGCCCTGGTGCGCGACGTACCCACGCACTTCGAGCTGAAGGGGGAGCACCCGCTCACGGAGAACTACTCCGTGCTCTCACCCGAGGTGACGGAGCTGAAGGGGCAGCAGGTCGGGGCCTTCAATACACGCCTCTTCGAACACCTGATGTCCTTCGACCGCGTCTACGTGTTCGGCCAGGCCAGCTCCCACTGTGTGCTGAACACGCTGCTGGACCTGCGGCGTCACATCGAGCGGACGGACCCGTCGAAGATGGGCCGCATCCACATCCTGGAGGACGCCATGAGTCCGGTGCCGGCGCCCCCCCTGGAGCCGCTGCCCGCCTCGTTGGACTTCCCCCGGTTGGCGAAGGAGGCCCTCCGGGACTTCCAGGCGGCGGGGATGCGGGTGGTCCGGACCTCGGACTCGCTGGAAGGATAGTCGGGCGGCATTCCGGGCGAGTGCGCCCACGTACCCCGCGTGTGGTAGAATCTCCCGTTCGTTCCCGGCGAGGCTGGGGACCTCCGCGTCGGTGAAGGGGGAGTCATGGCCGCTCAATTCAATCCGCCTGCGTTCACGGTGCAGGTCGGCTCACACGGCGCGGATGCGCTGAGTGTCTCGAGCATTTCCGGCACCGAGGCGTTGAGCCACCTGTTCGACTTCCGGGTGGACTTCTTCGCCAAGGATGGCAACCCCATCGCCACCAGCGAGTTGCTGGAGCAGGACGCGTTGCTCACCCTCTCCATCCGCGACAGTGCGCCCCGCTACGTGCACGGCTGGGTCCGCGAGGTGGAATCGCTGGGCATGAAGACGGGCCGCCGCCGCTACCGGGCGCACGTGGTGCCCCGGCTGTGGCGGCTCACCCAGCACCACCGCAGCCGCATCTTCCAGCAGAAGTCCGTGCCGGACATCCTCAAGGACGTCCTGGACGCGGCGGGCGTGAAGACGCGGCTGGCCCTGTCCGGCAGCTACGCCCCCCGCGAGTACTGCGTGCAGTACCGGGAGAGCGACTTCGCCTTCCTCAGCCGCCTCATGGAGTGGGAAGGCATCTTCTACTTCTTCGAGCACACCGAGGACGGGCACACCCTGGTGCTGGGGGACAAGCCCAGCGCGCACGCGCCCCTGCCGCAGGGCCTGCAGCTCCCGCTGCGTCCCAGCCTGGGCAAGGAGGTCGTGGAAGGTGAGTACCTCTCCGCGCTGGAAGTGGTGCACCGGCTGCGTCCCGGCGCCGTGCACCTGAAGGACTTCGACTTCGAGAAGCCAGGCCTGGACATCTCCGGCAAGGCGCAGGCGCCCGAAGGTGTCACGGAGCTGGAGCTCTACGACTATCCGGCGGGCTACGTGGCGCCGGGCGTGGGCAAGGCCGCGACCAACGTGCGCACGGAAGCGGCCAGCATGGGCGGGCGCACGCTGATGGGGCAGGGCGTGGCGCCGCGCCTGACGCCCGGGTACCTGCTGGAGGTGCAGTCCCCGGAGGATGGCACCTTCGCGGGCGAGTACCTGGTGACGGAGGTGGTGCATTCGGGCACGCAGCCGGACGTCAGCGCGGGCAGCGAGGCGATTCAGGGCCTGTACCGCAACCAGTACCAACTGCTGCCCAAGGCCGTGCCCTTCCGGCCCCGGCGCCTGACGCCCCTGCCGCAGTTGGCGGGCCCGCAGACGGCCACGGTGGTGGGCCCCGCGGGCGAGGAGATTCACACCGACGAGCACGGGCGCATCAAGGTGCAGTTCCACTGGGACCGCGAGGGCAAGCGCGACGAGAAGTCCTCGTGCTGGGTGCGCGTGGGCCAGCCGTGGGGCGGCCCGGCCTGGGGTGACGTGTGGCTGCCGCGCATCGGCCAGGAGGTGGTGGTGCGCTTCCTGGAAGGCGACCCGGACCGGCCGCTGGTGGCGGGCGCCGTCTACAACGGCACCAACACGGTGCCGTATGGCCTGCCGGGGGAGAAGACGAAGTCCACGCGCAAGAGCGCCTCCAGCCTGGGCAGCGACGGCTTCAACGAGGTCCGCGTCGAGGACGCGGCGGGCCAGGAGGAGGTCTTCACCCACGCGCAGAAGGACGAGGACCTGCTCACGGAGAACGACAAGGACCAGCAGGTGACGGGCTTCGAGGACCTGCTGGTGAAGAAGGACCGCAAGCGCACGGTGGAGGGCAACCAGGAGCTGCGCGTGGGCTTGGACGACGTGGGCGTCGTCGAGCAGAACCAGACATTGCTGGTGCAGGGCAACCGCTCCACCCGGACGACGCTGTCCCACGACGAGGAAGTGGATGGCAACCAGACGATGACGGTGGGCGGCAACCTCACCGCGCTGGTGCTCCAGGGCGCCATGGAGAACGTAGGGGCCGCGAAGGCCACCACCATTGGCGGCGCCTACAGCGTCAACGTGGCGCTGGCCTACAACGAGGCCACCGGCGGCGCGCGCGCCCTCCAGGTCGCCGCTGCGCACACCGAGCACGTGCTGGGCTCGCGGCAGGAGACGGTCGGCAAGGACAAGACGGTGGACGTCGGCATGGACTGGGACTTGCGCACCAAGGGCCAGCTCACGTTGACCATTGGCAAGGACTGGGAAGAGGACATCGGGAAGACCACCGGTATCTACATCACCGAGGACATGGCGGGCCTGGCCAAGAAGTTCGAGCTGAAGGCGGACACCTTCTCGCTGCTCGTCGGTGACAACCTCATCCTGAAGATGGAGAAGTCCGGCAAGGTGACCTTCGCCCTCAAGACGCTCACCGTCGACGGCAAGGAAGTGAAGATCAAGGGTGGCAAGGTGAAGATGGAGGCGGCTGGTTCGCTCAAGAGCGACTCGCGCAAGGCGAAGGAGCTGGAGCACTTCAAGGAGCCAGACCCCGTCAACGTCGAGTTCAACCTGAAGGGCATGGACGGCAAGCCCATCAAGGACCAGCCCTTCGAGCTGCACATGCCCGACGGCACCATCAAGAAGGGCCGCGTGGACGGGAGCGGGAAGGGCGTGGTGGAGAAGGTGCCGCCCGGCGACTACCGCGTCGTCTTCCCGGAGATGTCAGGCCGCATCAACAAGGGTTCTTGAGCCGTACCCGCCCGCGCGGGCACACGCGCCATTTCGGATAGGCCAGCGATGGAAACGTACGTCGTCAAGGACGGGGACTCCCCCGACTCAATCGCGCAGAAGTACGGGTTCAAGGAATGGAAGCTCATCTACGAGCATCCGGACAACGGTGGCCTGCGCGCCACTCGCGGTGCCAATGAAGTGAAGGCGGATGACCGGGTCATCATCCCGGACCTGCCAGAGAACCAGGTGTCCGCCGGAGGGCCGCAGAACCTCATCGCCACGCCGGGAACGCCGCTCACCCTGCCGCCCGTCCACTTCGACGCGCACATGCACATCATGAGCGGCAACTGCACGCCCATGCCCGCGCTGGTGCAGATGATGAAGGACAAGGGTCTGGGCTTTCTCATCGGCACGGGCACCAGCCGCACCAAAATCAACCGCCTGGGCTTCTGGGCGGCGAAAATCCCGTTCGCGCCCGACATCGGTGATGTGTCCCACCGCGACACGCACCGCATTGGCGAAGAGGCCGTGCGCTCCAATGACAGCCTTGCCCAGGACCGGACGGGATACACCTCGGATGGAATGGGCAACGTGGAGGAGTACACCATCCCCGCGCCCCTGCGCGCTTATGCGTCCACGCAGGGCCACGCGGAGGCCAGCGCTTCCTACATGGGCATGTCCATCGTCCTCACCATGGACATGGATTACTGCCACCTGGCTGGCTACCAGGGAGACCCTATCTACAGCTCGGATTTTGATGGGGCCGAGCCCCGCTTCACCTACCGCTGGCGCACGAAGTCCGACGACCCTGGCGAGCTGATTGAAGCAAAGTCCGATGAGATACGGCTCCACGAGACGTGGGACCGGCAGCTCCGGCACACCGAGCAGGTGGTCGCGGAGAATCCCTTCCGGCTGCTGCCCATGTATCACTTCGAACCGCGCCGCTTCATCAAGAACGAGGACAAGTCGTTCCCCTTCGAGAAGGTGGTGACGGCCTCCAAGGCGGCTCCCTACATCGGCTTCAAGATGTACACGCCCCAGGGCTACATGCCCAAGGAGCGCCACGCGCCGGCGAAGGACATCCTGAGCTGGTTCTTCTCCGAGTGCGCGTCGAACGACATCCCGCTGATGACCCACTGCACGCCGTCCGGCTTCTACACGCACGAGCGGCGCTTCTACCTGGACCATGAGCCGGACGAGGCCATCCGCAACGACCCGAAGTACTGGCCCTCGAAGGAAGCCATCGCCACCGCGGACGCGAACATCACCAAGGCGCGCGACCACGTGACGGAGCTGGAGGCGAGCTGGAAGAGCCACATCCCGCTCGTGCTCCGCCGCGCGCGCAATGGCGTGGAGGACGCCATCGAGGCCAAGGAGAAGCTGCTGAACCCGGGCCGGATGCGTTACTTCTACGAGAACTACGTGCACCCGGAAGCGTGGCGCCCGGTGCTCAATGACAACCCGAAGCTGCGCTTGTGCCTGGCGCACTTCGCCAGCGACGGCACGTTCTGGGACTTCCGCAAGGGGTTGACCGTCAAGCAGGATGGCCAGAAGGTTCAGTACGACAAGAGCTGGATTGGCTCCATTGTCGAGCTGTGCAACGAGTTCCCCAACTTCTACACAGACATCTCCTATCTGGACCTGATGGAGAAGCAGAAGTGGAAGCTGCTGGCTGCAATCCTCAAGTCCAGTCCGTGGATGTTGAAGAAGATTATGTTTGGCACCGACTGGTACATGATTACCGCCGAGCCCGTGGCGTACGCGGCCTGGTACAGCCGCACCATCCGCGGGCTGGAGTTCATCCAGAAGGAGCTGCCGACGCAGGTGAACCTCTTCACCCAGTTCGCCATCGTCAATCCCATGCGCTACTACCGCATGATGGAGGTCGCCCCGAAGATGAAGGAGGGCCTCAAGAAGCTTCAAACGGACCTCAACGTGACGGGCGCCGCGGTGGACAAGCTCGAGGACAACTTCACGACGCTGATGCGGCTGCAACACCCGCTGGAGCAGATTGACAAGGCGGGCGGCCTGGCCAGCGGTCCCATGTTGTTCTCCGCGACCACGAAGGCGAAGTAGGAGCCCCGCCCATGGAGCCCAACAAGGACCCCTTCCTGCTGACGCCTCAACTGCCCGCGCCCGCGGCGCCCGTGCGTCATCCCTCGCCGTTCCCCTGGAATCAGGTGGCGCTCGTGTTTCCATCGCCAGCGCCGGATTCGGTGTCGGTGCTCACGCTGAACGACAAGCTCTGGCGGCTGGAGCTGTCCGGCTCCGAGGTGCGCCGCGTCGAGGTGGATGACGAGTACCTGGAGCAGGTATCCGGAGGCGAACTGCAAGGGATGCTGCCTCCGTCACCCACGCACCTGGCGTACCTCCAGACTCGAAGCCTGGTGATGTACGACCTCAAGTGGCAACTGGCCAAGACGTGGTTCATGGTCGAGCGACTGGAGGAGGTCGCCATCCGCGGCGCGTGGATTTCTCACGCCCCGCTGGTGGTGGCGGCGGAGCTGGAGGACACCACGAATTATGCCCGCACCTCCCGCATCTCCTTCCGACTGCGCACCTGGCGGCTGGAGGGCGAAAAGCGCGCGAAGTTGGGCTCGCTGGAGCTGGGCTCCGTCGTCGGCGCGGTGAAGTGGGACGCGGGGGCGGGGCTGGTCGCGGTGCAGAAGCCCGGCATGCCGCTGGAACTCTACGGGCCTGACCTGGCCAAGCCCCAGCCGGAGCACCCGCTGGCGCTCGCGCTGCGCAAGCTGGCGGTGGATGGCCTCACGTTGCAGTCGCTGCGTTTGCATCCCTCGTTGCCGGTGGCGCTCGTGGCCCTGGGCCGTGACGTGGCGCCGAAGCGGGAGGAGGGGAAGGAGAAGCCCGAGGACCCAGGCATCTGGCGCGTGTCGTGGGAAGGCGCGCCCGCGGTGACGGTGCGGGTGGCGCGTCATGCCTCTGGGGAGTCGGTGACGCTGGGCTCGCTGTCGCCCGAGGGTGACTGGCTCTACTACCGCGTCCTGAACAGCGCGGGCCGCAACCCGCAGCTCTACGTGCAGCAGGTCGGCGCGGCCTTCAAGCCGCCCCTGTCACTGGGCGCTGTTCCGGAGAAGGGCGCGGCGCTGCTGTGGACGGGTGGGGCGCCGTCGCTCGTCATGTATGACGGGACGAAGGACGCGCTGGTTCACTGGAAGCTGGCGGGCGCTGCGGCACCGGCGAAGCCTCCCGCGTCGCCGCCCAAGCCAGACGGGAAGTGAGGGTACGGCTCAGCGTCCCTTGAGGCGCTGGGCCGCCCACCGCGCGGCGGCTTCGCACAGCACCTTCGAGGCCGCTTCGCCCGGCTGGGCGTGGGTGCTCAGCTCCACCACCTCGTGGAAGAGGTCCAGCGCCAGGCCTTCGTCCCGCTGCACCTGTCCGGCGAAGAGCACCACCGGCGTGCCGTGCTCGCGGGCCAGCCGCGCGATGCCGCCCGGGCCTTTGCCCAGCGCCGTCTGACGATCGAAGCGCCCCTCACCGGTCAGCACCACGTCCGCCATCAGCACGCGCCGCTCCAGGCCCAGCGCGCGTGACACCAGCTCATAGCCGGGCACCAGTCGCGCGCCAGCGAGGGCCAGCAGGCCAAAGCCGAAGCCTCCCGCCGCCCCCGCGCCGGGCCAGCCCGCGGACGTATCCCCCAGCACCGCTGCCGCGTGTGCCAACGCCGCCTCCAGTGCTTTCACACCGGCCTCGTCCGCGCCCTTCTGCGGACCGAAGAGCCGCGCGGCTCCGTCCGGCCCCAACAGGGGCGAGGTGACGTCCGTGGCACCCAGCAGCTCCACGGCGTCCAGGCGGGGATGACGGCCACTCGCGTCCACGTGGGCGAGCTGGGCCAGCGCCGCGCCTCCCGGGGGAAGAGGCTGTCCTCCCGCGTCCAGGAAGCGGAAGCCCAGGGCGCTGAGCGCCCCGGTGCCCGCGTCCGTGGTGGCGCTGCCACCCAGGCAGACGATGAGGCGTTCGCAGCCCGACTCCAGCGCCGCGTGCATCAGCTCGCCGGTGCCATGCGTGGATGCCTTCAACGCATCGCGGGCCTCGGGCGCCAGCAGCGACAGGCCGGACGCGGCGGCCATCTCCACCACCGCGGTGCGTCCGTCCTCCACCAGGGCCCAGTGTGCTTCCACGGGCGCGCCCAGCGGTCCACGCACCACCTGCTGACGACGCTCGCCACGCAGGCCCGTCAGCAGCGCCTCCACCGTCCCAGGCCCGCCATCCGCGAGCGGCGCCACGTCCAACACCACTTCCGGCGAGGACTCGCGGAGGCCGCGAGCCATGGCTTCAGCCGCTTCCGCGGCGGACAGCGTTCCCTTGAATTCTTGCGGTGCGACGAGCCAGCGAGGAGAAATCACGATGAAGGGCTTGGCGCTTTCTGAGGTGTCCAGGGAACTCCAGAAGGCCAGGGGACCTGTACCGCGTCCTCTACCTGCGAGAGCCCCCACCCCTGGCATACCACTCCCAGCGTCATTCCCACTCCTGGGGTGATGCGTGTTTCATCACTTCGGTGTATCAACTGGACGTTGGCGCCGCGAATTCCTACAAAGACTTGAATTGAAAAATGGCAATTCAAGCTTTCGTTGCCGCACGCCAGGCTTCCGCGTGCCAGTCTAGCAAAGGGCGCGGAGCCTTCAGTGAAGGGACCACGCGCTGAGACACACGCTCCAGTCGCTCCAGCAGCGCGGCCACTGTCTCCGCTGGTTGGCGTGAGGGGCCTTGGATGCGCTGGCAGAAGAAGGTCCGGCAGCCGAAGGGCCGGTCCGCGTACACCGAGCAGCGCAGGCCCGTGGCGTCCAGGTAGGGACAGCCGCCGTCCGTGCGAGGTGGCGGCAGCGGGCGTCCTCGGGACAGCAGCTCCCATTCGGGCTGCCACAGCCAGGGCTGGCGCTTCGTGAGGGCCAGCTGGCAGCACTCGCCGCTGGCCGGGCAGGAGTAGGGGGCGTAGGCCGCGTCCGCCTGGCGGTAGACAGCGCGCACTTCCTTCAGCGCGCGCTCCCTTTCGCGGGTGCCACCCAGGGGCGCGTCGTCGTCCTCGTCGTCCCAGTCCCGCGTCCGCATGGGCGAGTCCTCAGAGCACCCGGAGCACGAAGCACTTCAGGTAGCGCGTCTCACGCAGGTTGAGCAGCACGGGGTGGTCCCGGCTGGCGCCGCGGCGCTCGATGATTTGCACGCGGCGGCGGGCGTCCGCGGCGGCGGAGGCGAGCATGTCCTCGAAGGCCTGCTCGTCCACGTGGTACGTGCAGCTGGCGGAGATGAGGATGCCGCCGGGCCGTAACAGCTGCATGGCGCGGAGGTTGATTTCCTTGTACCCGCGCACCGCGGCGGGGATGGCGTCCTTGTTCTTCGCGAAGGATGGCGGGTCCAGGACGATGGTGTCGAAGCGCTTGCCGTCGTCCACCGCGTCGCGGAGGAAGTCGAAGGCGTTGGCCACCACCACGTCCAGGTTGCTCAGCTTGTTGGCCGCGGCGTTCTCCCGCAGCTGCGCCGAGGCCGCTTCGGAGATTTCAATCGCCGTGACGTGCCTGGCCCTCGTGGCGAGCTGGAGCGCGAAGCCGCCGACGTAGGAGAAGCAGTCCAGCGCCTCGCCGTGGGCGTAGTGCGCGGCCATGACGTGATTCTCGCGCTGGTCCAGGAAGGCGCCCGTCTTCTGGCCCTCCAGCAGGTCCGCGCGCATCTTCACCAGGCCCTCGTCGAAGGACACCGGGCCGGGATGTTCGCCGCGCAGCACGCCCTTCTCCGGAGTGAGGCCCTCCAGGTTGCGGACGCCCACGTCGGAGCGGTTGATGATGCCGCGCGGGTTGAACTGCGCCTGGAGCAGGTCGGCGATGAGCGCCTTGCGCTGCTCCATCGCGGGGACCAGGAACTGCGCGCTGAGGAAGTCGCCGTAGCGGTCCACCACCAGCCCGGGAAGGCCGTCCGCCTCGCCATGCACCAGCCGGTACGTCTTCTCCCCCGGGAGCGCCAGCTGGCGCAGCCGCTCCGCGGCCAGGAGCCGCTCCCGGAAGAAGTCCGCGTCCACCGCGACGTCGTCGAAGGAGAGCCAGCGCAGGGAAATCTTCGAGTGCTTCGAATAGAAGGCCTTGCCCAGGAACCAGCCCCGGGTGTCCGTCACGCGCACCACCTCGCCGCCGGGCAGCCCGGGGTCGCCATTCAGGTCCGCGCGGTAGATCCACGGGTGGCCGCCCTGCCAGCGCTCCACGCCGCGGCGCAGCAGCGACACCTGGGGAAGGCCGTCCGGGCCCAGCTCGGGCGAGGTGCGGTCCGGGGCGGGCTTCTCGGGACGGGCGTGGGGACGGCCCCGGCCCTGCTGCTGAGAGGAGGGGCCCGAGGGCCGGTTTCCGCTTCGGCGCGGGTAGGGGGGCTTGGAAGAGGTGGACATGGCGTTCGCGGCGTATACTCGCAACCCGCGTGAGATACGAGTTGCTCCTCCAGACGATGACGCCGGGCTCGCCTTATGAGGCGGCGCGGGTGGATGCCCTCCTTGCCGAGCGGGGTGTGGTCGCCCGGCCGGACGGCGTGCGCAGGTGGCCCTTCAAGAACGGCGACGTCGACGTCGGCGAGCTGCGCGAGGGCGGCCAGGTGGTGGCCACCGAGCTGCGCGTGCCGCTGTCGGACCGCCCCGACCTGATGCGCGAGGCCGTGGAGGCCGCGGCGGCCCTGGCCTCCGAGGCCGGTGTCCGGCTGGTGGACCCGCAGCTGGGCCGCTCGCTGACCGGCAATGACGACGCCGGAGTGATGGAGCAGTACGTCCGCACGGCGCGCTACGCAGGCGAGGTGGCCGGCGTGCCCGAGGCGATGGGCGCGGGCAGCTACGCGCTGGAGACGGAGGGCTCCCGCGGCTTCCAGCTCTCCACGCGCATGGTCCTCATCGTCATTGGCATCTTCGTGGTCTTGTACCTGGTGGTGGACACCCTGGTGGGGCAGCTCGGCGGGCGCTGACGCGGCGGCGGAAGACGAGCACGACCCCTCTCGAAGCGTTACCTTGGGGGCGTGTTCCGCTACCTCCTCCTCGCCCTCATCGTGGTGCCCTTCCTCGAGCTCTACCTGCTCCTGGCCATTGGCCGGCAGATAGGGCCCATGCCCACGCTGGCCTGGGTGCTGGTGTCCGGCCTGGTGGGCACCGCGCTCTCCCGGCGGGAGGGCAGGCGGGTGCTGCGCCACTGGCGTGAATCCATGGCGCGCGGCCAGGTGCCCGAGGAAGGCATCCTCAGTGGCGTGCTGGTGCTGGCCGGCGGTGTGCTGCTCGTCATCCCCGGCATCATCACCGACGTCGTGGGGCTGCTGCTCCTGCTGCCGCCCGTACGGCGCCTCATCTCCGCGCGCGTGCGTCGCACCCTGGAGCGCAAGGTGCGTGATGGCTCGATGCACGTCACCACCTTCGGTGGCGGGGCGTTTGGGGGCGGCTTCCACGCGTCCGTGGGAAGCTCCTTTCCTGGAGGCCCCGTGCCGCGTTCTCCGCGGACCGGTGCCCTGGAGCCGGACGCCGGCGGCACCGTGGCCCGCCGGCCTCAGGGCCCGCAGTCGGAGGTGGACGCCGAGTTCACCGAGGAGGAGCCCCGGCGGAGCTGACGCGCCGCCCGGACGTCAGTTCCCGCGCGAGCCCAGGCTGCCCACGCTGGCTTCCAGCGTGGTGGAGCCGGTGCGCCACGGCCGGGCCTGGTCCCTCAGCCACGTCCCAAGGCGGGCCACCAGGGCGCAGCCCACCAGCAGCGATACGCCGATGCCCAGTCCCTCCGGAAGCGTCAGGGTGGGGCCCACGCGGCTGGACAGGCCCGCGTAGCTGGACCAGCCGTACACGATGGGCAGGTGCAGCACGTAGACCCATAGCGACAGGCGGCCCAGGGGCGCCAGCAGGCCGCTGACCTTGCGCGGCAGCAGGTTGACCACGCCCAGCACCATCATCCCCTGGCCCACGCGGTACGCCACCAGCCACGCGCTGGCGGTGCCCCAGTCCTGGTTCTGCCCGCGCATGAACCAGAAGAGGCCGCCGCCCAGAATCAGCAGCGCCAGCCCCTGCGGCACGCCGGGGCGGAGGGTGCCCAGCAGGCTCGCGGCCAGGGCACCCGCGAAGAAGTAGCTGGCCCACGGGAAGAAGGGGAAGCGGCTGGCGCCGCCACTGCCGATGAGCTGGGTCAGCGGCCCGGGCAACCCTTCGCCCAGGGTCCACAGGGTCGCGCTCACCAGCGGCAGGCCCACCGCGACCGCCGCCAGCATCACCGTGCGTCCCCAGCGGCCCGGCGTCACCGCCAGCAGGGTGGCGCCCGCCAGGAGGGCGAAGCCGATGCACTGGAGCGCGTCGAAGACGAGCACCTTCGTCAGCATCCGTTCGGTCATCCCCATCTGGATGACCGTGGACCACCCGGGCCAGTGGACGAGGTAGCCCAGGAAGATGAGCAACAGCGCGCGCCGCACCCGCTTGCCGTAGGTGTCCCGGGCCGCCGTGGGCTTCGAGCCCAACGCCGCGACCACCGCCCACCCCGCGACCATCAGGAACAGGGGCGCGGTGATGCCTCGGCAGGTCCAGTAGTGCTGGACCCACACGTCCGCACGCACGGCCGGCGACAACACCGCGTCCAGCGTGTGGCCAATGACCATCGCCATCACCGCGAGCCCGCGCGCGCAGTCGAGCCCGGGGTGCCGGGTGTCTCGTTTCTGGAAGGTGAAGGTAGGGCCGAGTTGACTCACGAGGTCCCCAGCATAGGCCGTGACTCGGGCCACGTCTCGAAAACGCATGAACCCGCCAGCCCCCACTTCACGGAGAGACAGGGCGCCCTGACGGGTCGTGTGGTGCTACAGGGAGGGACATGCGCCTGCACGCCCTGCTGCCCAGCTTGCTGTTGCTTGTCCTCCTGGCTCCTCTCGGCGCGCGCGCCGCGTCGGGTGATGAGTGGCTGGGGCCGGACAAGCCCAAGCACTTCGCGGCGTGTTTCGTGTTCGCGGGCGCGGGCGCGGGGTACGCCGGTGGCGCGCTGCTCTTCGACAATCCCCACGCGCGCTGGCTCACCGGCGCGGGGCTCGCGATGGGCGCGGGGGTGGGCAAGGAACTCTATGACTTGGGGCGCGGGACGACGTTCTCGATGAAGGACCTGGCGTGGGACGCGGTGGGCACGGCGTCCGGGCTCGCGGTGTCGTACGTGGTGGACCGGCTCGTCTTCCGCCGTGACGACACGCCGTCCGAGGTGGCCCACCGGGCGCGGCTACGTCGCCCCGTCGCGCTCCGCCTCCACGTCGCTGGGGACGGGGGCCTCCCGGGTGGGCTCGCCACGCGCATGGCGTTCGACGAGCTGTACCAGCTCCTCTCGATGCAGCCTCGGGTCCACCGTCACCAGGGCACCGCCGCGGCCGGAGTCGCTGGAGACGAGCACGGTGACCTTGCCGCGCGGGCACTGGTTCATGCAGCCGGAGGGGAGCACGCGGACCTGTTTCCCCAGGCCGCGTTCGGTGAGCGTGCCTTGGAGCCAGCGCGGCAGGTCCAGTCCTCCGGCACGCGCGCCGCCCTTCATCAGGCACTTCCGGCAGACGAGCACCTCCACGTCCTCCACCGGTCCACCGCCGCTGTCGTCCCGCATCCGTCCTCCACCGTCTCGTCGATGCCGCTCGATGCGCCGCGCGCCCGGCCCTGAGGCACAGGGGCCCTGTTGGCCGAAGCATGCACGGCGGCCTGAGACTGGGAGGTAGCGCGCTGTCGGGAATCCCGCAGGCCGCCCTGGTTGTTCGGATGCTTCCAGAGCGGGAAGGCGGCCCGGTGGCTGATGGGTCCGGAAAGCGGACGTGCAGGGATGTCACGACGCGGCATTCCTCCCAGGCTGCTTGCTGCTAGGTTGCGCCGCGCTATCGAAGTGGCCATGGAGGGCTTCCATGATTCAGAACCGGTGGGTCTCGCTGTTGTCGCTGTCTGCTCTGGGCGTCAGTGCGCTCACGGGATGTGAGCGGACGCCGCCGCCCGCCGAGGCGCCCGTGGCCGCGCCGGAAGCCCAGAAGCTGCCGGCGCCCAAGCCGATGACGGCCGAGCAGCTCGCGCACTTCTTCAAGCCGCTGCCCCAGCGCAAGGACGCGCCGCCTCCCCCCGAGGACACCGACGCCCAGGTGACGCTGGGGCGGATGCTCTACTTCGAGCCGCGCTTGTCGAAGAACCACGACGTGTCCTGCAACACCTGCCACGGCCTGACGACCTTCGGCGTGGACAACAAGGCGCTGTCGGACGGCCACAAGGGGCTGAAGGGGACGCGCAACTCGCCCACCGTCTATAACGCGGGCGGGCACATCGCGCAGTTCTGGGACGGGCGCGTGGACACGCTGGAGGCGCAGGCCACCGGCCCCATCCTCAATCCGGTGGAGATGGCCATGCCGGATGAGAAGCGCGTGGTGGCCACGCTGACCTCCATCCCGGAGTACACGAAGCGCTTCCGCGAGGCCTTTCCGGGCGACAAGAAGCCGGTGACCATGGCCAACGCCGCGCGCGCCATCGCCGCCTTCGAGCGCAAGCTCGTCACGACCTCGCGCTTCGACGCCTTCGTGGGCGGCAAGCACGACGCGCTCACGGAGCAGGAGCAGCGGGGCCTGCAGCTCTTCGCCACCACCGGGTGCACCACCTGCCACAACGGCCCCGCCGTGGGCGGTACCTCCTTCCAGAAGCTGGGCCTCATCGAGGACTACCCGGGCCTGAAGGACGCGGGCCGCTTCGACGCCACGAAGAACGAGGATGACCGGGGCAAGTTCCGCGTGCCCACGCTCCTCAACGTGGACAAGACGGGGCCGTACCTGCACGACGGCAGTGTGGTGGAGCTGCCGCAGATGGTGCGGCTGATGGCGAAGCACCAGCTGGCGCGCACGCTGACGGACCCCGAGGTGGACGACCTGGTCGCCTTCCTCAAGAGCCTCACGGGGGAGCTGCCCCCCGCGGAGTTCATCGCTCCGCCTCAGCTGCCGCCCAGCACCGCGAAGACGCCCAAGCCGGACCCGTCTTGAAAGGTGCGCGGCGCCCCGCGCGTTGCTAAGCAGCAAGGTCCATGGACCGAATGCTCTTCTACGCCCACTCCGGGCTCCGTTATCTGGTGCTGCTGGCTGGCATCCTGGCCCTCGCGTACTTCGCCTACGGGCTCGCCACCCGGAAGCCCTTCGACAAGCTGGGGCGCATCCTGGGCTCGGCCTACTCCGGGCTGCTCCAGCTCCAGGTGCTGCTGGGCGTCGGCGTGCTGGTGACGCGCTTCTACTACCCGGCGCTCATCGGGCACATCGTGATGATGGTGCTCGCCGCCGGTGTGGCGCAGGCGACGCTGTCCATCAACCGCCGCAAGCCGCAGCCGGCCTTCGTGCTGCCGCTGGTGGGCGTGGTGGTGTCCATCGTCTTCATCTGCGGCGGCATCATGGCCATTGGCCGTGGCGTGTTCACCACGACGGCGATGTGAGCCGCGCCGGGTAAATGCTGCGCTGAATCACGGCGCGCGGCGCAAATGCTGCGCGCATCAGGCCAACCCCCACGCATGTTCGCCTGGGTGTTGGCCTTTCGTCATTCTGGCCCTCGCATTGCAATTCGTGTCGTGCGTGCCGGGCAGTGAGCCCGGCCTCCCTTCGAGGAGGGGCACGCGGCGATGCGGACACATGCCCAGGAAGGACGACCGCGCATGGCGCGGGGGCTCGTCCCCGTCATTCAGCTTCTGGCTCTGGTGGCGGCGCCAGTGGCGGGGGCGCAGAGCGCCTCGCAAGGGGCCACGCTCTTCACGCAGCGCTGCGCCACCTGTCACACGGTGGGCGAGGGCGACCGCGTGGGGCCGGACCTGCACGGCGTCATGGAGCGGCGCGACGAGCCATGGCTCACCCGCTTCATCACCAGCCCCGGCGCCGTCATCGACGAGGGCGACCCGGTGGCCACCGCGCTGCTGAAGCAGTTCAACGGCATCCGCATGCCGGACCAGCAGCTCACTCCCGAGGAGCGCGGCGCCCTCTACGCCTTCTTCCGCGACTGCACGCAGAAGGGGACGGGCGGCTGCAAGCCGTCGCCCGCGGCGAAGATGGGCACGGACGCGACCTCGGAAGAGATTGCGCGCGGCCGCCGGCTCTTCGAGGGCACGGAAGCCCTGGCGAAGGGCGGTCCCGCCTGCTTCGGCTGTCATGACGTGCGCGGGCTGGGTGTGGCGGGCGGCGGCACGCTGGGGCCCAACCTCACCTTCGCCTTCGCGCGCATGGGCGAGCACGGCTTGCGGCCTCTCCTGGCGAAGCTGGACACGCCGATGATGGCCGCGCTGTACGCGAAGGCCCCGCTGGAGGAGGAGGAGCAATACGCCCTCAAGGCGTACCTCGCGGACGTGTCGCGCGACGGCAGCAAGCCTCGCACGGACAGGGATTTCTTCTACCTGGGCCTCGTCGGAATGCTCGCGGTGCTCGGGTTCATGGGCGTTGCCTTCAACGCGCACACCAAGCGAGGTCAGCCGTGAGTGAAGCCCTCTTCTCCGCCATCCCCTACGTGGCGGCGGGCGCGGCCGTGGCGGGCGTGGCGCGCCGGCTGATGGCACGCGCACCCGCGAGTGCCCCCAGCGCTCCCACGCCCTGGACGCTCTCTGGGCGGGCCGTGCTGGCGGGGGGCGTCATCGTGGGCCTGAACCATCTGCTGGGGCTGCTGGCGCCCCGGGTGATGCAGGCCTTCAATGCGTCGCCGGGCCGCCTCTTCACGCTGGAGGCGGTGAGCCTCATCGGCGCGCTGCTGCTCGCCTGGGGCCTGGCGGGCCTGACGGTGCGCCGCGCGCGGGAAGGGCAGTGGAGCACCGCCGCGCTGCTGGGGCTGCTGTTCGCGCAGTCCCTCTCCGGCATCTACCTGGCGGTGGCGGTGCGCTGGGGCTCTGCCTGGTACGTCCACGTGGTGGTGCCGTACCTGCGTTCGGTGCTGGCCTTCCAGCCGGACGCGTCGCTGCTGGCGCAGGCGCCCTTCATCGTCCAGTTCCACACCCTGTTCGGGATGGTGGTGCTGGCGCTGGCTCTCTTCATCCGCGCGCGGCCCGAGCCCATCACCGCGCCCCTGCTCGTCACGCCTCGGGAGGAGACCGCCCGCTGACGCGGCGGCACACCCGTCATGAAAGACGCCTCGACTCGCTTCCCTTGTCGTGCCCTGACCGCTGGCTGGATGGCCCTGTCCCTGACTGCATGCAGCGGCCCGGTGAACAACCAGCAGGGCTACATGCCCGAGCAGCCCGTGGCCTTCTCCCACGCCGTCCACGCCGGGCAGTACGGCCTGGATTGTCAGTACTGCCACGTGGGCGCGGAGAAGAGCCGCCACGCCGGCGTGCCCTCCACCAGCGTGTGCATGAACTGCCACACGCAGGTGAAGACGGACTCGCCCGAAATCAAGAAGGTCGCGGCCTCGGTGGCGGAGAACAAGCCGCTGGCGTGGGTGCGCATCCACCGCCTGCCGGACCACGCGTACTTCAACCACGCCAGCCACGTGGGCGCGGGCCTGGAGTGCCAGACGTGCCACGGGCCCGTGCAGGAGATGGTGCGCGTGGAGCAGAAGGAGCCCATGACGATGGGCTGGTGCCTGGACTGCCACCGCGACACGGCGGCGAAGCAGGTGTCCGCGCCGCCGCCTTCCGCGCCCCGTGCTGGAGAGCTGTTGGCCCTGTCGTCCGGCGCACCCGCACCGGAGCCGTTGAAGGCCCCTCGAGTCCTGCAGCCCCCTACGGACTGCTCGAGCTGCCACCGCTGAGGAGTCCCATCCATGTCCGACCCACTTCCCAAGTACTGGCAGAGCCTGGCGGAGCGCGCTGGCGACCTTGGCGCCCTTCCGCAGGATGAGTTCACGGAGCCGCTCCCCGTGGGCGTCGCCGCCACGCCACCGGATGCGAACAGCCGCCGTGACTTCTTCAAGCTGATGGGCCTGAGCGCCGCGGCGGCCATGGTGGCCTGCCAGCGCGCGCCGGTGCAGCAAATCATCCCCTACGTGGCGCGTCCGGATGAAGTCATGCCGGGATTGGCGCTCTGGTACGCGTCCACCTGCAACGGGTGCAGCGCCCGGTGCGGCCTGCTGCTGAAGACGCGCGATGGCCGGCCCATCAAGGTGGAGGGCAACGACGAGCACCCCGTGTCGCGCGGCGGCGTGTGCGCGGTGGGCCAGGCGTCGGTGCTGTCGCTCTACGACGCGAGCCGCGCCCGTTACCCCACCCGCGGCGCCACGCGCGTGTCCTGGACGGACCTGGACGCGGACGTCACGCAGGCCCTGCGCAAGGCCACCGAGGCGGGTAAGGGCATTCGCGTGGTGTTGCCCTGGCACCTGGGGCCCACGGCGGAGGCGGCCGTGAAGCGCTTCCTGGCCGCGTACTCCACCGCGCGGACCGTGCGCGACGAAGCCCTGGGGGAGCTGTCCGCCATCACCGACGCCCACCGCGTCACGCATGGCGTGAGCGCCGTGCCGGACTACCGCTTCGACAAGGCCGCCGTCATCGCCAGCTTCGGCGCGGACTTCCTGGGGACGTGGGTGTCGCCCGTGGCCTTCACCCGGCAGTACGCGGAGTCGCGCGACGCGGCCCGGCGCCGGACGATGTCGCGGCACTTCCAGGTGGAGCCGGTGATGACGCTCACCGGTGCCGCCGCGGACCGCCGCTTCGTGGTGGCGCCTTCCGATGTGGCGCTGGTGCTGGCGGACCTGGTGCGGCGGCTGGCAGTGAAGGCGGGCCGCGAGGTGCCCGGACTGGCGTCTCTGCCGCCGCCCGCGCTGGACGAAGCCGCGAGGGTGGAGCTCGCGGACGCGCTGTGGGCCCAGCGCCAGGACGCCCTGGTGGTGGCGGGCGGTGATGACGTGGCCACGCAGGTGCTGGCCAACACCGCCAACGCGCTGCTGGGCAACGAGGGCCACACGGTGTCGCTGGCGGACGGCACGGCGCTGGACGCGGACGCGCTGTCCTTGGGGACGCTGCTGACCGAGCTGCGCGCCGGCAGCGTGGGCGCGGTGCTCTTCATGGGCGTCAATCCCGTCTACAGCGACCCGCGCGGCGCGGAGCTGGCCGCGTTGCTGAAGGACGTGCCGCTCACGCTGTCCACCAGCGACCGGCGGGACGAGACGGCCGTGCACGTGGGCCTCCATGCACCGGAGTCCACCGCGCTGGAGTCGTGGGGCGACGCGGAGGTGCGCCGGGGCGTCGTGTCACTGCGCCAGCCCGCGGTGGCGCCGCTACACGAGACGCGCAGCGGCGTGGAGTCGCTGCTCCAGTGGGCGGGAGCGCCCCAGCCGCACTACGATTTCCTCCGCGCGCGCTGGGAGGCGGAAGTCTTCCCCCGGGCCAGCGGCCTGGGGCAGGGCTTCAGCGCCTTCTGGGACGATGCCCTCCGCCGGGGCGTGGTGACGCTCGGCGCCGCTGCGCCGGAAGCACCCGCCTTCCGCGAGGAAGGGCTGGCGAAGGCGCTGGCCGGCGTGGCCCGTCATGCCGCGGAGTGGGAGCTGGTGCTGTATCCCACGGTGGCGCTGCGTGACGGTGCCCCCGCGAACAACGCCTGGCTCCAGGAGGTGGCGGACCCCATCACCAAGGTGACGTGGGGCAACCCGGCGTGCATCGCTCCGGCCCGCGCGAAGGCGCTGGGACTGAAGGACGGCGACGTCGTCCAGGTGCGCGCGGGGAGCACGACGCTGTCGGTGCCCGTGCTGGTGCAGGCGGGGACGCACCCCTCCGTCATCGCGGTGGCGGTGGGCTACGGCCGCACGCAGGCCGGGCGCGTCGCGGATGGCATCGGCGTCAACGGCTACCCGCTGTCGGCGGTGGTGGACGGGCGCGCGCGGCGCACGGTGCCCGGCGTCACGGTGCAGGCCACGGGCGAGCAGCAGCCCCTGGCGCTGACGCAGACGCACCACCGGCTGGAGGGACGGCCGCACGTGCGCGAAGCGGAGCTGGCCGCCTTCCTGGCCAACCCGCGCGCGGGCAACGAGGTGCAGGCGGGGCACGGCGGGGGAGGGCACTCGCTCTCTCTGTGGTCCGGCCACGAGTACAAGGGGCACCGGTGGGCGCTGGCGGTGGACCTGAGTGCCTGCACGGGGTGCTCGGCCTGCGTGGTGTCGTGTCAGGCGGAGAACAACATCCCCAGCGTGGGGCGCGACGAGGTGCTGCGCCGGCGGGACATGCACTGGATGCGCATCGACCGGTACTACCAGGGTGACGAAGCCAATCCCCAGGTCGTCCACCAGCCGATGATGTGCCAGCACTGTGAGAATGCGCCGTGCGAGACGGTGTGCCCGGTTCTGGCCACGGTGCACTCCAGCGAGGGCCTCAATCAGCAGGTCTACAACCGCTGCGTGGGGACCCGGTACTGCGCCAACAACTGCCCCACGAAGGTCCGCCGCTTCAACTGGTTCGACTACGAGCACGCCGAGCCGTTGGAGCGGATGGTGCTCAACCCGGACGTCGTGGTGCGCAGCCGGGGCGTCATGGAGAAGTGCTCGATGTGCGTGCAGCGCATCCAGGAGTCCAAGGCCGCCGCGAACCGGGAAGGCCGCCCGCTGCGTGACGGGGACATCCAGACGGCGTGCCAGCAGAGCTGCCCTGCGAAGGCCATCCACTTCGGTGACGTGAACGACCCGGACAGCCAGGTGGCGCGTCTGGCGAAGGACGGGCGCGCGTTCCGGCTGCTGGAGGAGCTGAACATCGGGTCGTCCATCACCTACCTCACGAAGATCCGGAACACCGGGTCGGGAAGCGGCACATGAGCAACCAGCATCTGTCCCCGCTGCGCGAACCGCTCGTCACCGAGCCGCGCTCCCTGGGCCAGCTCACCGAGGAGATCTGCGCCCCCATGGAGCGGGCCCCCACGTGGAAGTGGTGGGTGGCCTTTGGCATCGCGGTGTCCGTGCTCGGCACGGGCGCCGGCATCGTCGGCTACCAGGTGGCCACGGGCATCGGAGTGTGGGGCCTCAACAAGACGATTGGCTGGGCCTTCGACATCACCAACTTCGTGTTCTGGGTGGGCATTGGCCACGCCGGCACGCTCATCTCCGCCATCCTCTTCCTCTTCCGGCAGAAGTGGCGCACCAGCATCAACCGCGCGGCGGAGGCGATGACGCTGTTCGCCGTCATGTGCGCGGCGCTCTTCCCCCTCATCCACATGGGCCGGCCATGGCTGGCCTTCTGGGTGATGCCGTATCCGAACGACCGCGGCAGCCTGTGGGTGAACTTCCGCTCGCCGCTCTTGTGGGACGTGTTCGCCATCTCCACGTACTTCACCGTGTCGGCGGTGTTCTGGTACGTGGGCCTGATTCCGGACCTGGCCACGGTGCGCGACAGGGCGAAGGCGGGGATTCGCAAGGCCGTCTTCAAGGTGATGTCGCTGGGGTGGACGGGCTCGAACCGGACGTGGAGCCGCTACGAGACGGTGTACCTGCTGCTGGCGGGCCTGGCGACGCCGCTGGTGCTCAGCGTGCACACCATCGTCTCCATGGACTTCGCCACGTCGGTCATCCCTGGCTGGCACACGACCATCTTCCCGCCGTACTTCGTCGCGGGCGCGGTGTTCAGCGGCTTCGCCATGGTGCTGACGCTGATGATCATCACCCGCGTGGTGCTGGGCTACGAGCACCTCATCACCCTGCGCCACCTGGAGAACATGACGAAGATCATCATCGTCACGGGTGGCCTGGTGTCGCTGGCGTACGCGACGGAGTTCTTCATCGCCTGGTACTCGGGCAACCCCTACGAGCGCTTCGCCTTCATGAACCGCGCCTTCGGGCCCTACGCCTGGGCGTACTGGATCATGGTGACGTGCAACGTGGTGTCGCCGCACCTCTTCTGGTTCAAGAAGATTCGCACCTCGCCCGCCGCCATCTTCGTCCTGTCGCTGGTCATCAACGTGGGCATGTGGTTCGAGCGCTTCGTCATCATCGTCACCAGCCTCCACCGTGACTTCCTGCCGTCGAGCTGGGCCATGTACACGCCGACGATGGTGGAGGTGGGGACCTTCATCGGCACGTTCGGTCTCTTCTTCACGCTGTTCCTGCTCTTCGTCCGCGTGCTGCCCATCATCTCCATCGGCGAGGTGAAGAGCGTGCTGGGCTTCGCTCGCGAAGGTCACGCGGCGCAGCCACACCCGCCCGCGAAGCCCGTCGCCGAGGAGCCGCACCCCGTGGCCCACCGGCCCGCGTCGCCGGTGCCGCTGGCCATCGCCACCCGAAAGGATGCACCTGTATGAGTGCCCCGGTTCTCATCGGCTACTTCGACAATGAGGCGCAGGTGCTCGACGCCACTCGTGCGGTGCGGGAGGCGGGCTTCGTCCTCCACGACGTGTACACGCCGTACGCGGTGCACGGGCTGGATGACGCCATGGGCCTCAAGCCCAGCCGCCTCACCTGGGTGTGCTTCGGCGCGGGCCTGCTGGGCTGCACGCTGGCGCTGTCGCTCCAGTACTACACCAGCGTGGTGAGCTGGCCGCTCAACGTGGGCGGCAAGCCCTTCAACTCGTTCCCCGCGTTCATCCCGGTGACCTTCGAGCTGACGGTGTTGTTCGCGGCGCTGGCGACGGTGGCGGCCTTCCTGGCGCGGGCGAAGCTCTTCCCCGGGAGTCGCCGCTCGGTGCTCCCGCGTGTCACGGATGACCGGTTCGCCATCGCGGTGGCGCCGCGCGAGGCCCCCTCGGAGCTGGACGCGGCCGAGGACCTGATGCGCCGCCACGGCGCGGTGGCGACGGACCTGCTGGAGGAGGTGGCGTCGTGAGAAGGCTGCACCTGGGCATGGCGGTCCTGAGTCTGACCGTCGCGGGCTGCGAGCAGGACGAGACGCGGCCCAACTTCGAATACGCGCCGGACATGGTGTCGTCCGTGCCGTTTGACACCTTCGCGGCCAACCCCGTCACCGTGGACGGCAAGACGCTGCTGGCGCCGGTGAAGGGGACGGTACCGCGTGGGCATCAGCCGCTGCACCTGGCCGCGGGCACCGAGGAGGCGGCGCGCGCGGGGCGGGAGCTCCAGAATCCGTACCCGGCCTCTCCGGAGGTCCTGGCGCGGGGCAAGGTGACCTTCTCGCGCTACTGCGGGCCGTGCCACGGCCCGGAGGGCCTGGGAGACGGGCTCGTCACCGCGCGCTTCCCCATGCCGCCGTCGCTGCTGGCGGAGCGCGCGAAGCAGCTCCCCGACGGGCAGGTGTTCCACATCATCACCCATGGGCAGGGGCTGATGCCGGCCCATGGCTCGCAGGTGGCTCCAGAGGACCGGTGGAAGATCGTCCACTACGTCCGGACCTTGCAGGACCCCGCGCGGACAGCGCGGAAGGACGTGCCATGAGCGCTTCGACGCATGAGGAGGCCGCTGTTTCGACCAGCGGCTTCGAGGTTCCTCCCGCCGTGCACCGCGCGGCGCAGGTGTTGGCCGGCGTGGGCCTGGGCATCCTGGTGGCGGGGTTGGCCATCGCGCGTGAGCGTGCCCTGACGAGCCTGCTCACCAGCGGCTTCTACTTCCTCTGCCTGGGCCTGGGCGGCGCAGTGTTCCTGGCGCTGATGTACGTGGCCAACGCGGGCTGGTTCACCGTGTTCAAGCGCATCCCCGAGGCCTTCGCGGCCTACGTGCCCTGGGGTGCCGTGACGATTCTGGCGCTGCTGCCCTTCGTGTCCTCGCTGTACCCGTGGGCGAAGCCGGGCGTCATGGAGACGGACCACCTGCTGCACGAGAAGGCCGCCTTCCTCAACGTGCCCTTCTTCGCGGTACGCATGGTGGTGATGCTGGCGGTGTGGGTGGGCTTCACGTGGATGCTGCGGCGCATCTCCCTGCGGCAGGACGCGGAGCGCTCCCTGGAGCTGGCCGGGCGCAACGTGAAGGTGTCGGCGGTGTTCCTGGTGCTCTTCTCGCTGACCTTCTGTCTGGCCGCGTTCGACTGGTTGATGACCCTGGAGCCGCACTGGTTCAGCACCATCTACGCGCTCTACAACATCGCGGGACTGCTCAGTTCCACGGTGTGCGCCATCACCGTGACGGCGATCCTGCTCCACCGCGCGGGCGCGCTCCCGCAGCTCAACACCAGCCATCTTCACGACTTGGGCAAGCTGATGTTCGGCTTCGCCACGCTGTGGGCCTATCTGTGGTTCTCGCAATTCCTGCTCATCTGGTACGCGAACATCCCGGAGGAGACGGTCTACTTCGTCACCCGGCTGCACGGCACCTGGGCGGTGGCCTTCTATGTGAACGTGGCGCTCAACTGGGCGCTGCCCTTCGTGCTGCTGTTGCCGAGGCCCGCGAAGCGCAATCCCTCGCACCTGCTGCGGGTGGCCGCCATCCTCCTGGTGGGCCGCTGGCTGGACCTGTACCTGATGGTGGTGCCTGGTGGTCAGCCTGACGGTGTCGCCCTGGGGGTGTTCGAGCTCGCCGGCTTCGTGGGAATGGCGGCGCTCTTCACATTGGCGGTGACGCGCACCGTGCGCTCCACGCCCATGGTGCCGGTGGGTGACCCGTACCTGGTGGAGAGCCTGCATCACCACACCTGAGCCTGTTCCAGAGAAAGGGAGCGGTGGAAGCCTCGGCGCCGAGGCCTCCCCGGAAGCCCGCTCCCCCACCGCGACGCCGCCCGTCCTCCTCGGCGGGCGGCGTTGCCCTTTCCAGGGTAGGGTGCGACATGGCCTTCTCCTCTCCTGGACGAGCCCCCCTCCGAGTGGCCTTGCTGGGCTTCGGCATCGCGGGCAGGTACATCCACACTCCGCTGATTCAAGGTGTGGACGGGCTGGTGCTCCAGGTCGTCGCCTCGCGCCAGGATGAGGCGGTGCGGTCCACGCTGCCACACGTCACCCTCTGTGGCTCCCATGAAGCCGGGGCGACGCACCCCGATGTGGACCTGGTCGTCATCGCCACGGCGAATGAACTCCACGTGCCACTGGCGGAGGCCGCGCTCCGGGCAGGGAAGCACGTCGTCGTCGACAAGCCCTTCACCATCACCCTGGAGGAAGCCCGCGCGCTGCGCGCCCTGGCGGAGTCTCGCGGCCTGCTGCTCTCGGTGTTCCACAACCGGCGTTGGGACACCGACTTCCTGGCATTGAGGGCACTGCTAGCGGAAGGCACCCTGGGACACGTGGCGCACGTCGAGTCACGCTTCGACCGGTTCCGTCCCGAGGTTCGCAGCCAGTGGCGGGAACAGATAGGTCCTGGGGCGGGCGTGTGGTTCGACCTGGGGCCACACCTCGTTGACCAGGCGCTGCAACTGTTTGGATTGCCGGAGTCCGTGTCGGGTACGCGCGAGTCGCTGCGGGAGGGCGCTTTCGTGGATGACTGGTTCCAGTACACGCTCGTCTATCCACGGCGGCAGGTGGTGCTCCAGGCGTCCATGCTCATCGCGGCCACGATGCCTCGCTTCGCCGTGCATGGCTCACGGGGGTCGTGGCTCATGTTGGGTAGGGAGCCGCAGGTGCCGCGTCTGGTGACGGGCGAGTCACCGGAAGGCTCGGCGTGGGGTGAGGCTCTTGGTCGGGATGGCGCACCCACCGTCGCTTCAGCAGGAGACTACCGTCAGTACTACGCGGGCATCCGGGATGCCCTGCTGGGAGGGGCGCCCAACCCCGTGACGCCCATCCAGGCCGTGGCCGTCCAGGCCGTACTGGAGGCGGGCATCCGCGCGCAAGAGCGTGGCGGCTCACAGGGATTGGGGCTCACGGAGGCGGAGCGTGTCGCCTTCGACGCAGGCGCTGCTTGATTCCCGCCCGGTGGGATGCCTACTCCTAGCGTCGTCGTGGACTCTCCTTGTCGCACACGCGACCCCCTGAGGACCCCTTGAGCTCGAAGAAGCCCGGCCGTAACGACCCGTGTCCCTGTGGCAGTGGCAAGAAGTACAAGGTCTGCCATGCCGCCGAGGACCGGGCCCGCGCCGCGCCGCCCGCCGCCCCTGCCTCGTCCGCCAGGGCCGACCTCGAGGCGGCGATGGAAGTGCTGGGCGACCCCGATGTGTCCAAGCTGTCCGGTGCGCTGGAGCGGCTGGCGGACCTGATGACGGGCTGGGGCCCGGTGCCCGGCCTGCGCTTCGACGTGAAGGCCTTCTCCGAGCACGTGGGGAATGAACTGGCCCGGCTGTCGGAGAACACGGAGCAGGACGCCGCCATCGCCCGTCGCGAGCTGTTGGTGGGAACGGTGCGCGCGCTCGGCACGCCTGCGTTCCTGGAGGCGCTCGGCGCCGCGCTGATGTCCAAGATGTCCACGCCTGGACTGTCCGCCGAGGACCGGCGGGCCATCGGCGTGGGCACGCTGCTGGCCTCCGCGTCCAAGCGGATGGGCAAGGCCCGGCCGGAGGACATCCCCGTCCTGGACGTCGTCTTCGACGTGCAGTTCCGCGAGTGGAGCGCCAAGCACAAGGAGCTGTCCCAGAAGTACGAGGCGCTGGTGAAGGGGCTTGAGGAGGAGTCCCTTTCCGACGAGGCGAAGGCCGCGCTCCAGCAGGCTCGTGGCGGCGACGTGGGCGCGCTGCTCAAGTACGTGCAAGAGGACCCGGAGCTGGCCGAGCGCATCGCTCGCGAGGCCAAGGAGCGCGCCGCCCGCGTGGAGGCGTGGCTGCGGGCCTCGACGACGCCGGCCGTCTTCTCGCCCGAAGAGGAGCTGTGGCTCACGTGCGCGCTCTGGGACCCGATGCAGGCGCTGAAGGCCCTGCCCACGGGCACGGAGCCCTCGGTGCGCCGGGAAGCGGTGACGGGGCTGATGCGGGCGGTGAAGGGCGCGCTCGACGAGGACTTCCTCGTGGGGCTGCTCGACCGGCTGCGGGAGAAGGCGAAGGATGTGGCTGCGGATGACGCCACCCGCACGGCGTACATGGATGCCGCCATCGCCTTCGAGGCGGAGCCCGCGCGGATGACGCTCGCCGCGCTGCTCACGGCACGGAAGGAAGCAGAGGGGCGCTCGCCCGAGGAGATGGTGGCGCTGGCCGACCTCAAAGCGCTCACCGCGTGGACACCAGCGGCCTTCGAGCCCTACCGCGAGCTGCTGCTGTGCATGGGCCTGCCTGCCGCCGCCGCGCGCATTGAGCGCTGTCAGGCGTGGCTCGAGGACCACCCGGTGACGTTGCGCACCGAGCAGGCCTGAGCCGGGAGAAGGTCTGCGGAACTCCGGTCGCGCCCGCGACGAGGATGCGTCCGCGAAGGGGCGCTGTGGCGGCAAAGCGGCTCGCGCCGAGCGAGAATCTGTCGGACGCGCGGAGCGAGGTGGGCTCCCCTCAATGGGGCTCTGGATGCGCTGGCATGCTCCGGCCTCCTGAGACAGTCATCGGCCGCGGAAGGTCGCGGGCCGGCGTTCGAAGTGGGCGGAGAGCGCCTCCTGCACATCCTCGGTCGTCGCGAGCTGCTGAATGGCTGGCAAGAGCTTCGCAGCCGCAGCGCGCTCCCCTTCGAGGACGGCCGTCCGCGCGCTCTCGATGGTCGCCTTGATGGCGAGGGGCGGCTTCGACGCGATGCGGGCTGCGAGGCCCATCGCCGTCTCCATCAGCGCCTCGCGTGAGACGACACGCTGCACGAGCCCCAACCGGTGCGCTTCACGCGCGTCGAGCGCATCGCCCGTCAGCAGGTACTGCATCGCGTTGCCCCAACCCATGGTCCGAACCCACCGGGCCGTGCCCCCGCCGAAGGGGAAGATGCCGCGGTCGATTTCAATCTGCTCGAAGGTGGCGTCCTCGGAAGCCACCGTGATGTCGGCCGCGAGCATCAGTTCGATGCCAAGCGTGAGGCACTTGCCATGCACCGCGATGATGAGCGGCTTCGTTCTCGCGGGGCCATGCGTGGCCCACGGGTCGATGCCCGCCGCGCTGAACAGCGTCTGGGCGTCACCCAGCCTGGGAAACACGTCCATGAGGTCGAGCCCCGCCGTGAACACGGTTCCATGAGCGAAGAGCACGCACACCCGGACGTTCTCGTCGGCCTCGGCCCGTCCCAGCGCACCCGAGAGTTGCTCGATGAGCGCGATGTTCATCGCGTTCCGCTTCTCAGGGCGGTTCAGTCCAATCTTCCGCACGAACCCTTCGGTCTCTTCCGTGATGAAGTTGCTCATGAGTCCCTCATTGGGTGGTGGAGTCACTTCGTCTGTTCGAGCCAATCCGCCGCTTCCACCCAGACGGCCTCGGGCGTGCTGGCGCGGAACCAGCCGAAGTGGCCGATGCGCTTCATGCCGAGCTCCGCGGGCGTGCGGTGCAGGTGCTCGCGAGTCGCGTTCGGGTAGTAGTCGAGCAACGCACGCGCGGCTGCCTCCGGCGCGATGGCGTCGTCGGAGAAGCTGTAGAGCCGTATCCGTGCCCGGACTCGGTCGTTGTACGGCCGCAGCGGCGCGCCGTTGTCGTCGGAGACGTAGTTCGGGTTGCGGCACCAGCGCGCCCACTGCTTGGCGATGCCTCCCGGCACGTCCTGCGAGCCCACAGCGCGGCCCGGGAAGTAACCCAGCACCGCGACGGAGACGGGCAGCGCGACGTACCACATGGCAGCCAGGGGCAGCGCCTGGCGGAGAGGCCAGTGCCGCCACCAGCCGTGCTGTGAGCCAATCAGCAACACGGCCTGGATGCGCGAGGCATTCTCCGCAAGCCCCAGCATCTGACCGCCCGCCGAATGGCCCACGACGGCGAGCCGGTGCGCGGGAAACCGGGCTGTCACCCAGTCCACGACGGCTGGCGTATCCAACTCGCCCCAGTCCTGGAAGCGGGCCTGGTTGCGCAGGGACGCGTCGACGACCGAGTCCCCCATGGTCCGGTAGTCATACGTGACGACCGTGAAGCCACGGCCCGCGAGGAACCGGGCGAAAGCGTCGTAGTACCTGCGTGGCACGGCCGTCGCGGGATTGATCTGGACGACGACGCCATTGTCCTGGCGCCCCGGGTACACCGTCGCGGCGAGGGGAAGCCCATCCCGGGCGGGAATCTGGACGACCTCCGGTGAGGACGTCGCGACGGGAGAGGGCAGGGCGTCATCCAGCATCACGGCACCTTCCTGGAGGGGGCTGTCTCCGGACGCAGGCATCGCCAGGCGGCATCGGCGAGGACCTTCTCGATGCCTGCCTTGAGCTCCACGTGGCCATTGGCCCAGGCACTCAGCAGTTCCTGGGCGGGGCCAAGCATCAGCGGCAAGTAGACGGACGGAGGCAGTGGCAGCAGCTCGCCCGACTGTGCGTAGGTCTTCAGCCGGCTGAAGCCTTCCCGGATGAAGTCGCCCGTCGCGGATTGGATTTCCTGTTCGGCCGCGGCCACGGCTTCCTCACGGCGCATGCGCAGGAGATAGCGGGCGGCCTCCGGGTGCTCCCGGGACCAGGCGATGTGGTGGGTGACGATGGTGCGCACGAAGGCTTCCGCGTCGTGCTTCCGCTCCAGCCGACCCCGCAACGACTCCTGATGGAGGCGCAGGCAGTCGATGTAGAGCGCCACCGCGATGCCTTCCTTCGCACCGAAGTGGTGGTAGACGCTGCCCACGCTGGCGCCGCTGACCTTGCGGATGTCCTCGATGGTCGTCGCCGCCCAGCCCAGCCGGGAGAAACAATCCAGCGCGGCATTCAGGATGGCACGACGGCTCTGCTCGCCGGTCGCGCTGCGACGTTTACGCTCCATGACTAGAATCTGATTCTAGAGCCAGATTCTAGTCAAGCGGCCGGCCGGGCCGGCCCATGTTGTCTGGAGGTCAGAGCCCTGGCCCTGGCATTCCTCTGTCTACAGGGTCGCGTCGCGGACGAGTCGCAGGACGACCGTGAAGTGGAGCCCCGCACCGACCAGCGTCAGCGCGTGGAACATCTCGTGGTAGCCAAACACTCCGGGCCAGAGGTTCGGCCGCTTCAGGGCATAGGCGAGCGCGCCCGCCGTGTACGCGACGCCTCCCGCGAGGATGAGCGTCAGGTTGCTGCCCGTGAGGGCTTGCCGTGCTTCATCGAAGTACGGCACCAGCGTCCAGCCGACCGCGACGGCCAGCGCCGCCGTCACCACCTTGGGCGCCTGTATCCAGAACAGCGACTGAAGGACTCCAGCGAGCGCGCCCGCCCAGATGAGGAGCAGCAGGCGGTTGCCCGCGGCCCCGGAGATGCCCAGCAGCGCGACGGGCGTATAGGTACCCGCGATGAGGATGAAGATGGATGCGTGGTCCATGCGCCGCATCCACGTCCTCCCTCTCGTGGACCAGTTCACCCGGTGGTAGGTCGCGCTGACCGCGAACAACACCACTAGGCTGACGGCGAACACGGCGGCGGCTGTCGCGGCCCGGTCGGTCGGGGCCATCGAGACGAGCACCAGGCCCGCTCCCAGCGCACCCGTGGCGGCGAACTGATGCAGGACACCCCGCAGCTTCGGCTTCTCCGCGACCTGGGCGCTCAGGACCGGACCCGCGATTCGAGGACGGCGAGGACGTTGAGCTCGGCTGCGTCGGGCAAGACGGCTCGGCGAGAGACGGGGTACATGAGGGGCTCCAACTCCACCGGAGAGTTACCAGTTGGTAGGTTCCGGTTGAGTAAGTTACTGTTGGGTAGGTTAGAGGTCAACGTGGCGACGAAGAAGCGACTGTCGGGTGCCGACCGCCGGGTCCAGTTGATGGCGGTGGGGCGAGGCGTGTTCGCCTCGAAGGGTTACGAAGCGACCTCCATCGAGGAAGTCGCCCACCAGGCGGGTGTGTCGAAGCCCATCGTCTACGAGCACTTTGGCGCGAAGGAGGGGCTCTACGCGGCCATCGTGGACCGGGAGATGGATGACCTGGTGACACGCGTGTCGGAGAGCATCGCGACGGGGACGCCCCGCGAACGGTTCGAACGGGCGGTGCTGGCCTTCATGACGTACGCCAAGGAGGAGCCCGCGGGCTTCGCGGTGATGACGCGCGATTCACCGCTCGCGGCTGGACGGCGAGGCCTGACGCGCGTCATCGACGACCTCGCGCTGCGGGTCGCTGACATCTTCAAGAGCGAGTTCGAGCACGCCGGCTACAACCCCAAGGTCGCGCCCATCTATGCGAACGCGCTGGTGGGCATGGTGACGCAGGTGGGGCAGTGGTGGGCGGAGGACGGGCGCTCCTTCACCATTGACCACGTCGCGCGCCACGTCGCGGCGCTCGGGTGGATGGGATTGCGGCACCTGCCGAAGGAGCCGGCTGCTTCGAGTGGGCGGCGCGGCTCGAAGCGACGCGGCGGTTGAGAGCGGCCGTGGTGTGGCGCGCTGGACAGTGGCAGCAGGGCGCTCAATGGCAGCTCGGGCCGCCGCTGGTGGTTCCCACGGCGCGGTAGATGAGCACCGCCGCCGCCGCCAGCGGCACCGCCCGTTGGAGCAGCAGGGACATCCACTTCGGGCGGTGCTTCCACAGCGCCGCCTGAAGCTGCGCCCCCAGCAGGGCGGGCAGGCCGCCAAGCGCGAACGCGGCGAGCACCAGTGCTCCGCTTCCGAACGAACCGCTCGCCAGGGCCACCGCGAAGACGCCATAGAGGAGGCCACAGGGCAGCAGCGGTGTGACCGCACCCATTGCGCTCGCGCGGCCCGTCCACGAAAACTTTGCGCCCCAGCGCGTGACGTGCCGCGCGAGGTTCGCCATGCCCGGCAGCGGGCGCAGGCGCTTGCCCAGCTCCAGCGCGGACGCGACCAGTGCCACCGCCATCAGCCAGGGAAGGTAGGGGCGGGTGGAGACCGCCAGCGCCTGGGTGACGCCTCCACCCAGCATGCCCAGGGCGCCGCCCACGAGGGCATAGGCGCCCAGGCGCGCTCCCTGGTAGGCGACGACGGCCCGGCGGCGCTCGGGGCCCGGCACGCCGGGCAGACCCGCGCAGGCCAGCGGTCCGCACATGAGGAGGCAATGCACGCTCCCCGTGAGCCCCACCACGAAGGCGCCCAGTGCGCCGGCGATGACGGTGGGTCCGGAGGTGTGCAGCAGCGAGGCGAGCGCGGCCGGTTCGGGCGACATGAACGCGGTGCATCGCAACAGGCATGCCGTTCGCAAGGTGACATCGTGAATGCCTGCCTCCACGACATCGGAGCCTGCTCCGGCCGCCTGTCTCCACTGCGGCAGTCCCGTTCCTCCGGGGGGCGCGGCGCGCGACTTCTGCTGTGTGGGGTGCGAGGCCGTGCACGGCCTGCTCGTGGAGCAGGGGCTCACGCGCTACTACCAGCTCGCGCAAGGAAAGACGGCGCCCGCGCCTGAGCCGCGCAAGGAACGCGCGTTCGCGTGGCTGGAGCCGCTGATGAGTCGCGCGGAGTCGATTCCTGGCCCCTTGTGCTCGCTCGAACTGGACGTGCAGGGCATCCACTGCGCCGCATGCGTGTGGCTGATGAACGAGCTGTTCCGCCGGCAGCCGGGCGGGGCGGGGCTGACGGTGGACCCGGCCCTGGGCAAAGTGCGGATGCTGTGGCGGCGCGGCGCCTTCGACGTGGCGGAGTTCCTTCGCGGCGTGGAGGGCTTTGGCTACCTCTTCGGACCCAGCCGCAAGCGCCTGGAGCGCACGAGCCTGGACCTCCCCATCCGCCTGGGCATCTGCGCCGCGCTGTCGATGAACGTGATGCTGTTCTCGGTGAGCTTCTACGTGGGGCTCACGCCGGAGGATGGCGATGTCTTCCGTCTCTTCACACGGCTGAGTCTGTGGCTGTCGTCCGCGGTCGTGGTGGTGGGAGGCTGGCCCTTCTTCCGCTCCGCGCTTCAGGGGCTCCGGCGCGGCGTGCTGCACCTGGACCTGCCCATTGCCCTGGGCATCCTGCTGGTGTTCGGCATGTCGCTGGCGCAGGCGCGCGGAGGGCGCGGCGACCTGGCGTACTTCGACACGCTCAACACCTTCGTCACGCTGATGCTGGTGGGACGGTGGCTCCAGCAGCGTGTGTTGGAGCGCAACCGGCGCTTCCTGCTGGATGACGACGGGGCGGAAGGGCTCTTCGTACGCAGGGAAGAGGGCGCGCGGCTCGCCACCGTGCGCGCCGCCGAGGTGGCCGACGGTGACGTGCTGGTGATTGCGCCGGGGGACCTGGTGCCGGTGGACGCGGTGCTGCTCGATTCGGGGGCCCGCGTGTCCACGGATTGGATTACGGGCGAGCCAGGCGAGCGCGCGGTGGGGCAGGGTGGTGCGTTGCCCGCGGGCGCGTTCAACGCCGGGCGCGAGGCCGTGCGTGTCCAGGCGAAGCAGGCGTTCACCGACTCGCCGCTGGTGGCGTTGCTCCGCCGGGCGCCCACGGAGGCGGGGGGCCCCGCGCTGCACACCCGCTTCTGGGACCGCGTGTCACGCCGCTGGGTCGTCACGGTGCTCTTCGTCTCCGCGTTGGGGCTCGCGCTGTGGTGGCCCGCCGGGCCGGACAAGGCGCTGGAGGTGGCGGTGGCACTGCTGGTGGTGACGTGCCCGTGCGCCATCGGTATCGCCACGCCGCTGGCCTACGAGTTGGTCCAGGCGCGCCTGCGTCGTGGCGGCTTCTTCATCCGGAGCACGGACCTGCTGGACCGGCTGCCGCGCGTGCGAAAGGTGCTCTTCGACAAGACGGGGACGCTGACACTGGGGCGGCTGGAGTTGGTGGACCGCGCCGCCGTGGCGGGGTTGACGCCCGCGTCGCGCGACATCGCCTTCGACCTGGTGTCGCGCAGCAACCACCCCGCCAGTCGCTGCCTCGCGGCCGCGCTGGCTCGGGAAGGCGCGCGCTTCAACTCTGAGGCGCGTGTGTCGGAGCTCGCGGGCCACGGGCTCGAACTGAATCGAGAAGGCGTGCGCTGGCGGCTGGGCCGCGCGGACTGGGCCACCGAGGCGCTTGCGGTGGACACAGGGCAGCCGGACGGCGAGCCCACGGATGGCGCGTCGCGTGCGTGGGGCAGCCCCGCGAGCCGCCACTCCAGGCCGAGTGGGCGTGTGGAGGTCCTCCTCTCCGGTTCGGGCCTCGCCGCGGGCCCGGTGCTGACCCGTGACGGCGTGCCAGTGGCCTTCTTCCAGCTCCGGGAGTCGGTACGTCCCGACGCACGCCGTGAGGTCCAGGCGCTCCAGGGAGAGGGCCGCGAGGTGTGGCTCATCTCCGGGGACAGCCAGGGCCGCGTGAATGACATGGCCGCCGCGCTGGGCATCCCCACCCAGCGCACCCTGAGTGGCCAGCGTCCAGAGGACAAGGCGGAGGCCGTCGCGAAGCTGGACGCGGCGGACACGCTGTACCTGGGCGACGGCGTCAACGACAGCCTCGCCTTCGAGCGAGCCCTCTGCGCGGGTACGCCCGCCATCGACCGGCCGGTGATGCCCGGCAAGAGCGACTTCTTCCTCCTGGGCGAAGGCCTGGGCGCCATCCGCGAGGCACTGCGGTTGTCGGCCCGGTTGCGCCAGGTGGTGCGCCGGCTGCTGGCCTTGGCGGTGGGCTACAACGTGGTGGCCGTCGCCGTGTGCCTCGCGGGTTGGATGACCCCCCTGCGCGCCGCCGTGGCCATGCCCGCCACCAGTCTGGCCACCGTGCTCTTCACGGTGTGGTGGCTGTCCGCCTCACGCGAGCGCGCTGCCGCCTCGCCCACGCCGCCGCTGCGGGAGGTGCCGGCATGAACGTCCTCGTCCTCCAAGTCTTCGTGAGCCTGATGCTCGTCGCCAGCTCGGTGCTGCTGTTCGTCTACAGCGTGCGCCACCGCGACCACGAGCACGCCGACCGGCTCTCGCTCTTCCCGCTCGAAGACGACAGCGCCCGTCCGGCGCCTGGCGCCCCCGAGCCCCCGTCCTCCGCTTCCCAGGAGTGAAGCCGTGCATCAGCAACGAATCATCTATGACGACACCACGGTCCGGCGCTTCATCATCGCGTCGGTGCTGTTCGGCATCGTGGGAATGGCGGTAGGGGCGCTGGTGGCCAGTCAGCTCGCCTGGTGGCAGGCGAACCTGGGCATCCCCTACACGACCTATTCCCGCTTGCGCCCGCTGCACACGAACGCGGTCATCTTCGCCTTCGTGGGCAACATGATGTTCGCGGGCATCTACTACTCCACGCAGCGTCTGTTGAAGACGCGCATGGCGTCGGACCTGCTCTCGAAAATCCACTTCTGGGGCTGGCAGCTCATCATCGTCGCGGCGGCGATTTCGCTGCCCCTGGGCTTCACCACCTCCAAGGAGTACGCGGAGCTGGAGTGGCCCATCGACGTGGCCATCGCCGTCATCTGGGTCGTCTTCGCCATCAACTTCTTCTGGACGCTGGCGAAGCGCCACGAGAAGAACCTCTACGTCGCCATCTGGTTCTACATCGCGACCATCGTCACGGTGGCGGTGCTGCACATCGTCAACAGCCTGGCGCTGCCGCTGTCGGGGATGAAGAGCTACTCCGTCTTCGCGGGTGTCCAGGACGCGCTGGTGCAGTGGTGGTACGGCCACAACGCCGTCGCCTTCTTCCTCACCACGCCCATCCTGGGCATCATGTATTACTTCCTGCCCAAGGCGGCGGAGCGGCCGGTGTACTCGTACCGGCTGTCCATCATCCACTTCTGGGCCCTGGTCTTCATCTACATCTGGGCCGGTCCGCACCACCTGCTCTACACGGCGCTGCCGGACTGGGCACAGTCGCTGGGCATGATTTTCAGCGTCATGCTGTGGGCGCCGTCGTGGGGCGGCATGCTCAACGGCCTGCTCACGCTGAAGGGCGCCTGGTACAAGCTGCGCGAGGACCCCGTCCTCAAGTTCCTCATCGCGGGCGTCACCTTCTACGGCATGGCCACCTTCGAGGGGCCGCTGCTGTCCATCAAGTCGGTGAGCGCGCTGGGCCACTACACGGACTGGATTGTCGGCCACGTCCACAGCGGCGCGCTGGGCTGGAACGGCTTCATGGCGGCCGGCATGTTCTACTGGCTGGTGCCCAGGCTGTACGGCACGAAGCTGCACTCGCCCAAGGCGGCGGACGCGCACTTCTGGCTCGGGACGGTGGGCATCCTCCTCTACATGGTCTCCATGTGGATCAGCGGCGTCACGCAGGGCCTCATGTGGCGCGCGGCGAACCCCGACGGCACGCTGCTCTACCCGAACTTCGTGGAGACGCTGCTGGCCATCCGGCCCATGTACATCGTCCGCTTCGTCGGCGGGTCCATGTACCTGGTGGGCTTCATCATGATGGCGTGGAACCTGTGGAAGACGGCCCGCGCCGGCAAGGCCGTGGACGGGGAGACCACCGTCGTCGTGGAGCCGCCCGCGCCCACGCCCGTCGCCGAGCCCGTCCCCGCCAAGGCCCCGACGCCTGGCTGGGTGCAGGTCGTCACGGGCCGGCCGTTGGTGTTCGCCATCGCCATCCTCACCGTGACGATGTTCCTCGGCTGGGCGAAGCCGGTCCGCGCGGTGGTGCTGATGGGCGCCATCATCGCGTTGGGCGAGTTCGCCTGGATTGTCACCCGCAGGGACCGCGAAGCAGGCCGTCCGTCGTGGTTTGGCCTCATCGAGGGCAAGCCGCTGGCGTTCACGGTGCTCACGCTCATCGCCATCCTGATTGGCGGTGTGGCGGAGCTGCTGCCCACCATCATGCTCAAGCAGGCGGTGCCGGCGCATGGCCAGGCACAGGAGCCGTATTCGCCGCTGGAGCTCCAGGGGCGTGACCTCTACGTCCGCGAGGGTTGCTACACTTGCCACTCGCAGATGATTCGCCCCTTCGTGGCGGAGACGCAGCGCTACGGCGACGTGTCCCGCGCGGAGGAGTTCATCTACGACCACCCCTTCCAGTGGGGCAGCAAGCGCACCGGCCCGGACCTGCACCGGCTGGGCGGCAAGTACCCGAACCTCTGGCACTACACGCACATGATGGACCCTCGGGCGACGAGCCCCGGTTCCAACATGCCGCCGTACCCGTGGCTGGCCGAGCAGCGCATCGTCGTGAAGGACGCGCCGAAGAAGCTCGCGCTGATGCAGCGGCTGGGCGTGCCGTACAGCAACGCGGACGTGGACAGCGCCGAGGCGCGACAGAAGACACAGGCGGAGGGCATCACCGCGGACCTGGCGGCGCAGGGCGTCCAGGTGGCGTGGGATTCGGAGATGGTGGCCATCATCTCCTACCTCCAGCGCCTGGGACGTGGGCCGCAGGACCTGCCCGCGCCGCCGGAGAAGTCGCCCGCGCCGCCGGACCGTCTGCCTGCCGCCACCATCGCCAGTGAGGAGGGCCGCTGATGTACAAGCAATTCTATCAGGGGATGTCGCTCACCGAGCTGCCCCTCTTCGCCTTGGTTCTGTTCATCGCGGTGTTCCTCGGCGTCGTCGCCTGGGTGTTCGTGGCGCGGCGCAGCGGGGACTTCGACGCGCTCGCGCGGATGCCGCTGAGCGAGAAGGGGGAGGGTGGCCATGAGCAGTGACAAGCCGCTGTTGCACTCCGTCTATGACGGCATCGAGGAACACGACAACCACCTGCCCAACTGGTGGCTGTTCATCCTCTGGACGTCCATCATCTTCAGCGCGGGGTACTGGTTCTGGTACCACATCGCCGAGGCGGGGCCCGGACAGCTCGGTGAGTACGCCGCTGAGTCCGCGGAGGTGGCGAAGCGCGCGTCCGGAAACACGCCGGCGTCTGACGGCATGCTGCTCGCGCTGGCCAAGGACCTGGCGTCCCTGGAGAGCGGCAAGCAGGTGTTCC